>NZ_CP020952.1 GCF_000172795.2 Rhizobium sp. CIAT894
GTGCGAGTCTTTCGATGAGCTCGCTTACGGTCAACGTTGGTCGTCGATAGGCAGCGGCTTGCAGAGTAAGCGCCCTTAGCACCTTCGTCTCGTTTCTCGCGAAGGTTTCGGTGAGAAATTCATCAGGGGTCATGGCAACAATGCCGTCGGGCATATTACCGAAATCGCGGATGTTTGAGGTCACGATAATTGTAGCTTCTGCAGCAACTGCCGCCGCGACGACATGTCGATCCTTCGGATCATTTCGCATGGCCGGCTCGATCTCTTCCCAGCCTTCCGCATTCGCTTCAGGAAATGCCTCCTCCATAACAGTTCGCAACGCTTCGGCTCTGGAAGGATCCATACCGTAATCGCTGACCAAGTTACGGGTCATTTCTTCCAGAATACGAGGCGACCAATGAACCCGAAAACAACCTTCTGACGCCACGCGCAGCAGCGTATCCCGCAGCAGCATGGGAAAAAGAACATTGGCATCAAGAACAGCGACGAACATAAGCACTCATGCGAAATTTCCGATGGCTCAAAGGAAGCCAGTTGCGTTTATAGCGTTTGCGCGCCATATTCTCGGCATGGCCATAACACATCGCACATCGCAGGATAAAAATCCTCCCGGAACGCCGAATGCTGTTCCAGCACCCGAGAGATCGGCAGCTGCTCGTATAGCATCGCTTTTACGGGCGACATCCAGAACGCGGCAGGGGAGTGTTCAGGTCGTCGACGCCGATGGCGAGCGTCTAGAAGTGCCTCATGCGTTGGCCGAGATCATGTATCAGGCGGCCGAGCTTCTCGCGGAGGGCCGCCCTGTAACGGTTCTGCCGGACGAAGAGATGCTGTCAACGCAGGCTGCGGCCGACATTCTCAATGTTTCCAGGCAGTATCTGGTTCGATTGGTCGATACAGGGGAGCTTCCGGCGGAAATGGTTGGCAGTCACCGCCGTTTGAGAGCAACGGATGTTGCGGCATACAAGGCAGCTCGGGACGCCAAGCGAACCTTGGCGCTCGATCGGTTGACATCTCTAAGTGAGGACGTCAGCGGCTATGAGCTCGGAGACAAGCCTAGCTGACAGGCCCTGAACGTCACGTCTCTCAAAATCCGAGATCGGGTTCGCTCGCCAACCCCACGCTCACGCCGCGTCGCGATAGATCCCCGTGCCGGAGGCCCTGCCCAGCTCGAACTGGGTGACCAGTTGGCGCAGGCGCTCTGCCTCGCCGGCCAGCGTGACGCTGGCAGCGGTGGTTTCCTCCACCATCGCGGCATTCTGCTGGGTCACCTGGTCGAGTTGGTGCATGGCCGAATTGACTTCCGACAGGCTGGTCGCCTGTTCGCGCGCCGAGGCCGCCAGTGCGTCCATGCGCTGGTTGATATCGACGATGAAGCGGCCGATGTCGCCAAGGGCGGCCCCCGTCTGGTTGACCAATTCGACGCCGCCGGCGACCTTGGCGGATGCCCGCCCGATCAGTTCCTTGATCTCCTTGGCAGCCTGGGCCGAGCGCTGCGCAAGTTCGCGCACTTCCTGGGCGACGACGGCAAAACCCTTGCCGGCCTCGCCGGCGCGCGCTGCCTCGACACCGGCATTCAGCGCCAACAGGTTGGTCTGGAAGGCGATCTGGTCGATGACAGCGATGATATTGTTGATCTGCCTGGAGGATTCCTCGATCTGCCCCATGGCCTCGACCGTCTGGGCCACCACCTTGCCGGATGCCGCGGCGCTGCGATTAGCGTCATCGGCGACGCCACGGGCCTCTTCGGCGATTTCGAAGGCCTCGGTAACCTTGGCGGTGACGGCGTTCAGCGCCGCAGCGGTCTGTTCGAGCGTCGCCGCCTGCCGCTCGGTGCGGCCGGAGAGTTCGTTGGAGCCGTTGCTGATCTCGCGGGTGCCGGAATTGATGATCGACACGCTTTCGGAAACGGAAAGCAGCGTGCCGCCGAGCTGCTCGACGGAAGCGTTGAAATCATGCCTCAGCGGTTCGAACTCCGGCGCGAACCGGTCCTGGAGCTTGAAGGCGAGATCGCCCTCCGCGAGCCGCTTCAGCCCGGCCGCCAGGCCGGATGTGGCAACCGTCAGCCGCTCGGCCGCGCTGCGTTCCGCCTGCTCCTGATCGACCAGCCGGTTTGCTTCCGCCAGCCGCCGGTTCTCTTCGGCCTCGCCTTCGAGCCGGGTGCGGGCGATGGCATTCTGACGGAAGACTTCCACCGAGCCTGCCATCAGGCCGATCTCGTCGCGGCGCCCGGCATAGGGGATTGCCTTGTCGGTTTCGCCGCTGGCGAGCGCCTGCATCGATTGGGTGATGCGCTGGATCGGACGCGACACATGTCGGGCGATGGCGATCAGAATGCCGAGGCCGACAATGGCGGCGAGGCCCGCCAACGCCAGTTCGATTTCGATCTTCGTCTCCAGCGCGCTGCCGGCGTCGGCGACACTCCCGGTCGCTATCTTGTCGACGATGACGTTGACGGCGGCGATCCCGGTCAGGATCGCCTGCTGCGCGCGCGCCAGCTTCTCGGCTGTCGGCACTTCGTCGGCCGGCTGCAGGCCGAGGCTGACCCTGACGTCCTTTTCCCAGACATCATGCGCCTGGCGCAGCGACCGTACGCCCTCGGTCAGCGAGGTCGCGAGATCAATGCCGCCGAGTTCGTCAAGCGATTGCGTCAGCGCGCCATTGCTCTGGTCGAATTCGGTCTTGACCTCGGCGGCCGACACGAAATTCGTCATCGACAACACCCGGTCGACGACCGATGTCGCCTGCCTGAACTGCTGTTCGATATGGGCGGAGGCGAGCTTGGCGTTCACCGCCTCCTGCACCACCGCGGCGACCCGAGTCTGGCCGGTGACCGCCTGGTAGCCGATCAGGAATGCGCTGCCGAAGCCGACGACGATCGTCGCCACCATTGGCACGAGAATCTGCATGCGTATGGAGAGTGTCATCGCCTGCACCTCAGTTCGGCAGCGTCGGAAGGGGAATGTCCTGCTTCTCGGCGGTCAGGGTTCCGAGAAAGGCGATCAGATCCTTGCTCTCCTCGTCCGTCAGCAGGAAAGGCGACATGGCAGGATCGAGCGACGGACGGCTGACGCCGCCGCCCTCGTAATGGACGATCACCTCGTCCATGCTCTTCAGGCTGCCGTCATGCATATAGGGGCCACGGTAAAGCGTATTGCGCAGGCCGGGCGTCTTGAAAGCATATTTATTGTTCGGGCTGCTCGCATCGATCTTGTAGCGGCCGATATCGTCACCCGGCAGGCCGATGTCATGGAACTTGTTGTCGGTGAAATTCCAACCCGTATGGCAGGCGGAACAGCCGGCCGTGCCGGTAAACAGCTCGAAGCCGCGCTTGGCGCTGTCCGAAACCGCCTTTTCGTCGCCATCAACCCAGCGGTCGAAGGGCGACCAGTTGGAAACCACCGTCCGCTCATAGGTGGCAATCGCCGTCAGCAGCGTCTCCTTGGTGATGCCCTTGTCAGGGAAGACCTCGCCGAACCACTTCTTGTAATCGGGTATATCCTGCATTTCGCTGACGGCCTCGTCGAGCTTGCCGTTCATTTCGGCGGCAGCGGTGATCGGGCCCGCCGCCTGCTGCTCCAGGTTCGGCGCGCGGCCGTCCCAGAAGAGGGGCGTGACCCAGGCAACGTTCAGAACCGTTGGCGCCTGGCGCCCGAGCGCGGTATTGGCCGCGCCGATCGGCGTCTTGACAGGCGTCTCGAAGCCGAAGGACGGGTTATGACAGCTGGCGCAAGTCATGTTCTTGTTGCCGGAAAGCCTGGGGTCGAAGAACAGCATCTTGCCGAGCGTCGCCAGCTGAGGGGAATAGGCCGTCACCCCCTCGAAAGGCACGGTCAGCGGCCGTTTGTAGGCGGAAAGATCGGCGGCCGCGCCGGGCTGGACTGCGGCCAATGCGAATAGGGAAGCAGAAATCAGGAAACGCATCGTTCTAGCAAGTCCGGAGGAAGTTTCTGGCTGATGCTAAATTTAGCGCAATTGCATTAATGCTATGTAAAGCAAAATATACTTGAGGACAGCGTGAAAGTTTTGCTGGCTGCGGTTGCAGCGCAGATATTGATCGCCGCGAAATACAATAGCAGGTTACTATTCCTATCGACGTTGCGGATGATGTAAGGGCGACGCGCTTATCTCATCCCACTCTGGCCGACGAACTCTTTCTACTGAGGAGGGCGGCGCGAATCTGTTCGTTCTTGCTCAGAAGGGGGGGAGGAGGCGGGGCCGGCTGCTCGGGCGCCTCGGCCTTGCCGGCATTCTGCTTGAGGCTGAGGAAGCGTTTTTGCGCGACCAGCCGATCTTCCGACGACAACGGCTCCACCGGTTCGCCGTCAAGGCCGTGGCGCATGGAATCGGGCTGGGCGCTGGCGAAATAATAGCGCCGGCAATGAACATAGGCAGCCGTGGCGCGCCGCAGCGTCGTCACGCCGGCGTCGGGCTTCAGCAGCGGACGCAGCTCGTTGAAGAGTCCGACGGCAAAGGGGAGGACAGGATCTCCCGGCTTAGCGGGAAGCACGCCGATCGGCCGGATCAACAGCGTGTTGATCGCGTTTGCCTTCTCCACGTCGAGCTCGGCTGCCGCGATCGGGCCGCGGCTGATCTTCCAGGGTTTGTCCATGCATTCTCCATAGCGACCGACTGTGATGGTATCTTGACGGACAGGGCCAATAGCAGCGCAGTTCGCACATTGCCGGCCCCGCCGCAAGCCGCCATTTCCGCGCAGATATAAGCAGGCCTCATTGGCCTTGCCATCCATCTAATCGTTTTTATCGTCGAATATGCATTGACCTCCAGCATCGATTACACTTCATATCCGCGCCCAAGGTGAGTAACCGGCCGCAGGGAGGATATATGCGGGTTTTCTCGAGCATTGACGAGCTGCGCCACACGCTCGATGCGCTGAAGCGCCAGGGGCGCACCGTCGGCCTGGTGCCGACGATGGGTTATCTCCATGCCGGTCATATGGAGCTCGTATCGCGCGCCCGGGCCGAAAACGACCTCGTCGTCGTGTCGATTTTCGTCAATCCGCTGCAGTTCGGCCCGGCCGAAGATCTCAGCAAATATCCGCGCGATCTCGAACGCGATGCAGCCATGCTCAAGCAGGCCGGCGTCAATTTCCTGTTCGCCCCCGGCGTCGACGACATGTATCCGCGCCCGATGCAGACGGTCGTCGATGTTCCCGATCTCGGCCGAGAACTCGAAGGCGCAGTCAGGCCCGGGCATTTTGCCGGCGTTGCCACCGTCGTCTCCAAGCTGTTCAACATCGTGCAGCCGCAAACCGCCTATTTCGGGGAGAAGGACTACCAGCAGGTGGTCATCATCAAGTGCATGGTGGAGGATCTCGCCATACCGGTGCGGGTAATATCGGTGCCGACCGTCCGGGATGCCGACGGCCTGGCCTTGTCATCGCGCAATGTCTATCTCAGCCCCGAGGAGCGGCGCGCCGCGGCAATCGTCCCGCAGACCCTCGACGAAGCCGAGCGGCTGGTCGCCGACGGTTTGACGGACGCCAAGGATTTGGAAGCGAAGCTCACGACCTTTCTCGGTCGCGAGCCGCTGGCAAAGGCCGAGGTCGTCGCCGTCAGGGATGCATCGACGCTTGAGCCGGTCGGCTCGATCGAAGAGCCTGTCGTCGTGGCGCTTTTCGTTCGCTTCGGCTCGACGCGCCTCCTCGACAACCGGGTCGTCAGCAACAACCGGATTGCCGGGATTATCGGCGGGAGGGGCCAGCCGGGAAAGGGCCAACCTGTAAAGGGCCAGCCTGGAAAGGGAGTGACCAAATGAGCGCCACAGGATTGCAGAAGCGCCTGACGCCGACCCGCATCTCGGCCATGAAAGGCGGCAAACCGATCGTCTGTCTGACGGCCTATACGACGCCGATGGCGCGCCTGCTCGATGAGCATTGCGATCTCCTGCTGGTCGGAGATTCGCTCGGCATGGTGCTCTACGGCATGGAAACCACCATCGGCGTCACGCTCGACATGATGATCGCCCATGGCAAGGCGGTGATGCGCGGCGTCGCCAAAGCCTGCGTCGTCGTCGACATGCCGTTCGGCAGCTATCAGGAATCGAAGGAGATCGCCTTCCGCAATGCCGTACGCATCCTGCAGGAAACCGGCTGCGACGCCGTCAAGCTGGAAGGCGGTGAGGAGATGGCCGAGACCATCGCCTTTCTGACGAAGCGGGGCATCCCGGTCATGGGGCACATCGGCCTGATGCCGCAGCAGGTCCAAACCGCGGGCGGCTATCGTTCCGTCGGCCATTCCGAACACGAGACGTCGAAGATCCGGCGTGACGCGCATGCGATCGGCGGCTCGGGCGCCTTTGCCGTCGTCATCGAGGGCACGGTGGAACCGCTCGCCCGGGAGGTGACTTCGGCCATCCACATACCCAGCATCGGCATCGGCGCGTCTTCCGCCTGCGACGGCCAGGTTCTGGTATCCGACGATATCCTCGGGCTCTTCAACGATTTCACCCCGCGTTTCGTCAAGCGCTACGACGAACTTGGCAAGAGGATCGCCGCGGCCGCCGCCGCCTATGCCGACGAGGTGCGATCGCGAAAGTTTCCGGCTGCGGAGCATACGTTCAAGCGGCGCTCCTGAAGCCGTCGCAATCTTTGTCCAAAAATAGAGCCAACTATACGATTCGCGTCGGAAAATTCGCCCCGCCGTGCGCGGACGGCTGCGCATTTTCCTATCGTTAAGGTTGCCGCCATAGCGCTGCCTCGAAACCAATTTCGAGCCGATGCCATGACACGCCGTTTATCTTTCTTTTCCCGCCTGATCGACAATCGGGACGGAGCCGTCGCAATCATCGTTATTCTGGTCGCCGTACCTCTGCTTCTGGCGGTCGGCGCCTCCATCGATTTCATCAGGGCTTACAACAACCGAGTAGATTTGCAGTCGGCCGTCGATTCCGCGGTGCTCGCGGCCGCGGCGAAATATAAGCACGGGATGCCGGAGGCGAGCATTTCAGGCACGGTCAACGCCTTCCTTTCGGCGAATGGGACACTCAAGAGCGCCGTGATCGGCAAACCCGAAGTATCGAGTGATGAAGCGGAGCTGTGCCTCGACGTGGGCGACGCCGTCCCCACGACCTTCATGCAGGTGGCCAATATCCAGTCCGTGCCGATCAGCGTCAGATCCTGTGCAGCCTTGCCGGGGGTGAAGCAATTGGAGATCGCGCTGGTTCTCGACGTGTCCAGTTCGATGATCGAGGAGAACCGCTTTGCCCCGATGCAAACCGCGGTCGCCGGTTTTCTGCAGGCTTTTTCGTCCAACGCGTCGCTCGTCGACAAAACCAAAATCTCGATCGTGCCGTTTTCGAGCCGCGTGAATATCGGCATGGCGAATACGGCCTGGCTCAAATCATATAATGGAACAGCCGCGGTCCCCAAACGCTGGACCGATCCGAAATCCGTTTATACGTCCTCCAGCTACAAGCTCGGTTATTGGATCGATGGCATCACGCCTGTTATGTCCACCTCCAAGAATTATTACTGGATGGGCTGCATCGAGCCGCGCGCGGATGTCGAGGTCAAGGATGCCGGCGCGACCGGCGCTTACGGCATGAGCGATGCGCCGCCGACCACATCTGCCTTCGTTGCCATGGATGCCAATCCCAAATCGGGAACGAGCTTCTGTCCGCCGCCGGTCACGCCGCTGACCGGTGACTTCGCCTATCTGAAAAATGCCGTGAAGAACCTGACATCCGAAGGCTCCACCCGGCTGGACGCCGGCGTGGTCGCGGGATGGTACACATTGTCGCCGAAATGGCAGGGCGTCTGGGGAGACAAGTCCTCGCCTGCACCCGTCTCCGATTCCGTGCAGAAGGTCATGGTGTTCATGACCGATGGGGAAATGAACACGAAATACGACCCGAACGACAAGTTCGACTGGATCTGCACTCAAACCCAATCGTCGGCCTGCAACCAGGTCGCCACCTCCGCGATGCAGTCCGCATGCACGGCGATGAAGAAGAGCGACATCGAAATCTATACGCTTTCCTATAGCGCCGATGCCGACGTGGTGAACATCCGCAACTGCGCCACCAACACCGCCCATTTCTTCACCGCTTCGCCTGCCACCATCAAGACCGTCTATGAGACGATCGCGGCTGCGATCCGTGGGGATACGCTGCGGCTGACGCAGTAATCGCCGAGGGCGATCCTTGCGACCCAAAACCCCTCCCCAAAAGGGGGAGGGGCTAGAATGCCGCACCGGTTTTACCTCCCCTCGATCACACCACTCGCGGCGTTGATTTCGGAGTAAGGCAGTGCCGCGAGTTAAGCCCCTCCCCCTTGTGGGCAGGGCTATCGCATATGAGCGATAAGGGAGATAAGGAACTGATCGTCCCATCCCGCCTTTTTGATTTTGCGTCGGATGGATGCCTTATCTGGGTGGGATCGGATGAGGTTGAGGGCGATCTTGCGCAGCAGTGCGATGTTTGCCGGCCCGTGATCCTTTCTGTTTCTGGCGGCATCCTCGCGGAACTGGACGTCGAGCACCCAATGCAGTTTGTTTTCGATCTCCCAATGGGTTCGGGTCACCTCGATGAGGGCGGCGGCCGACATGACCGTGGAGAGCAGGAAGTAGCGGACATGGCTGGTCAGGCGGCCATCGGCATGGCGGCTGGTGGCCTCGACGGAGCCGATGGCTTGCAGGCCGGGAAAGTCAATATCATCGACGGCGACGATGCTGGCGCGGCGGCTGTCGATGCGATCATGGTCGTTCTCGGCGGCGGTCTGGATGCTGTCGAGCGGCTCGATATCGTCAAGGCGGGCAATCGCCTGGGCCAGCAGGCCGGGTTGGTTGCCTTTCAGCGCCAGGGCATAGTCGCCGCCGGTGGCCAGGATGGCGCGGGCCGTGTCGGCGCGGCAATGCAGAGCATCGGCCGTGACGATGGCGCCTTCGAGCGACAGAAGCGCAAGCGCCTTGAGCACGCCTTGCACCTCGTTGCGGCGCGGTGCGGTCTGTTGGCCGATGACCAGGCCGCAACCGGCGGCCCAGACGTTGACGAGGTGCAGCGGCGTCGCCTTGGCACCGCGCTTATAGGCGCCGCGCACCGCTTTGCCGTCGACCGCCACCACGCCTTCGATGCCTTTTGCAAAGGCTTCGGTAAAGCGGCGGAAGGCGGCTTCGAAGGCATCCGGATTGAGGCAGCGGAATACGGTGGAGAACGTGTCATGGCTGGGAATGCCGTAGGGCAGCGGCACGATCGTCTTGAGCCACCTCTTCTTGGAGATGCCGAAGTCGGCCATGTCGGCACAGCTTTCGGCGCCGCAGACGATCGCGGCAATGGCAATGAACAGGATCGACATCAGCGGATGGCGCGTATTGCGCCCCCGAGGGTCGGGCAAAGCTTTAAAACAGGCGGCAAATCGATCCATCCGACCCTCCAAATCAACAGAGAGCCTTTGAATCGATCTGCCTCAATAAAACAACTGCTTACCGCCTATATGCGATTCCCCTGCCCTTGTGGGGAGGGGTTTGGGGCGGGGTCAGGCACGACTGAACAACCATCGCCCGCTCAACCCCCGGCATGCTGTTCGCGCATCGTCTCGGCCGAGCGGCGCACGGCCTCGGCGACCTCCTGCAACTGCTTGGCCATCGGCGTCGAATTGCGCCAGACCATGCCGATCGTTCGCGACGGCTGCGGCGAGGGGAAGCGGGAGATCGAGACTTGGGCCGAGCGCGTTTCGACGGGAACGGCCATTTCCGGGATCAGTGTCACGCCGATGCCGGCGCCAACCATCTGGACGAGGGTGGAGAGCGAACTGCCTTCCATGATTTCCCGAGGGCGGGCAGGCCCTACCTTGCAGAAGGACAGCGCCTGGTCGCGGAAGCAGTGGCCCTCTTCGAGCAGCAGCAGCCGCATTTCGCGCAGCGCCTCGCGTTCGGGCACCGGCTTGTCTCCATCCTCCTGCCGCCGGACCAGCACGAATTCTTCCCGGAAAAGCTCGAGTTCGGTGAGAGATGGTTCCGACACCGGCAGCGCGACGATCGCCATATCGAGCTGACCCTGCGCCAGTTCATGAACCAGCTTGCCCGTCTGCGTCTCGCGCACCTCGATCTGAATTCCGGCGAAGCTTTTATTGAGATCGTTTATAATAGCCGGCAGCAGATAGGGCGCGATCGTCGGGATGATGCCGATCCGCAGGCGCGTGAGGAAGCTGTCGCGCGAGGCGCGGGCAAATTCCCCCAATTCGTCCACCGCGCGCAGGATGTCGCGCACCCTGAGCGCAAAGGTCTGGCCGAAGGGGGTGAGCTTCACCTCGCGCGCGCTGCGCTCGAAGAGCTCGCTGCCCAATTCCTGCTCGAGTTCTTTGATCTGCATGGAGAGCGCCGGCTGGGAGATGGCGCAGGCATCGGCGGCGCGGCGAAAACGCCCGTCCCTCGCCAGGGCTTCAAAATAACGCAGCTGTTTCAGTGTAAGATTTTTCATAAGTTCAGCTTATCGCAGCAATCAGTAAATCCAACTTAAAATTATTGAACGCTTCCGATATGAAGACTGCAGGGAAAGAGCAGGGCGCCGGCCCGGCTCATCTTTGAACGGCAGACAGATCAAGCAATGAAGGAGACGAACATGGACAACCCCACTGACAGCGCAGGCAAATGTCCTGTTGCCC
Organism: Rhizobium sp. CIAT894; assembly: GCF_000172795.2. Lineage (NCBI taxonomy): Bacteria > Pseudomonadati > Pseudomonadota > Alphaproteobacteria > Hyphomicrobiales > Rhizobiaceae > Rhizobium > Rhizobium sp. CIAT894. The sequence continues at coordinate 10,622 of NZ_CP020952.1, forward strand.
ATCACAAGGCTCCGACCGCGCGGACGAACCGCGACTGGTGGCCGAACCAGCTGAACGTGCAGATTCTTCATCACCATGCCGGCCGCGCCGATCCGCTCGGCCAGGACTTCGATTATGCCGAAGAATTCAAGAAGCTCGATCTCGCCGCACTGAAGCAGGATCTTCACGCGCTGATGACCGATTCGCAGGATTGGTGGCCGGCCGACTTCGGCCATTATGGCGGCCTCTTCATCCGCATGGCCTGGCACAGCGCCGGCACCTACCGCATCACCGACGGCCGCGGCGGCGCCGGCCAGGGTCAGCAGCGTTTCGCGCCGCTGAACAGCTGGCCTGACAATGCCAACCTCGACAAGGCTCGCCGCCTGCTCTGGCCGATCAAGCAGAAATACGGCAACCGCATCTCCTGGGCCGACCTCCTGATTCTCACCGGCAACGTCGCGCTCGAATCCATGGGCTTCAAGACCTTCGGCTTTGCCGGCGGCCGCGCCGACGTCTGGGAGCCGGAAGAACTCTACTGGGGTCCTGAGGGCACCTGGCTCGGCGACGAGCGCTACAGCGGCGAACGTGAGCTCGCAGAACCGCTCGGCGCCGTGCAGATGGGCCTCATCTACGTCAACCCCGAGGGCCCGAACGGCAATTCCGATCCGCTCTCTTCGGCCCGCGACATCCGCGAAACCTTTGCCCGCATGGCGATGAACGACGAAGAAACCGTGGCGCTGATCGCCGGTGGCCACACCTTCGGCAAGACGCATGGCGCCGGCGACCCGTCCCTGGTCGGCGTCGAGCCGGAAGGCGGCGCGATCGAGGACCAGGGCCTCGGCTGGAAGAGCTCGTTCGGCACCGGCGTCGGCAAGGATGCCATCACCGCCGGGCTCGAAGTCACCTGGTCGCAGACGCCGACCAAGTGGAGCAACTACTTCTTCGAAAACCTCTTCGCCTACGAATGGGAGTTGACGACGAGCCCGGCCGGCGCCAAGCAGTGGCAGGCCAAGAACGCCGAAGCCTCCATTCCGGATGCTTTCGACGCCGGCAAGAAACATCTGCCGACCATGCTGACGAGTGACCTGGCGCTGCGTTTCGATCCGACCTACGAGAAGATCTCGCGCCGCTTCCTAGAAAACCCCGCTGAGTTCGCCGACGCTTTCGCCCGCGCCTGGTTCAAGCTGACCCACCGCGACATGGGCCCGAAGGTGCGCTACCTCGGCCCCGAGGTTCCGGCCGAAGACCTGATCTGGCAGGACGTGATCCCGGCTGTCGACCACCCCCTCGTCGACGACAAGGACATTGCCGACCTCAAGGCGAAGGTGCTGGCAACCGGCCTCACCGTGCAGGAACTGGTCTCAACCGCCTGGGCCTCGGCCTCGACCTTCCGCGGCTCCGACAAGCGCGGCGGCGCCAATGGCGCGCGCATCCGCCTTGCCCCGCAGAAGGATTGGGACGCCAACCAGCCGGCCCAGCTCGCCAAGGTGCTTAGCGTTCTCGAAGGCATTCAGAAGGACTTCAACGCCGCCCAGACCGGGGGCAAGAAGATATCGCTCGCCGACCTGATCGTGCTTGCAGGCGCTGCCGGCGTCGAAAAGGCCGCGGCATCAGGCGGCAATGCCGTCAGCGTGCCTTTCACACCGGGCCGTGCGGATGCTTCCGCAGCTCAGACCGACGCACATTCCTTCGCAGCACTCGAGCCGCGCATCGACGGCTTCCGCAACTACGTGAACGGCAAGCGCCATCAGTTCATGAAGCCGGAAGAAGCACTCGTCGACCGCGCCCAGCTGCTGACGCTGACCGGGCCCGAAATGACCGTTCTCGTCGGCGGCCTGCGCGTGCTGAAGGCAGGCAACCCCGAGCACGGCGTCTTCACCTCGCGCCCCGAGACGCTGACGAACGACTTCTTCGTCAACCTGCTCGACATGGCGACGCAGTGGGTTCCGGCCGCCGGCAAGGACGGCGTCTATGAAGGCCGCGACCGCAAGACGGGCGCTGCCAAATGGACCGGCACCCGCGTCGACCTGATCTTCGGCTCGCACTCGCAGCTGCGCGCCTTCGCCGAAGTCTACGGCCAGGCCGACGCCAAGCAGAAGTTCGTCAAGGACTTTGTCGCCGCCTGGAACAAGGTCATGAACGCCGACCGCTTCGACCTCGTCTGATCGGTCGCATTTTGCCCGGGCGCCGTTTCGGCTGCGCCCGGGCTTTTTTATTCCAATGCCGAGCCGCCACGACCGCAGGAGCTTCCGACCCTCGACGCGCCTGATGGTTGAGGAGCGGGCACTATCTCTCGTCCCTTATCCCTGTGCTCGTCACAGGGATCCAGCGCGCCCAAGTCCTTGGGCGCAGGAGACGTCGTCCGTAGTAAGTCATTCACCGCGCGACGCGCGGTGGTCGGATTCCTCTGACGAGGCCAGGAAGGAGTGTGGGGTTGGCCTCCAGCCTCTCTCTCCCTCACCGAAGCATCTCGGGGTGGAGATTGGCTGGGCGAGACGGCTTCCCCAAACAACTCAAGCATTGTTATTGTCGCTGCCGTTCGAGAAGGAACGATGGTCCAACCTCTTGCCGATCTCCACCCTTGTGGGGGAGATGCCCGGCAGGGCAGAGGGGGTGACTTACGGCACGCGCTCACCCGTCATATCGACGAAAGACCCCGTGTGGGGTTGACACGGGGTCTTCCTGCCGGGTCGCAGCTATCAGTGAGCCGCTGCTTTCTCCGGCATCATCGAAGAGTGGTGCGAGGTGATCAGCCAGTTCCCGTCCTTGAACTCATAGGTATAAGTGTAACGGGCGGGGACCTTGGAGCCGTCCTTCATCGTAAAGGTGTAGGTGCCGGTGTCGACGGCCCAGTTGCAGCCGGTCTTGATGTCGCGGCTGTCGATCTGGCCCTTGGGCTCGTTGGCGAGGAAGTGCTTGAAGTAATCGATCCGCTCTTCCTGGGTCAGGCGAGGTTTGTTCGAGAGGGTGGCGAGCAGCACGGAGTCCTCGCTGTAGTTCTTGGCGACCTCCTCCGGGCTCAGCGTCGCAAGCGAGCCGTTCCAGCGGTCGAAGAGCTTGGCGACCTGCTCGTCGCTCACCGGGGCGCAGGTTGCCGTTTCGCTGGCGGCCATGGCCGACTGGACCTGAACGACACCGAGGACGAGAGCGGCGGCAATGATCATACGCATGTTTGACTTTCCTTTATCGCGGTTCCGGCGGACATCGCATCGGTCGACCGCATGACCAATATCTAGGCAGGCCGGTGCGGCGGCCCCATCTGCCGGGTGGCTTCAATCAGATCTGCCGAACGGCATAGATGACATTCACGCCGGAATGACTATCGTGCCCGCGTCATTCATTTGAGGAGCAGTCCCGTTGGGTCTGGAGCATAATTCGGATACCGCCCATTCGCCCGATGTCGCGGAGATGCGGGCGCTTTATCGGGCGGCGGAAGCGCGCGCGGCGCGGCTGCGCTTCATTATCGAGGCACGAAACCTGCTCGATGCGCAGGTCTTCGAAACGGCCGCGCCCGAGGTGCTGTCCCGGCTTTCCGATTTTGCCGGCGCCTCGTGGGCCGAACTCGTCTTCCCGTCCCTGGATGGAGCAGCGCCGGTGCGGCTGACCATTGGCAAACAGACGGAAAAAGACGGCATCCTGTTTGCCTCCGAAGATGGCTCGGGGCTCTCCCTCACGCTCATCGGGCCGTCGAGAGGACGCACCGTCGATACCGACGACCGGCAGACTTTGGAAGTGGTGGCAGGCCAATTGGCCGATGCCTGCAGTCTCGAGCGGCAGGCGGCGGAAAAGCAGGCGCTGCTCGGCAATCTGGAGCGGCAGCGCAGCGAACTTGCAGCCCTGGTCGGACAGCTGATCCAGGCGCAGGAGCAGGAGCGGCAGCGGGTGGCGCTCGATCTGCATGACGGCTCGGCGCAACTCGCCGCCGGCCTTAGCTATCGCCTGCAGGATCTCGCCGCCCGCATCGGCGAGACCCATGCCCTGAAACCGGAGATCGACCATCTCGCAGCCCTCGCACGCCATTCCGTCGCCGATCTTCGTGCCGCTATCGCCGATCTTCGCCCGCCCGAGCTCGACGATCTCGGCGTGGCGGCGGCGTTGCGCACCCGCCTCGATGCAATCGACGGCATGGAGGTGATCGCTGATCTCGATGCCTGCGCCGATCGCTGGCCGGCATCGACCGGGATCATCTTCTACCGTGTCGCGCAGGAGGCGATCACCAATGTAATCAAGCATGCCGAGGCGCGCTGGCTCATCGTTCGCCTTTTCCAAGACAGCGCCGGCCAAGCCCATCTCGAAGTGATCGACGATGGCAAAGGCATCGGCGAGGCGCGCCAGTCTCAAAATCAGGGGCGCGGAGCGCGGCTCGGCATCCTCGGCATGCGCGAGCGGCTGGCGCTGCTCGGCGGCCGCATCGAGATCGGCCCCGGAATTTCGGGCGGCACCTGTGTCCGTGCCTTCGCGCCCCTTCCGCAGGAGACGATATCGGCATGACCGCATCCATTCTCGTTGCCGACGATCATGACATCGCCCGCGCCGGCCTGATCGCCATGATCGGCGGCCAGGACGATTTCCATGTCGCCCTTGAAGCGCGCGACGGTATGGAAGCGGTCGAGACCTGCGCGGCCCAAAAGCCGGATCTGGCACTGCTCGACATCCGCATGCCGCGCATGGACGGCCTGGCGGCCACACGGGAGATCCGGCGCGTGTCGCCCGGCACACGCGTCATGATCATCACAATGCATGACAGCCTCGATTATCTCGAAGCCGCAATCGATGCCGGCGCCACCGGCTTTCTGCTGAAGGACGCCAGCCGGGACGATATTCTGCGCACGATCCGGCGTGTCCTTTCGGGTGACGCCTTCTTCGACGGCCCGCTCGTCGCAAGGCTGCTCCGGCGTGCCGCCACAAAGCCGCAAACCAACAGCAGTACCCTGGAGACGCTGACGGTGCGCGAGCGCGAAGTGCTGGCGAAGGTGGCCGAAGGCTTGACCAATAAGGAGATCGGCAGGGCGCTGAAGATCTCGCCCGGCACCGTGAAGATCCATGTCGAGCGCATCATCGGCAAACTCGGCGCCGGCGACCGGACTCAGGCGGCGGTCATGGCCGTGCGCGGCGGGCTCGTCGCAGCAATCAGGGAAGAGCAGCCATGACCGGCACTGTGACCGGGACTGCGGGCCGGCGGGCGCTGCGCTTCGCCGATCTTCCGCTGCGGGCGAAGGGCATCGTCATCGTCACGGTGCCGCTGGCGCTGCTGCTTGCCGCTCTCGCCTCGGTCTTCGTCGCCGACCGGCAGAGCCGGATCGCCGAAGATCAGGTGCGGGTGACACTGGAGATCCAGTCGGGCATTCAGGAGATCCATGCCTTGATCGCCGAGGCCGCGACGGCGATGCGGGGTTATCTCCTGACCGGCAGAACCGATTTTCTCGACCCCTTCAACCGGGCCGAGGACAGGCTGCCCGTGGTGCTCGACGAAGTCGGCCGGCGATTGCGAGATGAAGAGCAGAAGAGCCGCCTCAACCGCATCCGCGCCCTGGTCGACGCGAAAGTCGACCGTCTCCAACTCCTGAAACAGGCCGACATCCTGCGCGCCGGCGGGCGAGAGGATCTTGCGGCCAAGCTGATCGAGGGCAAGCAGGTCCTCGACGTGCTGAGACAGGAGATCGACGCGATGAATCGGCGTGAGGCAGATCTCCTTCATGCCAGGACGCAAGCCGCCGACCGGGTTCGCACCCTGTCCCGCAGCCTGATGATATCAGCCGGGTTCCTCGGCTTTGCCGGCGCGCTCGTCGCCGTTTTCCTGTTTTCGGCCAGCATCGTGCGCCGCGTGCATGCGCTGAAAGCTCAGGCGCATCGCCTGTCGCAGGGCGAGGTCGTGAGGGCGGCCGACCCCTTCCGCGATGAACTCGGCAGTCTCGAACAGGCGCTCGAAGATGCGAGCGTTCTCTTGAAAAGGCGCGAGGCCGATCTCACCGAGAGCGAGGAGCGCTTCCGCCAGCTGGTCGAGGGCGTCAGCGACTACGGCATCTTCGGGCTCGATCCCGACGGACGGGTGGTGAGCTGGAATGCCGGTGCCGAGAGGATCACCGGCTACAGCGCCGACGAAATCGTCGGCCAGCATTTTTCCCGCTTCTATCCCCCGCAGACGAGGGACACTTTTCCGGCGGAAGAACTTGCCAAGGCGGCGCTCGACGGACGCACCGAGGCCGAAGGCTGGCGCCTGCGCAAGGACGGGTCGCGCTTCTGGTCCCATGTCGTCGTCACCGCCCTCCAGGATGAAACGGGGCGGCTGCGCGGCTTTTCCAAGATCACCCGCGATATTACCGAGCGCAAACAATTCGAGGAGGCTCTGCTTGCCGCCCGCGAGGATGCGGTCCGCGCCAGCAACGCCAAGAGCGAGTTCCTGTCGCGCATGAGCCACGAGCTGCGCACACCGCTGAATGCCGTTCTCGGTTTCGCCCAGCTTCTGGACATGGATGTGACCGATGCCGAGTCCAGGGAGAGCGTCGCCCAGATCTTGAGGGCCGGCCGGCATCTCTTGAGCCTGATCGACGAGGTGCTCGATATGGCCAGAATCGAGGCCGGGCGCATGGATCTTGCCATAGAAGCCCAGCCTGTCGCCGAGGTGATCGACGAAGCCGTGTCGCTGGCAAGGCCGCTCTGCTGCAAACAGCAGATACGGATCGAGGTCATCGAGGCTGAGCCGGATCTCACGGTCATGGCCGACCGGCGGCGTCTCTTGCAGGTGTTCCTCAACCTCCTTTCCAATGCGGTGAAATACAATCGCCCTTTGGGAAGCGTGACCGTCAGCCGCCGCGCGGTCGACGGGGGACGGGTTCGCATCGAGGTCAGCGATACCGGCCCCGGCATCCCGGCCGACCGCGTCGCCAGGCTGTTCACGCCGTTCGACCGGCTGGGTGCCGAACGGATCAGCCAGGAGGGAACCGGTCTCGGGCTGGCACTCTCCAAACATCTGATCGACGCCATGGGCGGGACCCTCGGCTTCAGCAACCGGGAAGGCGGCGCTGCGTTTTATGTCGACCTGCCACGCACGCCGGTAGCGATGCGGGACGCCGAGACGCAAGGCGTTGTGGTGCCGTAGGCACCGCCAGGCTGCGGACACTGCAAAACCCGCGACGTCATCCTCGGCCTTGTGCCGAGGATCTACGCCGGCCCAATTAAGGCTATGAAAATAAAAGCTTTCCTGTCAAGAAATTATCGTGGTCAGATGCTCGGCACAAGGCCGAGCATGACGGAGGAGACTTGGTCAACAAACTGAAGCCATCGCCTTTGGCCACCTCACTTGCTATCAGTTCAGCATTGCTTTCGACGAAGTTTGGTCCATGACAGATTCCACCGACACCGTGCGGGCCTCGACGATCCTGATCGTCGATGACGAGCCCGCCAATGTTTCGCTGCTGGAGCGCATTCTCAAGCGCGAAGGCTTCAAGGCGCTGATCAGCACCACCGAGCCGCGCGAGGCCTTGCGACTCTTCCGCGAACATCCGGTCGATCTCGTTCTTCTCGACCTGATGATGCCCGATCTCGACGGCTTCGCCCTGTTGGAAACCTTCGCAAGGCTCATTCCCGATAACAGCTACCTGCCGATCCTGGTGCTGACCGCCGATGCGACCTTGCCGACGCGCAGGCGTGCGCTCTCTCTCGGCGCCAAGGACTTTCTGACGAAGCCCTTCGATGCGATCGAAGCTGTTTTGCGCATCTTCAACCTGCTCGAAACCCGCATCCTGACGCTGGAACTCGCCAAGCATGGGCTGACGACGCCGAAATCGGAACGTCCCCGCATCGATTGAACTGCCTTATCGCAAGCGATGGGCATTGGCGGTCGGCGAATGCTGGCCGAGCAGTTCGGCGGCGATCGGCAGCAGCGAGGCGGCCTCGGCAAGCCCGGCAGGACCGAGCAACTGCGTCACCGACACCGTCGGCCGGATCAGCGGCCGACGGCCGGGCACGTCGAGAGCGCCGAGATCGACGCGGGCGCAAAGCTGCTCCAATATTTCGCGCGGGAAAAAACCGCCGACGACGATCGCATCGGGATTGAAGAGCTGCACTACAGTCGCGAGTGGTTTCGACAGCCTTTCGCCGCGATCGTCGATCCAGTCAAGCAGGCGTCTATCCCTTTCCTGGAACAGGCTCGCCAGGAACTCATCCGAGAGCCGCTCGAGCGAACAACCGAGATGCCGGGCAAGATCGGGAAGGCTCGGCCGGTCGCCGGTCTCGGGGATCAGCGCACCGATATTTGCCGCCTGGTTATGAGCGCCGCGAAAGACCCTATCCCTGGCGAAAAGACCGCCGCCGACGCCGAAATCGAGCGTGATATAGAAGAGGCAGCGATGATCCGTCCGCGGCCGGTGCGCCTCGAAAGCCGCGACGCAATAGGCGCCGTTGTCCCAATAGACGGGAAGCCGGAAGCGGGTGCTTATCGTCTCGGCAAGCTCCGACAGCGGCAGAGCGGCCTGTGTCGGCGTCACCTCGAACAGCGTACCGTCCTCGCCGACAATGGCCGGCACCGCATGTCCGACACCGAGGATCGGTGACGGCGAGGCGGCGATCAGCCGGGCGATATCCTCCAGGATCGGCTCGATCACTGGACCGGCCTGACGCGCCACGCGCTCGCGGATATTGCCGCTGAGGTCGGAGCGCGTGACGGCATAATGTCCCTGCCTGATATAGAGGCCGATGCTGTGGAAGGCGTCGTCGTTCAACGATAGGCGAAGCGGCGGCTGGCCGCGCTCGCCATCGTCGAGGGTGGCGCGCTCCTCACGGACCAGCTTGAACCGGTCGAAATTGGCAACGGCCTTGGTCAGCATCGATTTCGACAGGCCAGGTGCGGCGGCAATCTCCGTCCGGCTTTTCCCCGGATGCAAGCGGATGTGACGCAGCACGGCATATTCGATGTCGGTCAGGCTGACCGGTCGCGGCAGGTCTACGTTCAAGTGAGCAACTTTCGGAAAAGGACGGGCGAATCCCAGAATAGGCCGTTGTCATATTCATGTCATGCACTTAACATAAATGCACATCGTGAATTTAATTTGGCGAGTTGGGAGAAACCATTGGCGAGCCTGTCCATCCAGGGAGTGAGCAAGGTCTTTCCGAACGGGCACCAAGTGCTCGACGACATCAGTATCGATGTCGCATCGGGCGAGTTCCTGACGCTGCTCGGGCCATCGGGATGCGGCAAGACCACCCTCTTGAAAGCGATCGCCGGTTTTCATCCGCTCACATCGGGCCGTTTCCTGATCGATGGGGAAGACGTGACGGCGCTGCCGCCGGAACGCCGCAACACGGCGATGTGTTTCCAGTCCTACGCGCTTTTCCCGCACATGAGCGTGGCGGAAAATATTCTTTTCGGTCCGAGGCAGAATGGCGCCGGCAAGGCTGAATGTGCCGCGCGGCTGGAGGCGGCCCTGCAGCAGGTGGATCTCAAGGCGCATGCAGGCAAGCTGCCCTCGGCGCTTTCGGGCGGCCAGCAGCAGCGTGTGGCGCTGGCCCGCGCCATGGCCATGCGGCCAGGTGTGATCCTGTTCGACGAGCCGCTCTCCAATCTCGACGCCAAATTGCGCGAGCAGGTGCGCTTCGAAATCCGTGCGCTCCAGGCCGAACACGGTTTCACTGCCATCTACGTCACCCATGATCAGGCCGAGGCGCTCGCCATGTCCGACCGGATCGTCGTGCTGAACGGCGGCCGCATCGAGCAGGTCGGCGCACCCGACGAAATCTACGACCGCCCGGCAACCCGTTTCGTCGCTGATTTCATCGGCGCCGCCAATATCCTCAAGGCCGATATTCTGGGCCTGGCAGGTGAAACGACCTGGCGTGTGCGCACCGATCTCGGAGAATTCGACATCCACTCGGAGAGCGACCCCAGAGCGCCAAAGCATTTCGTCTGCTGGAGGCCCGAGGCTGCGGAGATCGTTTCGGAGACGCAAGCGCCGCGATCCAACACATTTCAGGCCGTTGTGACCGCCCAAGCCTTCCAGGGCAATGTCACCGACGTGCTTGTCAGAGGCGGCAACAGCGATGCCGCCTATCGCATCCAGACGCGCCGGCCGCTGACCGTCGGGGCCTCCGTCACGTTGCGCGTCGATCCCGCGAGTTTCTGTTTCCTGGAGGTGGCGAATTGACGCCCGCCGCCGTCAACTGGAAGCAGGCGATCTTCATCGGCCTGCTGCTCACGACGGGGATCGGCCCGATCGTTCTCCTTGTGGGAACCGTGCTCGGCATGGCCGCGGCCCAGTCCTTCGGCTATTTCAACTTCGCCGGCGCAAGCGGCTTTTCGCTGCAGTTCTGGACGAAACAGCTTGCCAGCCCGCTGCTGACGGCCTCCATTCTTTATTCCCTGAAAATCGCGCTGGTGTCGGCAATCGTCTCGGTGGCGCTCGCCTATCCCATCGCGGTCTGGCTGCGCCATCCCTTTCCCGGGTCATTGACGATCAGCGCGCTGATCAAGGCGCCGATGATGGTGCCGGGGCTCGTGGCCGCCTTCCTCTTCGTCAACCTTATTGCCTTCCACGGCTTCGTGAACGAAGCGCTTCTCGGGCTTGGCCTCATCGCCAAACCCTTCCGGATGCAGAACGACCGCTACGGCGCCGGCGTCATGCTGCTGCAGGTCTGGAAGAACATGCCTTTCGCCCTGCTGCTCTTGGGCGGCGCGGTCCGCTCGATCCATACCGACCTGCTCGATGCCGCCCGCGATCTCGGCGCCGGCGGATGGGCGCGCTTCCGCAAGGTCATCCTGCCGCTGACGCTGAAAGCCATGCAGGCAGCGCTCGTCATCATCTTCATCGGCGCGGCCGGCGACTATTCCTTCCAGGTGATCGCCGGTCCTACCAATGTCAGCTCGCTCGCCCAGTACATGTACACGGTCCAGCATGAATTCGGCCAATGGAACGAGGCGGCCGTCGTCGCGATCGTCCTGATGACGGTCGCACTCCTGGGATCGTTGCTGCTGGCGGCGGCGACCCAGATCCTCTTTGGCGGCAGGAGAGCGTGATGTCGGGGAAATCCTGGAACCGCCTGCTCGCCATTCTGCTCGGCCTCGTGCTGATCGTCTGGCTCGTCGTTCCCTTCGGCATGGCCGTGCTCTGGTCGCTTGTCGATCCCGACAAGGCCTGGAGCTATCCCGATCTCCTGCCGCAGAAGCTCTCCTTCCGCCGCTGGAGCGAAATGTGGGAGACGACCAATCTCGCGGTCGCCATCGCCAACAGCTATATGCTGGCGCCGATCGTCGCCTGCGCCACGCTGATGCTGGCCGCGCCGACGGCCTATGCCTTCGGCCGCCTGGAATTTCCGGGCAAGTCGGTCGCACAATTCATCGCCCTCTTGCCTCTCGTCCTTCCCGGTTTCGTCATCGCGCTCTTTTTTACGGCGCTGCTGCACCGCATTGGGATCTATGGCAAGTTTTTCGGCATCGTGGTCGGCCACACCGTGCTGTTTCTGCCCTATGCGATCCGCATTCTCTCCGTCTCCTATTCGCTTGTTCGCCAGGACCTGATCGACGCGGCGCGCGATCTCGGCGCCAGCCGCCGGGCACGGTTCTCCGCCGCCTACCTGCCGGTGCTGAAGCCCGGCATCCTCGCGGCGCTGGTCATCGTCTTCATTCAGAGCATCGAGGAATTCGCCCTCTCCTTCGTGCTCGGCTCGCCCGATTTCACCACCGTCCCGACGATCCTCTATTCCTATCTGGGCTACAATTTCATCCGGCCGAACGCGGCAGTCGTGTCGCTGATCCTGGTCGTTCCCAACATCATCCTCATGCTCGTCTTCGAACGGCTGCTGAAGAGCAATGGCGCCGTCACGCTCGGCGGCAAGGGATGAAGTCCATCCAGTCCAACCATCGGAGCAATCGCATGTCACAACGCCTGATCCCGCTGCTGATCGCAGCCGCAGCCTTCGCCACCCCCGCCACAGCAGCCGACGACCTCTTGAAGAAGCCATGGAACGATATCGTCGCCCAGGCGAAGCAGGAGGGCGAGATCGTCTGGTACAACTGGTTCCTGCAGCCGCGCTTCCGCGAATTAAGCAAGGGCTTCGAAGAGAAATACGGGATCAAGGTCACTATTCCGGACGGCACCTCCGATGGCAACCAGAACAAGTTCCTCGCCGAGCGTGATCGTCCCGAAGGCGATATCGACGTGATGTCGCTCGGTGGCGATCAGCTTCCGAAATTCGACGTCACCGCCTATTTCTACGGTCCGCTCGATATCCTGCCCGGCTACTCCAAGCTGCACACCAAGATCAATGGCGGCGACGGCAAGGGCTATGCGGTCGCCTTCTGGGGCAACCAGACCGGTCTTGCCTATGACCCGACCCAGGTCGACGAGGCGAAGCTGCCGCAGAGCTTCGACGACCTCACCAAATGGATCAAGCAGAACCCTCAGGCCTTCGCCTTCAACGATACGCGCGGCGGCGGCGCCGGCAACGCCTTCCTGCAGACCGTGATCCGCTCGACGGTCAAGCCGGAAGATATCGAAGCCGGCAACTTCCAGGCCGCCTGGGACTGGTTTGCCGCCAACAAGGCGAATTACGGCTTCACCGCCTCCAACGCCGATAGCCTGACACGCCTCAACGGCGGCGAATTCCAGGTCGTCTCGGCCTGGGAAGACCATCTCGCCGGCCTGCAGCAGAAGGGCGAGGTCGACAAGCGCATGAAGTTCTATATTCCGAAGTTCGGCATGCCCGGCGGCGGCAATGTCGTCGGCGTTCCCGCCAACGCCAAGCACAAGGCTGCGGCACTTCTTTTCGTGGACTGGCTGACCTCGGCCGAAACCCAGACGATGCTTTCCAAGGAGATGGGCTCGGCGCCCGTCAACAGCGACGCGACCGCTGTTCCAGGCGGCGTGCCGGCCGAACAGCGCGCCAATGCCGTGGACTGGCTGCCGGTCAAGCAGGCCGACGCCGTCAAGGCGCAGTTCCTCGAAAAGGTCGTCATGGGCCAGTAATCCGGGAACAAGTCGATATCATGCAGCAATCTCACGAGCATCGGGAGCGTCAGCCATTGGCTGGCGCTTGTCCCGCCTATCCCACCGGCGTCCATACCAAGTTCAATCTCGACGGCAGCGTGCGGGCCTTTCCGGGCAATACGATCATCTGCCATCTCGCCCCGGCGAGCCGGCTCTACGGCGCGCTGTCAAACCTTTACAGCGCGCTGGAGCGAAGCGATCTCGCCGGCCTCTACACGCTGCTGCCGCCGTCGAGCTGGCACATGACCGTGTTCGAAGGCGTCTGCGACCAGATCCGCCGGCCGGGCTTCTGGCCTGCCGATCTCGGCCTCGACGCGACCCTCGCCGAATGCGACGCGCTTTTCGCGGAAAAGCTCTCCGCCTTCGATCTCGGCCGCGAGCCGCCCTACCGCCTGCGCATCGCCGGCTGGCAGCCGCTGGCGAACGGCATCGCGCTCAAGCTTGCGCCCGAGAGCACCGAGGAAACGCACCTCAGGCAGGTGCGCGACCGGCTGTCGGACCTGCTTCAGCTCCGCCACCCGGGCCATGAGGACTATGTCTTCCATCTCAGCATCGCCTATCTGATCCGCTTTCCCGATGAGGAGCAGCAGGCCGCGCTTTCGGCGCTGCTGCACGAACTCCTCCCCGGCCTGCCGGCTGAATTCGAACTCGGCGCCCCGGAATTTTGCCGCTTCGCCGACATGTTCGCTTTCAATCGGCAGTTTTTCCTGCAGGGCCGAGCGACTGACGACTGACAATAAGCAATGGCGGGGCCGGCGTAAGCCGGCCCCCATCGACTTCAGAACATCGTGTTCTTGTTGGCCGCCTCTTTCGGAACGGGTTGAATCACATCCCAGTGCTCGACGATCTTGCCGTCCTTGACGCGGAAGATATCGACGATGGCTTCGCCGCGGTCGTCGGCACCGTTCGTTGCATGCACGTGCAGCCAGACGAGATCGCCATCGGCAGCACTGCGGACGATCTCCGCCTTCGATTGGGCATTGTCCTTGAAGAAGCCGGTAAAGAAGGAAATGAGCGGCTGCTTGCCGTCGGGAACCTGCGGATTGTGCTGCCGGTAATCGTCCGCAACGACCGAGGCGGCCGTTAGATCGTGCTTGTTGAAGAACCTGTCGTAGAATTCCACCACCAGCTTGCGGTTGGCTTCCTCGACCTTCAAGTCGCGGGCGGCCGATTCAGCAAAAACGCCTGACGGTGCGGCAATGCCCGCCAGAATGGCGAGGGCGAAAAGCGATTGAAATCTCATGCATCAAGCTCCTTGGTATGGATCAGCGATCTAGTCTAGAAAGCAGACTATGAGAGCAGGTCTATGAAACCTCGCCATGCCCGGCAAGAAGGCAGGTTTTGGTGGCAAGGTCAGCCTGCGGTGACCAAGGAGAGCGCATGCCTGGAGAAGCGGACGAGAAGAGACAACAGCCCGGCGCCGGCTGCCCGATCAGAGGCGTGCTCGATCGCATCGGCGATCAATGGAGCCTGCTCACTCTCGAAGCGCTTGAAGGTGAAAAGAAACGCTTCAACGAACTGCTGCGCGAGATCGGCGACATTTCCAAACAGATGCTCTCCAAGACATTGCGGCATCTGGAACAGGACGGCTTCATCAGCCGTACCGTCTATCCTGAAGTTCCGCCACGGGTGGAGTATGAGCTGACGGAGATGGGGCGTTCGTTCCTGATCCCGATGAAAGCGCTGATCGGCTGGGCGGACCGGAATCATCCGCAAATCATGAGGGCGCGGGAGCGGAATGAAGGGGTTGCCAACTGATCGAGATTTGGGATCGGTTAGTTGCCTTTCGCTTGCCGCTCAAGGCGTTCGTCGCCAGGACTCCTCACCCCCCTCATCTGCCCTGCCGGGCATCTTCTCCCCGCTGGGGAGAAGCGGAATCGTGGCAGCGCCTTGCTCCCTCTCAAACTCCAGCTGTCGGAATGACGGTCGTGCGGTCTGGTCCCTTCTCCCCAGCGGGGAGAAGATGCCGGCAGGCAGATGAGGGGGCTACACGGCACACCCTTCATTGCCTGGCTTTGCTGAGCGTACGCGAAGGGCATCCCAACGCGCCTCCATCACGCCAGCAGCACCTTGCCCCCCGTGCGGAAGGGCAGGGCGGCGCGCAGCGCCTCGCCGACCTTTTCCAGCGGAAACACCTCCCGCACCTCTGTCGCGATGACCTTGCCCGCGATCTGCGCCGCCACCTGGGCATAGGCGCGCTGGACCTCGCCCATCGCCTCGGAATGGACCCATTCCCTCAGGTGACAATAGGAAAAGGCGATGTCGGGATGGGAGGCCCAGAAGGATGGCGGGATGCTCTCTCCCGACAGCAGGCCGTAATGCAGGAAGTGCCCGCCAGGCCTCAGCGCATCGGCAAGCACCGAGGCGCGTGCGCCTCCGACGCAGTCGAGCACTGCGTTGAGCCCGTGCCGGCCGGCGAGGCCGGCGGCGAGATCGCTGTCCGCTTTGTCGACGATGACAGCCTCGAGGCGGCCGCTGACGCGCGCGCGGGATTCCTCGCTGCGGACGATTGCGATTGGTTCCACGCCGGCGGCGTTCGCCATGCCGATCAGGATCGATCCGATCGAGGAGGCGGCGGCATTGATGGCGATGCGCATGCCGGGCTTCAGCCCGATCTTGTGGTGCAGCATCAGCCAGGCGGTCATCGGGTTGACGTAGCTGGTCGCCGCTTCGAAGTCGGACAGCGCGTCGGGCACGCGAAGGCACCAGTTGGGATCGGTATCCTTGAATTCCTGCCAGCCGCCGGCGCTGCGCACCGGCAGCACGCGGGTTCCCGGCACAAGTCCGTGCGCCTCCTCGCCGCATGCCTCGACCACACCGAAGGCTTCGAAGCCGGGGATGAAGGGCAGGGTCGTGCGACCGGCATAGGCGCCCGAGATGGTGATGATATCGGAGGGATTGATCGAGCGCGCCAGCAGCCGTACCCGCACATGGTCGCGACGCAACGGCGCCAGTTCGGCCCGCTCGATCCCGACGACCTCCTCGGCCGGCCCGAATTTTCGCACGACCGCCTGATATTGCATTTGCATCCCCCACACAGTCGGTTAGAACACGCCTTCGAAATTTCGGTGATCGAATGAGTGTTGACGACAGGCCTTTAGCATCGTTCCGGGTCTCGATGCGAGACATCGACATCTATGGTCATGTCCATAACTCGGTTTACCTCGACTATTGCGAGGATGCGGTCGTCGAATTCCTGCGGCACCGAGACATTCTCAGCCATTTCCGCCACACCTCCTCGGGCGTTGCCTATCACGTGAAGAAGGCGGAGATCACCTTTCACAACCCGATCGACGTCGACGATGTCGTCGAGGCGAAGGTCGTCGTCGAGAAAATCGGGCGCACCAGCCTCTCCTTCGCGATCGAACTTTTTCGCCGGCGCGACGGCGCCCACTGCGCCTCGGGCGGACTCGTCTGGGTCTGCGTCGGCCTTTCCGACAGCCGCCCCACGCCCATTCCCGAGGCCACCAGAGCCGCCTTGTCGCAGGCCTGACCATGCCGATCCACAAGGAGCTTCTTCGACACGCCACGGAGAGACCGGACAAGCCGGCGGTCGTGATCGACGGCCTCTCCTTGAGTTATGGCGAACTCTATCGCCGTGCCAGCGCAATCTACCGGTGTATCCAAACGCTTCCCCGCTCCAACCACCGTTCATTCGATCTGCCCGGCGTCGAGAAACTTGTGGCCCTCAGCCTCGGCAATCACATCGGCTTCGCCGAATATTTCGTCGCCGCCACCGCCTTGCCGAATGCCTGTGCGGTAATCGACCCGATGATGCCGCCGGACAGGATCGGGCGCATCATCGAGCGGCTGGCGCCTGACGTGCTTGTCGTCGACGACGATGCGAGCCCAAGCGCCGAAATCGGCCGCAGGCTCGGCATACCGGTCGTCGTCGCCGGAGCCGACCCCTTCGATCTCACCGAGACGAAAGGCGAACTGCCGGACGATGCCGAGGGCATCTTCCTGATCGGCTTTACCTCGGGCACAACAGCCGAGCCGAAAGCCTATTACCGCTCGCGCCAGCAATGGCGCCGCAGCCTCGACCGCGGACGCGCGGTTTTCGAGATCGAAGACGCCCCATCCACCATGTGCCCCGGCGCCCTGGCGCATGGGCTGGCGCTTTACGCTATGGTCGAAGCCCTGGATGCCGGCGGCACTTTCCATTCAGTCAGGAAATGGGATGCCGCTGCGGTCGCGCGTATTCTCAGCCGCGAAGAGATCGAGCGGCTGGTTGCCGTGCCCACCCATATAGCAGGCATATCAAGGGCCTGGGCCGGCGAACCGGCTCTGACCTCCTTGCGCGATGTCCTGACCGCCGGCGCCAAGCTCGACGTAAACGGGGTCGAGTCCATGCGGCGCCTTTTTCCGGGGGCGCGCATCCAGGAATATTACGGCGCATCCGAAATCGGTTTCATGACGGTCTCAACGCTTGTCGGGGGTAAGACCGATTTTCCGATCGATCGGGTGGGGCAGGTCTATCCGGGCGTCGAGATTTCCATTCGCGATCCGGATGAAAACGATGTCGGCACCGATGTGCCGGGCACCATCTTCGTCAGGAGCGACCTGATCGCCGACGGCTATCTCTGGGGCGACGACGGCCAGGCGTTCCGGGTCACCAAAGCGGGAGCAACGGTCGGAGATCTCGGGGAACTCGATGAAAACGGCATGCTGCGGGTGATCGGCCGGGCAGGCGGCATGATGATTTCAGGCGGCAACAACGTCTATCCCGCCGAAGTCGAGAGCGCTCTCAAAAGCTGCCCTGGGGTCGAGGATGCCGTCGTCTTCGGGCTGGCGGATGCCTATTACGGCCAGCGGATCGTCGCGGTCGTCTCGGGAGAGGCGACAGATGCGAAAATGCTCGCCGACCATTGCGCGGGACAGCTCGCCCGGTTCAAGATCCCCAGGCAGTTCTACCATATCGCCTCCTGGCCGATGACGAGCAGCGGCAAGATATCCAGGCGGCAGGTGGAAGCTGCGGTCATTTCGGGAGACGGTCTTGTCCTACGCCTATCAGCCTGATGAGGATTGGCAGCCGGTCGTGGTTGCCGCCTACCGCACACCGATCGGCCGGGCCTTCGGATCGCTTTCGACGATCACCGCCGAAGACCTGCTTGCCCCGATCATCCGCCGGCTCGTTGCCGAGACAGGCATTGCACCCGACGCCATCGACGACGTGCTGGTCGGCAATGCCGCCGGCGGCGGCGGCAATATCGGCCGGCTGGCAGCCCTCGGCGCCGGCCTGCCGATGGCGGTGCCCGGTGTGGCCGTCGACCGGCAATGCGGTTCAGGGCTGGAAGCGATCATCCTCGCCGCCCGCCTGGTCCAGGCGAAGGCCGGCGCCTGCTATCTCGCCGGCGGCGTCGAGAGCGTCAGCACCGCGCCATGGCGCGTCGAACGGCCCAAGAGCAATGGCGCCGTGCCGCGCTTTTACGGCCGCGCGCGGTTCTCCCCCGAAACGATCGGCGACCCGGAAATGGGCGTCGCCGCCGAAAACGTCGCCCGCGCCTTCGCCATCTCGCGCCAAAGGCAGGATGAATTCGCCCTCCGCAGTCACCGGCTCGCCGTCGCGGCGGCCGAAGCGGGCCTCTTTCAGTCCGAGATCGTCGAAATCTCCACCGGCCACGGATTGGTGGAACGGGACGAGTGCCCGCGCCCGACGACATCGATCGAAGCACTGGCCAACCTCCGCCCCGTCTTCCTGGCCGATGGCTCGGTGACCGCAGGCAACGCCTGCCCTGTCAATGATGGCGCCTGTCTGGTGCTCGTCATGAGCCGCGGCATGGCCAGAAGCCGCGGCATGGCCAGAAGCCTCGGCATCGAAAAGGGCCTCGCCTTCATCGACAGCGCCGCCGCCGGCGTCGATCCCAACCTGCTCGGCATCGGCCCGGTCGCCTCGACCGCCAAGCTCCTGCAGCGCCAGCCCGGGCTCTCGCTCTCCGGCGTCGATGCCATCGAATTCAACGAGGCTTTCGCCGCCCAGGTTTTGGCATCGCTGGATCAGCTGGACATATCAGCCGATGCGGTCAACAGGGAGGGCGGCGCCATCGCGCTCGGCCATCCGTTCGGGGCATCAGGCGCAATTCTCGTGACCCGGCTCTACAGCCAGCTGGTCCGCGGGGACGGCTGGTCACCAGCCGCAACCGGCCTCGCCATGATCGGCATCGGCGGCGGCATCGGATTGACCGCACTGTTCGAGGCGGTCAGCCTTTCCTGAGAAGGATCGCCGCAAAAACGGGACGAGGGGACGTGCCCCGCGAGATTTGCGGGACGGAGAGGGTACATCTTCGTCTCGCGAGCTAGGAGAAGGTGGCGGCATGCAGGGAGCGCGCATGGCACAGCATCATTGCTCTTCATTTACGCTCAGGCTGAGCTATCTCCGGCGACTTTAGCCCCACCCTCCGTCATGCTCGGCCTTGAGCCGAGCATCCACACCGCATCCGCCGCAGCCGTGGCATGGGTCCTCGGCTCAAGGCCGAGGACGACGGAGAGTGGGGTTGGCTTCTCGCCAAACTCCGCTGGATCTATCCAGCCGCACCGTCTCCATTCCTCGCGACGCCGGATGACGCAAATCTCCTCCATTTCGGCCGGATGGCCCGATCGCAGGGCGAGCCGCCCTACTGCCTTGGCATAGGACGACAGCGACGGAGGGAGAATGGTTCGGACTGACGATCCGGCGCATTCTCCTTTCCATCGGCTGCGGCCGCCGCGCCGGAAATCCCGCGTGGCGTCCCCATACCGATGAAATCGGCTTGCCTCGCCAAGGACGCGATTTCGGCAGCCACCTCAAGTCAACAGAGGAAACCCTCGCTAGGACAAGGAGACTACCCATGAAGATCGTCATTATCGGCGGCACCGGGCTCATCGGCTCGAAGACCGTGGAAAGATTGCGCAGCAAGGGGCATGAGGTATTGGCGGCGTCGCCGAATTCGGGCGTCGACACGATCACCGGCAAAGGCCTGGCGGAGGCGCTTGTCGGCGCGCAGGTGGTGCTCGACCTCGCCAACTCGCCCTCCTTCGAGGACAAGGCCGTCTTGGAGTTCTTCCAGACTTCGGGCCGCAACCTCCTCAAGGCAGGGGCTGCCGCCGGCGTGAAGCATCACATCGCGCTGTCGATCGTCGGCATGGAGCGGCTGCAGGACAGCGGCTACATGCGCGCCAAGAAGGCCCAGGAAGATCTGATCAAGAGCTCCGGCATCCCCTACACCATCGTGCACTCGACGCAGTTTCACGAATTCATGGCCGGCATCGCCCAGTCGGGCACATCAGGTCAGATGGTGCATCTGTCGCCCGCCTATGTCCAGCCGATCGCCTCGGACGACGTCGCCGACGTCATGGCCGAAGTGGCGCTCGCCGCGCCCGTCAACGGCACGATCGAGATCGGCGGGCCGGAGAAAGTCCGCCTCACCGACATCGTAACGCGCCTCTTCAAGGCGACGAACGATCCGCGCCAGGTGATTTCAGATCCGCACGCCCGCTATTTCGGCGTCGAGCTCGAAGACAATTCGCTGGTAACCGGGCCCAAGGCGCGGCTCGGCCGGATCCGCTTCGACGACTGGCTGAGCCGGCAGCCGCCGCAGAAAAAGAGCGCCTGACGGCAAGACGACGTCCCATCAACTGAGGAGACCAGACATGCTCAGAAAAATGATCCCGGCGGCCGCGCTCGCCATTGTCCTTGCCGCCGGCACCCAGGCTCACGCCGCAGGCGGCGACGCGAAGGTTCGCGTCGTTTTCGACCAGAAGCTTCCCAATGTTCCCGGCAAGAGCATGCGGGCGGTGCTCGTCGAATATGGGCCGGGCGGCTCGTCGCCCGGCCATACGCACCCGGCCTCAGCCTTCATCTACGCCACCGTCCTCGAAGGGGCGATCACCAGCAAGGTGAATGACGGGCCGGAGAAGGTCTATAAAGCAGGCGAAAGCTTTCCCGAGTTTCCGGGCGATCATCACGCCGTCAGCAAGAATGCCAGCAAGACAAAGCCGGCTCGCCTGCTGGCGGTCTTCGTGCTGAATACCGACGAGACGGAGCTGACGACCGACGACAAGTGACGTCACCCACGATGCCCGGCGACGCCGGGCATCGATATCTCCTGGCGCGGCTCAGGCCGCCTGCAGCGCCATCTCCAGGTCGGCGATCAGATCGTCCGGATGCTCGATGCCGATCGACAGACGGATCGTCGATTCCAGCACCCCGATGCGCTGGCGCACCTCGGCGGGCACGCCGGAATGCGTCATGGCGGCCGGATGGCTCGCCAGCGATTCCGTGCCCCCGAGACTGACCGCCAGCTTGAAGACCTGCAGCGCGTTCAGGAATTTGAACGAGGCGGCCTGCCCCCCGCGGATATCGAAGGAAAAGGTGGAGCCGGCGCCGGTGCATTGTGCGGCGAAAGTCCGGCCGGCCGGCGAATCCGGCTCGTAATAGGGCAGGTAGTGCACCTTCTCGACTTTCGGGTGATCGCGCAGAAAATCGGCGACGGCCCGCGCATTGCTGTTGGCCCGCTCCATGCGCAGCTGCAGCGTTTCCAGCGAGCGGCCGAGCATCCAGCAGGAATGCGGATCGAGCTGGGTGCCGATCGCTCCGCGCAGCGCCTTGACCTGCTTGATGACGGCCTTGCGGCCGAGAACCGCGCCGGCGATCAGGTCGGAATGGCCGCCGACATATTTGGTCAGCGAATAGAGCGAGATATCGGCGCCGTGCTCGATCGGCCGCTGGAAGACAGGGCCGAGCAGGGTGTTGTCGCAGACGATGATCGGCGTATGTCCCTGTTTTGCGCCGATGGCGTCGGCCACGCGCCGGACCATCGCGACGTCGACCAGGCTGTTGGTCGGATTGGCCGGCGTCTCGATCAGGATGACGGAGACGCGGCCTTTGGTCATCGCCTCCTCCGCCGCCTTCTGCACCGAGCCCTCGCTGACGCCGTCGGCAAAGCCGATGGCGGCGACGCCAAGATTGAGGAAGGTCTTGGCCAACAATGTCTCCGTTCCCCCGTAAAGCGGCTGCGAATGCAGGACCGCATCGCCCGGCCGCACGAAGGCGAGCAGGGTGGTGGCGATCGCCGCCATGCCGGAGGAAAACAGCGCGCCGCTCTCCGTCCGTTCGTAAACGGCGAGCCTGTCCTCGACGATCTCGCTATTGGGGTGGTTGAAGCGCGAATAGACGAGACCGGCGCCTTTGCCCGCAGGCGGCTCGCGGCGGCCCGAGACGTAATCGAAGAAGTCGCGGCCATCCTCGGCCGTATTGAACACAAAGGTAGAGGTGAGGAATACCGGCGGTTTGACCGCCCCTTCCGAGAGTTCGGGATCGTAGCCGTAGTTCAGCATCTGCGTTTCGGGATGCAGTGCATGATTGCCGATATGAGTTTTGGAAGGATGCGGGGCCGTCATGATCGTCTCCTCTGTCGGGATTGCCCAAGGACAAAATACATCAAAACTGCATTGCCGGAGCAAGGATCGATGCCGCCGGTTAACGGTCAGCTGACGGTCTCGCCCAAAGTGTCGGCAACATAGGCGCCGCGCGCACCCATCGGCAGCGGGGCTCCCGTCGTCGTGTCCTTGGCGGTCTGATGTTCCAGTTCGGCGTTGAGTTCCGCTCCGATGACGAGAATGACGACGGAAAGCCAGATCCAGACGAGGAAGCCGATCAGCGCGCCGAGCGTGCCGTAGGTCGCGTTGTAATTGGCGAAATGATCGAGGTAGAAGGAGAAGCCGAGGGACATGGCGGCCCATGCGACCGTCGTCAGCACCGCGCCCCAGGTCATCCACCGGAGCCTGGCAGGCTCGCGGCTGGGACCGAAGCGATAGACGGACGTCACCGCCACCGCGACGACGAGCAGAAGCAGCGGCCACCGCAGGAGGAGGGCCATGTGCTCCTTGAATTGATCGAGCCGGAGATAGGAAAGCACGACCGGCATCACCCCGACGAACACCACCATGACAATCGTCCACAGCACGGCGCAGAGCGTGAAGCAGAGGGCGATCAGGTTCAGCCGGACCACCCCCCGCTTCTCGGTCTCCTCATAGGCGACGTTCATCGCGTCGAAGATCGCCAGCGTGCCGCTATGGGTGCTCCAGAACGCAATGCCGAGACCGACGAAGAAGGTGATGCCGAGCGCGCTGTCGCGCCGGTTGACGAGCTCCTTGATCTGGTCGGCAAGAAGATCGAAGGCCCCCGGCGGCATGAGCACCGACAACTCGCGAAGGTGCTCCGATATGGTGATCGGATCGGCGACCAGCCCGTAGAGAGCGACCAAAGCGCCCATGGCCGGAAACAGCGCCAGCAGCAGGTAAAAGGTGACGCCCGCGGCGATCAGCGTCACCCGGTCGTCCAGCACCTCATGGAACACGCGCCAGAACACGTCGCGAAGACCTGGGAATGGTATCGCCTCCGGCACGGCGGCATTGCGCCCATGATCGTCCGCGGCTCTGCCGCTCTCCGCCGCGACCGGCGAACCGACCTGCCGTGCCTGTATCAACACAAATGCCCCGACCGCCGCGGCCATCATCGCGGCGGCGATGGAGAACCTCTTGAGCGGAAGCACATCTGCCATTACCCTATCCCCTGATTTGCTATCCTCTGCTTTTCCGAGTGGATAACGCTGGGTGCCGCAAAAGGATGCAAGCCGTTGCTTTCTCGTGTGGTTTGCGGCGCAGGGGAGGGCAACCGGAGCCAACAGCGCCATAGGGGCGCCACGCGCCCCCAAAATTCTCGGATTACAATCCACTGATTTTACTAGGCTTTCTTCGCGGTACGGAACCGAAAGCAGGGTTTGGTTTCGCTACTGCTGCGTGAGGGATTTTGGGACTCCCATGGGCGGAGCCCGGAATTTACGGCTGAAGAGGCGACAATGGCGCATCACGCGCCGTTTTTAACCGGAAATTCGGCCGGCCCCCATCCAATTCTCGCGGCCAGGATGCTGGCGTCCTGGCAGCAACAATAACGCCGGCAGCATCGGCCGGCAATGGCAAGTGCCGTTTTCCCCGACCAAATATCGGCCACCTCAACGAACCGGCGACGTGCTCCGAAATCCGCGACAATCCCATCGCCCAGCCTCGGCGCTGTCACGGCCGCTGGACAGAGAACGGCTTGGATGGCGGCGTGTCGCCGCAGCAGGGACACCGAGCGCTCCGCTCAATATCCAATTGTCCGCGGACAACCGGCCGACTCGATCCAACAACAGGCACGAAAGGATATCGCGCCACCGCCCCGCGAGAGCCTCGTCCTGAGGTGCCCCGTAGGGGCTTTTAAGGACGAGGCGGGGCACCGCCGCAACCAGATGCAAGCCGCAACGCTGGTGCGTATCCTTCGAGGCTCCGGCCTCCGCCTACCCGGCTCGGGATGAAGAACGTTGGAGAATGCCGGCCATCAATATGACGCCCGGAGGCTGGCGCGCGAGAAGATTGATCGCCGGATTGTCCGCGGACAACCCGCCGGAGATCCCTCACCGTCCCAGCGAGAGCCTCATCCTTGTACGTTGCCGCTGCGGCTGTGCGACGGAGATGCGCGTCATCCCAGCGTTTGAACTCGTGCCTCAGCAAGCATCTCCGTCGCCATGTTTCGCTCGAACGGTTGATTGGGCCTTGAGCCCGCCCTGCAAGGAGGAGCAGTCATGCATGTCCTGCAAGCTTTCATGGTCGGCATTGATGTCTCGAAGGCCCATGTCAATGTGGCTGTCGAGGGCAAACGCATCGTTGTCCGCTTCGACAACGATGCAGCAGGCCGGGCCGCGCTCGCGACGGCGGTGGCCGGCGCAGAGCTTGTCGTCGTCGAGGCCACCGGCGGTTACGAGATGCCTACCGTCAGGACACTGATGGCCGCCGGCATTGCCGTTGCCGTCGTCAATCCCCGCCAGATCCGCGATTTCGCCAGGGCCAGCGGCCGTCTGGCCAAGACCGATCAGGTCGATGCCCGCGTCATTCGCCACTTCGCCAGAGCGATGCGGCCGGCACAGATCCCCCATATCGACGACGGTCGCATCGCGCTTGCTGCCCTCGTCACCCGTCGCCGCCAGCTCGTCGACATGGCGGTCGCCGAGAAGAACCGCCTCGAACATGCCCCTCAAGCCGTCGCCGTGCTGATCGGCGAGACCCTCGCAGCCCTCAAGGCCCAGCTCGCCCGCGTCGATGCCGCCATAGCGCTCGCCATCGAGGCCGAGCCCGACATGGCCGCACGCCGCGACCTGCTGCTGACCGTGCCCGGCATCGGCGAGGTCGGCGCCGCCGTGCTCATCGCCGAACTGCCCGAACTCGGCGGCATCGACGACAAGAAACTCGCCGCCCTCGTCGGCGTCGCACCGATGGCCCACGACAGCGGCACCTGGCGCGGCCAGCGCCACATCGCCGGCGGCCGCGCCACCGTCCGATGCGCTCTCTACATGGCAACGCTCTCGGCCATTCGCTGCAGTCCAGCCATCAAGGCCTCCTACACAAGGCTGCGCGACGCCGGCAAACCGCCCAAGGTCGCCCTCGTCGCCGCCATGCGAAAACTCATCATCATGATCAATACTATCCTCAAAAGACACACACCCTGGAACGAGCCGCAACAACACGGTTGCTGAGGTGCCCCGCAGCGGCCTCGAAGGACGAGGCGGGCGCACCACCGCAACCAGACGCAAGGCGCAAGGCCGGAGCGCGTCCTTCGAGGCTGCGGCCTCCGGCTACACGCCTCAGGAACGAGGAGCGCCGGAGAATGCCGGCCCTCGTTAGGACGCCCGGGAGACTGGGCGCGCGAGAAGATCGACCCGTCGATTGTCCGCGGACAACTTGCCGGGGATCCCACGCCGCCTCCCAAGAGAGCCTCATACTGAGGCGCCCCGCAGGGGTCTCGAAGGACAGGGCGGGGGCGCCGGCGCAATCCGATGCAAGCCGCAATGTTGGAGCGTGCCCTTCGAGGCTCCGCCCTCGCGGCCTACACACCCCAAGGATGGGGACGCTGGCGGACGGCGGCCCTCAATAGGGAACCTTGAAGAATGACGCCCCTCGCCAGGGCACCAAGAAACAGAGCTCCGATTTGCGGCGCTACTGACTGCGGCTCGACAATGAAAGGCTAGCCCCACCCAAAGCGTGCATCATCAGGCGCCCCGCGGTAACCTCGAAGGACGAAGCGGACACGCCGGAGGTTGACCCTTGCAAGCGCGGCCAGCCCGCTTCAGGAATGAGCGGCAGCAGCCCACGTTGTCCGCGGACAACGCCGCGCCGAACTCGGTGGCGAGCAATAGTCGAGACACTCCTCCGACCTTCTTCCAGCGTCACCCGCATGCAGCCAAACCGCCGAGCTTGAATTTGCCGCATTGCGGCACTACCTGATGGCGGACTGAAGCGCTTAACCCCTCCGAGCTGCTTCGGCTTGACGGACAGCATCCTCCTCCCAGGCTGTCGGTCACTATCGAAGCCCGGCGCTCCTCTCCCGCGCCGGGCTTTCGTTATTTCGGGCAGCCGCCATCATCCCGAAACGGGCGATGCTCCCGCGATCAAGCCGGACCGGGATCGACACGTTGAGCGTCTTCGCCGTCCGCACTGGATGTTTCGCGACGCTGTCGCCCGCTGAACTGTGATCAGCTGATTATGCCGGCGAAGGGCAGGAGGCATCGCGATCGATGGCGCAGCGCTGCATCGCTCTCGCTCCCCTCGAGATCGAGCGATCACCCGCCTGGTCCGTGTTCAGGCATCGTCATAGCAGAGCGCCCATTGGTCGCCGATATACCAGCAGCGCCCTATCCGTGGCTTCGTCTTCCAGAGTAGGCTTTTTATGAACTCGATACCGCCGCGCTTGAACGCGGCCGTCAGCTTCTCCACCTCATTTTCGTCGATCGCCAATCCGCCATCGGCGCAGACGAAATAAGCATTGCCGATCCAACGCGCGGCTAATCCGGTCGCGCTGCGCTCGACACGAAGGGCCGCGCCAAGGGACGCATGCCGGCCGCCATTCGATGACCGGCCCTGCCGCGGTACGCCAAGCGGCAACACCAGGCGCCCTCCAGGTCGCAGCCTTTCGATCCACGGCGCCGCCGGACGCCCGACGGCGAAATTCACGTAGATCGCATCCACCTCTTGCTGCGGCCATTGAGTGCCGTCGGCGGCGATGACGCTGGCATTGGCCCGATCGGCAAGCGCTGCTTGCGCGTGGCCGGCCAGATCGGGATCCATCTCGACGGCATAAACATGACCGGCTGCGCCGACCAGCTCCGCGAGAATGGCGCTATAATAACCGGTGCCGGCGCCGATATGGGCGACACGATCACCGATCTGTACGTCCAGTTCCGTCAGAAGACGGGCGTGCAGCGACGGACTTCCATTGTTGACGCCCTAGTCGGGCTGCAAGGCGAACAGCATCCTGATAGGCCAGAACCGGATCAGAGGAGAGCAGGGAACGATATCCGCCGCCCAGGTTGGCGATCTGCCATGGCGGCGCGCCGAGGAATTTTTCGCGGGCGACGACGGCAAAGGCAGCTTCGATCCGCGGGTTCGTCGTTGCCGCGATTGCCGCCACCTGATGGGCGTAAGCGTGGCGGATCAACGCAAGTTCCTCGGCGGTGAACATAGCATCGGGCATGGCTATCTCCGGATATGACTTCGATCTGTCTCGCTTCCTGCGACTTTGCATCTGCGGAACCATCAATCGACACCAGATGACGATCAATCGGGGATGGACAACAGCCTCAGACAGGCGGCGCTTGTGGCAGAAGTTAAGTATGATTTCGCTTCCATTGCAGGAAACTACGCTGTTGCGTCATAGGCTTAATATAACGGAGCTGCGAACGAAGCCGTCATCGCATATCACTGACTGCGAGCAGGCTGCACGCGGCCGTCGCGTCAATATCTTCCGATAACGCCGTCGGCTCCTCAGGAGCGAGGCGTCGCGGGGGACCGGGCGTTCAGGCTGAAACGTTTCTTGATCCTGTCGACAGGCGTCCCATCCTGGAGCGGAACCTGGGGCAGTCTGTCATAGGTCTCAAAGCCCATCTTCGCGTAATAGCCAAGTCCGCTGATATTGTCGGCCCGGATGGTCGCATTGATGAATTCGAGCCCGAACCCTTTTGCCGCCGCGCGGGTCGCAGGAAAAAGCGCGCTGCCTACGCCTGCGGTTTTCGGCTTCATACGGGCGAAGGTCGCAATGTCGGCGACGCCTTTTGGCGGGTCGCCGTATAGGCTCAGCGATTGAAAACCAACCAGCGACTGACCGTGCTCGGCAACATGGCAGACAAGAGGAAACTCGCCGTCGATGAACCAATCGGCAAACTCGGCAGCCGACAGTGGGGTCTCCAGAGCTGTCGTTCCGCCCGCTTGGATGATCTCGTTCAGGAGAGCGCTCAGCTCCTCCGCATCGGAGGAGACGGCTTTTCGGATATGCATGTCTTGGCTACCTCATCTTCACCGACAACCTATCGGCGAGATCCGGAGAATACAAGTCGGCCACTGGGTAGCGACGGTCCGTCCTTACCCGCCGCAACTGCGCGCTCCGGCATTGAATTTTCCGCCGCTCCATGTCATACGCGCGGGCACTCCGTATTGCCGCGGCTGCTGAACCCAGGCACTCACGGAGAACAACATGAACGCGCCATCATTTATCGGCCGCACCAGCAACATTGCTGGGCATGCCATCAGGTCAGTCGTAGCACGCGACGAGCCGGAACAGAGTTACGCGCACTCACTTGCGGATCTTGCGCACGCTTTGTCGACACCGGAGGCAATGGCTGAGAAGAAGGCCTCGCTGCGGGCTATCGCAACGACCCCTGACTTTCATCCCGGCAAACCGGTTCCCGTCGGCGTCGTCGCTGATGTCGAAGGCGCGGTTCTTCCGCACATGATCGGATCTGACATCGGCTGCGGGATGCGCATGGTCGTCCTCGACAATGTCACATCCGAGCAATTGTCGACGCCGGTGCTCGATCGTCATCTTCGCCATGTGTTCTTCCAAGGTGGCCGTGACATTGCGCTGACGGGATTGGATCGGCATGCGATCCTGCGCGAGGGGCTGCCCGGTCTCTTGGACAGCCTGCAACGGAAGAGCACCGGCCTGCTTTCCAAACTGGATCTTTCGCGAGTATGGGCCGATCTTGAACGCCATTCGGACAGCGGCGTTTTTGCCTGTGAAAATATCGATGTCGATTTTGCGGATTATGCTCAAATCGATAGCGATCACCGCCGTGACGCGATTCTAGGTACGATCGGCGGCGGAAATCACTTCGTCGAACTCGGCTACGTCGATCAAGTCGCAGATGGCACCTTCGCGAGAACCGCGGGCCTGAAGCCGGGCTCTGTCGTCCTTGTGGTCCACTCGGGCTCCCTCGACTTCGGGCAGCGAGTGGGCACGGCAACCAGAGACAGGCTGAAATCTGACTTCAAACCCGGCGAGGATTGGCGGGTACTCTCCAGGGAGATGCGACCGGATCTCTACAAGAGATACATGAACGGTCATGCGAACGCGGTGAACGCAGCATTCGCCAACCGTTTCTTCATCGGACTGGCGGCCATCGAGGCTGTGGCCAGAACGCTTGGACAGGAAATCGAACACCGTCTCGTCTATGACGCTCCCCATAACACGGTTTGGGAGAGTGGAAGCGTTGTGCGCCATCGAAAAGGCGCCTGTCCGGCGAGAGGTGTCGGCGCCCTTGGTGCCGGACCCTACGAATGGTTGGGCGAACCGGTCATCCTGCCCGGATCGATGGGTGACGGCACATGGCTGCTCGCCGGATGCGGATCAACCGACTTTCTGGAGTCGTCCGCCCACGGGGCGGGACGTAAGCTCTCGCGGCAGGAGGCACGCTCGCGAGGGAACACCGCCAATGCGCTGCGCGTCATCGGTCCGGTCGATCCGCAAAGTCCTTCATTGCAGGGGCGGCAGGATATCCTGGCTGAGATTCATGCGCGTCTCAAGGAGGAAGCGCCGGCCGCCTATAAGCCTGTCGATAGCGTCGTTGAGCCCATGGTCGACGCGGGCATGGTCACCAAGGTTGCGAAGATCACGCCGCTGGTGACGGTAAAGGGGTAAGCGACGCCGCGCTATCGGAAAAAACGCAGCCGGTCCCTCACATCACCAACATTCCCCGCCGCTCGGCCAGCGTCACCTCCGCCCGTGTCCCGGCGTTGAACTCGAGGAAATCCGCCTCGATGCCGTCGCTGAAGATCACGCCGTGTTCCGGCATTTCGGAGACGATGGTGAGCGGTTGGTCCTGGGAGACGAGTCCGGCGACGATGGTGGCGCCGGTCGTGCGGCTCGGGAAGGGTTCGCGCACGAAGTAGCGCAGATAATCCGCGTCCCAGGCGAAGGACATGTCGATCGTCCTGTCGGTGGGTTCGAGGCCGAGCGCGCTTGCGGCTCCGCGCCAGCCGGAATAGAGGCTCTTCAGCCAGCCGGTCGAGCCCATGCCTGTCGAGACGATGATGCCGCTGGAGGACTGGCGCTCCTCGCGCTCTTCGGACTGCAGGATATAGCGCGCCGAGACATGGCTTTTCGGGCCGATGAAGAGATCGTTGACCGCGTGGATGACGGCGCCGGTGTTGAGCGTCACCTTGGCCATGCTGACGTGTTTGATCGGCCGTTTGTTTTTCAGAGCCTCGCCGATGACTTTCGGAAGGCTCTTCGGGTTGAAGGGCAGCAGCAGGCCGTCCCAGCGCTTGGGATCGGGGTTGACGCCGAGGACCGGCTGCCCGTCGAGATATTTGAGCGTGTTGGCGACCAGCCCGTCCTGGCCGAGCACGACGATGACATCGTCGGGGCCGAAGACGAAGCTCGCGAGATAGCGGCGGTCGAGACGCTGGACGCGGGCGACGGCACGCAGGCTGGCTTCAACCTCTGAGATAGCCGTTTCGTATCGCTTCTTCTCTGCTAGGTAGTCGCTGAAGTCGGCGCCGAGATGCTCGACATAGAACTGCGCTTGCTGCACCGTGTTGTAGCGGGCAATGAGCTCGTCGAGCCGGGTCGGCCTGACGACCAGGATGATCTTGCGTTCGTCAGAGGCCGGCACGGTCCTTGCCCTCCTGCGGCTGCAAGATCTCCCTGAGAAGATCGGGCGAGACGTTCAACTGACCGATCTTCGTCGCATTGTCGGCGAGGTCGCGGAAGGCGAGCGCCATGAGTTGGCCCGGCTGCATGCCGACCGAGGCGAGTGCCTGCAGCACTTTCGGATCGGCCTCTTCGAAGGATTTCATCATCGCCGTCATCGCATAGGCCTGGGCGTCGGCCTCGGCCCGCGCATTGGTCGCCGCCAGCATCACCAGGTCGCGGTTCTGCTCTTCGAGTGCGATCTTGCCGGCCATTTCTTCGCGGCGGATCTGCAGCTGCCGTTCCTGCACGGCGCGTTCGGCCTCCATCTGGGCTTCGCGCACCTGCCGCCTCTTGTTCTCAAGGGTGATCTCGGTGGCGATCTCGTTTTCCTTGATCGTCCGCTCCTGTTCGATCGCGGCATTGCGGCGGCTGTAGATGGCTTCGTCGGCCTGGCGCAACAGCGCTTCGCGGGCATGCGCTTCCAGCGCCTTTGATGTCTCGGCCTTCGGCATGACGGCGAGCAGTGACAGGCCGAGGATTTCGAGGCCGAGCGCTTCGATCGTCGGATGCTTCTTCAGCGCCTCCGCGACACCGGCGACAAGCGCCTCGCCTGAAGCAAGGACCTGCTTGAGCGATAGCGTCTGCACCTCGGCCCGCATCGCCACCTGGACGCGGTCGATCACCCGGGTCGAAAGCTTTTGCGGATCTTCCGAGACATAGTGGCCCTTGCGGTCGAGCGTGAAATTCAAGAGTGCCGCCGTGCGGCGCGGCTCGGCGATGCGGTAGGTGATCTGGCCCTGCACCGTCACCTCCTGGAAGTCCGATGTCACCAGGGGAAAAATGAAAGGATCGTTGACGCTCGCCGTCGGCACCAGCACGAGGGAACTCGAAGGCGAAAAATGCCAGAAGGCAAGGCCCGCGCCCTCGCGCACGGCATTGCCGTTTTGATATTGGATGACGTATTGCGTGGGTTCCGTCTTGATGAAGCGCAGTCCGAACATGTCCGCTTTCCTATTGCTGGCGCGAGCCCCTCGCTCGTGTCGAAGGGGAGATGACACGACTTAGTGACAAATGTCAACTAACTTAGTTGAATATTTACACTAAGGCTGGCGCGTGTTATCTTCCCATCATGACCACACACGACAACGACGCCTACAAACCGATCGCGACCGTCGACCTCGCCATCTTCTCACTGTCGCCGCAAGGCCTCGCCGTGCTTCTGGTCCGGCGGGCAGGCGCCCCCTTTTCCGGCGACTGGGCTCTGCCCGGCGGCTGGATCCACATTGACGAGGATGAGGATCTGGAGGCTGCGGCTCGCCGGGTGCTGAAGGAAAAGACCGGCGTCGAAACGCCCTATCTCGAACAGCTGCAAACGACGGGAAGCGCCGGCCGGGACCCGAGGGGCTGGAGCATCAGTATCGTCTATATCGCGCTGCTTTCGGCCGATGATGTCGCAGCAAGGCGGGATGGGATGGCTGGGGAGGCCGAATGGCGCGCCATCGAGGGCGAGGGCGTCGGCTTTCCCATCGCTTTCGACCACGCATCCCTGCTCAGGGAAGCGCTCGGCCGCATCCGGAGCAAGGTCGAATATACGAACCTGCCCGGCCATCTGCTGCCGGCCCGCTTTACATTGAGCGAACTGCAATCGGTCTATGAAAGCCTTCTCGGCCGCAAGCTCGACAAATCGGCCTTTCGAAAGCGCATGGCGGAAGCCGATTTCCTGGAGCCGGTCGAGGGCGAAATGCGCCGGGCGAGCAATCGGCCCGCCCAGATGTTTCGCTTGAAGGACGCCCAGTCCCTGGTGCTTTTCGACCGGAGAATTTGACCGCCTCGCCGGGCCTGGGATCAAGCGCTCAAACGCTGCTGCGTCTGCTGGTCGAAGAAATGGACCTTCGATGTCTCGAAGGAGAACTTCACTCGCTGTTCCGGGACGAGTTCGACACGTTCGCGCACGACCCATGTCAATTCCCTGCCGTCGACTTCGACGGCGACATGGGTTTCCGATCCCGTCGGTTCGACCACCTTGACCACGGCGTCAATGCCGGTCTCGCCGCCGAAGGCGATGTCCTCGGGACGGATGCCGAGCGTCAGCGGCCGGTTGGCGGGGTAAGCGCGGTGCGTCTCATCGCGCCCAAGGGGAATGTGCTCACCGCCGAAATCTGGCAGCTTGGTCTTTGATGTCTGGAGGATGGCGGACGGCGTGCCGGCCACCATCGTCGTTGAGTCGCCGAAGCCCACATGCGCGAAATGCGGAGGCGCGAACGACGTGGCAAGCCCGGAATGATCGTCTCCGACAACGGCACCGAACTCACCTCGAATACTATCCTCGCATGGTCGAAGGATCACAAAGTCGACTGGCATTACATCCTCGGGAGTTGAGCCAACCTCAGGCCAGCTATGTACATATGAAATGTCCGCCAATAGATCTTCCTTCCTGGTCAACACTTCAAACGTTGAGTTTCAAATGGACAGGCTAGCCTCTATGACGGTCTTTGTGAAAGCTGTTGAGCTCGGCTCCATTTCAGCTGCGGCTCTGGAACTCAACCTGTCGTCTCAACTCGCCGGCAAGCACCTGAGAGCGCTGGAGCACAGCCTTGGTATCAAGCTTTTGAATCGCACTACGCGAAGGCAGCATCTGACCGATAGTGGCCAATTGTTCTATGAGCGAGCCAAGAACATTCTCGCAGGGCTGGAAGCCGCCGAATCGTTAATGGCGGAAACGCGGTCTGTTCCGCGAGGGAGGCTTCGTATCAGCGCACCCATAACCTTCGGTAGCCACGTGCTTGCACCTGCAATACCGCAATATCTGAAGCGGTATCCGGAAATTTCCATTGACCTTAGTCTGACGAACCGCACCGTGGATTTGGTGGAGGAAGGGTTCGACGTCGTCTTTCGGACCGGGGACTTGCGTGACAGCACGCTTCTAGTTAGGGCACTAGCGCCACTTCGCCTCGTGCTCTGCGCCGCACCCGAATATTTGAAATCAGCGGCAGAACTCTCAAAACCGGAGCATTTGCAGGAGCATGAATGCCTCGTATTCACGCACACCTCTCTGCGAACGCAATGGTCATTTGACGGACCGTCCGGTAGAGTTTCAGTGCCAATATCAGGGCGATTTTCAGGTGACAGCGGTGAAGCACTTCGCGCTGCCGCCGTGGCGGGGATGGGCGTACTGCTCCAACCCCTAGAGCTTGTGGCGCAGGAATTGGACACCGGGCGGCTGGTGAGACTGTTACCTGAATATGAGGCGCAATCCCGCCAGCTGCATTTGTTATACGCGCCCGACAGACGAATGACCCCTAAGTTGCGCAGCTTCTTGGAGTTTGCTCTTCAGAAGTTCGGCGCGAAGCACAGCAAGCGCTCAAGGGCTTAGCCACGATGACGACTGCCTGCCCTCGACGCCAAGTTTGCGGCCGAGGGGCGAATTGTAAAATGCGCCGTCGATGCTGCGACGAAAGACGAGCACTCAGACCCTGAAGACGAGGCCGGGAAGACGCCACCGTGAATGCGGAGACTGCGATGTTAGTTCTGCAGGAAAGCGGTCTATTTGAAACACACAGGCCCCAGTGTTGCAACAGAAACGCTATTTATCCTCGTTGGTTTCAAATGCATAACCTCGGCGTCCCAGCCCGAGCGGCTTTTTGTCGGATAGATCCAAACGGCAGCTGCGTGAGGCATTGTCCGAAGTGAACCGATCACTCGGCAATCACCTTTGCCCGTGGACAAGAACCTCAAACCGGTCGGCGAAAATGCCGATCAAAAACGATGCGAACACAAGTTGGCTGCGCGACCAAACGGTTTCGCCCATTGTGTTTTTTCCCTGGAGAATGAGATGATGTCTTTTGTCAAGAAAGCAGCCCTTGCTACCGCACTGACCAGCAGCGCAATGAGCGCGAGTGCGGCAACGACCGGCACGACCGCCAAAAACGAGCCGACCGTTGTTCTGGTCCACGGCGCCTTCTCTGATGGCTCGGCATGGAGCAAGGTCATCCCGCTCCTCCAAGCCCAGGGCCTGAAGGTCGTTGCCGTTCAGAACCCGTTGACATCGCTCGCCGATGATGTCGCCACGACGAAGCGAGCGCTTGAGGCACAGACGGGTCCTGTGGTGCTCGTTGGGCACTCCTACGGCGGTGTGGTCATCACCGAAGCAGGAAATGATGAGCATGTTAAGTCTCTCGTCTATGTCGCTGCCTACGCGCCTGGCGAAGGCCAGTCGATTGCTGACCTGAACAAGGACTATCCCACGCCGGCCGGCTTTTCGGAACTCGTCGCGGACAAGAGGGGCTTCCTGACGCTGACCCTTGATGGTGTTTCAAAGTACCTTGCACAGGATGTGTCGCCCGAGCAGGCCGCACTGATGGCGGCAACACAAAAACCGACCAATGGAAAGAATTTCGAGGAGAAAGTCGGCGTGCCGGCATGGAAGACAAAGCCGTCCTGGTACATTGTCGCCGAGCATGACTACATGCTGCAGCCAGCGCTTGAGAAGGTATTGGCTAAGAACATTTCGGCACATGTCGTAACGCTTTCGTCGAGCCATACCCCCCAGATCTCACAGCCGGCCGAGGTCGCGAAGGTCATTCTTGAGGCGGTTGCAGAAGCGTCGAAGTAATATACCCGATGAGGACGCAGGCACCTCTACGGTGGCCTGCGTCTTTGCGCGCGCCGTAGCAGCGGGCTGGGCTGGCGGTTGAAGCGAGCCCACTCAGACTACTAGTCAAGCCGTCTGAGGCGCGGCGACTGACGTGATTGGAAATCACCGCGCCGCGTCCGACGATGCTGCCATCTCATCGAGACAAAAACAGCATAATTCCACGCGATCTTTTTTCTAATGCGGCCGAAGCTTTTTGGTCGCGATCAGCATGACGAGATCTTCGGAGGCGTCTGCAAGCTCCAATGCCAATTCCGCAGCCGACCATCCGCGTTTCTGCAAACTCACGAGCATCTCCACCATCGCGACTTCGACCTCTCGTCTGCAGTTCGAAATCGGCTTCAATTCGATATGTTCTTCCTCACATGCGGTGGTCATCGTAGCCTCCGTTCTGCCACAGACATGGGCAGGGTCACAAAATTCGCCAATGGGTGGATGTGGATATAGTAAGGGTTGCGTGCAGGCCTCGGCCTCATTACGCATCGACACAGGCGGCCTCGGCCTGCGCGCAACCCCTTCGCGTCCTTATTTGCCGATGTCCGGCCTCAGGAGCGTCTCGCACGAAGGTGAGCAGAGGAAACCCGATGCTCGCGCAAAGCGCGCACGAATATTGCCCCGATAGTTCACGACCTATCCTCCTCTGCTTGCATATTTTGTTGTGATTTGGTGTCGTTTCACGTTGAGAGTGCTTTGAAACTGCATTGCACTGGCAAGTGAGTATTTGGGCTTTCCAACTGTCCTTCGGAACTAACCCTTGCTCATTTAAATACCGGAACAGGACGCAATTGTCGTTATCGCCGCATCCCGAAAATTATCGGTCCGTCCATTTCTGCTCGTATAGGAATATGATAAGTAGCTTATGCACGTAGGACTTCAGTCGATTCGGTTTATCGGATGGGCTGCGCGGACGTTTCAGCCGGCTTATGCGCTGGAGAAATTCGATGGTTACGGAGTCTGGGGATGACCCCTCTGCTGGGAAGGAATGGCCGGCGCACCTGGAGCGGCGGCGCTGGCCGCGCGAACCGTCCCCGCAGAAAGAACATCGGGTAGACGTTCCGCCTGCATTGGCGCCCTTGCGATTTTCGACACGAGACCTGCCGCCGAAAGAACAATTCCGGTCCTGGCGATCACATATGGCGCCGCTTGTGGATGTTCATCTGCCGGATGGACAAGCAGAGGACGACGGTTTTCTTGGCGAACAGACCGGCTGGCATCTCGGCGATGTCCTCATCGTCCAGCAGCGCGCGCAGGCATGCAGCTATATTCGCGATCAGGCCATGCTGCGATCGAGCCCAATCGATCACTGGAACGTCGGCGTACTTCGCAGCGGCCGAGCCTGGACCGAGGCCAATCGCCATGTAACGGAGACCGGCCCGGGTGAGATATTTTTCAGGTCTCTAGGTTATCCGTACCGCGGGCGGATGACCGATTCAGTCGCTGTGCTCGTCTTCTTGCCCTATGAACTGTTGACCCGTGATGCGGGTCTTTTGCAGAATGCCCACAACCTCGCCCTCTCCGGCAGCCTCGCCGAACTGCTCGTCAGCTATATCGACGGCCTGGAAGCGAACCTCAGCAATTTGACGGTGGAGGATGTGCCGCGGATCATACGGACGATCGGCGATATGGTCGTTGCATGCGCGGCATCGTCCGCAAGTTCGGATCGCGGTCAGGAACAGACCAATATGGGGCTGATGGAGCGGGCGCATCGCTATATTCACCTCAATCTTCATTCAGATAGCTTGACGCCTGACGTCATGTGCCGTGCGCTTGGTATTTCGCGGACGCGGCTCTACCAATTGTTCGAAACGAGCGGGGGCGTCTTCAACTACATTCGCAAACGTCGATTGCTGCAGGCATATGCGGATCTTACCAACCCGACCGACAACAGGCCGATCTCGGAGATTGCCGAGGCCGCCGGCTTCGACGTTGCAGCCAATTTTACGCGCGCTTTCAGCCATGAATTCGGGCTCAGCCCGCGCGAAGTCAGAAAGACCATAGCAACTGAGCGTCCCGCCATCCCCGCAACACGTTCCCTGCAACATTTCGGGACAACGATCGGCGATTGGCTGACGCTCGCACGTTGATGCCGCGGGCCAAGCTTTCCTCAACTCAGCCTGATATCCACCCAAGGATACACTTCGGTCAGATGATTTTCGACATCGCACGGCAGATCGAATATTGCTCCAGTTTCGCGCGCCGGGAGTTCGGGCGATGTCATTGTCAGCGGCACGCCGGGCGGCATTGGCACCAGGCGTCAGCGGTTGAAATCCGGTGCGGCCAAAATCAGCCTTTACCGCCATTGCGGCACAAGGAACGATTTGATCGCGGCCTTCCTGAAGCGCGAGGACCTGGAATTCTGGAGCACCTGGGACCAGGTAACCGCACAGAACGCGGATGAGGCCGGGGGTGAATTCGACGCCCTCCCAGAAGCCAGGCCGCGGAAGTCGTGATACAGGTATCTCTCCGACAAGAGTACAGACTGATATGAGGCAGGATGCAGCGATGCTGAAAACCGATACCCGCCAAGCGAATTGGCGTCGTGCCAATCCAGGCAAATATGATGCTCACCTAGCCGTGCAGCGAGCAGTCAAGGCAGGCGAACTGGAAAAACAAACCTGCGAAGTCTGCGGGGTCGAAGCGGTCGATGCCCATCATGATCGATATGACGAGCCTTTAAAGGTGCGGTGGTTATGCAGAAGGCACCACACGAGGCTTCACCATTACGGCGAAGACATGTTTCCGATCAGGAATGCACTTTAGCGGCCAATCTGGCGCTTGGCAGACACTGGGGTCTATGCGCAGGCCGCAGCGGCCTTGAGGGACAATATCATCGTCCTGCCGCTTCCGAAGCTTGGCGCGAAGGGCGTAAGCCACAATGGCAGCACGTGGATCTGAGCGATCATCAAGACTTCGAAACATCCCGATCTCGCGGTCAAATTCAGCCGGCTTCAGCTGCGTAGCGGTGCGTCTCATCGCCCCGAAGGAAATGTGCTCGCCACCGAAATCTGGCAACTCGCTCTTTTGATCCCACGGCTTCCGAGCAATGGAGCGCATTTGTAGGCAGCAGCGGAACAATGATCTGCCGGCGAGGTTGTGGATAGGCCAAGCACGCAAAGATCCCAAGGAGGACACCCAGATGCGTATGAAACTCGTAGCCGCTTCACTTTTCGCTATCGGCATGGCCACATCAGCCTTCGCTCAATCCAATCCGGCGCCGGCCGGCGCCACGATCGACAAGAACCAGGCCGACCAAGGCGGTGGCGCAAGCAGCGACATGAAAGCCAAGAAGCCGATGACCATGGATACCACCACGACCGGCTCGACCACCAGCGGCACGATGAAAATGGATAAGACCAAGTGCCCCAATCCGGTCGACAATTCCGCCAACCTCCAGACACAGGGCGGCACCAGCAACGCCACGCCGATGGATGAAGCCTGTGCGGCCCATAACAATTGATCGGCTTCATCAGCAAAACCCCGCTTCGGCGGGGTTTTGCGGATCGCATTCTGCGAGGAGAAAGTGAACTTCTGCTTCAGGGAGGGTAGCAATTCGCACATGGTGCGGCAGCGCCTGTCGACTTCACTGCAGCGATTGTGTCCGACGGCCCAACCCGCAGAGCCAATCAATGCGGATTACCTGGCTAACAGCGCGACAAGCGATGTCGGCATCTCCACCGCGAATAAATTCATTGCCGTGCCGATAATGATCACCCACACAGCTATGACGAAAATGAGCGCTGCGATCCTGATTTCGACTGGCCCCAGCATATGCGTCCCCCCCGAGACAAACCCTTCTTTATCCCTCGCTCGAATTCGCTACGGCGAGGGATGTTGTGCGACAGCAGAGAGCGTGGGCGCGTGCAGCGCCGAGGCCTTGGCTCTATCAAAACCGATGTCGCTTTGACCGATCAGGTCGCCGGACACGGCCCTGTTGCTGCGTTCGAGATAATGCCCATCGAGGAAGGAGCGGTAAGCGTCTGCGATGCCCTCCCGCAGACCTATCTTAGGAGACCAGCCGAGAGCGCCAAGCTTATCGACGCTCAAGAGTTTACGTGGCGTGCCGTCTGGCTTGGCGAGGTCGTGCGTGATCTGGCCTTCGAAACCGACCACCTCGGAAACAAGGCGTGTCAGTTCGAGGATGGTAATGTCTTCGCCAGACCCCACGTTCACATGACTTTCAGCAGAATAGGTCTTCACGAGATGGAGGCAGGCGTCGGCACAATCGTCAACATGCAGGAATTCGCGCCGCGGCGTGCCGGTACCCCAGATGCATATCTCTTGCTGCCGGTTGATCTTGGCCTCATGCGCCTTGCGGATCAGCGCCGGCATGACATGGCTTGACCCGAGGTCAAAATTGTCCTCTGGACCATAAAGATTGGTGGGCATGACCGAGATGAAATCCCTGCCGTGCTGTTTGCGATAGGCTTGGCAGAGCTTCAGTCCGGCAATTTTGGCGATTGCATACCATTCATTCGTCGGCTCGAGCGATCCACTCAGCAGCGCGTCCTCGACGATCGGCTGATCGGCGAATTTCGGATAGATGCAGGACGAGCCCAGAAACATCAGTTTTTCGACGCCAGCCCTATGGGCCGCGTGGATGACGTTCGCCTGGAGAATCAAGTTGTCGTAAAGGAAGTCGGCCGGGTAGGTCGCGTTCGCGAGAATACCGCCGACCCGCGCAGCCGCCAGGAAGACAGCGTCGGGACGATTTTTACTCATCCAGGCTTCCACCTGCTCCTGCCGCCTGAGATCGACCTCGGCGCGGGTGGCCGTCAAAATCTCGCAGCCCTCGGAAGCGAGACGCCGCACGATCGCAGAACCCACCATGCCGCGGTGGCCTGCGACATAGACCCTTTTTCCGGCAAGGCTGTAGATCACATCAGGCATAGGCAAATCTCCCAACTCGAACACTAATGCAGAAGAAAGTGGTTCTGCATGGTTCGGACAATTTCAAGAATTGAGCGCTTACCGTTATGCGTGATGTATTCTTGATCTGAATTGTAGTATTTCATCAAGGATTTCGAAAACATCTCCGAATCACCAAAATTATACAACGCGTGTTTTTTGGGATTTACATTGTTGATCGCGACAAGGATTTCCGAATTTCGGGAGCTTTTCATTTGCTGCAGGCTGAACTCGACCGCGCGGCGGCTCGTCTTTCCCCATCTGACAACTGCCAGTGTTCTTTCCGCCAGGGCAGTCAAATGCACTGTATCTGTTGAGACGAGTACTGGTGCGCTGTCGAAGATGACAACCTGGCCGGCCGCGCCCGCCATCTCGATGATTTCTGCCAGGCCATTCGAACGGATACGCCGTTGGAGACTGGATTTGCCGGATGGAATGAAGTGGATACCGCTTGGGTGGCGGTACACGATGTCGCGGATATCCGCCTGACCATTCAGGAATTCGTTCA
This sequence comes from Rhizobium sp. CIAT894, assembly GCF_000172795.2. NCBI lineage: Bacteria > Pseudomonadati > Pseudomonadota > Alphaproteobacteria > Hyphomicrobiales > Rhizobiaceae > Rhizobium > Rhizobium sp. CIAT894. The sequence continues at coordinate 51,619 of NZ_CP020952.1, forward strand.
ATCCCTGCGTTAGCTCCGAGCGGAAAAACGAATCGAGCCTTCCCCGTCTAAGGTCGCCATCGACCAGCAGCACCGGAATTGCTGCGGCCGCAAGTTCGATAGCCAGCGATCGCGCGACAAGCGACTTGCCGTCTCCGCTGTGAGCGGAGGTGACGACGATACTGTTCGGCAACTTGCCCCCGTTGGACTGCTTGAGTGAAAGCACCACGGTACGGATTGCCTCGTCGAACATCGGAACCGGCATATGTTCGAACATCGTTTTCGAATTTTCCCTCTGCGTCAGACGCGGGATAAGTCCAGCCGGTATCGTGCGCGCCATTCCAGCTATCTGATCGAAACTGCGGACCGTTCGGTCCCACATTTCGATCACGAAAGCAGCCGTTACGGCGCCTGAGATTGCAGCCAGGAGCGCACCCACCAGATAGAAAAGCCGTCCACGTCCCTGTGACGCGAGCGGCACCGAAGCCGGTGAGAAAACTTCCAGTTCCGCCCCGGGCAGCATGGCCTTCGCGGCGAGGTCACGTCGCTGGTCCTCAAGCTTGTCGAGTGCCGTTTGTTCCTTGTCGGCGACACGTTGCAGTCGCGTCAATTCCGTTTGCAACAGGGCATCGCGTGTGCGTTTTTCATGAGCATCAGCCAAGCTGGACTGTATTGCATCGGCTTCATGATCAAGTGCTGCGAGCTTGGCGCGCATTGTTTGGAGATATTGCTTGGTCGCAAGGTTGAGATCGGCACGGGATTCTTCGATCTCCCCACGTAAGTCCACCACGGCCTGCGCATTGCCGTCATATGTCTCGAGGAGACGGGCGAGATCTTGCTCCTGTCCGCGAAGATCGCGTTGCTTTGTGGCAATGCTGTCGGGCACGACGATATTCTGCACAGCGACCGAAGCGTTATCCGCGGCTTCCAGCGTGGAGATCGTCGCTTTTACCTCAACCCGGCTTTCTTCGATTTTCCCTTCGCGGCCCGTGAGTTCCAAGAATGACTTGATCCGTTCATCCTGAGCGTCCTCTTTCGAGACGACGTCCATCGATTCTTGATAGTTGCGGGCAGCGTCGCGCGCAATATCCGTGCGACCCTGCTGCTCGGTGATGCGCTGTCGGATCCATTGTTCGGCTGCATCCAGGCGGCCACGGACACTGCCCTTGCGCTCGTCGAGGTAAATGCTGATGACGCGGTTCGGAACCGCGGCTGCGAGCTCAGGATCATTCGCAGTGAAGCTGATCTGGATAACGTCACTCTTGTCTTCGTGCCACACGCCGAGCGCCCTGTAATATTCCGGGATGATGGCGGCGATGCTGCCCTGGGCCGGCGGCGTGGGTTTTTCCTTGTCGAACAGGCCGCGCAACTTCGCGCGGATCGTTTCAACGAATGAGACCTTCCGCAGCGCGGGATTGAATTCCGGCCGCAGGTCAAGCCGCAATTCGCGGACGACTCGCTCCGCGATGCTTCTGGAGAGAAGCCGCTCTGTCTCCGATTTCACGTCAAGCAGATCACTGTGGCTGCTATCGTCAGCGCCAAGTGATGTTGCGAGAGGCTGGTGGATAATCAGTCGAGCCCAGGCCTGATAGGCGGGCTTCAACCCCGAGATCATAATCACCGCGGGCACCATCAGCAGCCCCGTTATCGTGATGATCATGATCATTCTTCGCCGGACAAGACGGAAGGCGGATGCCAGATCGAAATTGTCCGCCTTGGTCTCTACCTGGAAGCGGGGATCATATCGCATTGGCGAGATTGGAAGGTTGCGGTCCGGCGGAAGAGTGGAAATCGTCATCGTGCGCCAACCATTGCTTGAGGTTTCGCGGAAACGGTTTCGTAAAGGCTCTCAAGCGACCGCATATAGGCCCTCATGCTGAAATGGTTGAGATAATGCGCGCGCCCCTGGACCGAGAGGCGGATGCAGATTTCCGGATCGGACACCAGCTTCGCCAGCGCTGCAGCCAGGGCATCCTGGTCTCCGACGGGGACGAAGATCCCGGTTTCACCGTCGGTAATGACTTCGTCATGCGCCCCGACACGCGTGGTGACGACGGCAAGCCCATGGGACAGCCCTTCGAGCACGGCCATTGCCAGCCCTTCGGCGTGCGAAGGCAAGACCAGTATATCGGCACGCGCACACAGGGCTCGGGCCTCAGCGGCGTCAAGCCAGCCCGGCATCTCGACCAGCTCTGAAAGCGCCATGGCTTCAGCCTGACGGCGATAATCCTCGACGGGTCCGTCGCCTGCCAGCACAGCCCGCCACTGGAGTTCTTTCATGACCGGATGGCTCAGAGCCGATAGAAGCTCCGTGACGCCCTTGCGCTCGCTCAACCGGCCGAGGAATACGATCAACGGCGTCTGGCCGCTGCGAATATCGTGTGCCCCGGGATCGGGGACGCAATTATGGGCAACGACCGTGCGACGCTCGTCGACACCCAAAAGTGTCGTCAGCGTCGCGCGGTCGCGCTGGCCCAGCGCCACAACGCAATCGGCGTTCTGAAACATCCGGCGAATAAGTCGCTGTTGGCGCGGCGAGCGTTGCGCAAAATCGCCGGCGTAGTCGTAGTCGTGCAGGTGCAGTATATGGCAGCACCCGAAAAAACGCGCAGCCGCCGTCAGGATCAGTTTTCGGGAGGTGCTGCCGCGGCCGGCGATATGGATATGATGAATGCGGTCAGGCGCAACAATCCGGTCCCTTGCCATCGTCAGGATGGCGCCGAGCAGTCGCAGGGGTGAGATCAGCTTGGACCAGCAAACCCCTCTGGTATCGGTGACGAAATGTTTCGTGCCGGTCTCTTTCGCGGTGTCTGTTATGTAACCGACCAGCCTGCCGATGCCACCGCCGTTCTCGCAACCGCCCGGAACATAGTGACGGACGCTCGCCGCTCTCCGTGCTGCCATTCGACGTCCGTCCGCGAGGGCCTCCATCAGCATGATCCGATCACCTCCCGATAAACGGCCGCTGCCTGGGCGCCGACGCGTTCAGGCGAATTCGGCCCTTTGGCCCATGCGAGCGCATTGGCACCGAAATTGTTTCTAAGCCCGCCGTTGTCTGCCAATGTCCTGATCGCTGCCGCGAGCTCTTCGACATCGCCGGGAGGGACCACCATTCCCAACCCGTTGGGCTCAACGGTGCTCCGCAACTCGCCGACATCGGTGACGATGACCGGTTTGCCAAAGGCGGCGGCAAGGTTGAGCACACCGCTTTGCGATGCTTCGGTATAGGGAAGCACGACGATATCAGTGTCCAGGAAAAGCTGGGCGACCTCCGCATCCTCGATGAAACGATTGCGAATGTCATAGCGGCCGGCATCCCCCATAAGCGACTGGAATACCAGCGGATTGTCGCCACGACCCGCGACCGTGACGCGCAGGTTGGGAAGCATGTCCTTGAGCATCGCCTCGGCCCGGACCAGATGTTCCAGGCCCTTATAGGCAAAGATCCGTCCGAAGAGCAGCACGCGTATGGTTCCATCCGCTTGGCGCGGCGCCATCTTCTGTCGCCGGGCGAGTTCCGCATAGCGAAGGATGGAGGGATGCGACAGGACATGGACACAGTCCGGCGTTTTTGAGTATCGATCGAGGACAAGCCGCTTCAGTCCCTCGCCATGGACGACAAGGTGTCCGGATTGCTTCACCATCAATTCGGGGGCCCAGACGGGCAGCGTCCGCGTATCGGAATCGCCGGGATGGATTTCCACATCATGAACGGTCGTCACGAGCGGGATCGGGCGCCAGAACGGCACGGCGAGGTTCAGCCAAAGCGTAGAATTGCTGAGGAGGTGAATGAGGTTCGGCCGTTCCCGCCGGATCAGACGCGTAAGCTCGTACAGAAACCAGGGATTGGAAAGAGATCGGTGTCTCGGCCAATCCAGAAGGTGCAGGTCGACAGCCGGATCGATGGAAGAGGCGAGATGTGCATAGCGCCGACGCGGCACGGCAAGCACAACGTTCAGGTGCTGGGCAACGCCGCTGGCGAAGGAGATGGTATAATCTTCCAGTTCGGAAACCAGTAACAGCGCCTTCATTTCGCTGCCTCCGACAAGCCGACGTCGAGGGCGAGCCGTGACAGGCCGCGCGCCGAGCGCAAACTATCGCGAGTCCGCCTGAGCAGGTTCGGTTCGCCGGCAAAGAAAAGGCCTTCGACGGCAAGCTTGAACCGAGTGCGTGCATCTGCTCCCTGCAACCTTGCCGACGCGATGCGATAGGGATAGTGATCCGCCAGATGGAGTCTTGTCGGCAGCGCATGGGCTGAGAGAAACTGGTTCGTTGCTTCAACGGTATGCTGCCAGTGGGTCATCCGCCTCCTGAGCGTGGCGGCATCTTCGGTCGATCGATACCAGTTGTTGTTGTGGATGCGATAGAATCCAAGCGGATCCGGCATGGCAACGACGTCTCCCAGAAACGGATAGATCCCCACGAGCCAGGCGTCGGCCGATATGCGGAATTGTTCGGGAATGTTGCCCGCAAAATTCCATGCGCTACGTCTTACCGCGACGGCTGACGTCATCGGAAAAGGCCACCAGCCGGCCGATCTGGTGAGGAGCGGCGACAAAGCGCCCGAACACAGGGTTCGGGGGATCGGCTTGGACGTCGGCGTGCCATCGACAAGTGTCGGCTGCAGTCGGTGATAAACGAGCGATGCCTGGGGGCTCGCGCGGAACGCTGCGGCGATCGCCGACAGCTTGCCCGGCGCCCACCAGTCGTCGGCATCCAGAAAACAGAGGATCTCGCCCGTGCTTGATGCCACAGCCGTATTGATTGCAGCCGCCTGTCCTGCGTTCTCCTGAAAGATCACCTTCACTCGGCTGTCATACGCTTCCAGAACAGACCGCGACTGATCGGTAGAACCGTCATCGACGACGATGATCTCGACGTTGCGCGCGTCTTGACACAAGGCGCTGTCTATCGCCCGCCCGACGAAGCGAGCGTAGTTGTAATTGTTGATGAGGACACTGAGGGCCGGCCGCTCCATGACGCGCTCTCAGGCGGATTGCCGCAATGCACCACTGTACGGCAGTGCAAAGTTGCTTGAGAGGTCGACCTTCACGAGAAGAGCGTCCGTCGTGTTGCACAGAGAACTAGGATCATAACGCAGAAACATAGCAATCCTAACCTTCCAGGCTTCGACTGCAGAGATCGCCTCTGTCAGAGTTGTTGCCCCATTCCCGTAGAACCGCGGTTTACCCACCACGCTTCACAGGACATTCATCGGCACGGTACCGGTGAACGGACACGCGCAACATCTGCTCTTAAGGGCAATCCCGCGGAATGAAGACCCGTCTTTTGGGTAAAGACCGGCTGAAAGCTTAGGCACAACATCGTCTTTAGGTGGAGCCAGGGTGCATTGGGCGTAGCCCGCCCTTCCCTAGGATAGATTGACTGCGGATGTAGCTGAATGATTGCTTGAAAGCAGCGCAGCCACAAAGGCTGACCTGCTTTTTTGATTGCCGCGATCGACAGCCGCTTGTCTGTTCAATTCAGTCGGGACGGATAATGAGAGTAGATAGCCTCAGAACCGCCAGCGGGCCGACCATCAGTTGGCGGGCCATCGAATGCTGGGGCGCCGGCATATCCCTTTTTCTTCAGGCAGGCGCCCTTCTGCCGCTTCTCCTGGCAGATGCGGACGGAACGCTCAGCGAATCCGCCAAATCTATCCTGCGGCTTCCTTGCTTTCCTATCTATGCATTTACGATCGTGATCCTGATACGCAATTTTCCGCAATTTCTAACGGCGCTCAGGCGAAATCTGATTGTTCCCCTGATCCTTGTGCTGCCGTTTTTGTCTACGCTGTGGTCGATAGGACCTTCAACGACCTTGAGGCGCGCAATCGGCCTCTTGTTTTGCGTGCTTCTTTCCTATGTGCTGGCGATACGCTTCACGCCAAGGCAGCTGCTATTCCTATTATTCGTGACCCTGGGAACCTGCATCGTGCTCAGCGTGGTTATCTCCGTGGTCTCACCAAGCCTTGCCACCATGCCGGATGGCGCTATGCGGGGCGTCTTCATTCACAAGAACGTCCTGGGCTGGTACGCATCTCTGATGATCCTGGTGGCGACGGCCATGCTGATCGACGGGACGCTCGGTCTGCGGCGAACCGCGTTCATCTTGTGGGCTGCGGGTATGGTCTGCCTTGCAAGCTCCGGATCGATGACGGCGATCATTGCAACCTCAGTGGCGTATTGCCTGATCGGCTTTTATACTCTCCTGCAAAGAAGCAGCAGCATCGGCCGCGTCGTCATCGTCCTGTTTTTCGTTCAGCTGTCTCTCGGCATTCTGATTTCGCTTCACGAATTCCTGGTTCCGGCCCTTGAAGCGCTCGGCAAGGACGCGACTTTGACCGGTCGGGTGCCTTTGTGGGAGCTGGTTGATCGCGAAATATCCGATCGTTGGTTGCTTGGCTATGGCTACCAAGCTTTCTGGACAACCGTGAACCCGGAAGCGACGCATATGTGGTTGAAGATCGGATGGGCGGCGCCCCACGCACATAATGGATATCGCGATATTTTGTTAAGCTTCGGAATAGTGGGAATGGTCCCCTTTGTTCTGATGCTTCCCCACGCGATCCGCCAGGGCGCGAGCCTTCACTGTCACGATACGCAGTACGGGTGGCTCTGGCTCAATGTCCTGACGATCATGATTTTGGTGATGAATCTGACCGAGAGTATTTTTTTCGTTCAGAATGACGCGATCTTCATCCTGTTTACCGCGGCCATCATCATGTTTTCGCTGTACGCACCCGTCGTTTCGACCAGCCATTCGCAGTCTCGGCAGGCGCCCTCGCATGGCCTGACAAGCGGGTTGCAGATATCATGAGCCAGCATTCTGGACTGATCCTGGTCATTTTGCCTCTCATGCTCTTTCCCCAGTCCGGCAATCCGGCTCCGCTCGGGACGGCGATAGACGCGCCCGAGCGCTTACAGATGCTCGTCAGGGAGGCGACTTGCGCGGAAGCTTCCGCGACGTCGTCAGCCAAGTTGGATGGGACTTCCTTAAGCGACGTATTGAGCAGCAGCACCGGGGCGCGAACGATATTTTACGTTTCTCCCGAAGGCAAAGACAGCTGGAGCGGCCTTCTTCCGAGCGCAAATCCGCAGGGCGGCGACGGCCCTTTCGCCAGCATTGAAAGAGCCCGGGATGCTGCCCGTGAGAAGGGCGGCACCAACACGATCGCGCTGGGTAGAGGCGATTACTACCTTACGCAGCCGATCGTCTTCGACTCGCGCGATGCGGGGCTGATCCTCACGGCAAGATGCAATGAAACGCCGATTTTGCACGGGGGGCTGCGCGTGAGCAACTGGTCGCAGCAGACCGATGGTCGCTGGGCGGCGGCGCTGAAATTGCCGCCGGATGAAGGGGTCGGCGACCTTTTCGTCAACGGGGTACGCCAAACCAGGGCTCGATTTCCCAACGCTCCCGCTGATGGTGATCCGCGCAAGGGATGGTTGTTTGCCGCAAAGTGCGAGCCTGCCGTCGACATGTCGGAAGGAAACACGCGTTTTTGTTTCCATACCGGCGACCTTCCGGCAGTGGATGATCCGAGTGGATTGGTCGTAGACATCGTTGGAGGGTTCCAACCCGGAAGCCAGTGGGGCAATGATACGCTCCCAGTTGTATCCATCGATGGCGCCGGCCGGACTGTCCATACCAACGGCACAGGCTATTTCTTTACCGCAGAAGGCAGCCGCTATTTCCTGACCGGAGCCAAGGCCCTTCTCGATGCTCCCGGAGAGTGGTGGTACGACCCTGCCGCAGGTCAGGTTCAGTACATCCCTGTCGATCAGTCGTTCCCCAATTCCGTGGTCGCTGCCGGCGTTCTGCCGACATTCTTCAAGCTGGATGGGGCCAATGGGATGATCGTATCGGGGCTCGAGTTAAGAGATGGAGCGCCTGAAGGCAGCGGCAAGTTCTATACGGAAACCAGGGGATTTGGCGCCATACGCATCGAACACGCCGATGGCGTCAAGATCCTCGGCAACAGCATCGAAAATGTCGGCGTCGGAGTCCATGTGACGGAGAGCAAGGATGCGCTGATTGCCGGCAATGTGATTGCGGATGTGGCTGGCAACGGGATTTACGTCGGCACAAATTATGGCACGTTCCTTAAGTCGAACGGCGCCAGGATCCTTTCAAACCATATCCATGATATCGGAAAGGTTTACATCGAAACCGCCGGAATATGGTTCCAGGCGGCTGACAATGTCACGATTGCCGACAACCTGATCGAAAACACGGCGCAGTTCGGGATATCAGGCGGTTCGCTGTGGGGTTCCAACGACGCCGTCTATAACGCCGTCATCGAGCACAACGTGATCCATAACGCCAATCAGCAGACGGCAGATGGTGGCGCCATCAAGATGATGGGCGAGCAGGGCGACCCGCTGAACAGCACCATCCGCTCCAATCTCGTGACCGGAACCGGTCATCTGATGAACAGGGCGGATGGGACGTTCTGGCCCCCCGGATATGAGAATACCAGCGAATGGCCGTCTCCCATCAGCTGGGCGATCTATACGGATGGTAAGGCGAGCGGAGTGCGTATCGAGGGCAATACGCTCTCGGGCAATGTCGCCGCGATCGGTATCAACGGCGGTTGGAGCAACCTGGTGACGGGAAACGTCATCACCGATGGTTCCGGCGCGGCTTTTCGCGTTGACGATGGCACCGGCAGGGGGTGGCGCCCGCCATGGGCGCGCCCCAATCGTATCGAGGAAAATGTCGTATCGGTTGATAGTGACAGCGGCCCTGTCGCCTATGTCAACGCTCCAGACCACGGGCCCGGATACGCGCAGTTCGCGCGCAATCGCTACAGCGGCAACTTGAACAACAAGAGCTTCCGGATAGCTCCGAAGATCATGCGTTCGGGAGAGTTTGGCAGTCTAGGGGATCTTCAGAAGGCTGGGGCGGATACCGGAAGCGTCGTTGTACCGTCCGAGTAACAAATGCCGCCGCGACGAGCAGCTTTCTCTGTCGATAAAGTCCGCACCTATGGCGACTTGTCCGCCCTTCAATCATACGTGCAGCGCTGCTGGCAACTGCCACGGCCACGAAAGCGATGAGATGAGCGCGGCAAGCCCATTTCAAAACGAAATTCCAACTCCTGCCCAGCTCGCATCCTGTGACAGGCTCGCAGGCATAACCCCATACAGCTATGCGTGGTGGCGCTGTGACGCGGTCGGTACGTGCCGATCCGTCGAATGATCGATCGCGTCAAGGTGAACGCCTTTTGAGCCTCAGAAATCTGGCGACGTCCTCGGCGAAAGACACGGCGTGAAAGCGAATATCTTCTGCGGCTCAGCGCTGTTTCGCGACAGCTGCCATCAAAAAAGAGCAAAGCGGCAGGTCATAGGGGTACATAGTCTTACTTCGAATATTGTACGCCATCCCAGCATAAGACGTAAATATGAAGTCTCTTCTACGTCCAATAGCTGGAGCCGCAAGTATGGAGGCAACCGGCCTGCCGGGATATTCTGATGACAGTTTCGGTCGCGAAAGCGCAGGTCATGAGAGAACAACCAGCAGACAGCAGCCAAATTTCAGCTCTTTCTCCAAAGGGCTCCTTGAAATGGACGAATGTTCTTGGAGTTCGCATATCGGCAGTCAATCTCAAAAGCGCGACCGGATTTATTCAGAAAGCCATCGAAGACGGCAGGAAGGAATATGTCTGCGTTCGCGACGCGCACGGCGTCGTCCGCTGTCAAGATGATCCCGAACTCAGGTCGATACATAACCGTGCGTTTCTCGTGACCCCCGACGGCATGCCGCTGGTATGGGCATTGAAGCATGCGGGTCATGTGGAAAGCGACAGGGTCTATGGACCGGATCTCATGTTATCCGTTTTCGATGCCGGCAGTTCCAAGGGCTTGCGCCACTTCCTGTATGGCGCGACAGCCGAAACGCTCGAACAACTGCAGGCGCGCCTTCTGGCCAGATTTCCGCAAGCACGGATCGTCGGCTCCTACGCGCCGCCTTTTCGCAACCTGTCGACGCCTGAAGAAACGGATATTGCCGCGCTGCTCAATCGGTCGGGCGCCGATATCATCTGGGTCGGGCTGAGCAGCCCCAAACAGGAACTCTGGATGGCGCGCATGCGCGATCGTCTGGACGCATCGATGCTCATCGGCGTCGGAGCCGCATTCGATTTCCACGCCGGCCTCAAGCGGCAGGCTCCAAGGATCATTCAAAGAAGCGGCTTTGAATGGGCGTTTCGTCTTTTGTGCGAGCCGCGACGGCTGTGGCGGCGTTATGCGCTCGTCGTGCCGACCTTCATCTCACTGACAGCGATCCAGAAACTGGGACTTCGGAAGTTTCCGATCGAAGACGCAGTTTCCGGATCGGGTGCGTCGGGACAAATGCAGTAAAGGAGTCGAAGCATCATGTTCTCATTTGCGCCGTCTACGATGACACCGGGTCCGTCGAAGGCATCCACGTCAAATGACGTGACGGCGCGAGCGATTCCGGCAGGTTCCGTGCCGCCCATAGCAGCCAAGACCGCCGAACCCTTTGTACGGGCCGGGCTGAACAGGACCGTTGCACTGGGGCGCCGGTTTCCTCGGCTTGCGACCTCGTCCTTCCTGGTCGCCGGCGATATTGCAGGCTACCTGATTGCCTATTTTATCCTCCTGTCCTTCCTTCCCAATGGCTGGGAGGGCACGATCATGGAGCGTGCGTTCACGATCTCGGCACTGGCTGCGATCGTACTTTACGCATCGGCCGGCCTCTATCCTGGATATCGGCTGCATCACCACGAACATCTGCGGCGGCGCACCATAGCCGCCGTCAAGGTGGCTGTCCTGGCGGCGTTCGGAGCGATTATCCTGCCGGAAGGTGCACGACTGCTGCTTGCCGTTATCGGGTTCCTCGGTCTCGGGCTGATTGTTCAGCCCCTTGTGCATTGGCTTGCACGAGGCCTGTGCCGGAGACTGGGAATCTGGGGGGAACGCGCAGTTGTCATAGGGGGGAAGAACCTTGCTACCGCGCTCGTGGCACATTTCAAGGACCACTGGCAGTATGGCATCAGGCCGGAGCCATTCTCGCCCGACAGTTTGGAGGCATTGCCCGATGGCGGCTCATCCATTGCCGTGATTGCGGGCGATACAGACTCGCTCGTGCCCGACTTGGCAGCGATGCGCCGGAAATTCGCCGAAGTCATTCTGCTGTCCGACACGCCGAACCTCAAGGTAAGCGGATTGCGACCTGCCGATATCGGCGGAGAGATCGGTATTCGCCTCGCCGCCGGTCGCAGTTCGGTCAACTCGGAACTGGTTCGCCGGATCCTCAATCTCGCAATCGCCATCCCTGCAACGATCGTGGTCGCGCCGTTTATCGCGATTGCAGCGGCAGCAATCTATGTCATCGATCCAGGTCCCGTCTTCTTCCGGCAAGCCAGAGAAGGACTGTCCGGCAAGCCGGTGCGTGTCCTGAAATTGAGAACCATGTACCAGGATGCAGAACAGCGCCTTGAAGCACTCTTCCGAGACAACCCCAGCATGCGTGCCGAGTGGTTGAGCCACTTCAAGCTCAAGGAGGATCCACGCATCCTTCCAATCGTAGGACATATGCTGCGCTCGTCGAGCATCGACGAACTCCCGCAATTGGTGAACATCATTGCAGGGGAGATGGCCTTCGTCGGACCAAGACCTTTTCCGGAATATCACCTTTCGGCAATGGATGGCGAATTCCGTGCCAAGCGGCGTTCGGTCACGCCGGGACTGACGGGTCTCTGGCAGATATCCGAACGAAGCAATGCGGATATCGAGCTGCAGCAGCAACTCGACGAGTTCTACATCGACAACCGGTCCCTGTGGTTCGACCTGCACATCGTTCTCAGCACAATTCCTGCGGTCTTAAAGGGCAAGGGAGCCTGCTGACCATCCTCACTTCCACGAGGCACCATCAACAACGGAGCACACCAATGCACGGACAAAAGCGGATTATGGTAACCGGCGGCACCGGATTTCTGGGATCATTCCTGTGCGAAAGGCTTTTACGAGAGGGCAACGACGTCCTCTGCGTCGACAATTACTACACCGGATCGCGCGACAACGTGCTGCATCTTCTTGACGATCCTCGCTTTGAGATCCTCCGCCACGACATCACCTTCCCGCTCTATGTGGAGGTCGACGAGATCTATAACCTCGCCTGTCCCGCATCTCCGGTCCACTATCAGCACGACCCCGTGCAGACCGTGAAGACCAATGTGCACGGGGCCATCAATATGCTCGGCCTGGCAAAACGCACCAAGGCGAAGATTTTCCAGGCATCCACCAGCGAAGTTTACGGCGATCCGGCAGTCCACCCTCAACCCGAGGAGTATAGAGGCAGCGTCAATCCCATAGGTCCGCGGGCATGTTACGACGAAGGCAAGCGCTGCGCCGAGACGCTGTTCTTCGACTATCATCGTCAATATGGGGTGGAAATCAGGGTAGCTCGGATCTTCAATACCTACGGGCCGCGAATGCAGACCAATGACGGCCGCGTCGTCTCCAATTTCATCGTTCAGGCGCTTCAAAACGAGCCGATCACCATCTTCGGCAACGGCACGCAAACGCGCTCCTTCTGCTACGTGGACGATCTGATCGAGGGCTTCATCCGCCTGATGGCGACCCCGGCCGGGGTTACGGGTCCGATCAATCTCGGCAACCCGGGAGAATTCCAGGTTCGCGAACTGGCCGAAATGGTCATCGCGATGACGGGATCGAAATCAAGCATCGTTTACAAGCCCTTGCCGATCGACGATCCGACGCAGCGCAAACCCGATATCAGCCGGGCAAAGCAGGAACTGGGCTGGCAGCCGACGGTGAGCCTGGCCCAAGGGCTCGAGAAAACGATCGCCTATTTCGAGTGGAAGCTTTCCGGCGGCGCCAAGAGCGCGACCGGCGTCCAATCCTGGCGAACGGCCTACACCCATCTGCCCAACCCGGCCGCCGGCCTTGCTGTTCAGGAAGCCGCATCAATCCGGCCGTGAGCAGCAACGTCGATCATGACAAGGCGAACTGGTGTTCTTTCGATGGGGTGGTACCGGAAACATGAATGTGCATGGCATACCAACAGGAACCGCCCCTGCGAAATCAAAACAACGGTTAGGCCCCATCGTCTTTGCAGTCGATGCGGCCTACGCCGTTCCCTTGGCGACGGCCCTTCGATCGATCGCCGAGAACAACCAAAGCGCATGGCCCTTGGATATCCATGTCATTCATCAGGCAATAGGCGAAGAAACAAAGCGACTGATCGTTGAATCTCTGCCTGCAAATTCTGCAGTCATTCAGTGGCATCCCATCGACACATTGTCTTTCGCAAGCGGATTTTCCACTCGCCCTGGCGTTTCGAAGATGACCTTCGCAAGGATCCTTCTGCCGCAATTCCTGCCGCAGACCTGCAACCGGGCTCTGTATCTGGATGGCGACATCCTGGTCCTGACGGCGCTTGAACCGCTGTGGAATATCGATCTCGGCGAAGCAGTGATCGGCGCCGTACCGGATTACTGGCTGGACAATGTCGTGCGCAACGGACCCGGTGTAACAGGCGGCCTTCGGGTCAAACGTTATTTCAACGCCGGCATATTACTTATCGACCTTGCAAAATGGCGAAACCAGCGAATATCGGAACAATCGCTGGACTATCTCGACCGTTTTCCGACGACGGAATATTCTGATCAGGACGCTCTTAACGTTGCCTGCGACGGAAAGTGGAAGGTCCTCGACCGCGCCTGGAATTTTCAGTTCGAGCCAACGCAGGCGATCGCCCGCATCGCGCTCGAGCAAAAGCCCGCGATCGTTCATTTCGTGACCAACGTGAAGCCTTGGAAATCGGGAAGCTTGAGTCCGAACGTCGCCTTCTACGATGTGTTTCGGTCCCGCACCCGTTTTGCGCTTACCCGTTGGGACCGCGTTCGGAGTGGCTTGAAGCGTACAGGCTCCCGGCTGCTTGCCCGATCCACCTTGTTGAGAGCTGCGTGGTCCTGCACGAAATCGGCTATGCGGGCGCGTGCCTCGACGCCGGGACGCGACAACGCCTGATAACGAAACGATTGCCTGCGGAGGAACAAGTTTGCAACGCGTTGATGTCGTCATTCCGTGCTACAACTATGCGCATTTCCTCCAGGAATGTGTTGAAAGTGTTCTTTCCCAAGCGGGCGTCGATGTGCGCGTGCTTATTCTCGATGACTGCTCGCCGGACAATACGCCGGACGTCGGAAAGGCTCTGGCATCGCGGGACAACCGCGTCACCTATCGGCGGCACGCGGCAAACAAGGGTCACATCGCCACCTATAATGAGGGAATCGAGTGGGCGGACGGCGACCTATTCCTGCTTCTCTCTGCCGATGATTATCTCTTGCCGGGCGCGCTCAGTCGCTCTTCGGAGCTGATGCGCAATCATCCGAATGTCGGCTTTACGTTCGGCAACGCGCTCGTAGCCGAGCCAGACGGCATCATCAAACGCGTCGATCCTCTCGGCGACAACAGTGTGCCTTCCATGCAGGTCTTGTCCGGTCCGCAATTCATCCGGATGAGCGGGGCAAGAAACCTGGTCCCGACACCGACGGCCGTCGTCAGAACGACGCTGCAGAAGCAGGTCGGCGGCTATCATAAGGAATTGCCGCACGCCGGTGATATGGAGATGTGGCTGCGGCTCGCATCGCATGCCGGCGTGGGCTACATCAACGAAGACCAAGCAGTATACCGCAGACATGCCTCGAACATGTCGCTCCAATATTATGGACAAAGTATCCTTCCCGACCTCCAGCAAAGAAATCAGGCTTTCGATATCCTTTTTCGCCAGGGCGCGGATAGCCTCAGGAGAGATGAGAAACTAAGACGTTTTCTTGCCAGGGATCTCGGGAAAGAGGCGCTTCGGCTTGCCGGCATGGCATTCAATAATTTTGATGTCGCTACAGCCGAGGCTATTCAGCGCTTCGCGCTCGAGATTTCTCCCGAAGTGCGAAATTCATTGCCCTGGATCAAGTTGGTCTGCAAGCAGACAATCGGGCCCAAATACTGGTGCGCCCTGAATTCCATCGGGCGACGAGTTTCAGGGTGAATTCATCCGCAAATACGGAAACAACAGTCGGCGGTTGACCGCTCGATCGCTATTCTTGCCAAGATCGCGGGAAACGTGAGAACGCGCTTCGGAAGCAAATCATCCGGTGGGCCTTCGCGCCACCGGATGATTTAAGCAACAGCGTAGTTCAAAGATACGGACACCAACAATGGCATCGGCACGACGCCTTATTCGCGCTCATGCCGGAATACTATTTTGGAACAGGTCGTTGAGCTTGAACACAACTTCCGTCCTGTTGGTTGCCTTGACCTTTTTCATGATGTTGCGAACATGCACCTTGACGGTGCTTTCCCGCAGATTGAGCTCATAGGCAATGATCTTGTTCGCCTTTCCGCGCCGCAGGGCCGCTACGACTTCGGCCTGACGATCCGTGAAGATTCCGGCCAGCGGATGCGTTGTCGAGTTGCTAGACTGCAGCAGGTGACGCATGGCGAACAGGGCGCTTGCGGGTACGAAAAGTCCTCCTGCTACCGATAGCGCGATCAGCTCCATGCAGACGCTGATGCTGACGGTGGCGGGTATGTAACCCTTGGCTCCGCAATCGATCGCCTTTACGATTTGCGCGAAATCGTCACTGTCAGACAATATGATGACCGGTGTCGACACGAATTCCGACGACAGGCTCTTGATCTGCTCCGAAACGGCAGGGTCGTCGACCATCTTGCCACCGACGTTCAAGAGGATCGCCGACAGCGGAGGATATTCTTCGCGCTTTTGCTTCCACTCCTCAATTGATCCAAACGCCAGAATGAGGAAATCTTTCGTGTGGGCGGCCATACATTGCGCAAGGCAGTGTCGATCAAGTTCCCGCTTGTCGAGAATGACAAGCGACAGCTTTGAACTTGACGGTCGCGCAATCGCCGTCTCACCATCTTCCATCTCTAGGGGAAGAGACACGTCTTCCCGCCTGTGGTTTATTGAATCCAAAGCCCCATCCTCCCAAACTGGTACACGTCTTACCCAAAAGTCGATTATTGAACTCCCCTATAAATACGGGAGCTTAATCAGCAAAAGTGCTAATTTAATACCACAGTTTCGGTGCAGTAACACTAATTAATAGTGGTTACCTCGCAGCACTTAAGTTCCGTGAAAAGGTGAAAATGGTTAAATTTCAGAAATGATAAGTCTATGTCTAAGTCAGTTTCATGACACCGGCCGGATTTGCTATATATATTCAATTTAATTCGCTAAACCCATGGAAACAATGCGCGTCCTCTATGGAGCGGATCAGGATCGATCATCGCACGACCTGCAGCCGCTGCCGATCGATCGCCATAGGCGATCCAGGGCAATCATCATCCGATCATAGTAAGCAGCTACGCCTTTTGGTGAATAAGCTTCAACGTTTTGTTTCTTTACTAAGATGGAGAAAACAATTCACTTTGAATGCGAGAGTTATAGTTGCCTTGACGAAATGAAACCTTGAGCACCTTCATGCGATCGACGGTTTCAGCCAGATCTGGGCCTGTTGAGTAGGGGGCGAGGTGGAATGATTGCATCGAACGTCAAGCTGGGTGACGGCTGCGTTATCCACCATCAAGATCTGGTCAATCTCTACGGCTGCACGATCGGCGCAGGAACGCGCATCGGCACCTTCGTTGAAATCCAGAAAAACGTCCTCGTCGGAAAAGACTGCAAAATATCCAGTCATTCCTTCCTCTGCGAAGGCGTGACGCTGGAAGACGGCGTTTTCATCGGCCACGGGGTCATGTTCACCAACGATACTTACCCCCGCGCCGTCAACTCGGACGGCAGTTTGCAGACGGAGGCAGACTGGGTCGTCATCCCCACTGTGGTCAAGCGCCATGCGTCGATCGGCAGCAACGCCACCATCCTGCCCGGCGTGATCATCGGCGAGGCCGCACAGGTCGGCGCCGGCGCTGTCGTAACCAAGGATGTGCCTGACGGCGCCATTGTAGCCGGCGTTCCGGCGAGAATTACCGGTCACGTTCATGACCGGCCAGTCAACATGCAAGCGTTGGGAGGAATGCGATGATCGGCATTGCAGTTGTCGGATATGGGTATTGGGGGCCGAACCTGGTTCGTAACATCTCGGAAGCGGCCGGCGCGCACCTGGTTTCCGTTTGCGATTTGAATGTCGAACGATTGGCGGCTGTTAAAAGCCGGTATCCCGCGATAACGATCACCGACAATTTCGAGGAAGTTCTGCGCGATCCGAGAGTGGATGCGATCGCCATCGCAACGCCCGTCTCGACCCATTTCAAGCTCGCAATGCAGGCGATGATGGCCGGCAAGCATGTCTTCGTCGAAAAGCCGATGGCATCGACGACGGAGGAGGCCGCGCGGATGGTCGAAGAGGCCGCGCGCCGGCGCCTCGTGCTGGCGGTGGATCATACCTTCGTCCATACCGGCGCCGTCCGCAAGATGCGCGAACTGGTCGAAAGCGGCCTGGGCGATATGTATTATTACGACTCCGTCCGGGTCAATCTGGGGCTCTTCCAGCACGATGTCAGCGTTATCTGGGACCTTGCGGTGCACGATCTCTCCATCCTGGACCATGTCGTGCAGGAAAGGCCGGTGGCCGTCTCAGCGACGGGCATGAGCCATGTGCTCGGCGAGCCGGAGAACATCGCCTATCTCACGCTCTTCTTCGAAAGCAAGCTTATCGCCCACGTGCACGTTAATTGGCTGGCACCGGTCAAGGTCCGCCGCACGCTGATCGGCTGCAGCAACAAGATGATCGTCTATGACGATCTGGAGCCCAGCGAAAAGATCAAGGTCTACGACAAGGGCATCACCATGTGCCCGAATTCCGATGCGTATGGCGAGAAGGTGCATCAGATGATGGTCGGCTACCGCAGCGGCGATATGTGGGCGCCCAAGCTCGATATGACCGAGGCACTGAAACGCGAGCTGGATCAGTTCGTCGAGTGCATCGAACAGAATTCGCGCCCCATTGCAGACGGCCACGCCGGGTTGCGTGTCGTGCGTATCCTTGAAGCCGCAAGCCGGTCGCTCGCTCAGCGCGGGCGCATCATCGAGCTCGAAGAGGCGAGGCGCATTGCATGATCCCGTTCCTGGACCTCAAGGCACAATATCAATCGATCAAGAGCGAAATCGACGCCGCCGTGCTCGGCGTCCTGGCCTCAGGGCAATACATACTCGGCGAAGAGGTTGCCCGCCTCGAGCAGGAATTCGCCGAGTATTGCAACGTCAAACATGCGATAGCGGTCAACACCGGAACGAGCGCCCTGCATCTGTCGCTTCTCGCGGCAGGCGTCGGCCCCGGCGATGAAGTCATCACCGTGCCATTTACCTTCGTCGCGACCGTATCGGCGATCTGTTACGCAGGTGCGCGACCTGTTTTCGTCGATGTCGAGCCCATAACGCTCACGATGGACCCGGCTCAACTCGAGGCGAAGATCACCCCCCGCACCAAGGCCATCATTCCCGTCCATCTCTACGGGCAGATGGCCGATATGGACGCGATCAAGGCAATTGCCGACCACCACCGGATACCGATCATCGAGGATGCCTGCCAGGCGCACGGGGCGCAATACAAAGGCGCGCGCGCCGGCAGCATCGGCACATCAGGCTGCTTCAGCTTCTACCCCGGCAAAAATCTCGGCGCCTGCGGCGAGGGGGGTATCGTCGTCACCAACAGCGACGATCAGGCCAAAACGATGCGCATGCTGCGCGACTGGGGCCAGGAACAGCGCTATCACCATCTGCTGAAGGGCTTCAACTACCGCATGGATGCCATTCAGGGCGCGATCCTGCGCATCAAGCTCAGGCATCTCGAAGCCTGGACCGAAGCGCGGCGCGCCCATGGACGCCGCTACTCGCTGCTGCTTGGCGGCTCGGCGAATTTGAGGACGCCTGTCGAAATCCCCGATCGGCGCCACGTCTATCATGTCTATGCCATCAGAAGCCGCGATCGCGACGCGCTTCAACGCGCACTGACCGCCGAGGGCATTCAGTCGGGGCTGCACTATCCGATCCCCGTTCATCTGCAGAAGGCCCATGCCGACCTTGGCTACCAGGCCGGGGATTTCCCCACCTCGGAAGCCGCCGCACGGGAAGTCCTCTCACTGCCGATCTATCCCGAGATGCCGGCTTGGCACGTCGATCAGGTGGCCGCCGCGCTGGAATACGCCTATGCCAGCTAATCCAGGCGAGGCCCGGGTCGTGCAGGCAGTCCACGGCCGCCATGAAAGACCGGCGGACCCGGCCTACCAGGCTGGGTTGGCCGAAGAACTCAGGCAGTCATACGGGCGCGCTGGCCTGATCGAACTCTATGGTCGCTTCGCAACGGGCGACGGGGTCGTCGACACGATGATGCGCAAGGCCATCTGGCAAGCGATCACGCGGAGCTGCGGCACGGGATTGCAGGTTGCAGGCGGCGCCGGCTTCAAACATCCGGAGACGTTCGAGATCGGCAATGGCGTGTTCATCGGCGCTCAAGCCTATATCCAGGGGCGCTACGACGGCACCTGCGTGATCGGCGACAATGTCTGGATCGGGCCGATGGCCTATTTCGACGCGCGCAATCTGGTGATCGAGGATTCCGTCGGCTGGGGGCCTGGCGCCAAGGTGCTTGGCTCGACCCACACCGCGTTGCCAATCGACGTGCCGATCATTCGCACGGATCTTGAAATCAAGCCGGTCCGCATCTGTGCGGAGGCCGATATCGGAACGAATGCGACCATTCTTCCCGGCGTGACCATCGGGAAGGGGGCGATCGTCGGAGCGGGGGCAATTGTCGTTTCCGACGTCGAGCCGTTCTCGGTCGCCGCCGGCGTACCGGCGAAATTCATACGTTGGCGTTCGGAGAATGATCCGATGACGAACATGTCGCGTGAGGGAAGATCATGAGAAATCAACGAGTGCTCATTACCGGCGGCGCCGGTCTGATCGGGTCGCATATTGCCGATCTTGTCGCATTGGAAAAACCGCGTGAGATCATCATCCTCGACAATTTCGTGCGCGGGCGCCGGGACAACCTCAGCACGGCAATAGCCAATGGGTCCGTCAACATCATCGAGGGAGATATCCGCGACAGGGCGCTTCTGGCAAAAATCTTCGAGGGCGTCGACATCGTCTTTCATCAGGCGGCGATCCGCATCACGCAATGCGCCGAAGAGCCGCGGCTCGCCTTCGATGTTCTGGCCGAGGGCACGTTCAATGTTCTCGAAGCCGCCGTCAAGGCAGGCGTTTCGAAGGTCGTCGCGGCCTCCTCGGCCTCCGTGCTGGGTTTGGCCGAGAGCTTCCCGACGACCGAAGCGCACCATCCCTACAATAACAGGACGATCTACGGCGCCGCGAAAACCTTCAACGAAGGGCTGCTGCGCAGCTTTGCGGAAATGTACGGCCTGCGTTACGTCGCGCTGCGTTATTTCAACGTCTATGGGCCGCGCATGGATGTTTACGGCGCCTATACGGAAGTTCTGATCCGTTGGATGGAGCGCCTGGTGGCCGGAATGCCGCCCCTCATCTATGGGGACGGCAGCCAGACGATGGACTTCGTCGATGCACGCGATATCGCCCGCGCAAACATTCTGGCAGCCAAAAGCGATGTCACGGACGAAGTGTTCAACGTCGCGAGCGGCAAGGAAATAAGCCTGCTGGAACTCGCCAAGATGCTGAGCGACATTATGGGTTCCTCGCTCGAACCGCAGCACAAGGAGGCCCGCACGGTCAACGGCGTAACCCGTCGTCTTGCCGATATCAGCAAGGCCGAACGGCTCCTCGGCTTCAAGGCGGAGATCTCCATGGAGCAAGGGCTTCGCGATCTCGTTGCCTGGTGGCAAAAGCAGACCGAAGCAGGGGGGCAGGCAGCATGAGCTCGTCTCAATCCACACATCCGGCCACAATTCCGGTCGCCAAACCCGTCCTCGGAGAGGAAGAGGCTGAGGCTGCGCGCCGCGTTATTCTATCGGGATGGGTGACGCAGGGGCCGGAAGTCGCGGCTTTCGAGCGTGAATTCGCGGCCTTTGTGGGCGCCGCGCATGCCTGCGCCATGTCCAACTGCACCACCGCGCTGCATCTGGCCCTGAAGGCGGTCGGCATATCCGCCGGTGATGAAGTCGTGACGGTCAGCCATTCTTTCATCGCGACCGCAAACGCGGTTCGATACTGCGATGCGGTGCCTGTGTTCGTCGATATCGAAGAAGGTGGCTACAATATCGATGCCAGCCTGATCGAAAGGGCAATTACGCCTCGCACCAAAGCCATTCTCTGCGTCCATCAACTCGGCATGCCTTGCGATCTCCGCGCCATCGTCGAGATCGGCAAACGCCATCAAATACCGGTCATCGAGGATGCGGCCTGTGCGACGGGAAGCGAAATCCTTTGGGACGGCCGCTGGGAAAAGATCGGCAAAGCGCATGGCGATATTGCCTGCTTCTCCTTCCACCCCAGAAAGGTGGTCACGACAGGCGATGGCGGCATGCTGACCACGGCCAATCCGGAATATGACCGAAAGTTCCGGCTCTGGCGCCAGCATGGCATGAGCGTCACCGATGCCGTGCGCCACGGCTCGAAACAGGTCATCTTCGAAGACTATGACGAATTGGGTTACAATTACCGCATGACCGATCTCCAGGCGGCCGTCGGACGCGAGCAGTTGCGGCGGTTGCCGGAACTGGTTGCGCAGCGCAGGCTGCTTGCCGAGCAATATTGCGAACGTCTGTCGACGATTGCCGGGCTTTCTCCGCCGGCCGAGCCGCGCTGGGCTCGCAGCAACTGGCAGAGTTTCTGCGTGAGATTGCCCGATACGGTCGACCAGCGGGCCGTCATGCAGGCCATGCTCGATCAGGGCATATCGACCCGGCGTGGCGTGATGAACATTCATCTGGAGGGCGCCTATTGCGCTGAGAACTCCCACCGCGCTGCCACGAGCCTGATGCGAAGCGTATCTGCACAGCAGCAAACGATCATCCTGCCGCTTTATGCCCAGATGACGGTGTCCGACATGGACCGGGTTGTCGAGGCACTTCGCGCAGCCCTTGCGGAAGCGACTGCCGGAGCCGGCGGCGTGCAACGTGTCATGGATGTCGCTGTCGCCTGAACCGGCATTGCCTGACGTAGAATTTGCATAACGAACAATGCGCGCATCCCCGGATGCGCGCATTGTTCGTTATGCTGCTTTGGTGATCCATCCACGGATGATTGCCGGCACGGACTCCGGCGGAAGCAGGTCGATCAGTATGCGCAGCGAATAGAGCCCGCAGAGAACGACGGCGACGAAGCCTATCACCGTCGCCGGCCATAGCGGCAAGATCGAAAACATCAGCAATACCAGTCCGGATGCGGGCAGGAAAAGCAGCGCATGTCTGCGGTTGGCAGCGGACCAGCGAAAACCGGTCAGCTTCCGCACGATCACATAGATCAGGATGCTGTGCCAGACATAGAGGCCAAAAAACGCCATGCCGGCTCCTTGCGTACCGAGCAGCGATACGAACAGCCAGGCAAGCCCCACATGCACGACGGCCGCCGCAACCTCCGTCCAGAAGAAAATCGCCTGGGTACGCTTGGCCACTACAATGAAACCCATCGGCCAGGAAATAATTCGCAGCATCATTCCAAGGCAGATCCAGCGCAGAAGATCGACTGCGCCTTGAAATTCCGCCGAATAGAACAGGCTCATCATCAGCGGCGCCAGCGTCAGCGTGCCGAGCAGACCGGGACCGGCGAGCAGCATGCTGATCTCGGCCTGTTCATTGACCAGCCGGTTGCATTCGGTGTCGTTGTCGGCTGCCGCGGTCAGGCGCGGATAAAAATCCGTTCCCATCGCCTGCAGGATGAAGCCGGCATAGAGACCGCCAAGGCCCCAGGCCGCCTGGTACAATCCAGCCGCCGTGACGCCGCCCTCCTTCAGCACGATGAGGCGGATGGCATAGGCCGCGCCGAAGGTCAGAAGCCCGCTTGCCATGAAGACGAAACCGAGCCTGAGCAGCGCCGACACTTCCCGAGCGAACTGGCGCGTGGGCATTGGCAAGGGATGCGGGCAGATCCGTCGGCTGTACCACCAGCTCGGAAGGATGGAGGCCGCCGCAATCACCACCAGGGACGGCGCAATCGCCCGCAAGCCGAACAGATAGATCAGCGGGATGCTGACAGCCGTGCCAAAAAGCCCGGCAAGAACGTTGATACGGGCAAGATCTGCAATGCCCCGCAGGCCCTGGATCAATGCAGTCTGGCCTGCGGAGATCAGTCGAAAGAAGATTGCCAGCGACAGCAATGCAATGCCGCCGGCATGCTGGTAGTCGCCGAAAGTGAAATTTGAGACCGGCAATGCCAACGCGGCGAGAAGGAGCGCACCAAGCAATCCGAGAACCATCGATATGCGTCTCAGCACTGTTGCCGATCGTGCGATCGTTTCTGCGTCATCGGTGCCTGCAGCTTCGGCAATCTGGCGCACGCCGCTGCTGCCCACGCCAAGCCCGGCGATCGCCTGCGCAATATCGAGGATCGACCCGTAAAGACCCATGAGTCCCACGCCTTCCGGCCCGAGCAGAACAGCCATGGCTTTATTTCTGATGATGCTGAGCGCGACGTTGACGAGCGAAGAGCCGCCCATCAGCATCGTCGATTTGAGGATCTGGGTATAGGTCTGGCTGTTGGGTGGGGTCATGCGCAAAGTCATCGGATGCCCTTAGCCGTTTATCCCGTGCCGGCGTTCAATTGCCCGCCGCAGGCTCGATTGCAGCACATGGTTCTCGTGTATCACCGGCTTGCCTGACTGATATGCGCCTCTGTCTCGACAGGCAGGGCAGCGGCGTCTTCGGACGGCCCATCCGCCATGCCGGGCCGGGTGACCCTGACCACGTCGCCCGGCGCCAACTCCGTGGTTTCAGAGGCCTGGAACTGAGTGACCTGTCCCTTGTCCCGACGGCTCACGATGAATGTCAGCGGGAGTTCCGCAATGCGATTTTTCACGTCGGTGCCCGTCGACAGATCTTCGAGGAGCAGTTGCTGCGTGGTGTCACGCTTCAATTTGAACTGATCGACCTTGGCCTTTTCCGCCTGCACTTCGGACGCGATCTCGCTCCGGCGAGTGTCGGAAAGTCCCTCGAGGTTGCGCGTCGTTTCGTTGATCGCCTGCCGACCCCGCATAATGGCCGTGACAAGGTCGAGCCGGTCGGAGCGATAGGTCGTGAGCAACCGTTCCAGATCCATCTGGCGTGAGGTGATGGTGAGGCCCTTCTCGACAAGCGTCTTCACGCTCGTCAGTTGCTCCTCGACCGAGTGGATGTTGTCATCCGAGCCCTTCAGCTTCTCTTCCAGCGTATCGATTTCCGCCTTCAGGAGATCGCGCAATTCGACGAGCGCCGTCGACTGCCTGTCGAGCGCGCTTGCGCGCGCCTGAAAAATGACCCGCTCCTCGTCATAGATACTCGCGGCATACTGCTGATCGATGGCAGGCGGATGATCGAAGGTTATCTCCTTCGCGCCGGACATCTCGGCTTGCAGCCGCGAGAGCTTTGCGGCGCTGCGCAGCAGCGAATGGTCGATTTCCCGCAATTCCCCGACAAGCGTGATTGACTGCGATTGCTGCTGTGGCCCCGCCCGCAACGGGCCGCCGCTCATGGCCAGGGATTGGAGGACGCTGAGGCCGGAGCGAAACCTGTATTCTCCTGGGGCCATTACATCCCCGACGACATAAATGGCCGGATAGTCGAGAATGTCGATGGTCACCGCAGGTGTCTGCGCCAAACCCATCTTTGCCTGGAGGCGCTTGGCAATCTCGTTGGTCAGGTCCGTCATATTTCCAACCGACACCGGCCCCAGAAAGGGCAGGGAGACTGTCCCTGCATCCGAAACCGTATATTCGCCGCCAATCGCATCCCATCGCTCAAACTGGCCTTTGGACTGGATCCATTGGACGATCGTCAGGCGGATTTTCGTTTGGGGAGCCAAGGTAGTGCCATCGGCGAGAGCTGGCACAGCTCCAGCAAGAAACACGAGTGCTGCGATGACAGCTGTCGCACGAAAGAAGTGGTGGAGCGTGCGGTGCGATGAATTCATGTACATATCTCGCCTGCAAACCATCCTTAAACCAACGCTGGCCCAATACTTTGAACGCTGTTCGAACGCCGGACCAGGTCCGAACCCGCCTCACCAGTGTGCAGTCTGGCGAAGCCTTGAGGAAGGTGGAGGCCGTTTGCTTTGCCTCATCACTATTGATGAGGTGGGGGTGAGTGCTTCACCCCACGTCGACCTGAAGCATATGTCCCTGCGCGGCAAAGGGGCATTATCCTGGAAAATCAATGGTTATGCACGCAGGAATAGGCGTGTTCGCCGCGAAAGACAGCGAGCGGGGCACGGCGCGGGATCGGCCCTTGCCCGATTGAAGATGCCGCCATCCCAACGGCCTTTGCCATCGCCCGAATCGTCCCGTGCGCGACTGATTGTCTCGCCCGTCTCCTGGCCTATTCGGCAGTCCGTTCCAAAAGGATGCCACGAGTAGAGCAAAAGGCGTATGATATACTCGCTTATTTTTGGACTATACTTCAGTGCTCCATATTGAGCGATCCTCATAGCTTCGATCCTGATAATCTCGCGAGAGGTGCCTCCCATGTATCGCAACGCTCGTCGCTGGACTGCGCGCTCACTCCTGGTGGATTCGTTGGTTCCCCAATGGTTTACCTTCGGCGGAAGGGAAAGGCCGCGCAAGCCGGCCGAAAAGCACGGGGATAGTGCTCAACTCGCGGCAGCGGTGCCAACCGCAGACGGAAACAAGCAAGGCACCCTTGTCGACGGTGCCGATAAGGACGCAGCGCTCAACGAGCATGATGTTGGCCAGGCAACGGACGTGAACGGCGACACGGACGGTCGGGCCGACAACAGCACAGCAGCGCCGCCCTTGCCTGACGCTTTCACAACCAATCGCGAACTGGGAGCGCGAAGCGGTCATACAGCCCCGTCTGTCGCGGCCGGCCATACGCCGGGTTTTGTACATTTCACACCGGATGCGAACAGCGTTGCATTCGGGGGCCAATCGTCCCTTTATCGCACTTACGCCGGAACGAACCTCATAGGCGACGATCCTCTGGCTCCGTATCTACCGCAAAGCCCTGCACCGACAGCTTCTGAGCATGGTTCTCCCGCCGTGGCGGCCGAGCGTGTGCACTCGGGCAAGGTCGTCATTCTCGAATCGGCGCCGTCAGCGCAGTCGACCGCGCAGCATGCTGGGCCGAATGCGCTGGCGGTTGGCATGCCCTTTGGTGTGTGCGGTTGCGGCTACTACACGTCCCCCACGCGGATACTCGATTGGGCCCATGGCAGCGGCCTGCTTCAACAGGACGGTCAGTTGCCGGGGACCAAATTTACCGACGGGCCGGACTATGTGTCGACGATCAAGAAGGCCATCGGCGCCTCGGTCAGCGACCCTCTTCTCGATCGTGACGTAAATTCGTTCGCGGGCTGGCGCGCAAGCGTAGACCTGACGAACTCGGCGATGTCAAACGGATCATTGCCCGGCGGCGGAGAGATGGGAACGGGAACCGGCACCAAGGGTATCGCCGTCCTTTCCGGCTCGGTGACGAAGCCACCTCAACCTTCTGCGCAGCGGTCGTTGGCAACGCAAGATCTGGCCGCCGCCGCAGCGGTGGCGAGCAACGCGATCGTGCTGGAAAACCAGAAGCAGGGCAATCCGGAGAGCGAGTGGGGCCTCAGCGGTGCCGGCAGCACCAACATCGAGGGGTTTGCGACCGACATCAGCGTCGACAACGGCAACACGGTCAGCTTCAAGATCAATACCAATTCCACCAACTATCGAATCGATATTTATCGGCTCGGCTATTATGGCGGCATGGGCGCCCGCAAGGTCACGACCATACAGCATACCGGATTGCAGACGCAGCCCAATCCGCTGCGCAATGCCACAACAGGCACGGTGGACGCCGGCAACTGGGCCGTCTCGGCGTCCTGGGCCGTACCTAGCGATGCCGTCTCAGGCGTCTATATCGCCAAGCTCGTGCGTCAGGACGGCACCTTCGGC
Organism: Rhizobium sp. CIAT894; assembly: GCF_000172795.2. Lineage (NCBI taxonomy): Bacteria > Pseudomonadati > Pseudomonadota > Alphaproteobacteria > Hyphomicrobiales > Rhizobiaceae > Rhizobium > Rhizobium sp. CIAT894. The sequence goes on from NZ_CP020952.1 coordinate 78,626, forward strand.
GAAAATCAGATCCCGTTCATCGTGCGCGACGACGCCAGTCACAGCGACGTCGTCTTCCAGACCGCAGACGAGACCTGGCAAGCTTACAACGGCTGGGGTGGCGCAAACCTTTATGGCGGCAACGGCCCGGCGACAGGGCAGGGGGCGGGCCGCGCCTATGCGGTCAGCTACAACAGGCCGATTGCGACCCGCGACGGGGTCGGCACCTATGCCGGCCCGCAGGACTATCTGTTCGGCGCCGAATATGCAGGCATCTATTGGCTGGAACAGAACGGTTATGACGTTTCCTATATGTCGGGCCTCGACGTCGACCGCTATGGCAGCCTGTTGCTCAATCACAAGACCTATATCGATGCCGGGCACGACGAATACTGGTCCGGGCAGCAGCGAACCAATGTCGAAGCCGCGCGCGATGCCGGCGTCAACCTTATGTTCTGGAGCGGCAACGAGGTCTATTGGCGCACCCGCTGGGGTAATGCCTATAGCGCCGACGGCACGCCTTATCGCACGCTCATCACCTACAAGGAGACATGGGGCCCCGCGGGTGTCAGCCTCGATCCTTCCAACGAATGGACGGGCACCTTCCGCGACCCGCGCCTCAGCCCGCCGGCTATTGGCGGCGGAAACCCGGAAAACTCGCTGACAGGGCAGTTGTTCAAGGTCGATGATGTCGGCGCCAATCTCAGCGCGATCACGGTTGGCTATGACGACGCCAACCTGCGCTTCTGGCGCAACACGAGCGTTGCCAATCTCCAGCCTGGCCAGACGGCAACGCTCACCAAGAATTATCTCGGTTACGAGTGGGATGAAGCGCCTGACAATGGCTTCGATCCGGCCGGGCTCGTGAAGCTCTCGTCGACGACGATGCCCGTCAGCACCTACTTGCTCGACTACGGGAACACGACCGGCAATGCGACTGCGACCCACAACCTCACCCTCTATCGCGCGCCCAGCGGCGCGCTGGTGTTCGGCGCCGGTACGGTCTATTGGACATGGGGCCTGAGCGATAATCACGATAATGAGGCAACTCCCACCGATCCTCGCGTGCAGCAGGCAATGGTCAATTTGCTTGCCGACATGGGCATTCAGCCGGGAACGCTGCAATCCGGGCTTACCGCCGCGACCGGTTCCACCGATACTGTTGCTCCGACCTCCACCATCACGGTACCCGGCACGGTGGCCGCTAATACGACGGTGACGATTTCAGGCACCGCTGCCGATACGGGCGGCGGCGTCATCGCCAGCGTCGAGGTTTCGACCGACAACGGTGCGAGCTGGCATCCGGCAACGGGCGACGAGAACTGGACCTACTCATGGACGCCGGCGATTGCCGGGACCTATACGATCCGGTCGCGGGCGGTGGACGACAGCATCAATCTCGAGACACCCTCGGCGGGGCGCACTGTCACCGTCACCGGACCGACTTTTACATCACTCTTCGGTGGCGCGACGCCGGCGGTCGTCAACACTGACGATGCTGCAGCCGTCGAGCTCGGTGTAAAATTCCAGTCCTCCGTGGCGGGCACGGTCAGCGGCATTCGGTTTTACAAGAGTAGCCTGGATACGGGCACACATACCGGGTCGCTCTGGTCAAGCACGGGTACGCGGCTTGCGACCCTGACCTTCACCAACGAGACTGCCAGCGGCTGGCAGACCGCGACTTTCACGAGCCCGGTGACGCTGACAGCCGGGCAGACCTATACGGCATCTTATCATACGAATGTCGGCAACTATTCGACGACCGCCAACTACTTCACCGCCAATGTGACGAGTGGTCCGCTGACGGCGCCGGCAAGCGGCAACGGTGTCTATAGGTATGGCAACAGCGCGTTCCCGACGACCAGCTTCGACCAGACGAACTACTGGGTCGATGTGATGTTCAATCCCTCGAATGCGAACAACACGGCGCCGACGGCGGTTGCCGATGCGGGGGATGCGACCGAAAAGGGTGGTGTCGCCAATGGTTCGGGTGGTGTGGTTGCGAGCGGCAACGTGCTGACCAACGACACCGATCCCGATGCTGGCGACACCAAGACGGTGAGCGCCGTCAGCTTCGGCGCGACCTCAGGCACGCTTGGCTCGGCCCTGAACGGCACTTATGGCAGCCTCGTTCTCAATGCATCGGGCACCTATACCTATACGATCAACGAGACCAATTCCGCCGTGCAGGCGTTGCGCCTGTCGACCAACACGCTGAATGAAGTCTTCAGCTACACGATGCGCGATACCGCCGGCGCCACCTCCACGGCAAATCTGACCATCACCATCCATGGCGCCAATGACGCACCGGTGCTCGCCGTCCAAACGGCGACGCAGAACGCCGCCGTCGGCTCCGCCTTCTCCTACACGCTGCCGACGACAACCTTCACCGATGTCGACAGCGGTGAAACGCTGGCTTACGCGGCAACGTCTTCCGACGGCAGCGCACTACCTGCCTGGCTGACCTTCAACGCCTCGACGCGCACCTTCTCCGGCACGCCGACGTCAGGGGGGACCTATGGTGTCAAGGTCACGGCAACCGACCTAGGCGGCCTTGCCGCCAACGAGACCTTCAACATTGCCGTGTCGGTTCCCGGCAACACGACGCCGACGGCGGTTGCGGATGCGGGGGATGCGACCGAAAAGGGTGGTGTCGCCAATGGTTCGGGTGGTGTGGTTGCGAGCGGCAACGTGCTGACCAACGACACCGATCCCGATGCTGGCGACACCAAGACGGTGAGCGCCGTCAGCTTCGGCGCGACCTCAGGCACGCTTGGCTCGGCCCTGAACGGCACTTATGGCAGCCTCGTTCTCAATGCATCGGGCACCTATACCTATACGATCAACGAGGCCAATTCCGCCGTGCAGGCGTTGCGCCTGTCGACCAACACGCTGAATGAAGTCTTCAGCTACACGATGCGCGATACTGCCGGCGCCACCTCCACGGCAAATCTCACCATCACCATCCATGGCGCCAATGACGCACCGGTGCTCGCCGTCCAGACGGCGACGCAGAATGCCACCCTTGGCTCCGCCTTCTCCTACACGCTGCCGACGACAACCTTCACCGATGTCGACAGCGGCGAAACGCTGACCTACGCGGCAACGGCTGCCGACGGCACGGCGCTTCCTGCCTGGCTGACCTTCAACGCCTCGACGCGCACCTTCTCCGGCACGCCGACGACAGCAGGCAACTATGGTGTCAAGGTCACGGCAACCGATATCGGCGGTCTCTCGGCCAACGAGACTTTCACTATCGCTGCCGGGACGGCGCCAGCGACCTACAGCCTGTTCTCCGCCTCCAGCACGCCGACCCAGACGAACCTCAACGACGGCCAGCAACTCGAACTCGGCGTCAAGTTCACCTCGAGCGCCGCCGGCGACATTACCGGCATCAGGTTCTATCGCAGCGCCAACGACAACGGCCAGAACGTCGTCGACCTGTGGAGCTCCACCGGCACCAAGCTCGCCACCGCCACCTTCAGCAACACCACGGCGAGCGGCTGGCAGACGGCGAACTTCACAACACCCTTCACCATTGCCGCCAACACAACCTATGTCGCCTCCTATCACACAACAGGCGCCTATGTGGCGACCGGCAGCTTCTTCACCGCCGCCGTCACCAGCGGCCCGCTGACGGCACCAGCCAGCGGCAACGGCCTCTATGCCTATGGCGGCTCCGCCACCACAGGCCTCTTCCCGACCAGCACTTTCAATTCAGCGAATTACTATGCCGATGTGGTCTTCCGACCGCAGCTTGCCGCGTGAAGCATTTGACGAGGTTACGAACGGGTTTCGAATGAGCCTGATACGATGCAAATGCAGGTCGCGTCGAGGGCCGCCGCGACCGCCCGCATTGAAGGAATGCCGATGAACAGGATCGAGCGGCTTCCCGTGACCGTGCTCGCCGGCTTCCTCGGCGCCGGCAAGACGACGCTCCTCAGCCACGTCCTGAATAACCGTCAGGGCCTGCGGGTGGCTGTCATCGTCAACGACATGAGCGAAGTGAACATCGACGCCAGTCTCATTCGAGACGGCGGCTGCAACCTGTCGCATACCACGGAGACATTGATCGAGCTCAGCAATGGCTGCATATGCTGTACCCTGCGCAACGACCTGCTGACGGAAGTGCGGCGACTGGCCGAAGAGCGGCGATACGACTATCTGTTGATCGAAGGCACCGGCATTGCCGAACCTCGCCCCATTGCCGCAACATTTTCCTTCCGCGACGAGAATAATGTTTCGCTTGCCGATTTTGCCAGGCTCGACACCATGGTCACCGTGGTCGACGCGGCAAACCTGTTGGCCGACTACAGCAGCGCCGATCTGCTTGCCGACCGCGGCCTGCAGCGCGACGGTGAGGACCGGCGCACGCTCATCGACCTGCTGGTGGATCAGATCGAGTTTGCCGATGTTGTCGTGATCAACAAGATCTCGGACGCGTCTGAAGAGGTCCGCGCAGAAGTGAGCAGGATCATCACGTCTCTCAACCCGGATGCGCTCCAGGTGGAGACGGATTTCGGCAAGATCTCTCTTTCAACCGTCCTGAATACCGGTCTCTTCGATGAAGCAAAGGCCTCTGCGCATCCCCTGTGGCACAAGGAATTGTACAGCCCGGAAGAGCATGTTCCGGAAACGGAGGAATACGGGGTCTCGAGCTTTGTCTATCGCACTAGGCGTCCCTTCGACCCCAAGCGGTTTCGGGCATTCCTGGACGAGCCCTGGCCGGGAGTGCTGCGCGCCAAGGGCCATTTCTGGCTTGCCACGCGCCCGCGCCATGTGGGGCTGATGTCGGCTGCCGGGATCCAGCGGCGCTGCGAACCCATGGGGCTTTGGTGGGCGGCCGTTCCGCGCCAGGATTGGCCGAACCATCAGCAGTTTCGTCAGCATCTCGAGAGCCGATGGGACAGCGCCTGGGGCGACCGTCGGCAGGAATTGGTTTTTATCGGCGTTGACATGGACGAGGCCGGTGTGCGGACCGCACTGGACGGATGCCTCGCGAGCGCCGATCCGCGCGACTGGACCACCCTCGAAGATCCGTTTCCGGCCTGGTAGCACGGGCGTCGCGTTGGTTTCCCACTGAACAACGGTTGCCGTGAACGGGAGACCCGTCATCCTGTTCTAAATTAAAGAGTTAGAGCATGATGTCGTCCGAAAACCGCTCACACTTTTCGGCATCATGCGCTAGTCAGGTCAAGTCGTCGCACTGCTCACGGGCATAGGCGTTGAGGCGGGAAAGTTCCTTGACGTAGATGCGATGCAACCTGCGCGGCGCAACGATGCTCTCGACGAAGCCGGCGATGCCCGTCTCGCCGTCAAACCTGGAGGTGATCTTCACCAGCGCCTGCTCGCCGTGGGGCGTCACCGTATATTTCCTGACGAGACCGGAGCTGCCGGCGTCAGTCTGGACCAGGGTTCGACCGGGCTCCGGCTCAGTGACCTCCATCCGGAGCTCCCGGACGCCGCCAGCGGATTTGATTTTGAAGCTGACGACGCTGCCCGCCCCCACGCCGCCTTTTTCAATTTGGAAGTCGTAGAAGGGGGGCGGCAGGAACCGAGCGTGAAGGTGCATGTCTGCGAGGTATCGGTAGACGTCGTCCGCGGGGGCGTCAATTGTGCGCTCGGCGGACGCGACGACGTGTTTTGCCATGGTCTGATCTCCGTGTTTGTGGGTTGACGTGCTGGTTTTGTTGGCCATCGCAGGGCGCGGCCGGCCGCTGGCGGTGATCATTCCCAAGGCGCGCAGCCCTCGCCTTCCGGGGCGATCTTGGTGATCTTCACATCGCCGACGCACAGAGTTCGCTGCCTGTCAGATAGGACGAGTCATCGAGAGTCATGGATCGGCTGGTCCGATCAGGTCACCTTCAAGCGGAGAGCGCTCTTTTGAAGATATATGATCCCGAAAAGGATCAGGCCGAAGACGATTGGATGAATCCAGTCGTGATGAAAGACCGTCAACTGCAGTACGAAGGCTGCGATATCGATCGGCGCCAGCAGCAGTAGGGCGGCCCACGGAGAGAAACGCGGCACCAGCACACCCGCCCCGCCGACAACCTCCAAAGCCCCGGTGACATACATGAACCAGAGGCCCAGGCCCAGATGGTTGAAATCTTCAATCATCATCGGCGTTGCTGGCAGTTTCATCGTACCGGTAGCAATGAAAACAAAGCCAATGAGGCCACGCAGAACCCAAAGAGTAGTCTTCCCGCGAGGTTTTAGTAGAGAATCTTCAGACATGGGATCACCCGCCTATTCCAATGAGCGATGGTCAAATCCATTCCGCAAACTCATCCGCCTCGAATGGAGCGGATGAGTTTGCTATGCTTGGAGGTCGCACGAACTGTCAGACCTGGTTCCAGCCGCCGTCGACGCAGAGTTCGCTGCCTGTCAGATAGGACGAGTCATCGGAGGCCAGGAACAGGACGGCTTTCGCGATCTCGTCGACGGTGCCGCTGCGGTGCATGGGAATTTGGGCATGCACTTGGGTCTTGGTCTGCTCGATCATGTCCTCGCTCACACCCGATTTGCGCGCCTGGTCGGTATCGATGTAGCCGGGCGCCATGGCGTTCACCCGTATGCCCTTGTCGATGAGTTCCACCGTGAGCGAGCGCGCCAACGAGCGAATGGCAGCTTTGCCCGCCGAATAGACGCTGACATAGGGCATGCCCTTGGTGGTCAGGGTCGTGGTGTTGAGGACGATCGAGCCGCCGGAAGTCATGAGCGGCAGGAGCTTCTGGATCGTGAAGTAGGTTCCCTTGAACGTACAGGCGATCGTGAAGTCGAATTCTTCCTCCGACATGTATTCAAACATGTTCGGCCGCGCCGCGCCGGCATTCGCGAAGATGGTATCGATACGGCCGTACCGTCTCTCGACAAATTCGCGAAGCGCCTGGATGTCAGCCATCTTGGAAATGTCGCAGCGGATCGCGTCGGCGCCATTTCCGATGGTCTGCGCCGCAACATCGAGCCTTTCCTGATCACGCCCAGTGATGACGACCCTGGCGCCTTCGCGTGCGAACAGCTTGGCGGTCGCGAGCCCCATTCCATCACTGCCGCCAGTGATGACAGCGATCTTTCCTTCCAATTTACCCATATTCGTCTCCTGCATTTGAAAGTTCCTCGCCGAAACCGGCGGGACCGAACCCTTGAAGGGTTGCGATATGTATGCAGGGGTTTTTGGCATCGACAAAAAAGAATAACAATTCCATAATATCCTTACTGCCATCCATAAATGGATGACTACGCGTGACCAGCGGGGAATGAAATGGAACTACAATGGGACGACGTCAGGATCTTTCTGGCTATTTGCGATTCCGGAAGCATGAGCGCGGCTGCACGACGTCTCAGGGTAAGCCAGCCCACTTTGAGTCGGAAGATTGCGGATCTGGAGTACGAGCTTGGTGAGGCGCTCTTCATCCGGGGAAACCAGGGAATCTCCCTGACAAACACTGGAAGGAGGCTGCTTCCCGCCGCGCAGGGGATGGCGCAATGGGCGACAGAAGCCAATCGTTCGCTCGACACGAAGAGCTCGCCAGCGAGCGGGTCCGTGAGCATCACCGCGGCGCCCTCATTTGCATTCGATTTACTCGCGCCGTTCGCGGATAAGCTTAGGAAGGAGCACCCAGAGATTACCCTTAAAGTTATGTCCAGCATGGAACGTCTGAACCTATCGCGTGGCGAGGTGGATATCGCGCTTAGGCTTAGGAAAAATTCCTTCGACGATCCCGATCTGATCACACTCGATGAGGTAAAGATTCCGGCGGGTGTATATGCAAGCAGAGATTATGCTCGAAGCCTTCCGAAGAACTATGACTTTAAAGACGTCAACTGGATTGCGTGGGCGGACGAATATGAGATGTTGAGCCCCAATCCAGAACTCGCGGCCAAGATTCCGGAATTCCGCCCTGTCTTCACGTCCGACGACTATAGCGTGCAAGTCGCGGCCTGCCAGGCCGGCGTTGGTGCGATGGTTCTCCTGAAGACCCCCCATCGGCTTGAGCGACCGGGCGAACTCGTGGAACTCAATCTCGAGGCCCCGCCTGCCTCCAGCCCACCACTCGCAGTCATCTGTCACAAGCGCCTGGTCGATCTACCCAAAGTAAGAATCGTCGTGACTCTGCTCAGGCAAGAGTTCGCTAAATTGAGGGAAGGGTCAGATGCCCGAAACGGGTCGACATCACGGCCCGCCGCACTCGCGCCAACCGGACCTTCGTGAGGTTAGCGAACGCGCTCTAGCTGCCACCGCAGCCAGCTTTGCGACTTTGTCGGCTGGCGTGCGTCGAGGGTCATCATATCGGCGTAGGGAGCACCTCCCTCCTACCCCAGATTGCTGTCGTACATTCTCTTGGCAAAGGTGCCAGTATGGACGTCTTGCCATGGCTGCCGAGGGGCTGGCCGATGCGGAAGGGGACGCCGCTGATGCGGAGAATTCATGTCGGTAATCGTGAGTATCTGAGTACATTTGGTGGAGCGTTGAGTATCTGTCGTGCACCCGCTGCATGGAGCGCGGTTCTTGGATCAGCAACGGTCGTGTCTTCGACGAGCAGCGATGGCTCTCCAAGCTTTGCCAATCAGGGCAGCGTAACTGTCCAATCCTCCTTTACCGGTACGGTCACATCCTCCCTGATGTCATCAGGTGACACGCAGCCGTCTCCTGCATCGTCGACGGCGATGCCGGCGCCTGGAGGTGATAGCGGTGTACAGGACAATTCGACGAAGACAGCGGCGGCTACGACGGTTTTCCAGACGCCTTCCTCGACATCGCAGCGCACGGTGCTTGGCCCGGATCCGGTCGAGGAGGCTGCGACGCTGCCTGCCGCTCCCGCGCTTACGGGTGTTACCGGCGATGCCGATAACGGCAGCACCAAGACGGCGGCGCCGGTCATCTCTTCCAGCAGTATCGCCGCGACTTCATTGGGCCTTCAGGCCTCGGTAGCATCCCTCTCGGTGGAGCCCAGCCTGGACGCTTCTGCTGAGACGACTGCAGCCGTAACGGCACTCGCCGCACCGGTGGCGGCGGCTGCGCCGACGCCCAACAAGATCGCACTCGAAAACCTGAAGCAGGGCAACCCGATCAGCGAGTGGGGGCTGGAGGGCGACGGCGGCGGCACCATCCAAGGCTTTGCCACCGAAATCAGCACGAATATCGGCCAGACGGTGGATTTCAAGATCGCTACAGACTCCACCCACTACCGCATCGATATCTACCGTATGGGTTATTATGGCGGGCTCGGCGCGCGCAAGGTCGACTCGATCGAGCAGCAGCTGACCACGGCGCAGATCCAGCCGCATCCGATCGTCGACATGTCGCTCGGTCTTATCGATTGCGGCAACTGGTCGGTCTCGGCGAGCTGGCAGATTCCAACGGACGCGGTCTCCGGCGTTTATTTCGCCAAGCTGGTGCGCGAGGATGGCACCGAGGATGCCAGCATCATCCCCTTCGTCGTGCGCGACGACGCCTCGACCAGCAATATCGTCTTCCAGACGTCGGACACGACCTGGCAGGCCTATAATGCCTGGGGCGGCGCCAGCCTCTATTACGGCGAAGTACCCGTCGATCCCGCCAACATGATCGGCTACCTGCCGCCGAACTGCAGCTGCGGCCTGCAGGCCATCGGCCGCGCCTCGGCCGTCAGCTACAACAGACCGATCATCACCAATACGAGCCCGATCGGCGGTTCGCACGATTATATCTTCGGTGTCGAATCCTCGGCCATCTCCTGGCTGGAGCAAAACGGCTACGACGTGTCCTATATCTCGGGTGTCGATGCGGCGCGCAACGGCACGCTGCTGCTCAATCACGATGCCTATCTCTCGGTCGGCCATGACGAATACTGGTCTGCCGAGCAGCGCGCCAATGTCGAGGCGGCGCGCGATGCCGGAGTGAACCTCGCCTTCTGGAGCGGCAATGAGTGCTATTGGAAGGTCCGCTGGGAAAGCAGTATCGACGGCAGCGGCCAGGCCTACCGCACCATGGTCTGCTACAAGGAAACCTGGGGCACGAGCACCGATCCGAGCACTGTCGGCACCGGCACCTGGCGCGACCCGCGTTATGCCGATCCGGGGCAACAGCCGGAAAATGCGCTGACGGGCACGATGTTCCAGGTGGACAGCTACCGCCAGGATACGATCTCCATCCCCTACGACTATTCGAACCTGCGCTTCTGGCGCAATACCGACGTGTCGGAGTTGAATGAAGGCGAAACCTATAATCTCGTGCAGAACCTGCTCGGCTACGAATGGGATTCCGATGTCGAGAACGGATTCCGTCCGGCTGGACTGATCAACCTGTCGCTCTCTTCGGTCTCGGTGAGCACATATCTGCGCGACTACGGCGCGACGGTCGGCGATGCGGTGGCGACCCACAGCCTGACCATGTATCGGGCGGCAAGCGGCGCACTGGTCTTCGGCGCCGGCACCGTCTTCTGGTCCTGGGGACTGAGTGACAACCACCAGGGCCCGGCCACGTCGACCGATCGCAACGTCCAGCAGGCGATGGTCAACATGTTCGCCGATATGGGCATCCAGCCGACGACGCTCGATGCGAGCCTGATCCTTGCGACACAATCGACCGATACGCTGAAGCCAACCTCTTCGATCAGCTCACCCGTCGTCGGCGCAAGCTTCCTCGAAGGCCAACACGTGACGATCACCGGCACGGCGCAGGATTTCGGCGGCGGCATCATTGCCGGTGTGGAAGTCTCGACCGATGGCGGCCAGCATTGGTTCAAGGCGTCAGGCCGCGAGAGCTGGAGCTATAGCTGGGTCGTCCAGGCGAGCGGAACCTACACGATCATGTCGCGCGCCGTCGACGACAGCGTCAATATGGAAGCGCCATCGGCCGGCAAGCAGGTCACGGTCACCCTGCCGGGCACGCAGGGCCTGTGGACGCTTGCGGAAAAGCCAGCAACCGAAGTGGCGATCGATCGCGATTCCGTCGAGCTCGGACTGCGCTTCCAGGCAACGACGGCAGGCTCCGTGGAGGGCATTCGCTTCTACAAGGGCTTCTACAATATCGGCGACCATGTCGTCAGCCTCTGGAGCGCCAACGGAACGCTGCTGGCAACAGGCGTGTCCGTCGGCGAGTCGCTCTCCGGCTGGCAGACGGTGATGTTCTCCAGCCCGATCCAGATTGCCGCCGGCACGACCTATGTGGCCTCCTACCACACCAACGGCTTCTACTCGGCCACCGAGAACTATTTCAGCGGCACCTATGCCAGCGGCCAGCTGAAGGCGGTCGATGGCGGCAGCGTCTACGCCTATGGCGACAATGCCGGCATCTTCCCCGGCCAAAATCTCGGCACCGGCACCAATTACTGGGTCGACGTGGTCTTCGATGCCGGCGCCAACAGCGCGCCGGTCGCGACCGACGATACTGGGCTGGCGCTGACCCGCAACGACAGCGTCGTCATCTCGATCGCCTCGCTCATCGGCAACGATACGGACGCCAATGGCGATGCGATGACGATTTCGGCCGTCGGGAATGCCGTCAACGGCACGGTGACGCTCAACAAGCAGAACGGCACCATCGTCTTCACGCCGACCAACAATTATTCGGGGCCGGCAAGCTTCACCTATACGCTGTCGGACGGGCGCGGCGGCACGGATCAAGGCAATGTCAGCCTGACGGTGGACCCGGGCCCCGCGGGGGAAACGCTGTTCAAATCGAGCGAGGGGCCGACGGGCGCAAGCTTCAACGAAGGCCAGTCGCTGGAACTTGGCATGCGGTTCTCCGCTTCGTCGAGCGGCATGGTCACCGGCATCCGCTTCTACAAGGCATCAGGCGATACCGCCGTCCACACCGGATCGCTGTGGACGGCCGACGGCACGCTGGTTGCGACCGTCACCTTTGCCGGCAGCGGATCGCTGAGCGGCTGGCAGACCGCGACGTTCTCGAACCCGGTGCATATCCTCGCCGGCACGACCTATGTCGCCTCCTATCACACGACGGGCAGTTACGTTGCGACGGCAGGCTATTTCACGTCAGCCCATACCAACGGCTCGCTGACAGCGCTTGCCGGTAGCAACGGCGTCTTTGCCGATGGCTCCGGTTTCCCGACCACCAGCTATCAGTCCTCGAACTATTGGGTGGATGTCGTCTACAACCAGACGAGCAATGCGGTGCCGGTCGCCGCCAACGACAATGGCTACACGACCTATTCCAGCACGGCGCTGTCGATTGCCGCGGCCAGCCTGCTGGCAAACGACGCCGATGGTGATGGCGATGCGCTCAGCATCACCAGCGTCAATGGTGCGGTCAACGGAACGGTGACCTTCAACAGCCAGACCAAGTCGGTCACTTTCACCCCGACGGCGGGTTATACGGGTGCGGCAAGCTTCTCCTATTCGATCTCGGACGGATACGGCGGAACGGCCTCGGCCACGGTCAGCCTCACTGTCAGCACGCCGCCCGGCGGAGGCACGACGTCGAGTCTGTTTACCGGCGCCGACACGTCGGGGGTTACGGCTGCCAATGACGCGAACTCGGTCGAACTCGGCGTCAAGTTCATCGCTTCCGCCAGCGGCCAGATTACCGGGCTCACCTATTACAGGAGCGCCGGGGATAGCGGCACGCATGTCGGCTCGCTGTGGACGGCCAGCGGCCAGCTTCTGGCCCAGGCGACCTTCATCAACGAGACGGCGAGCGGCTGGCAGACGGTTTCCTTTACCCAGCCGATCAATGTGACCGCCGGCGCCACCTATGTGGCGAGCTACCATTCGAACGGCTTCTACTCGGCAACGGCGAACTACTTCACGACGGATCATACCAACGGTGCGCTGACGGCGCCATCGAGTACGACGAGCGGCGGCAACGGCCTTTATGCCTATAGCTCGGGCAGCCTGTTCCCGACCACTTCCTACAATGCGAGCAATTACTGGGTCGACGTGATCTATCAGCAGGGCGGCGCGCAGAATGCGGTTCCGGTCGCCGCCAATGACAGCGGCTTCTCGACCAATACCGGCACGCCGCTCACCATCCAGGCCTCGGCGCTGCTTTCAAACGACACCGATGCCGATGGCGATCCGCTTGTCATCACCGGCGTCAGCGGCGCGGTCAACGGCTCGGCCACCTACGATGCCCAGGCCCAGACGGTGACCTTCACGCCGACGGCAGGCTATTCGGGATCGGCGAGCTTCAGCTACGCGATATCGGATGGCAAGGGCGGCACGGCCTCGGCGCAGGTTGCGCTCACCATCAACGGCGGCCAGACAGGAGGGCCGGAGCAGAACCTCTTTGCCGCCGATGCGACGCCTGCCATCGTCTCCGTCAACGACAACCAGCAAGTCAATCTCGGCATGAAATTCCAGGCCGATACGTCAGGCTGGATCACGGGCATTCGCTTCTACAAGGGGGCCGACAATACCGGCCCGCATAACGGCTATCTCTGGACCGCCTCGGGCACGCTCATCGGCAGCGTCACCTTCAACAACGAAACGGCCAGCGGCTGGCAGACTGCGCAACTCACCCAGCAGATCGCGATCCAGGCAGATACGACCTACGTCGTTTCTTACTCGAGCAACGGCAACTATTCGGCGACCGGCAATTATTTTGCCAGCGACGTGGCGAACGGCGATCTCAAGGCGCCCGGCGGCAGCAACGGCGTCTATGCCTACGGAGCCGGCGGGCTGTTCCCGACAGCCAGCTATAACAGCACGAACTACTATGTGGATGTGACGTTCAAACCGCAGCTCGCGGCGTAAAGGGCGCGAGGATCTAAGGCTAGGCATGCTGTAAAGAGTAGGAGTCTTGATGATGCGTGCAGACAACAGATTGCCGGTTACGGTTCTCGCCGGGTTTCTCGGCGCCGGCAAGACGACTGTGCTCAATCATGTGCTGAGCAATCGGGAGGGCCGCCGGGTTGCCGTCATCGTCAACGATATGAGCGAGGTCAACATCGATGCGGATCTCGTGCGCGAAGGGGAAGCGGGCCTCTCGCGCACCGACGAGACGCTGGTAGAGCTCACCAACGGGTGCATCTGCTGCACCCTGCGCGACGATCTCCTGAGCGAAGTGCGTCGCCTGGCAGCCGCCGGCCGCTTCGACTATCTGCTGATCGAGGGCACCGGCATTGCCGAACCGCTGCCTGTTGCAGCCACCTTTTCGTTCCGCGACGAGCGCGGGGCCGCCCTCTGCGACGTGGCGCGTCTCGATACGATGGTTTGCGTCGTCGATGCGGTCAATCTTCTCGCCGATTACCAGAGCGCCGAGTTTCTCGCCGATCGCGGCGAAAGGCGGGACGGCGACGATGAGCGCAAGCTCGTGGAGCTGCTCGTCGAGCAGATCGAATTTTCCGATGTCATCATCATCAACAAGGCGGGAGACGTGCCTTGCGCCGACCTCGCCGAGGTTCGCCGGGTCGTCGCAGCGCTCAATCCGAGTGCCCAGGTCGTCGAGGCGGTCTTCGGCCAGGTGCCGCTTGGGGCGATCCTGGATACCGGCCTCTTCAGCGAGGCGAAGGCCGCCCGCCATCCGCTCTGGCACAAGGAACTCTTCGGCTGGGGCGATCATGTGCCGGAGACCGAGGAATACGGCATAACTAGCTTCGTCTATCGCAACCGCCGGCCCTTCGATCCCCTGAGGCTCAGGGATTTCCTCGACCGGAAATGGGCAGGCCTCATTCGCGCTAAAGGTCATTTCTGGCTGGCGACGCGGCCGGATGAGATCGGCCTTCTGTCGATTGCCGGCACCCAGTGCCGCATCGAGACCAGGGGGTACTGGTGGGCCTCGGTGCCGCGGGTGCAATGGCCGCACTTTCCGCAGTTCCGCCAGCTCATTGACCGGCATTGGGACAATATCTGGGGCGACCGCCGCCAGGAGCTCGTCTTCATCGGTTCCGGCTTCGACGAGAAAGCGATCCGCTTTGCGCTCGACGATTGCCTGACCGGGGAGGAGACGGGTTTCGATCCGCAGAGCGCCGTCGGCCTTCGCGATCCGTTTCCGGCATGGCAGCACGGACATATCCCTGTCCATTCAAGGGCGTCCTCACGGACGTAAGACACCCTGATGTGAAGACGTTTGATTATCAACCGGAGGAGAGAACAATGAGCGACGAACTTTATGCAGACGGTATCAGTGAAATCACCGTTACCGGAACGATCGTGCGCATCGACCTGATGTCGCTTTCGGCCACCGATCGTGACGCCAACAACAATCCGAAGCCGATCTTCCGCCAGCGTATCATCATGCCCGTCGATGCTTTCGCCAATGCGGTCGATCTCATGCAGAAGGCGCTTGGGGGGTTGGTCGAGGCGGGTGCGGTTCGCCGCATCGGCGACATGTCGGCCGCAGCCGCAACCGATATCCAGTCGGCGCAGGCGGGCGCTTCGAACGCCTCGCCGAACTTCAACTGATAAACAGGGTGTGGAGCGTTGTGCGTCCATTCGGACGCACAAGGAACGCTCCAACTCTGTGAATCCAAGCCTCGGTCTCGTATCGTTTCGGGTGGGCCATGAGTGGTTTTCTGCATACCAACCTGCACTGTCTTGCGTTCGTCGCGCGTCATCACGGCGTCGATCTTTCGCCTGAGCGATTGCAGCACGATTACGCGGTCGGCAACGATCCCGTCGCCGTGCGGCGATTGCTGCGGATGGCCAAGGATGCCGGCCTGCGGGCCAGGCACCTCAACCTGGATTGGCGGTCCCTGTCCCAGTTGGGCGAAGCATTCCCCGTGCTGGGCGAACTCGCCAACGGCAACTGGGTCGTCATCGCCGGAATGCAGGGGAGCGGGGAGGAAGAGAGGATCCGCATTCTCGACCCGCTGGCCACGCGCCCCGAAGTCATGCTCCTCAGCGAGGAGCAATTCTCCAAGGCCTGGCCGGGATCGGTGGTTCTCCTCAAGCGCAACTATCGCATGTCGGACGAGGACCGGCCGTTCGGCTTCCGGTGGTTCGTGCCTGAGATCATCAAGCAGCGAAGCTTCTTCCGGGATGTGGCCCTCGCCGCCTTCGTTCTCTACGGCCTCGGGCTGACGACGCCGATCTTCTTTCAGCTGGTCATCGACAAGGTGCTCGTCCACCAGAGCTATGCGACGCTGACGGTTCTGACGGTGGGCATCGCGATCGCGCTCGTTTTCGACGCGACATTCACTTTCCTGCGCCGCTATCTGCTGCTCTACGCGACCAACAGGATCGACATCCGGGTCGCGACACGCACTTTCGGCCATCTGCTCAACCTGCCGATCGCGCTCTTCGAGCATGCCTCCGCCGGGGTTCTCGTCAAGCACATGCAGCAGACGGGGCGCATCCGCGAATTCCTGACCGGCCGGCTCTTCCTGACGCTGCTGGACGGCGTCTCACTGCTGGTCTTCGTGCCGATCCTGCTTCTTTACAGCCTGAAGCTGACGCTCGTGGTGCTCGGTTTTGCAGCTCTCGTCGGGCTCGTCGTGATGCTGCTCGTCGGGCCGTTCCAGCGCCGCCTCCAGGCGCTCTACCAGGCCGAAGGCGACCGGCAGGCGCTGCTGGTGGAAACCGTGCACGGCATGCGCACGGTCAAATCGCTGGCGCTGGAGCCGCGCCAGCGCAAGGTATGGGACGATTATTCGGCGCAGTCGATCTCCGTGCGCTTCCGGGTCGAGAAGATCTCGACGATCGCCCAGTCGATGACGGGGCTGCTGGAGAAGCTGATGAGCGTTGCGATCATCGGCCTCGGCGCGCTCGACGTGTTCAGCGGCGCGATGACGATCGGCGCGCTTGTTGCCTTCAACATGCTCGCCGGCCGCGTCTCCGGACCGCTGGTGCAGATCGTCACGATGGTGCACGAATATCAGGAAGTGGCGCTCTCGGTGCGCATGCTCGGCGAGATCATGAACCAGCGGCCGGAACAGGCAGGCCGCGGCCGTGGTGTCAGGCCGCATCTGCACGGACGCATCGAGTTCGACAGGGTCACTTTCCGCTACGGCCCGGATAGCGCCCCGGCACTCGACAACGTCTCCTTCGCCATTCCGGCAGGCTGCGTCTTCGGCGTGGTCGGCAAGAGCGGCTCGGGCAAGACGACGATCACCCGGCTCATCCAGGGACTCTACCAGAGCCAGGAAGGGCTGGTGCGCATGGATGGCTATGACAGCCGCGAGATCGACCTCGTGCATCTGAGAACCAGCATCGGCGTCGTGCTGCAGGACAATTTCCTGTTTCGCGGCTCGGTTCGCGACAATATCGCTGCCGCAAAACCTGATGCCAGCATCGAGGAGATCATGGAAGTCGCCCGGATCGCCGGCGCCGAGGAGTTCATCGAGCGGCTGCCGCGCGGCTTCGACACCATGCTGGAGGAAAATGCCGCCAACCTTTCCGGCGGCCAGAAGCAGCGACTGGCAATTGCCCGGGCGCTGATCACCGATCCGAAGCTGTTGATCTTCGACGAGGCGACGAGCGCGCTCGACCCTGACAGCGAGGCGATCATCCGCGACAATCTGAGCCGCATCGCCGCCGGCCGTACCGTCGTCATCGTCTCGCACCGGCTTTCGACGCTTGTCGATGCCGACGCCATTCTCGTCGTCGATCGCGGCAAGGTCGCCGATATCGGCCGGCACGATCAGCTCGTGTCGCGCTGCATGACCTACCGCCACCTCTGGGCCCAGCAAATGAGGCAGGTCGCATGAACGCGCATGTCAGAAAATCCGGTGAGAACCTGCCAGTCCCCTCGGACAAGGGGCCATCCGACAAGCGCCCGGACAAGGGCAGAGAACTTGCCGCCCGCCCGCCGCTGCCGCCGGCGATCGCGGAATTCCAGTCCGACGCCGTCGAGCTGGAAGAACGCGCTCCGCCGCGCGTTGCCCGCATGACGCTCTATTGCGTGACGGCGCTGCTTGCCGCGGCGATCACCTGGGCCTCGGTCTCGTCGATCGACGAAGTGGTGATTGCGCCCGGCAAGCTCGTCACCACCCAGCCCACCATCGTCGTCCAGCCGCTCGAAACCTCGATCATCCGCACGATCGAGGTGAAGGCCGGCGAGGTAGTGCATGCCGGCCAGACGCTGGCCACCCTCGACGCCACCTTCAGCCAGGCCGATGTCGACCAGCAGCAGGCGAAATTTTCTGCCCTCGACGCCCAGGTGAAGCGCATCGAGGCCGAGCTTGCCGGCGCCGACTATACGAAGATGGCGGGAGATACGCCCGACCAGTTGCTGCAGGCGCAGCTCTTCACCCAGCGGCGGGCGTTCTACACGGCGCAACTGCAGAATTTCGAGCAGCAGATCGCCGGCCAGTCTGCCGCTCTTGCGGCGAGCAAGAACCAGGAGGCGGTGCTCAACGACAGGCGCGATGGGCTCTCGCGGATCGAGGCAGCGCGGGAGCGGCTTTATGACAGACAGAGCGGCTCGCTGATCACGCTGCTCGGTTCCCGCGACGCCCGCCTCGACGTCGAGTCCGACCTGACCGCCGTCCGCGGCCGAGCCGACGAGGCCGCCCACGCCTATGCGAAGCTGCAAGCCGACCGCCAAGCCTTCATCGAGGATTTCCGCCGGGCGGCGATGGAGCAGCTGGTTGAGCTGCGCGGCCAGCGCGACATGGCCGACGAGGAGCTGAAAAAGATGGAGCTGCGCCGCAACATGGTGGCGCTGACCGCACCTGCCGATGCCGTCGTGCTCGATCTGGCGCAACGCTCGGTCGGCTCGGTGGTGCGCGAGGCGGAGCCAGTGGTCACGCTGGTGCCCATCAACGTGCCGCTGGAGGCGGAAGTCTCGATCAATACGCGCGATATCGGCCGGGTGGCCGTCGGCAAGGAAGCGCGTGTCAAGCTCGATGCCTACCCCTTCCAGAAATATGGCACCGCGACGGGCAAGGTGAGAACCATCAGCGAGGATACGTTCCTCACCGGCCAGCAGGAGCAGACCGCCACCCCCAACCAGCCGGCCGCCCCTTTCTTCAAGGCGCGGATCCTGCTTGCCGATACCCGGCTGAATGCATCGGATGTGCCGGTGCGGCTGCTTCCCGGCATGACCGTGTCCACGGAAATCAAGGTCGGCAACCGCACGGTGATCTCCTATTTCCTGTATCCGTTGCTGCGCGGCCTCGATAACGCAATACGCGAACCGTAGGACGCGGGGGATCGCTTCGGCCCGCGGCTGTCCGGGTTGACCGCCAGGTTCCCGGCTGGCGCGATAGCGCAAACCGTCCATGAACAGACCCACCATCCGTTTCGGATCGGTTGGTTCGTCGCAGTCGGGCGATACACACAACATCGCAACGGCGTGAAAGAGTTCGGTTGCTTATCTCGCTTACAGCCGCCGCCGCATCCAGCAGGTGATACGCCAGATGGGTTCGCCGACGGTTGCCCGCGGGCAACCAAGATCGACGCGTATGAAACCGTGGCCCTCGATGCCGAACTTTTGGCTCTTGTCGAGCCAGATGCGGGGATTGAAAGTGTTAAGGCGTCCTTTGTGCGTTCAAAAGGACGCACGGCATTCTAATCAGCAAGCGCAGCCTCGATACCAGGCCTCAAGGCCTCAAGGCAACGATCCGTATTTTGCAGCAGGCTGCTGCAAAATACGGCCATGCGTCGACGCGGCTACACGCTGCAGGAAATATCAATCAGATACGGTAACGTCGATCCATCGACCGGTTCCCTGATCACCGTAGATGTCAACTTCAACCCATACATTGCCATGTATGATCATATTGGCGGCCTCGCGCGTCATCGTTCCGTTCCGAAGCATTTGTTCCAGAGCTTGGCGATTTGCCGCATCGGCAAAGAACGAGTCCGATTGATCGCCAGGATCGCGCACATGGTACTGATGGAAATTCGCCCTGTCTTGTCGGATGATCTGCCACGGCTGGGTAAGTCTGGCCCCATTTGAATTGTAAAGATCAGCCTTGCCGATATAGGCGCGATAGCTCTCGATCAAATGGTTGCTGTGGGTGGCCTGGACTCTCGCTTGAGCGTGCGCTGTTCCCGCGACGATGACTGAGCTGAAGAGAATCAATAATAATTTTCGCATGTTGCCCTCTTTCAAAAAGGGCGTCTTACCGAGAGTTCGACCAATTCTCCAAGCAAAAAGTGTGACTTTGGAAACGCCCATAGGTGCGGCTTACATTGCACCGTTCGAAGGGATGTGCGGCTACACTCGACCTTCGCCGACAGGGCATGCTCCGAATATCGATGCATACGCCGCCCGCGTTGCGCAGTAAGCTGCTCCGTGGAACAGGACAAGTAAATCACGGCTTCTCATAGCGTGGCTCCAGCGTGCAAGGAACTGCTGGCGGCCGCCGAAGTTTAGCCTTTTGTTGTGTGCTTCGCCTTGTGAGGCAGCAGAATTCTCGAATTCCGTTTTCGGCTGGCGATGGGCTCGGCCGCGCCACGGTTCTCCAAGCCCTCAAGAATGGGGCAGCTCGGCCGCTGATCCCCCGCACATTTGGACACCAGGGTCTCTAGGGTCTGAGCCATCTGTTGCAATTCCTGGATCTTGAGCCGAAGCAGGGCGATATGATCAAGCGCGATCTTCTTGACATCGGTGCTTTGACGCTCCCGGTTCGTCCAGAGGTCCAGAAGCTTTTGGATTTCGGCCACCTGGAAGCCGACATCGCGCGCGCTGCGGATGAAACGCAGCATATGTACATCGTCTTCCGAATAGTCGCGATATCCCGAAGCCTTGCGATCGGCGGCCGAAATCAGGCCGGTCTGTTCATAGTAGCGGATCATCTTGGCCGAAACGCCCGATGCTTTGGCGGCTTGTCCGATATTCATTGGTCTTTCCTTATATGGGGAGGCCGATCCCGGAAGGACCGGCTCTGCCTGATCGTGTCAGTGGGTGGCCTTGAACCTGCGAAGCCTCAGCGCATTGCCGAGCACGAAGACGCTCGACAGCGCCATGGCGCCTGCGGCCAAGACCGGCGAGAGCAGGATGCCGAAAGCCGGATACAGGATGCCGGCGGCGACCGGGATCAGGGCGGTATTGTAGGCAAAGGCCCAGAACAGGTTCTGCCTGATGTTGCCGATCGTCGCCTTGGACAGCGCGATCGCGTTCGGCACGCCCTGCAGACTGCCAGACATCAGCACCACGTCGGCCGCTTCGATGGCGACATCCGTGCCGGTGCCGATGGCAAGCCCGACATCCGCTTCCGCGAGCGCTGGGGCATCATTGATGCCGTCACCGACAAAGGCAAGTCTGCCATATTGTCTCTTGAGGCGGCGGACGGCGTCGACCTTGCCGTCCGGCAATACTTCGGCGACAATCTCGTCGATGCCGAGCCGGGCTGCGACGGCGCGGGCGGTGCGGGCATTGTCGCCGGTGATCATCGCGACCTTGAGGCCAAGCCCGTGCAAGGCCTTGATCGCTGCAGGCGTGGTGTCCTTGATCGGATCGGCCACCGCAACGACTGCTGCCAGCTTGCCGTCGATCGCGGTATAGAGAGGCGACTTGCCCTCATCACCGAGGCGTTCGGCGACAGCCGCGAAACCGGCCACATCAAGACCAAGTTCGGCCATGTAGCGGTCGGCGCCGACCTCGATGCGCTTGCCTTCGACTCTGGCCTTCACCCCGAAGCCCGTCACCGATTGAAAATCCGACACGACGGGCGGCGCGATCCCTTCGGCCGCGGCGGCACCGACGATCGCCCGTGCGATCGGATGTTCGGATCTGGCCTCGACGGCGGCAATCAGACCCAGGATCTGTGCGCGGTCGAAGCCCTCCGCCGGTTCGAGATCGGTCAGCATGGGCTTGCCTTCGGTCAGCGTGCCGGTCTTGTCGAGCGCGACGATATCGGCGTCCCTGAGCAATTGCAGCGCCTCGCCCTTGCGGAACAGGACGCCCAGTTCCGCACCTCGGCCGGTGCCGACCATGATAGAGGTCGGTGTCGCCAACCCCATGGCGCAGGGGCAGGCGATGACCAGCACCGCCACGGCGTTGATCAGGGCATAGGTCAGTTGCGGCGAGGGGCCGAACACATACCAGATCGCGAAGGTCAGCGCGGCGACGAGGATGACAACGGGCACGAACCACATGGTCACCTTGTCGACGATGGCCTGGATCGGCATCTTGGAGGCCTGCGCCTCTTCGACCATGCGGATGATCTGCGACAGAACCGTGTCGCCGCCCACCGCGGTGGCCCGGAACGAGAAGGCGCCCTTCTGGTTGACGGTGCCGCCGACCACGGCGCTGCCCGCGGCCTTGGCGACCGGAACCGGCTCGCCGGTGATCATCGATTCATCGACGTAACTCGCGCCCTCGACCACCTCGCCATCGACGGAAACGCGTTCACCGGGACGAACCTCGACGATATCGCCGGCAAGGACCGAGCCGATCGGCAGTTCGACGATCGTGCCGTCGCGCAACACCCGAGCGCTGCGCACCTGAAGCCCGGCCAGGCGCTTGATGGCCTCGGAGGTGCGCCCCTTGGCGCGGGCCTCGAGCAGGCGGCCGAGCAGGATCAGCGTGATGATGACTGCGGCCGCCTCATAATAGACGTTGATCGTGCCGGGCGGCAGCAACGAAGGTGCGAAGGTGGCGACGAGCGAATAGAGATAGGCGGCGAGAGAACCAATGGCGACGAGGCTGTTCATGTCAGGAGCCCGCCGCCACATCGCCGGCAGCCCCTTCTCGAAAAAGCGCATGCCGGGGCCGAAGAGGACGATCGAGGTCAGCGCGAACTGGAGATACCAGCTCCACTGCATGCCGATCGTGGCCTGGATCAGCCCATGGATGGCAGGGATCAGGTGCGAGCCCATCTCGGTGATGAAGACCGGCAGCGTGAGCACGGCGGCGATGATGAAATCGCGGGTAAGCTCGCGCCGCTCCGCATCCTTTTTCTCGGCACGGGCTGCATCTTCGTCCGTCCGGTCCGCGTCGATCGGCTTGGCCTCGTAGCCGACGCCCTGGATGGCGGCAATCAGGGTGGCAGCATCGGCCGATCCCTTGATCGTCGCCCGTTCGGCGGCAAGATTGACGGTGGCTTCACTGACACCGGGAACGGCCTTCAGCGCGCGTTCGACATCGCCGACACAGGATGCGCAGGTCATGCCTTCGACTGTTAGTTCGACGGCGACAGAGGGAGCAGCGCCGACCGAATAGCCCACGTCCTCGACGGCCTTCACCAACACGTTGCGGTCAAGGGGTGCATGGGTGCTGATGCTCGCCTTCTCGGTAGCGATGTTGACCGATACGGCGTCGACGCCGGGCACAGCCCTCAGGGCGCGCTCGACGGTGCCCACGCAGGAGGCGCAGGTCATGCCCTCAATGGAAAGCGATATGAACGTGGATGGATCTGTTTTTCGAAGCGGAGCATTCACAGCCGCCTCCTTTCTATTTCGAAACTTACATTCGAGCGAAAGATGGAGCTTCCAACCATGGGAAGGTCAATAGCAAAATTTTCCGTTTCAAGCCCCCTTGACCTTCCCATGGTTGGAAGCCTCACCTTGAGCGCCATGAGACCAAACAAAGGAGATTTCTTATGGAATTCAAAATCGAAAACATGACCTGCGGCGGCTGCGCGCGGTCCGTCTCGAAGGTGATCCAATCGGTCGATGCCGACGCCAAGGTCGATGCCGATCCTGTGACACGCATGATCAAGGTCGAGACCAGCGCCAATCCAGCGGATGTCCGTCAGGCGCTTGCACAGGCCGGCTATCCCTCAGCAAGCTGACCGCACCGTCGGATTACGCTTCGGCAATCACCCCACGGAAAGCAAGGCAACTGTGAACGGCCCCGCCGGCCGATCGTTGCTGCGCGATCAAAAAGGAAATCACTCGATGCATAGACGCACCTTTCTAACCGGCATTGCGGGCCTTGCAGTCACAAGTTCCGTGACGGCTCTCGTCGCGATCGAGAAGAGCAACAGCGCCGGAAACATGGACATGGCCGGCATGAACATGGGCGGCATGGACATGGGCGGCATGGACATGGGCGACGCCGGCAGTCCGAGGGCGGAAGGCATGCCTGCGCTCCCCGAAGGGCAGCCGCTGCGCGAATTGCCGCGGCTGGCCAACCAGTCGGGCAAGGCCAGCCTGTTCCGCACCAGTCTTGCCGCCGAACCGGCAACCCTCCGCTTTGCCGAGGGGCTCGACACGCCGGTCCTTCTCTATAATGGCGGCAATCCGGTCATCGAGGCCCGTGAAGGCGACCGGATCGAGATCGACTTCCGGAACGGCATTCCCGACCAGCCGACAACCGTTCACTGGCATGGCATGCCGGTGCCGGCCGATCAGGACGGCAACCCCATGGTTCCCGTGGCCGCAGGGGCGTCGCAGCGATATGCTTTCGATCTGCCGCAGGGTAGTGCCGCGCCCTACTGGTTCCATCCGCATCCGCATGGGCATACCGCCGAGCAGGTCTATCGCGGCCTTGCCGGTATCTTCCTGGTCAAGCCTAAGAACGACCCGATCCCCGCCGAATACGGGGATACGATCCTGATGTTGACCGATCTCCGCCTTGCTGCCGATGGCTCGATCCCGGAAAACGGCATGATGGACCATATGAACGGCCGCGTCGGCGACCATCTGCTGGTCAACGGACAGAAGAACCCGGTGCTGCCCGTGGCCAAGGGCGAGAAGCGTCGCCTGCGGCTGTTCAACGCAACCAATGCACGTTTCTTGCGCCTGAACTTCGAGAATGCCTCGATGGTGATGATCGGCACCGATGGCGGCCTGCTCGAGGCGCCGGTCTTACGCGACGAGTTCCTGCTTGCGCCCGCCGAGCGGATCGAACTCGTCGTCGCCTTCGATCAGCCGGGACCGGCCAAACTCACCACGCTCGACTATGACCGCGGCTGGATGGGGCCGGGAAAGCCCGAGGAGGCCGGCATGACCTTGCTCACGGTCAATGTCTCCGACAGTGCGGCATCTGCCATGCCGGCACTGCCGGCGAAGTTGCGCGAGATCGCGCCGCTGCCGACGCCGCTCAAAACCCGCCGCTTCGTGCTGACCGAATCGATGAGCGGCATGAGCATGGCGTTCCAGATCAACGGCGCCAGCTTCGACATGAATCGTATCGACGAGGTGATGAAAACCGGCGACGTCGAGCGTTGGGAAATCGTCAACGAGGCGGGCATGGACCATCCGTTCCATGTGCATGGGACGCAGTTCCAGATTCTCGAATACGAGAGGGACGGCAAGATTGCAAAAGCACCCTACCGGTCCTGGAAGGACACCGTCAACGTCGTCTCCGGCCAGACGGTACGCTTCCTCATCCGCCAGGATATGCCGGGGCAACGCATGTATCATTGCCATATCCTCGAACATGAGGATCTCGGCATGATGGGCCTGCTCGACGTCCGGGCCTGAACCTGTTGTCGACACGGGGTAGATCCCGGCGAGGTTCCTCAGCTTGGTGCACTCACGCACGGGGTTCATTTGCCTCGTCTTGAAACTTCACCATGGTCCCGCCGCCGGTCGCCTGGTCGGTCGGGAAGACTTCGATGCGAGCGACGTCGACGAAGACGGGAAGCTCGATGGCGTTGATGACGATCGAGGCGATGTTCTCGGGCTGGATCGGACGGTAGCCGTCATAGAGCAGCGCGCGCGCCTGGTTTCCGGCC
The DNA here is from genome assembly GCF_000172795.2 of Rhizobium sp. CIAT894. Lineage (NCBI taxonomy): Bacteria > Pseudomonadati > Pseudomonadota > Alphaproteobacteria > Hyphomicrobiales > Rhizobiaceae > Rhizobium > Rhizobium sp. CIAT894. Next base: position 104,065 of record NZ_CP020952.1, read on the forward strand.
ATCGCCGTCCGGTAGAGATCGGTCTGAACCCGGCCCGGAACGACTTCGGTGACCCTGACCGAGCTTCCGAGCAGGTCGCATCGAAGATTGTCGCAGAACAGGCTGAGGCCGGCCTTCGAAGGGCCGTAGGCGCCCATGTTCGGGTAGGGCGCCTGGCCGCCGCTCGAACCGACATAGAGAAGATGGCCGCGTTTGCGTTCCACCATGCCCGGCAGCAATGCGCGGGTCAGATGCATCGGCGCTTTCAAATTGACGTCGATCATTGCATCGATCTCGGCCGGATCGATCTCATGGAACAGCGCGCGCGTCGACAGGATGCCGGCATTGTTGACGAGGATGTCGACCTCGATGCCTGCAAGCGCCCTGACGATCGTATCCGTATCGCGCACATCGGCCTTGATCGGAATCACACCATCGGTGGCGGCGAGTTCCTGAAGCGGCGCCTCGCTGCGGCCGACGGCATAGACCGTCAGCCCCCGCCGCCTGAGCTCCAGCACCGTCGCCTTGCCGATACCGCTGGTGGCGCCGGTCACCACCGCGACGCGATAAGTGTCAAACATAGATATAGCCCCCGCTGATGACGACGTTTTCGCCAGTCGCGTAAGTGTTGCGGCTGGAGGCCATCATGACGATCCATTCCGCCATTTCGACCGGTTCTGCCGCCCGTCCGAGAGCGCTTGCCTTGGCAAGCTCGGGCAGGAAACCGAGTTCCTTGGCGCGGTCGGTGGCAAAGCCCGCGGGCGCGACGGAGTTGACGAGGATCTGGTCTTTCGCGCATTCTGCCGCGAAAGATTTGGTGAGGCTGACGACCGCGGCCTTGGTCGCGGCATAATGGGCGTTCTGGGGATGGGCCTTGAAGGCGTCGACAGACGTCACATTGACGATTCGTCCGGTGACTTCAGGAGCATTGACGTGCTGGCGCATATGGAGAACCGCCGCCACCATCATGTGGTAGGTTCCCTTGACGTTAATGGCGTTCTCGAGATCCCATTCCTCGTCGGTAATCTCGAGAATCGGCCGGCGGGGATAGATGGCCGCGCTGTTGACGAGCGCATGGACCCGGCCGAGCTTCGCGACGATCTCATTGAAACCCTTGTGCGCCGTCTCCGCCCGGGCAATGTCGGCGACCGATGTCGCCACATCGGCACCGAGCGAGCGAAGCGTTTCCGCAGACGAAGCCAGCAGTTCCGCATTGCGGTCGATCAGGCCGATCTTGCTGGCTCCGCGAGAGACCATAAGCTTGGCTGCGGTCAATCCGAGGCCGGAGGCCCCGCCGACGATTACTGCTGTTTGATCCTTCACGTCTCACCTCTAATTCAGTTGCGTCAACACATTTGTATGTTATCACTTATATGCCAAGTTTTGCAAGGCTTGGGCGATTTCGGCAGCGATAAAAAATGATCCCTCGTATCAAGACCAAAGAATCTTTACTCCTTCCCGGAGCCGGCTTCTTCGAGCGGCTGCCGGAGGCGGGCTTTGCCGGCGACATCGAAACCAGCGCCGCCTCGCGTACCGTTCTTTCGACGGACAACTCGATCTACCAGATGGAGCCGGCAGGGATTCTCTTTCCCAGAGATATCGACGATATGCAGACCGTGATGCGGGTCCTCTCCGAAGACGCGTTCCGCGGCCTGCGCGTCGTCGCGCGCGGCGGCGGCACCGGCACCAATGGTCAGTCGCTGACGGACGGCCTCGTCGTCGACTGCTCACGGCATATGAACCGGATCCTGGAGATCGATCCGGTGCGGCGGATCGCCCGCGTCGAAGCCGGCGTCGTCAAGGACCAGCTCAATCGCGCCCTCAAGGACCATGGCCTGTTCTTCGCGCCGGAGCTTTCGACCTCCAACCGGGCGACGATCGGCGGCATGGTCTCGACCGATGCCTGCGGCCAGGGCTCCTGCCTCTACGGCAAGACGAGCAACCATGTGCTCGGCCTCCGGATCGTCCTGACCGATGCGACGGACTGGTGGTCGCGCGCCCTCGACGACGTGTCTCTTGCCAAGATCAAGTCTCGCGGCGATCGCGTCGGGGAGATCCATCGGACGGTCGACAGGATCGCGCGTGACGAGCGTGCGCGCATCGAGGAAATCTTTCCGCGCCTCAACCGCTACATGACGGGTTACGATCTCGCGCATATCCGCCGCGACGACGGACGCTTCGATCTCAACGCGATCATGTGCGGCTCGGAAGGCACGCTGGCGATGATCGCCGAGATCGAGCTCAATCTTCTGCCGATTCCGAAATATTCGGCGCTGGTCAATATCCGCTACGACGACTTCAACACGGCCCTCGAAGACGCAAGGGCGCTGACCGCGCTGAACGTCGCGTCGGTGGAGACGATCGACGAGAGGGTGCTCGGCCTTGCCAAGGGCGACATCGTGTGGAACGGCATCGCCCGGTTTTTCCCAGATGACCAGCGCGGCCCGGCCAACGGCATCAATATTGCCGAGGTGCTGGCCGACGACCCGGTCGAACTCGAGCAGAGGCTTGTGGCGGTGACATCGGCGCTTGCTGGCGCCGATGTCGTTCGCAATACCGGCCTTACGATCGCCCGGGAAAGTGCTGAGGTCGAAGCGATATGGACGATGCGCAAGCGCGCCGTCGGTCTTCTCGGAAATGTCGAAGGCCCGGTGCGGCCGGTGGCCTTCGTCGAGGACACCGCCGTTCCTCCCGATAATCTTGCCGCCTATATAAGCGAATTCCGCGCTCTCCTCGACGCCGCGGGCGTCTCTTACGGCATGTTCGGCCACGTCGATGCGGGCGTGCTTCATGTGAGACCGGCCCTCGACCTGACGCGCGACGACCATGTGCCGCTCATCCGGGAAATCACCGATGCGGTGGTGGCGCTTACCCGCAAGCATGGCGGCGTTCTCTGGGGCGAGCACGGCAAGGGTGTGCGGTCGGAATATGTGCCGGAATTCTTCGGCGATCTCTATCCCAGCCTCCAGCAGATCAAGAAGGCGTTCGATCCGGAGAACCGCCTCAATCCGGGCAAGATCGCCACACCGGACGACGGCGCGCTGATGAAGATCGACGAGGTTCCTTTGCGGGGAAGCGTCGACCGCATCATCGGCAACGAGATCCGCGCGGCCTTCGACAATGCGGCCTATTGCAACGGCAACGGCGCCTGTTTCGATTTCGACGAGACCAGCCCAATGTGCCCGTCCTACAAGGCGACCCGCAACCGGGTCTACTCGCCGAAGGGGCGCGCCGCCCTGATGCGGGAATGGCTGCGGCTCCTCGTCGAGCAGGGTGTCGATCCCCGTGAGGAAGCGGTTCGGCTCCGCAATTCGAACAAGGCGATCGGGCTTGCCAGGCGCGCATTCAACTCGCTGAACCCGGCCAACCGCTCCGACTTCTCCCATGAAGTGCGGGCGGCCATGGATACGTGCCTTGCCTGCAAGGCCTGCGCCGGCCAATGTCCTGTCAAGGTCAGCGTTCCCGCGTTCCGGTCGAAGTTCCTGAACCTCTATTACGGCCGCTACCTCAGGCCGCTGAAAGATCCGCTGGTCGCCGGCATCGAGGCGACGCTGCCGCTGATGGCGCGGATTCGGCCCCTCTACAATCTGCTTGCCGGAACGGCTGCCGGCCGCTCGGCGATGAAGCTTGTCGGCCTGACAGCGCTGCCGAAGATGCCGCCGGCATTGCTGGCCGGCCTCGGTATCCCCGTCGCCGACGCGGAGCAGATCATGGCGATGTCTGCCGAGGAGCGCGCCCGCGCCGTCGTCTTCATTCCCGATGCCTTCACTGCGCATTTCGATCCCAAAGTGGTCGCCGCCGCCGTCGAGGTCGCCCGCAAGCTCGGCCTTGCGCCGTTCATCGCGCCGCCGCTCACCAACGGAAAAGCGCTGCATGTCCACGGTTATCTCGACCGCTTCGAAAAGGCGGCCGTCGCGACCTCACGCTCGCTGGATCGTCTGGCGAAAACCGGCGTGCCGCTGGTCGGGCTGGACCCGTCCATGACGCTTGCCTATCGCAGCGAGTACAAGACCCTGCCGAAAGGGCCATCCCACGCATCCGTGCTGCTGCCGCAGGAATGGCTCGCCGCAAACGGCAAGAACCTGGCGGAGGCGATCCGGCGGCAGGTCGGCGCGACGGTCCGGCTTCTGCCGCACTGTACCGAACGCACCAACATGCCCTCGGCTGTTGCGCAGTGGAAAGCGGTCTTCCGCACCCTCGGCATCGAGCTGCAGGTGGCTGATGCGGGCTGTTGCGGTATGGCGGGAACGTTCGGCCACGAAGCCCGCAACCGGGAAATCTCAGAAAAGCTCTATGCGATGAACTGGGCAGAACAGATCGCCGCCGGCGAGGACGGGACCGTCGTCATGGCGACCGGCTATTCCTGCCGGTCGCAGGTCAAGGAAATAGACCGCAGGACGATCCCCCATCCTCTGGAAGTCATCCGGGATCTGTTAAGTTAAAACCCGGGCTCAGGCAGGTGGCATGATATGTGATATGTGCTAAATTAGCCCGGAACATAGAATCGGAGCATAAGTTGTCGATCATCACGCAACGCGGAAACCTAGCAGAAATCGTCGTTGCCAAGCTCAGCGAGCGCATCGACTCCGGATTATATGCGCCGGGAGAAAAAATACCATCGAGCGCCCAGCTTTGCGAGGAGTTCGGCGTGTCGCGAACGGTGGTGCGCGAGGCGCTGACGTCGCTGAAGGTCGGCGGCAGGGTCACCGCCCGCCAGGGGGCCGGCGTTTTCGTCAGCGAAAAGGACGCCAAGACCCTGAATTTCGAGATCAGCCGGGTCGAAGACATCCGCTCCGCCATGCAGATCCTCGAACTGCGGCTGGGCGTCGAAATGCAAGCCGCAGCCCTTGCCGCGACACGGCGCACGCCTGAGGCGCTCGCCGGCATCGCCCGCGCCTACGACCACCTCGAAACGCTCGAGACGGATGACGCCGAAGTCGAGGCGCGTGCCGATTTCGACTTCCATCTGGCGATCGCGCGGGCGACGCGAAACCCGCATTTTCCTAGTTTTCTGGAAGCGGTGATGGAGAGCATCAACTTCGAACTCGTCCTCAAGCACCGTCAGTCGTCACGCGCCTATCAGGGGTATCTGAAGAAGATCAACAAGGAGCACGCGGCGATCCTCTCAGCGATCACCCAGGGCGACGCCAAAGGAGCGAAGAACGCCATCGCGGCGCATCTGGAAGAGAGCCTGAACCGCTACCGCGCATTGCTCGACGAGCCGGCAAGCAGCGAGACGGTGGAATAGGGCACGGTCAGCTTCGAGGCTGCCGAAATCATTCTGCGGCGCCTCGCAGTGAAAGAGCCCGCACGGCAATGCGGGCCATAGTTGCATCAAACGGCCTGCCAACTCATCTGCCTTGAGCGATCGCCTGATCGCGGATCTGCGAAAGCGTCTGCTTGACCGTCAGCGCTTCCGGATCGATCCGCACTTCGATCAGCCCCGGCTTGCCCGACGCCTCGCTTCGTTCGAACGCCCCCATGAAATCTTCGGTCTTTTCGACCGTCTCTCCATGCAGCCCATAGGACCTGGCGAGCGCAGCAAAATCGGGATTCGTCAACCGGGTGCCGGAGACGCGGCCCGGATAGTTGCGCTCCTGGTGCATGCGGATCGTTCCGTACATGCCGTTGTTGATGACGAGGAAAATGACGCGTGCATCGTACTGCATCGCAGTCGCCAGCTCCTGGCCATTCATCAGGAAACATCCGTCACCGGCAAAGGCAACGACGGTGCGTTCCGGTGCGGTGATCTTGGCGGCGACCGCGGCTGGAACGCCGTAACCCATCGAACCGTTGGTGGGCCCGAGCTGGGAACGGAACGTCCGGTACTGGTAAAAGCGATGGGCCCATGCCGTATAGTTGCCGGCACCCATGGTCAGGATCGCATCGGACTTCAGATGCTTGCGCAGCCACTCCATGACGTCGCCCATCTGGACGTCGCCGGGCGTCTGCGGATGCTTCAAGTTTTCCAAATAATCCGCATGAGCGGATCTCGTCCATTCCGTCCAGGCCGGCGCCGATGCGGGCTTGAGCTTTGCGGCCTGCGACAGGAAGCCGGCGGGGCTGGCATTGATGGCGAGAGCCGCGTGATAGACGCGGCCGAGTTCCTCTGCCCCCGAATGAATGTGCACCAGGGTCTGCTTCGGAACCGGGATGTCGATCAGGGTATAGGCGCCGGTCGTCATCTCGCCGAGCCGCGCGCCGATCGAGATCAGGAGATCGCAATCCTTGACATGCCGGATAAGCTTCGGACCGGCGGCGAGGCCGAGATCGCCGGCATAATTGCGGTGAGTATTGTCGAACATGTCCTGACAGCGGAACGAGGCTGCGACGGGAAGGTCGAAAGCCTCCGCAAAGGTCTTCAGGTCGTCGACGGCCTGTTGTGTCCAGCCGCCACCGCCGACAATGGCGAGCGGACGCTTCGCCTTCGCAAGAAGCGACTGCAATTCTTCCAGCTGCGGTTCGCCGGCATAGATCTCGACGCGTCTATAGGCGGGGGTGTCGGCAACTTCGACCATATCCGTCAGCATGTCTTCCGGCAGGGCGATCACCACAGGACCCGGCCGGCCGTTGACGGCGCGGTGGAAGGCCTGGCTGATCAGTTCAGGGATGCGCGCCGCGTCTTCGATCTCGACGACCCACTTGGCCATCTGCCCGAACATCCGGCGATAGTCGATCTCCTGGAAGGCTTCCCGTTCCATCTGATCGCGCGCCACCTGGCCGATGAACAGGATCATCGGCGTCGAGTCCTGGAAGGCGGTATGGATGCCGACCGAGGCGTTGGTCGCTCCCGGCCCGCGGGTGACGAAGCAGATCCCCGGCTTGCCCGTCAGCTTGCCGTAGGCTTCCGCCATGTAGGCAGCACCGCCCTCCTGGCGGCAGATGACGAACTCGATCGCCTTTTCGGCGTCGTGAAACGCGTCGAGCACCGCAAGATAGCTTTCCCCCGGCACGCCGAAGACGCGGTCCACACCATGGATGCGCAGCGCATCGACCAGCACCTGGCCGCCGCTTCGTTTGGTCATTTCGCTGTTCATGGGATTCCCCGCCTTGTTGTTAGATCACCGCGTCTTCCAGGAACGGGCGGTTTGCGGCCACCCGCTCGTATCCGAAGGGCGACAAGTCCAGGGTCTTGAAGGACCCGTAGGTAATGAGTTCGCTCAGACCCCGGCCCATGGCAGGCGACTGCTGCAACCCATGACCGCTGAAGCCGTTGGCAAAGAGGAAATTGCCGACCTCGGTGTGGGGACCCAGCACCACATTGTGGTCCAGCACGCAGTAATCATAGTGCCCGGCCCAGGAATTGACGACCTTGATCGCCTCGAATGCGGGGACCCGGTTGGCAAGCGTCGGCCAGATTTCGTCGTCGAATTCGGCATGCATGACATCGAAATCATTGGGATCGACCTCCGGATCGTGCTTGGGATAGGTGGCCACGAGGTAGAACTTGCCTTCGGGCCGGAAGAACACACCAGTCGGATCGATGGTCAGGCCGACCTTGCCTTCCAACGGCGTCCGGCAATCAACGACGAAGAGCGACCGCCGACGCGGCTCGATGGGAATGTCGAGCCCGGCCATCCGCGCAACGTTCCTGCCGTTGGTACCTGACGTGTTCACCATCGTGCCGCAGCCGATTGTCTGGCCGCTTCTGGTGATCACGGAGACAATGCGGTCGCCCTCGCGGTTCACCGCCACGACCTCGTCCTCGATATATTCGACGCCGAGGGAACGGGCTTTCTTGCGGAAACCCTGCAGCAGCCCGACGCTGTCGAACCACCCCTCGCCGCGCTCGCCCGTGCTGCCGAGCACAAGACCTTCGAGGTTCAGCCAGGGGAAGCGACGGCCGAGACCCTCCGGATCGAGCAGCGTCACCTCGGCACCGCAGGCGACCTGGGTCTCATGATTGCGGCGCAGGACCTGTTCGCCTCGTTCGTCGCCGGCGAGAAAAAGATATCCGACCTCATGGAAGCCGATCTCCGGCGTGTCGTCGTCGACCCGGACATTTTCCTTAAAATTTCGAATGAACTCGGTCCCGAACTGCGAAACCTTGACGTTGATCGCATTCGAGAATTGATGGCGGATGGAACTGGACGAAAGAGCGGTCGCCGCTCGCCGGTAGGTCCAGTCCTTCTCGATGACGAGAACCGACCCTTTGAATTCCGGATTGGTGGCGAGGAAATACGCCGTCGAACTACCGACGACGGCACCGCCCACGATGATCACGTCATACGACGATTTGGAAGCTGGCATGGCGGCGTCTCACTTCTTCTCGTCTTCATAGTGACCGGCCGCGGCGAAGCTTCCACCCTGGAATCGGACGGCGGGATCGTTCGGATTGCCCTGCTTCGTCTTGGCAAAGACCTTTTCGGCGTAGTCGTCGGCGCTGTCTTGCGGGCGATAGCCGAGCGAAGCTGCGGTGCGGTTGTCCCAGAAGGCCTGGCTGTTGTTCGACATGCCGTAGGCAACCATGAAGCCGACGCGCTCCGCCGACAGGCTTTTTTCGACGAGCTGGCGGCAGTCGCGGTAGGAAAGCCAGGTGATGAGGTGGCGCCGGTCGGTCGGCTCCGGGAAGGACGAACCGATGCGCAGGCTGACCGTCTCAATTCCGAACTTGTCGAAGTAATAACGCGCGAGGTTTTCGACGAAGGTCTTCGATACGCCGTAGAGGCTGTCGGGGCGTGTCGGCACGTTGCCGTCGATGGTCTCGTTTCGCTCGTAGAAGCCGATCGCGTGAACCGAGCTCGCATAGACGATGCGTTTCACGCCGTGCCGGCGGGCCGCTTCATAGATGTTGTAGCTGCCGGCGATATTGGCGTCGAGGATGGTCTTCCACGCCGCCTCGAGCCCCTGTCCGCCCATGTGGATGATCGCATCGCAGCCTTCGACCGCGCGCGACACCGCTTCGAAATCGGTAAGGTCGGCAGGAAAATCCTCTTCGTGAGACGCGAGGTCCTTGATCGGCGAACGCGCGGAAAGACGGACGATCTTTCCGAGCCTGGTTCCGGATTGACGAAGCTGTGTTCCGAGCGCACCTGCGGCGCCGGTCAAAAGTGTGCGGTTGTAGTCGGTCATGGAATAACGTCCTCCTATCGCAGTTTGGCGAGTGCGTCGGCCGTGCGCTCGATCGCAATGGAAAGATTGTCGCGCGAGGTGGCGAAGGAAAGACGGATATAGGGCTCGACGCCGAAGGCAGCACCCGGAACGGTCGCCACCTTGCCCTCTTTCAGGAGATAGGAGGCGAGTTCCGTGTCGTTGGCAATCCGGCTGCCGTCAGGCGCGGTCCTGCCGATATAGCCGGTGCATTTCGGAAACAGGTAGAAGGCGCCTTCGGGTGCGCGAACCTCCAGGCCCGGAATGGCCAAGAAGCCGCGGGCGACGAGCTCGCCGCGCGCCCTGTACTCCGCAACTGCTGTCGTGACGAAGTCCTGCGGGCCGTTGAGCGCCGCCGCTGCGGCATACTGCGTGATCGACGAGGGGCAGGTGGTGCTCTGCGACTGAAGCTTGTTCAGCACCTTCGTCAGCTCCTTCGGCCCGGCCGCGTAGCCGAGGCGCCAGCCGGTCATGGCATAGGCCTTGGACACGCCGTTGATGAGAAGCGTGCGGTCCTTCAGGTCGGGGCAGGCGATCGCAAACGAGGTGAAGGGCACGTCGGCGCAGACGATATGCTCGTAGATCTCGTCGGACATGATGGCGACGCGCGGATGGCGCGCCAGCACCTCGCCGAGCGCCTTGAGTTCGTCGGCCGTATAGATTGCACCGGTCGGATTGGACGGCGAATTGAACAGGAACCAGCGCGTGCGCGGCGTAATCGCCGCTTCCAGCCGCTCCGGCGTGATCTTGAACGCGTCCTCGACGCCGCACTGGACGATCTTCGGAGTGCCGCCATGCAGGATGACGATATCCGTGTAGGAGACCCAGTAGGGCGCGGGCACGATGACTTCGTCGCCGGGTTCCAGCGTTCCGAGGAAGGCGTTGAACAGGATCTGCTTGGCGCCGTTGCCGATGGAGATCTCGTCCTCAGCATAATCGAGGCCGTTCTCTCTTTTGAATTTTGCGACGATCGCCTGGCGAAGCTCGGGCAGGCCGTTCGGGGCCGTGTACCGCGTCAGGCCCTTGCGCATCGCTTCAACGGCAGCCTCGACGACATGATCCGGTGTTTCGAAGTCGGGCTCGCCGAGCGAGAGGTCGATGACGTTCTCGCCCTTGGCTCTCATCGCCTTGGCGGCCATCGATACGGCCATGGAGGGCGACGACTTGATAGAGGCGACCCGCGTGCTTTCAAACTTGATCATGTTCATGCCTTGTCTCCCGTCTTGGCATAGAGCCCGGCCTGTTCCGGAGTGATGTAACCGTGCTTCAGATCGTGCTCGACGGCCTCGGCCGGGCGAAGGCCCGGCTCCCCATAGCCTCCGCCGCCGGGCAGCGAGAGAACCAGGCGACGTCCCTCCGGAACGAACTGCAGTCCCTTGCCCTTCAAGACGGTGCCGTCGTCGAGCGCCACGCCGCCGGCAGCACCTTCAAGCCCGCCGTCGCGGCCGCGCGCGGGATGGCCGATGCGGTCGAACATCGCCGAGAAGCGGAAGCTGAAGCCTTCGGCCGCTTCGATCTCGATCATCTGGCCGAGACCGCCGCGCTGCGCGCCGGCGCCGCCCGAACCTTCGCGCAGCTCCTTACGCCAGACGATGACCGGGCCGACGTTTTCCGTCGCCTCGATCGGCATGGTGTGCACGCCGCTCGGGAAGGCTGTCGCGTTCAGGCCGTCGAGCGATGTGCGCGCGCCGGAACCGCCCGAATTGAACATCAGGATTTCGGCACCCCTGGCGTCGTTGCCGGCAAGCGGGCGGACGCTCATGTGCAGATTCCAGAGCGCGCTGGCGCCTTCCGCCGGCACCTGGCCGGGCAGCGCCTGATGCAGGGCGCCGAGCACCAGATCGGGCACGAAGTGACCGAGGACGTGACGGACGGCGACCGGGGCCGGGCGTTTGGCGTTGAGAATGCAGCCCTCGGGAGCGGTGACTTCGAACGGCGCGAGGGAGGCCGCATTGTTGGGAATGTCAGGCGCGACGACGCATTTGATGCCGTAGCAAGCATAGGCCTTGGCATAGACAAGGGGAACGTTGATGCCGAACTTGCTCATGCCGGACGTGCCGTCGAAGTCGACGACGACGCCGTCAGACCCGATGCTGAGCTTTGCCGCGAGATGGACCGGTTCGTCGTAGCCATCGAGATCGAGGCTGTAGCTCCACGAGCCGTGCGGCAGGTTTCTGAGCCGCTCCAGCGTCGCTTCGCGGCTGTGTTTGAGGATGAAGCCGCCGATCATCGACAGGTCTTCGAGATTGAACTCCGTCAGCATGTCGATCAGGCGGCGATGCCCGGTCTCGTTACAGGCCGCAAGTGCATGAAAGTCGCCGACGACCTTATCGCTTTCGCGCACATTGTTCCTGACGATATGGATGAGCGTCCGATTCAGCTCCCCGCGCTCGAAGAACTTCATGATCGGGATGAAGATGCCTTCCTCGTAGACCTCGCGCGCATCGGGGCCGAAGCCGCGACCGCCGACGTCGACCACATGCGCGGTCGAGGCGAAGTAACCGACAAGCCTGCCGTGGTGGAAGGAAGGGGTGACGACGGTGATGTCGTGCAGATGTCCCGTACCCTTCCAGGGGTCGTTGGTGATGTAGACGTCGCCCTCGAAGATATTCTCGGGACCGATGTCGTGGATGAAGTGGGCGACGGATTCCGCCATGGCGTTGACGTGGCCCGGCGTGCCGGTGACGGCCTGCGCCAGCATGCGGCCTTCGAGGTCGAAGACGCCGGCCGACAGGTCGCCCGCCTCGCGCACCGAGGTGGAGAAGGCGGTGCGGATCAGCGTCTGAGCCTGTTCCTCGACCACCGAGATCAGGCGGTTCCACATGACCTGCATGTGAATATCGATCATGGACTGGTTCATGGTGGAGCTCCTTACTGCCTGGTAACGAGGAGGCAGCCGTCGTTCTGGACGATCGCCTTGAACGAGGATGTCAGGACCGACGAGGTTTCACGCTCGACGATGACGGCCGGGCCGGCGACGACGTCGCCCGGCTTCAGATCCTGCCGCTCATGGATCCCCGCGTCGAGATAGGCGCCCTGCGCGGCCTCGAACAGGCGCCGGCGCTGGCGCGGCGAAACGGTGCCGCCTTCGGCGATGGAGGCCACGCGTGCCACCGGCGGAAGCGGAGAGGCTGCCTTGACCGACCAGCTGACGATCTCGACGTCGAGCCCTTCGATCGCCCGGCCGAAAAACCGTTCATATTCGGCCTGGAAGGCGCTAGCGATCCCATCTGCGCTCGCCGCGTCGAAACGATCGGCCTCCAGCGGCACCGGAATGTCCCAGCCCTGGCCGGCGTAGCGCATGAAGAGCGTCCGCTCGATGACGGGCGCACCGGTTTCGAGCCCGCCTTCCACGAAGCCGATCGCCTCGGACTTCATGGCGTCGAGAAGACGGTTGGCTTCGGCGAAATCAAAGTTCGAAAGGTTGAAGACCGAACTGCGCACCGCTTCGTAGCCGAACGGCGCCTTGAGGAAGCCGATGGCCGAGCCGACGCCGGCGCCCGGCGGAACGAGGAAGGTGGAGATGCCCATCTTCTCGCAGAGGCGAGCCGCATGCAGCGGCCCGGCGCCGCCGAAGGTGATCATGGTGAAATCGGAGATATCCTTGCCGTTCTCGACGGTATGCACCCGGCCGGCATTGGCCATGTTCTCGTCGACCATTTCGCAGGTGCCGTAGGCGGCGGCCTCGGGATCAAGGCCGATGATGGCGCCGATGTCGTCACGCATGGCCCTGCGGCTTGCGTCAACAGAAAGCGGGATGGCGCCTCCGGCGAAATTCTCCGGGTCGAGCTTGCCGAGGATGAGATCGGCATCGGTCACGGTCGGGTTCTTGCCGCCGCGCTGGTAGCAGGCCGGCCCAGGTTCGGAGGCCGCCGAATGCGGGCCGACGCGGATCTGGCGCATGCCGTCGACCGAAGCGATGGAGCCGCCGCCGGCGCCGATCTCGACCATCTCGACGACGGGAATGGAGATCGGCATGCCGGAGCCTTTGCGGAAGCGGTAGGTGCGCGCGACTTCGAAGGTCTTCGCCGTCTTCGGCACCTGGTTCTCGATCAGGCAGATCTTTGCCGTCGTGCCACCCATGTCGAAGGAGAGCACCGCGTCCAGGCCATGCCGGCGCGCGATGTCCGCCGCGAAGATGGCCCCGCCCGCAGGGCCTGACTCGACGAGGCGGACGGGAAATTCGGAGGCGCTTTCGACCGAGACGATGCCGCCGCCCGAATGGATCATGAAGACGGGGCAGCCGACGCCGACCTCCTTCAGCGAGACGACGAAACGATCGAGATAGGATTTGATCGCCGGCTTGACATAGGCATTGGCGCAGACGGTGTTGAAGCGCTCGAACTCGCGCATCTGCGGCGAAACTTCGGACGAGATCGACACCGACATATTCGGAAGACGCTTGAGGATGGCATTGCGGACAGCCGCTTCGTGGGCGCCGTTCGCATAGGCATGGATGAAGCCGATCGCGACGCTTTCATACTCTCCCTCGGCGATCGTCTCGACCGCAGCAGCGACCGAGGCCTCGTCGAGCGGGAGCAGCACGCGGCCGGTGGCATCGATGCGCTCACGCACGACGAGGCGGTCGGCACGGGCGATGAGCGCGGGCGGCAGCGATATGTTGAGGTCGTATTGTTCGAAACGATTTTCGGTGCGCATTTCGAGGACGTCGCGGAAACCTTCGGTCGTGACGAACGCGGTCCTTGCGCCGCGCCGCTCGATCAGGGCGTTGGTGGCAAGCGTCGTTCCATGGATGAGAATGCCGATCTCCGACAGCGCAATGCCCGCCGTCTCGGCAACGGCCTTCACGCCTTTCAGAATAGCCCGCTCCGGAGCGGTGTAGTCCGTCAGGACTTTCGTCGAGTGAAGCGCGCCGTCGAGATCGAGCGCTATGTCAGTAAACGTGCCGCCGATATCGACCCCGACCCGGCAGTTGCGTGGCGTGATGTTCACCGTGTTGTTCCCCACTTCCCGTTTCAGGTGCCGGCCGCGCCCTGCGATCGGAGCGGCCGCCATGTCCAGCTTCACCCCTCCAGGAGGGCGGCGTCAACATTTGGCTTGACCATTTTCGTATATGTCACTTATCATATAACTGTCAACTATAACAAAAACGGGAATCTCGCGAGCCGGCCCAATCGCTTTGCTCCCAGGGTTGAAATCAAACCGGCAGCCGAGCGGTCGTCAATCGGCGATGTGGCTTGATCAGGCGCCGAAAGCCCAATTCCGCTTTGCGCTGGATCTGCTTCTGCACGCACCGGCCTGACCCGTATCAAGCCGGATCAGGCTCTTATTCGCTTCACCACCAAAGAAGCGCTTTGATCTAATTAGATCAAGAATGCCCTCGGTATCCGGCAGGCCGCCTGTTATCTCTGTGTCAGGCAGGAGAGCCGGAGCGCCGAAACCGAGCGACATTGGACAAAGGCGCGCAGAGCGCTCTCCAACACCAATTCATGGGCGCGGCGAGACGGGATCCACCGCGAGGAGGCCATAATGGACGACCTGCAGTATGGAACGCGCAACAAGCGCGGAGACTGGGCGCCGAACCAGCCCGTTCAAAACGCACCGCTTTTTCTGTTTCCCACGCGGCTGCTGGCAATTCTGAAGTGGTTGCCGCATTACTTTTTTCCCTGGAACATGATCTTCGCTGCCTCAGCTGTCGCCTATTGGGCATGGGTCATTCCGCCGATTGAGACGATGCAGATGATCGGCTTCGGCTGGATCGCCTGGCTGTACGCAGTCAATGCGATCTGCGTGTTTCTGTTCTACGGCGCCTTCGAACTCCATCTTTACATCCTGAAGCGCCAGGAAAATCGCTTCAAATACAATGGCAAGTTCCCGGCCGGGCAGAAGAGCAAGGCGTTCTGGTTCGAAAGCCAGAATCTCGACAATATTTTGCGAACCTTCCTGTCTGGCGTCACCATCTGGACCGCGGTCGAGGCCGGAATGCTCTGGGCCTATGCCAACGGCTACGCACCCTGGCTCAGCTTCGCGGAAAATCCGTGGACGCTGGCAGTTGTCGCGCTCGTGGTGCCGATCATCCACGAGTTTCACTTCTTCTGCATTCACCGGCTCATCCACACGCCGCTTCTCTACAAGTGGGTTCACTCGGTTCACCATAATTCGGTCAACCCTTCGCCCTGGTCGTCGCTGTCGATGCATCCGGTCGAGCATCTGCTCTATTTCGGAACGGCTTTCTATCACCTGATCCTGCCCTCCAACCCGATCATCATGCTCTACCAGCTGCATTATGCCGGTTTCGGAGCCATTCCAGGCCATGTCGGCTTCGATAAGGTCGAGATCGGCGAAGACAGACTGGTCGATAGCCACGCCTATGCGCATTACCTCCACCACAAGTACTTCGAGGTGAACTACGGCGACGCTCTGATCCCGCTCGATAAGTGGTTCGGCACCTGGCACGACGGCTCGCCCGAAGGCGAAGCGCAGATGCAGGAACGCTACCGCAGGCGGAAGGAAAAACTCGCCGCCCGCAAAGCTCGCGTAGAAATGGGAGGAGCAGCCGAATGACCTGGGTTTCAGCTGGCAAGCTTGACGACATCGAGCAGGAGGGAGCCATCCGCTTCGACCATGGCGGGCGCACCTACGCGGTCTACCGCGGGCCGGATGACAGCGTCTATTGCACCGCGGGGCTCTGCACCCACGAGGCGATCCATCTCGCGGACGGATTGGTCATGGATTTCGAGGTGGAATGCCCCAAGCATTCCGGCGCCTTCGACTATCGCACCGGCGAGGCCCTGAGACTTCCGGCCTGCGAGAACCTTAAGACTTATCCGGCCGAAGTGGTCGATGGCGAGGTTCGCGTGGCTCTGATCTGAGCCCGCGACATAGGCAGGCCGAGTGGCCTCCGGAACGGATCGGGCGGCCCGGCGCCCTTTGGGAGGATGACATGAAATCAATCTGTGTGGCGGCCGTTCTGGCCGCCCTGACGACGACTGCTGCCTCGGCCGAGACGATCGGCGTGTCCATGCAGAGTTTCGACAACAATTTCCAGACACTGCTGCGCGAGGGGCTTCAGGCACGGGCGTCCGCGCTGAACGGCGTCAAACTTCAGATCGAGGATGCACAGACCGACGTTTCCAAACAGCGCAGCCAGGTGGACAATTTCATCGCGTCGGGCGTGGATGCGATCATCATGACGCTCGCCGATACATCAGCGGCCACCGGCATCAGCGCGGCAGCGCGGCAGCGCGGCAGCGCGGCAGCGCGGCAGCGAAGAATGCAGGAATTCCGCTTGTCTACCTCAACCTCGCGCCGGAAAATATCGACAAGCTGCCGGAAAAACAGGCCTATGTCGGTTCGAAGGAAACCGACTCCGGCAGGCTCGGCGCCGAAGCCGCCTGCGATCTGCTGAAAAAGAAGGGAAAGGCGAACGACGCACAGGTCTACATTCTTATGGGTGATCTCGCCCATCAGGCCTCGCGCGACCGCACATCATCCTTCAAGGAGACATTGGCGGCTGGCGATTGCAAAGGCGTGACCATCGCCGATGAGCAGTCTGCTGCCTGGACCCGGACGAACGCGATGGATCTGACGACGAATTGGATCACCGCAGGTCGGCCGATCGACGTCGTCTTCGCCAACAACGACGAAATGGCGCTCGGTGCGATCCAGGCCTTGAAAGCTGCAAGCGTGTCGATGGATGACGTCATCGTCGTCGGCATCGATGCGACACAGGATGCTCTCATCGCCATGGCCGCAGGCGACCTCGACGCGACTGTGTTCCAGAACGCCAAGGCGCAGTCGGCAAGTGCCGTGGATGCAGCCGTCGCCCTTGCCCATGGCAACAGCGTCGATAAGGAGGTTTGGGTTCCGTTCGAGCTGGTCACGCCAAAGAACATGACCGAATACGCCAAGAAGAACTGATCCTCCCCGGCCGGCGTCTCCTCCTCACGAGCGCCGGCCACCTTTTCCTGGAGCAACCTATGGACGGAATCGTCATCGTCGGCGCGGGAGAAGCCGGCACGCGCGCAGCCTTCGCGCTGCGAGAAACGGGATTTTCCGGCAACGTCACGCTGGTCGGCACGGAACCGCACTTGCCTTACGAGCGGCCGCCGCTCTCGAAGCCATTGAATGGCACGGTGCAGATGAAGCCGATCTGCGGCTCCGAAGCACTACACGCGGCGGGAATCGAATATGTTCAAGGCGTTTCGGCGTCGAGGCTGGATGCACAGGTGCAATCCGTCGTTTTGAGCGATGGCCGGACGCTCCCCTATGACAAGCTTCTGCTCGCCACCGGCGCCCGTCCGCGGCGACTGACATGCCCTGGGGCGGAGCGCGCATTCGACTTCCGCACCTATGCGGACGCAGCAAGTGTCTTCTCTCGTGGGGACGCCGGCAAAAAAATCGCAATTATCGGCGGCGGCCTGATCGGAATGGAGCTTGCAGCCGTGCTGCGCGGAAAAGGCAGTGCCGTCAGCGTCATCGAAGCTGCGCCGAAGCCGCTGGGACGCGCAGTCCCCCCGCGCTTTGCAGCTAAACTCCACGCCAGGCATCAGGATGAAGGCGTCGCATTCCATCTTGGCCAGGGCGTGGCCGAAATCACTGACGACGCCGTTGTTCTCGCCAATGGCGACGCGGTGCCGGCCGACGTCGTTGTCGCAGCTATCGGCGTCCAGCCGGATGTGGCGCTCGCGGAAACGGCGGGGCTCGCGATAGGAAACGGCATCCTGACCGACGATTGCCTGCGCACGAGCGACCCGAATATTTTCGCGGCAGGTGATTGCGCTGCGGTGGCTCAGCCGGGCGGAGGACATATCCGGTTCGAAAGCTGGCGGAATGCCCGCAGCCAAGCGGAAACTGCGTCCCGCAACATGGCTGGCGGCGAGGGCGCTTTCACCGCCATCCCTTGGTTCTGGTCTGATCAGTATGATCTCGGGTTGCAGGTGGCGGGTCTGCCGCTGCCCGGGCATCAGAGCGTCGTGCGGACGTCCGGCGAGGGCGAATTGGAATTCTACCTTGATGACGGGCGTCTTGTCGCTGCGGCCAGCCTCGGCATCGGCAATGGCTTGGCCAAGGACATCAAATTGGCCGAGATGTTGATTGCCGCGGGGATCAACCCCGACCCGGAAGCCCTGGCCGACCCCACCTTCAACCTTAAAGCTCTTCTGAGAAGCGCGCGAGCCGCCTGATGCGGCCCTAAATTCTTGCCTGGATATTAGACAAATGCAGTCACTACTGGTCTTTCAATCGCTCTGGGCGATGGAACTGCGCAGCAGCAGGCGCACTGACCCCACCCTTGAGGAGAGCATCAGCCAAATTGCTGAAGCGGGCTTCGACGGAGTGAGCGCGCATTGGAACGATCGGGAATATGTGCGGCGCCTTCACGCACTCCTGAGCCACCATGGCCTCCGGGCCGAAGGTCAGTGCTTCCCGAAGACCGTAGATGACCTCAAGCCGGTCCTCGAAAACGCCGCCGAGTTCGGTGTTCACCACATCTGCCTTCAGCCAGACATCTGCTTGCGTCGGATCGACGACTGTCTGCCACTGCTGGAAGGCTGGCAGCGGCTGGGGGAGGACGCGGGGATTCCGGTCTTCATCGAGACGCATCGCGATCGAATGACGACCGACCTCTTCTTCACACTCGACTTGCTGGATCGACTGCCGGATTTGCGGTTGTTGGGCGATATCTCGCACTTCCTGGTCGGCCGCGAATTTGCCTGGCCCGTGTCGGAAGAGAACCATGGCATGATCCATCGAATCCTCGACAGCTCCTGGGCATTCCACGGGCGCGTGGCTTCGCGAGAGCAGGTGCAGATAGAAATCTCATACCCGCATCATCGGCCTTGCGTCGATCTCTTTCTGGGCTGGTGGGAATACGGCTTTCGGAGTTGGCGAAAGCGCGCTGCCGCGAGCGACAGTCTCGCCTTTGTCTGCGAACTCGGCCCGAAACCATACGCGATCACAGGCCGCGACGGAGAAGACTCCACCGATCGTTGGGAGGAGGCGCTTATGCTGCAGCGATACGCCCGCGATTTGTGGTCCAAGCTCACCACTGAACCCTGACTTATTCAAAAATTCGGAGATACCTTATGGACGTTCGCGCCGCCGTAGCCGTTCAGGCCGGCAAACCGCTTGAAGTGATGACCGTGCAGCTGGAAGGGCCGAAGGCCGGCGAGGTGCTGGTCGAGGTCAAGGCGACCGGCATCTGCCACACCGACGACTTCACGCTCTCGGGCGCCGATCCGGAAGGCCTGTTTCCGGCCATCCTCGGCCATGAGGGTGCGGGCGTCGTCGTCGATGTCGGCCCCGGCGTCACCTCGGTCAAGAAGGGCGACCATGTCATCCCGCTCTACACGCCGGAATGCCGCGAATGTTATTCCTGCCTTTCCCGCAAGACCAATCTCTGCACCGCGATCCGCTCGACCCAGGGCCAGGGTCTGATGCCGGATGGCACCTCGCGTTTCTCGATCGGCAAGGACAAGATCCATCACTATATGGGCTGCTCGACCTTCGCCAATTACACCGTGCTGCCGGAGATCGCGCTCGCCAAGATCAATCCCGACGCGCCGTTCGACAAGGTCTGCTACATCGGCTGCGGCGTCACCACAGGCATCGGCGCCGTCATCAACACCGCCAAGGTCGAGATCGGATCGACCGCGATCGTCTTCGGTCTCGGCGGCATCGGCCTCAACGTGCTGCAGGGCCTGCGCCTTGCCGGCGCCGACATGATCATCGGCGTCGACATCAACCCGGATCGCAAGGAATGGGGCGAGAAGTTCGGCATGACGCATTTCGTCAATCCGAAGGAGGTCGGCGACGACATCGTTCCCTATCTGGTCAACATGACCAAGCGCAACGGCGACCTGATCGGCGGCGCCGACTACACCTTCGACTGCACCGGCAACACCAAGGTGATGCGCCAGGCGCTGGAAGCCAGCCACCGCGGCTGGGGCAAATCGGTCATCATCGGGGTGGCCGGCGCCGGCCAGGAGATCTCGACGCGGCCGTTCCAGCTGGTCACCGGCCGCAACTGGATGGGCACCGCCTTCGGCGGCGCGCGTGGCCGCACCGACGTTCCGAAGATCGTCGACTGGTACATGCAGGGCAAGATCCAGATCGATCCGATGATCACCCATACGATGCCGCTCGACGACATCAACAAGGGCTTCGAGCTGATGCATCAGGGCGAAAGCATCCGCGGCGTGGTGGTCTATTGAGAAGTCTCACATCAATCGCCGCGACGGCGCTTCCTCTTCCGATAGCAACAGTTGCACGCCCACTCCTACCCCTGAGACTCTGCCACAGCAAAGGCTCTTAGTGAAAGGGGTGGCACTTGGTCGTTTCCGTGTTAACTAGTTGCCTTGTGATTTTCCGTCGACTGTTCATTTCGCGAAGAATCCGATATTCAACGAGTGCGCGGTCAGGATCAGAATGAGCAACAGGCAGCAAAATCAAGTCGAAATACCATCCTCACCGATGAGCCGGCCGCAGGAGCGCCGGAGATCCCTGGCGATTGGGCTTTTGCGCGCCCGCGAAGCGGTGATGAGCCATTTTCGGCCGATCATTGCTGCTCATGACGTCACCGAGCAGCAATGGCGGGTCATCCGTGTGCTGTCCGAAGCCGGAACGCTCGATGCAAGCGAAGTGGCCGACAAGGCCTCGATCCTGGCGCCAAGCCTGACGCGTATGATCCGCTCGCTGGAGGAGCGTGGTTTCATCACCAAGCACAAGGACAAGGCCGACGGCCGGCGGGTGCTGTTGCGGATTACGCCTGCAGGGCAGGCAACCGTCGATGAAGTCATGCCGGAGAGCCTCAAGGTCTATGCCGATATCGGCGCGCGTTTCGGTACCGATCGGGTCGAGCAATTGCTTGACATGCTCGACGAGTTGGCCGCGTTGAAGCTGGAAGGCGTGCCGAGCAGCGAGGAATGACGCGTCCTCGCATCGGCCGTTAATTAATGTGTTAAAGATACGATTGACGGCCGAGCCGACCTGTAGCAGTCTCGAACGATGCTGACACTGTTGGGAGGCAGAGTTGGACCTGTTGCAGAACCGCAGCCTTGTCGATCGGACCTGGTCGCCGACACCTTACGATCAATGGGTGGATGATCTCCACAGCATCTGCGGCAATTTCAACCCGCATACGATGGAGCGCGGCGACAAGGTGATAGGCACAGCGAGCCGCATCGACGTCTGCGGCATGGAGTTTGCCCATGTCTCCAACGATCTCGATTACGTCCATCGTGGCTGGGACGATATTCGCCGGGATGCGCACGAGCATCTGTTCCTGATCCTGCAGCTCGAGGGTGCCTGCGGGGTGGAACACTCCGGCCAGCAGAACATTCTTGACGTCGGCGAATGCATTCTGGTCGATTCCACCCGGCCGACCACATTCCATTTTCGCGGCCACTTTTCCAACCATCTCTCCCTGCATCTGCCGCGGCAATTGATGTATTCGGAGCGCAAGGTGGATTTCGACGTCGCTCGCAAGCTTGTGGCAAGCGATCCGATGGCGATGATGCTGCGGGCGCTGATCGCCAAGATGATGACGACGCCGGAAAGCGAGGCGGCTTCTCCGCATCTGCGCCAATTGATGTTCGACACGACGCGCCAGGCATTTCTGTCGACCGACATCGAGCCGGCAAGCCTGAATTCCCTGCATGAGAGCGCCGGCCGGCGCATGCAGATGGTCGATATCCTGATCGACAAGCACCTGACCGAGAGCGATCTCAGCGCCAAATGGCTGGCGACGAGGCTCGGCGTGTCGATCCGCACGCTGCAGCAGGATTTCCAGGGAATGGGCATGACCTGCACGACCGTTATTCGCGACAAGCGGCTGCGCTTCGCGCGGGAAAAGATCGAGCAGCTGAAGGAGCAGCGCAACGCCACAACCATCGCCGAAGTCGCCTATTCGGCCGGCTTCAACGACATTTCCTATTTTAATCGCAGCTTCAAGGACCTGTTCGATTGCGCCCCGAGCGAGCTGCTTCGCGCCGGCGAACCGGCGCCAAAGATGGCCTGACGCGCAGTTTGCGCTTCCGTCCAAGACGGCGCGCGTTTCTCCCCAAGACGCCTTTTCCGGCGAAAGTCATAATTCTCCTCGATCTTACGGAGGAGAATATCGTGAAGCAGTATACCCTGCTCATCGGTGGCGAAACTGTCGCCATAACCCACCATGCGGCGGTTACCAATCCGTCGAACGGCGAAATCGTCGGCTACATGCCGCTTGCTCGGGAAGCCGATCTCGACCAGGCCGTTGCCGCCGCAGCAGCAGCTTTCAAAGGCTGGTCGGCGACGTCGAACGAAGAACGCGCAGGGGCTTGCCGGGCAATTGCGGAAAAGATCAGCGAGCATGCCGAAGAGCTGGCGCAGATCCTCACCCGGGAGCAGGGCAAGCCGCTCAACGGCCTCGGATCCCGCTTCGAAATCGGCGGCGCGCTTGCCTGGACACGGCATACGGCCGAACTCGACCTGCCCGTCGAGATCCTGCAGGACGATCATGAGGGCCGCGTCGAGCTGCATCGCAAGCCGATCGGCGTGGTGGGCTCGATCACGCCCTGGAACTGGCCCGTGATGATCGCCTGCTGGCACATCATGCCGGCGGTGCGTGCCGGCAATACCGTCGTCATCAAACCGTCGCCGCTGACGCCGCTCTCGACCATCCGTCTCGTCGAGATCATCAACGAGGTGCTGCCGCCCGGCGTCGTCAACGTGATCACCGGCGAAAACAGCATTGGTGCCGCCCTTTCCGCCCATCCCGGCATTGCCAAGATGACCTTCACCGGCTCGACCGAGACCGGCAAGAAAATCATGGCCTCGGCGGTGGCCACCCTGAAGAGGCTGACGCTGGAGCTCGGCGGCAACGATGCGGGCATCGTGCTGCCCGACGCCGACCCGAAGGCCATCGTCGAGGGCCTGTTCTGGGGCGCCTTCATCAATAACGGCCAGACCTGCGCCGCACTGAAACGCCTCTATGTGCATGACAGCATTTATGAGGAGGTCTGCCGGGGCCTTGCCGACTACACCGCCAAGATCGTCGTCGGTGACGGCCTGGATGAGGCAAGCATTCTCGGCCCGGTGCAGAACGAGATGCAGCTCAACAAGGTACGCGAACTCGTCGACGATGCGCGCGCCCGTGGTGGCCGTGTCCTGACCGGCGGCGCGCCGCTGGAACGGCCCGGTTATTTCTATCCGATCACCCTCGTTGCCGATGTCGACCACGGCGTGCGGCTGGTCGATGAGGAGCAGTTCGGTCCGGCCTTGCCGATCATCCGCTACAGCGATCTCGACGAGGTGATCGCCCGCGCCAATCAGAATCCGGCCGGCCTCGGCGGCTCGGTCTGGTCTGCCGATGTCGAAAAGGCGAAGCGCTATGCGATGCAGCTCGAATGCGGTTCGGTCTGGATCAACAAGCACGGCGCGATCCAGCCCAACGCGCCCTTCGGCGGCGTCAAACAATCCGGCATCGGCGTCGAATTCGGTGCCGAGGGGCTGAAGGAGTTCACGACGATCCAGACGGTGTTGAGCTGAGCCATGACGACTTACGATTACATCATCGTCGGAGGCGGATCCTCGGGCTGCGTGCTGGCCAACCGCATGTCGGAAAACCCGGCGCACAAGGTGCTGCTGATCGAGTCCGGCCGCCGCGACGCCGATCCGTGGATCCATATCCCCGCCACCTTCTTCAAGGTGCTGGGCAAGGGGATCGATATCCATCCCTATGCATCGAACCCCGACAAGGGGCTGAACGGCCGGCCGAGCATCGTCCCGCAGGGCAATGTGCTTGGCGGCGGCAGCTCGGTCAACGCGATGATCTATATTCGCGGCCATCGCAACGACTACGACACCTGGTCGCAGATGGGCTGCCAGGGCTGGTCCTATGACGACGTGCTTCCGGCCTTCCGCTCGCTGGAAAGCAACGAGCGGCTGAACGGCCAGTTCCATGGCAGGAAGGGCGGCCTGCACGTCTCCGATCCGCGCCACCGGCATCCGCTGAGCGAGGCCTTCGTCAAGGCGGCGACCGAAATCGGCATTCCCCACAATGACGATTTCAACGGCCCCGATCAGGCGGGTGTCGGTTTCTATCAGAGCACCACCCATGGCGGCCGGCGCTGGAGTTCGGCCCAGGCTTTCCTGCGCGAAGCAGAGAAGCGGCCGAACCTCACCGTGCTGACCGAGCGCAAGGTGGCGCGCGTCCTGTTCGAGGGGCAGAGGGCGGCCGGCGTCGAACTGCTCGACGGCACGACTTTCAAGGCGTCGCGCGAAATCGCGCTCACATCGGGCGCCATCGCCACACCGAAGATCCTGCAATTGTCCGGTATCGGCGACGGCGCGCATCTTGCTTCGCTCGGCATCAAGGTCGTCGCCGACCTGCCTGGTGTCGGCGCCAACTATCAGGATCATCTCGAAGTGCCGGTGCAGGGCGAAACGCACGAGCCGATCTCGATCCTCGGCCATGACAAGGGCCTGCGCGCTGCCGGCCACATGCTGCGGTACCTCACATCGCATCGCGGGCTGCTGTCGTCCAATGTCGTCGAATGCGGCGGCTTCGTCGATACTTCGGGCACCGGTCAGCCGGATGTGCAGTTCCATGTGCTGCCCGTGCTGATCGGCTTCGTCGATCGCGAACCTGAACCAGGTCACGGCCTCAGCATCGGGCCTTGTTACCTCAGGCCGCGGTCGCGCGGCTGGATCAGGCTGAAGAGCGCCGACCCCAGGGAGCAGACGGATTTCAACGCCAACCTGCTCTCCGATCCCGCCGATATCGAAACCCTGGTGCGCGGCGTCGAAACGGCGATCCGCATCCTTGATGCGCCGGCCCTTGCCAAGCTGGTCAAGCGCCGCGTGCTGCCGAAGCCCGGCATCGAAAAGGATCCGGAGGCGCTCCGCGATTACATCAGGCAGTCGGCCAAAACCGTGTTTCATCCGGCGGGAACGGCCCGCATGGGCCGCGCCGACGATCGCATGGCCGTCGTCGGACCCGACCTCAAGGTGCGCGGCGTCGAGGGGCTGCGTATCTGCGACGCCTCGGTGATGCCGACGCTGGTCTCGGGCAACACCAACGCGCCGACGATGATGATCGCGGCAAAGGCCGCAGCATTCATGACAGGAAAGGCGATTTCCGGCTGAGCCGGAGAACTCGGATCCCGTGGGGAGCGGGACAACAAACTGGAGGATACGATGCCTATCAATCTGAGAGGACTGGCAATCAGCCTTGTCCTGACGCTCGTTTCGGCGTTCAGCGCACATGCAGCCGCATCTTGCGGCGACAATAGCGGCAAGCCGGCGACCGGCGAGCCGATCGTGATCGGCGCCATCACCGGCAAGACCGGACCGGACGATTTTTCGAATTCGACCAAGGCGGCAAAGGCCTATTTCGATTGCCTGAACGCCAATGGCGGCATCAAGGGGCGGCCGGTCAAATATCTGGTCGAGGACGACCAGTGGAATCCGGAAATCGCCGCACAGCTGGCAGCCAAAATCGTCAATGACGAGAAGGCCGTGCTGATGGTCGGCAATTCAAGCTTCGTCGAATGCGGCGCCAATGCCGAGTTCTACAAGAAGTCGGGTATTCTCGTCGTCGCCGGCGTCGGTGTTCCACGTGAATGCTTCTTCGCGGAAAACTACGCGCCCACCAATGCCGGTCCGCGCGTCTCGATGCTCGGCGCCATGGGATATGCGCTTGATAAGCTGAGCGCAAAGTCGGTCGTCTGCATCGGCCCGAATATTCCGAACGTCGGAACCTGGTCCTGCGACGGCATCATCCAGCTCGCCAAGGAGAAAGGCCTGAAGGCCGAGACGATCCTGATGGATCCCGGCACCGCCGATTCCACATCGACCGTCCTGCAGGCCGCGGCGTCCAAGCCGGATGTGATCATCCTCGGCCTGCCCAAGGGCGTGACCGTGCCGCTTCTGACCGCCGCCGAAGAACAGGGTCTCAACCAGAGCATCAAGTTCCTGAGCGCAGCTTCGGCCTATGACCTGTCGGTGCCGGGTACGATCGGCGCCGGCTGGGACGGTAATTTCATCGTCAACATGGAGTTCAACGATCTCGAAGCGACGACGCCCGATAACCAGAACTGGCTCGCCGTCATGGACCAGTATGGCCAGAAATCCGACCCGCGCGATACTTTCGCCCAGGCCGGCTATCTCTCGGCCCGCATCGCCGAAAAAGCGCTGATGACGCTCGATCCCGGCAACATCACCCGTGAGACCGCATCGGCGGCCGTACGCCAGGTCAAGAACTTCAAGAGCGATATCTTCTGCGCTCCCTGGTACTTCGGCGACGGCCAGTCGCGCCACAATGCCAATTCGACGACGCGCATGGCGGTCAGCGAAGCCGGCAAGTGGAAGGTCGTCTCCGATTGCGCGCCGTCACCCGATCCGGAGCTGAAGGACGTCCGCGCCTTCGAAAAGTCCGCCGGCCTCAACTGAGCCCTGACGTCTGCCAAAGTGTTCCGCGGTCGCAAGCCGCGGAACCGGACGACGCGAGAGGATCGACTATGAACATCCTGCCTTTCATCATATCCGGGCTTGGGATCGGCGCTGTTTATGCGCTCTCCGGCGTCGGGCTCGTCGTTCTGTTTCGGGCGACCGGCGTTCTCAATTTCGCATTCGGTGCGTTCGGCGCGATCGGTGCGCATTGCGCCTGGCAATTGCTCGAGTGGAAGATGCCTCTCGCCGTCGCCATTCTCGCCGCCGTCACCGTCTCGACGGCGATCAGCTTTCTTTATGGCCGGGTGTTCGCGCCCATGCTCTCGCATCGCGATATCGTCGTGCGCGCGGTGGGAACGCTGGCGCCTGCTCTGATCCTGATCGCGATCATGGGCGTCATCTGGGGCGAACTTCCGCGCCGCCTGCAGTTCCCGACCGATCAGATGTTCCTTTCTCTCTTCGCGGTTCGCCTGACCTTCACGCGCATCATCGCCATTTTGCTCGCCGTCGCCATGGTCGTCCTGATCACGCTGCTGTTGAACCGCACACGTCTCGGCCTCGACATGCGCGCTCTTGCCAATGATCGTGATCTCAGCGCCGTGCTCGGCGTGCGTATCCTCTATACGGAAACCGCCGCCTGGATCATCACCGGCATCTTTTCTGGCCTTGCCGGCCTGTTGCTTGCCGATCTCGTGCGGCTGCAGGGAACCTTTCTGACCCTGCTCGTCATCCCCGCGATTGCCGCCGCCATCCTCGGCCAACTGCGCTCGCTCTGGGAAACGGCCGTTGCCGGCCTTCTGATCGGCATTGCCGAGGCGGTGCTGACGCCGATCGCATGGATATCCCCCTATCGCGCGGCGGCCCCCTTCATCATCGCACTCGTCGCGGTCACCATTCTGGGAGGCACGGCGAAGGCCGCGTTGAAGGACCGATGAGCATCCAGCAGCAGACTATCGCCCCCAGCGCCGAAGGCATATCGATGGTGCGCCTGCCGAAGCAGCTTCTTCAAGTGCCGGTGACGATGCTGATCTTTTCGATCGCCGTCGCCTGCCTTGCCAATTCCTTCTGGCTTTCAGCCGCAACCTCGGCCGTCGCGCTGTCGCTGTCGGTCGCCGGGCTTGCCATTCTCTACGGCCAGCTCGGTCTGGTTTCCCTTTGCCAGTTCGCGCTTGTCGGCGTCGGCGGCTGGGTGACGCTTCGCATCGGCCATGCGTTCCATCCGCCTTTCGAGGTCAGCCTGCTGGCCGGCGCCATCGTCGCTTCGGTGGTGGGGCTGGCATTCGGCGTGCCGGCGCTGCGCTTGCGCGGCCTCTATCTCGCACTCGTAACGCTGATGCTCGCCGGTGCCTTCCAGATCGTCATCAGTGCCTGGGGCTTTCCTGATGGCGGCCCCGGTTTCCTGGGACGGGCCGACGGCTCCGGCCGGGCGATGTTGGCAAGGCCTGTGATGGCCGACGGGGAAGTCGCCTATTTCCTTTATGTCTGCACGTTCGCCGCGATCGGCCTGCTGATTGCGCAGTGGCACAAGCTTGCCCGCCCCGGCCGGGCATGGGCGCTGATCCGCAAGGGCGAGACCGTGGCGATCGCAAGCGGCGTCAATGTACTGATCTACAAGGCCTGGGCTTTCGCCTTGAGCGGCTTTCTCGCCGGTCTTGCCGGCGGCCTGCTTGCCGGCAATGTCGGCCAGCTCGACGGGCGCGCTTTCGGCGCTTTCGAAAGCCTCAACCTGTTTGCGCTCGCCATCGTCGGCGGTGTCTTCAACTGGTACGGTGCGGTGATCGCCGGCATGCTGCTGCGCGCCGTGCCGGCTCTGCTGACCGATCTCGGCATCGACGGTTATGTGATGATCGGGATCTTCGGCGTTGCCCTCTTCCATGCGCTGGCAACGGCACCCTCGGGCATCGCCGGCCAGATATCGGTTTTGATCGCCCGGTTCGGCGGCGGTTTTTCCCGGAGGAGGCCACGATGATCAAGATCGACAATCTCGTCGTCCAGTTCGGCGGCGTCAAACCGATCAACGAACTCAGCGCCGTGCTGACGGCGCCGGTCGCCGGCCTGATCGGCCCGAACGGCGCGGGCAAGACCACGCTGCTCAACGTGCTCTCCGGCTTCGTCAGGCCGGTCCAGGGCTCGGTCCTGCTCGACGAACAGGCGTTGCTGGCGATGACACCGCTTCAGCGCGTCCAGGCCGGCCTGCGCCGTTCGTTCCAGACCGAGCAGGTGGTGGAGGACCTGACCGTCGCCGACAACATCGCCGCGATCGCCGATCATGTCGTCGGCACCGGGCATCGCTCGGGCGCGGTCGACCTGGCGCTTGCCTTCGTCGGGCTGAGCGCGGTCGCCGACCGGCTCGGCCAGTCGCTCAATCTCTTCCAGCGCCGTCTGGTCGAGCTTGCCAAATGCGTGGTCGGCCAGCCGAAGCTGATCCTGCTCGACGAACCCGCGGCGGGCCTGACCGAAGAGGAGGGCAAGGCCTTCCGTGAACTGGTGCTGCGCATCCCGGCGGAATTCCGGGCGCAGGTCCTGATCATCGACCACGATGTCGATCTCATCCGCTCCATGTGCAGCGAAACCATGGTGCTCGATTACGGGAAGCTTCTGGCGATCGGCCCGACGGCTTCCGTGCTTGCCGATCCCAATGTGCGGCGCGCCTATCTGGGGGAGTTCTGACATGAGCGGCCTATCCGAAATCAGCGTCGAGAACCTTATCGTCGAGCGCGGCGGCAAGCGTGTCATTCACGACATCTCCTTTTCGGTCACAGCCGGCAAGGTGACGGCATTGCTCGGCGCCAACGGAGCCGGCAAATCGAGCACGGTCATGGCTATGGCGGGTGTCTTGCCGCGCGCCGGCTCGGTGCGCCTCGGCGGCGGCGTCCTCGAAGGCTTTTCGCCCGATCGTATTCGCCGTGCCGGCCTTGCGCTCGTTCCCGAAGGCCATCGCGTGCTCGGGCAGCTTTCCGTGGAAGACAATATCCTTGTCGCTGCGCTCGAACCCTCGGCAGCGGCGCGCCGGCAAGGGCTGGAGCGTGCCTATGAGATCTTCCCCGAGCTTGCCGAGCGGCGCCGTCAATCGGCCTCGGATCTTTCCGGCGGCCAGAAGCAGATGGTGGCGATGGCGCAGGCCTTTGTCGCCAAACCGCGTTTCATGATCGTCGACGAGCTTTCGCTCGGGCTGGCGCCCGCCGTCGTCAAGCGTCTGGCCGAAGCGCTGAAGATTGCCGCCGCCAGCGGCATCGGCGTGCTGCTGATCGAGCAGTTCGCCAATCTCGCGCTCGATCTCGCCGATCAGGCTCTTGTGCTCGAGCGCGGACGCCTCGTCTTTTCAGGCGCATCCGCGACCCTCAAGGCGCAGCCGGACATTCTCCACGGCGCCTATCTCGCAAGCTGAAACGAAGGCTCTATGATGGCTTCAGCACTTCATAAGTCCATCGAGAGCGCCAGCGGGCGGGAGTTCGCCGGGCTCGCCCGCAACCTGTTCGGAAATGTCCGCCTCGAATTCGGTGCCGCCGACGAGAAAAGGAGCCGGATGGTGTCGGCCATGCTGGGCGCTTGCCGGCTGACGCGGCTGGAGGTGGATCGGCATATCGTCTTCGGCGAACATGCGACGGCCGGGCCGGACGATCCGGATTCGATCAAACTGCTGGTGCAGACGGAAGGCGACGCCTGCCTTGACCAGGGCGGGCTGCATGCGCCGATTTCGGCCGATGCGCTCGTCATCTACGATCCCAGCCGTCCCTATATGCTGACGAACAGCACGCCGGTTCGTCAGCTGCTGTTGCAACTGCCGCGCCATGCGCTGCCGCATGCGGCCATCGAGCGGCTGACGAGGCCGTTCACGGCGCATGCCGAATATGACGGCATGTGCCGTATCCTGCTGTCGCTGATGGATTCGACCATGCATGAGATCGGCCATCTCGACGCGGCGCGGCGCTCGAGCGTCGGCCAGACCATGGTCGATCTCGTCCGCACCATGATCGGCGCCGATCTCCAGCAGGCGCGGCCGATCGCCAATCCGCTGGATCTGCTGTTGCAGCGCATCAAGATTTTCATCGAAAGCGAGCTTGCCCGCCCGGATCTGAGCGTCACCATGATCGCGCGCCGCATGGGCTGCTCGGTGCGCTACATCTACCGCGCATTCGAGGTCGAATGCCTGACGCCTTCGGATTACATCTGGGATCTGCGCCTGCAGAAGGCGGCGGCGCGATTGCGGGACGCCGGCGGCTATGCCGGCGAAATATCCGGGATCGCCTTCGCGCTCGGCTTTTCCTCCAGCGCGCATTTTTCGAGAGCCTTCCGCCATCGCTACGGCCTTTCGCCGTCGCAATGGCGCAAGGCCCGGATTTCGTAGCAGGCGGCCCGGGCCGGGCCAGCTCGATTTCATCGCATGGACTCGTCTACCCGCAGCGTATCCGTGAACTGTTCGAAACGGCGGATCTTGTCTCCGGACACGCCCCAGACATGCACGACGCGGGCCTTGAAGGCCTTGCCCGTTCGCTTGTGCGTGCCGCTATAGTCGCCGACCCCGACGACCTCGTCGCCGGCATCGAGCAGACGCTCCAGCTTGAAGGTGTATCCCTCGAAAGCCTGGCCAAGCGCCTGGAAGACGTTCTCGAAGACTTCCTGCGGGCCGACATAGGTGCCGGCGCAGGGAAAGCCGTCCATCTCCGTCCAGCGGCAGTCGGGCGCGATGTCGGCAAGCATACCATCCATGTCGCGGCGGTCGTTGGCCTGGTAATGGGCCTTTACGATATCGAAAGCTCTGCGCATTGCGTCCTCACACTGGTTCCTGGCCGGGCAGGTAATAGGTCATCGATGCCTTGCGGATGAAGGCGCCGGCGGGGCTGTTCTGTATCCGGCCGTCCCCGGTGATGCCGAGGAATTTGCCTGTCGATCGCATGTCGTTGAAATTGTAGAAGAAGGTAGAGGCGACCGGGATTTTGAATTCCCGGAAGGTGAAGATGTAGAGGTTTTCGTCGAACTTGTAGGTGGTGGCGAGATCGACGTCGCCATGGCCGCGCTGGACGCCGACGAGGCATTGCCAGGCATAGCGCTGCGACGAGAGATAGGTGTGCTCGTAGACGTGATTGGGACTGTAGGTGAAATGCGCCCTCAGCCCGATGAGGTCGCGGCTTTCGTGCGGCACCGGCCCGCTCGCCGCACCACCTTCGATGACGCCCGGCCGGAAGATCTGCGCCACCTGCGGTTCGCCGACCGCGTCCTTGGCATCGCGGACGATGGAATAGATGGAAAGCGCGCGGCGCGTCTCGATATTGAGGATCAGCGTTTCGGCTTCCCTGGGCCGCCCGGCAAAGACCACTTCGACGAAATAGGCTTTCGGCGCGACTTCGATCACCTCGGCCTTGTCGGTGGCGCCATCCTTGCCGTCCGACCATTTGACCTCGCTCTTGGCGAAAGAAAGCTCAAGGCTGCGGCCATCGGCAAAGACGATCTTGTGGGACGCGCCGGCCAGCACATCGGTTGCGGGCAGACGGTTCGTGTCGATGCCATAGGCGAATTCGTCGTAGGTTTTCCAATCCTTCGGATTCTCGTTCATCGGAATTTCCTCCTCTTCATCATTGTGCAAAGGCGAGGGTCGGCAGATCGACCGTGCCGGCCCCGCCGTCGACGGTCAGGATCGCGCCGTTGATCATCGAGGCCTCCGCCGAGGCCAGAAAGCAGACGGCATTGGCGACATCCTCGGCACTTGCCGGGCGGCCGAGCGGCACATCCTTGGTGACGAGCGCATAGGCTTCTTCGACGCTCTTCAGCTTGAACTTATCGACGATGACCTGCATCTGCTCGTCGGCCATCGCAGTCGTCACCCAGCCTGGGCAGACGGAATTGGTGCGCACGCCCTTGCGGCCATAATCGCGCGCCAGCGATTTCGCGAGCCCGATACAGCCGTGCTTCATGGTGACGTAGCCCGCCGCATCCGGCCCGGCAAAGAGCCCGGCGATCGAGGCGAGGACAACGATGTTGCCGCGGCTCCTGATGAGATGGGGTAGGGATTCACGGGCGCTGACGAAGGCGGTGTTGAGATTGAGGCGGACGGCGAGATCCCAGGTCTCATCGGACATGCTGACGGTCGGGCCGACACCGTGGCCGCCGGCATTGGCGATCAGAATATCGAGGCCGCCGAAAGTTTCGACGACCGTTTCGAGCGCGGCCCGCATCGCAACGCCGTCAGCCGCATCGGCAGCGATGACAGTGGCGCCGATCTCATCGGCGACGGCGCGAAGCGGTTCGGGGCGCCGCCCGACGAGTGCGACATTGCCGCCCTCCTGCCGAATACGGCGGGCGACCGCAGCACCAATGCCGGTGCCGCCGCCGGTGATCAGGGCTGTCTTCTTGTTGAAACGCATGTTTCCTCCTCCTTAGCCTTTCGATCATCATGGTCGAAAGGCCGGGAGGCGTCCTGTCCACCCGTGCAGTCCGTTTTGACTGAGCGTGCAAAACGATGGGATGCGGTGTGGAAATGGCGTCTTTGGTCAGTAGACCTTCACGTCGCCTGCCGGCTTGGCGGCTTCGGCCTTGTGGAAGTCCTCGAGCAGCTTGGCCGTGGCATTGGCCAGCAGCATGACGTCGTTGCCGATCGCGACGAAGGTGGCGCCGAGTTCGAGATAGCGCTTGGAGAGGGCGAGATCGCCGATCAGGATGCCGGCGGCCTTGCCGTGCGACTGGATCCTGGCAAGCGCCTTTTCGACTTCCGCCTGCACTTCGGGTGCACCGGGCCTGCCGAGATAGCCCATGTCGGCGGCGAGATCGGACGGACCGATGAAGACGCCGTCGACGCCCTCGGTCGTCGCGATCGCGTCGAGCGCTGCGAGCCCGGCGCGGCTTTCCACCTGCAGCAGCAGGCAGATCTCGTTATTGGCCGTCTGGAGATAATCGGGAATGCGGTTGAAATCGGAGGCGCGGGCAAGGGCCGCGCCGACGCCGCGCACGCCCTGCGGCGGATAGCGCACGGCGCGGACCATGGCTTCGGCCATCTCCCCGCTGTCGACCATCGGAATGAGCAGCGTCTGCGCGCCGATATCGAGCATCTGCTTGATGATCCAGGTCTCGCCGATGGGCGGACGGATCACCGCATGGCTTGCCGATCCCTTCATCGCCTGCAGCTGCGAGGCAAGCAGCGGCACGTCGTTCGGCGCATGTTCGGCATCGAGCAGCAGCCAGTCATAACCGGCGCCGGCGCAGATTTCGACCGTGTAGGGACTGGCGAGCGCCTGCCAGAGGCCGATCTGCGCCCGCCCCTCTTTCAGGGCTTGCTTGAAGAGGTTCTTGGGCGCCGGCATGTTTTCACTCCTTCATGCAAAATAGAGGCTGACCGAGCCGTAGGGGCCGAAATCGGCATGGATGGTGTCGCCGTGCCGCGCCTCGATCGGACGGATGAATGAACCAGCCAGCACGATCTGTCCAGCCTCGATCCCATCGCCATATTGCGCGAGCCGGTTGGCGAGCCAAGCGACGCCGCGGGCAGGCTGGTTGAGAACGCCGGCGCCGAGCCCCGTCTCCTCGACCTCGGCATTGCGGCTGACGATCGCGCCCATCCAGCGCATGTCGATCTGATCGGGCCGCACCGCCCGCCCGCCGGTGACGATGCCGGCATTGGCGGCATTGTCGGAGATGGTATCGACGATGGTGCGCGCCTTCTTCGTCTCCGGCTCGACGCGCAGGATACGGGTGTCGAGGATCTCAAGCGCCGGGGTCACGTAGTCGGTGGCATTCAGCACATCGAAGATCGAGATGCCGGGACCTTTCAGCGGCGCCTTCATCACGAAGGCGATTTCCGCCTCGATGCGCGGCTGGATGAAGCGGTCGGCCGGCACGGTCGCGCCGTCTTCGAAGACCATATCGTCGAAGAGCACCCCGGAATCGGGGATGTCAATGTTGAGCGCATATTGCATCGCCTTCGACGTCAGCCCGATCTTCCAGCCGATCGGCTTGCGGCCGCTTGCGATCTTCTTCTTCACCCAGGCGCTCTGGACCGCATAGGCGTCATCCATCGTCATGCCGGGATGTCTCAGCGACAGGAGCCCGGTCTGAACACGCGTCCGCTCGGCCTCGTCAAGGCTCGTTGCTGCCTGTTCGATCTCATTTGACGTCAGCATCTCACACCTCGTCGGCGATGGTGTTCTTCAGGATGCCGAGACCGTCGGCCTCGACTTCGACGACATCGCCTGGCTTCAGCCAGATCGGCGGGTCGAAGCGGGCGCCGGCGCCCGTCGGCGTACCGGTGACGATGACATCGCCCGGAACCAGCGTGGTGAAGGTGGAGATGTAATTGATGATTTTGCGGAACGAGAAGATCATCCGGCTGGTGCGGTCGCTTTGGCGCACCTCGCCGTTTACGCGGGTTTCGAGCTTGATGTCTTCCAACTGAGCGGCGTCGGTGAAGGGGATCAGCCATGGACCGATCGCGCCGGTGCGATCGAAATTCTTGCCCTGGGTGACGTTGAACTTGGCATGGCGCACCCAGTCGCGGATCGTGCCCTCGTTGCAGAGCGACAAGGCGGCGATGTGGGAAAGGGCATCGGCTTCGGCAATCCGCCGGCCGCCCTTGCCGATGACGATGACGATCTCGCCCTCATAATCGAGCTGCGGGCTTTCCGGCGGCCGGACCAGCGGTTCGCCGTGGCCGGTGAAGGAGCGGAGAAAACGGATGAAGAGCGAGGGATTGGAAGGGGCTGTCTGGCCGTCCTTATATTCCTCGTTGCGGTCGGGGAAATTAACCCCGACGCAGATGATCTTTTCCGGCGAGGGAATAGGAATTTCGAAGCGGATTTCGTCAAGGGCGAAATCCGGCTTCAGTGCTTTGCTTTCCTCGGCGAGTTGGGCGAGGCGACCTGCCTCGACCACTTCGCGTAAGGTTGCCCAGGTCGCGCCATGGCGAGCCCAGAGGTCTATGACACCGCCCTCGACGGCAAGCCCATAGCCATGATGGCCGTTTCTGGAAAATGACAGGAATCGTGGATGGGTCATGCTTTGTCTCGGGCCTTTTTGCTGGCCTCAGGCGATGCCGCCGAGGCAGACATATTTGATTTCGGTGAATTCCTCGATGCCGTATTTCGAGCCTTCGCGGCCAAGACCGGAAAGCTTGACGCCGCCGAAGGGCGCTTCTGCCGTCGAGATCAGGCCGGTATTGACGCCGACCATGCCGTATTCCAGTGCTTCGGCCACCCGGAAGACGCGGGCGAGATCCTTGGCGTAGAAATAGGAGGCAAGGCCGAACTCGGTATCGTTGGCCTGGGCGATGACATCGGCCTCATCCTTGAAGCGGAAGAGGGGAGCGACCGGCCCGAACGTCTCTTCCTTGGCCACGGCCATGGCAGGGGTGACGTCGGCAAGCACGGTCGCCTCGTAGAAGCGCCCGCCGAGCGGGTGCCGCCGGCCGCCGGCAACGACGCGGCCGCCTTTGGCAAGCGCATCGGCGACATGTTCCTCGACCTTGGCAAGTGCCGACTCGTCGATCAGCGGGCCGAGATTGATGCCCTCGTCGAAGCCGTTGCCTGTTTTCAGCGCCCCGACAGCCTTCGAAAGTTTCTCGGCGAAGGCATCATAGACGCCCTCCTGGACATAGAGCCGGTTGGCGCAGACGCAGGTCTGGCCGTTGTTGCGGAATTTGGCGATCAGCGCGCCTTCAACGGCCGCATCGAGATCGGCATCGTCGAAGACGATGAAGGGAGCGTTGCCGCCGAGCTCCAATCCGAGCTTTTTGATGGTCGGCGCGCTTTGTTTGTAGAGCTCGGCGCCGACCTCGGTCGAGCCGGTGAAGGTCAGCTTGCGCACGACCGGGCTTGCGGTCATTTCACCGCCGATGGCGCGCGCCGAACCGGTCAAGACGCTGAAGAGACCTTTGGGGAAACCGGCGCGTTCGCCAAGGATGGCGATGGCAATTGCTGAAAACGGCGTCTGCGAGGCCGGTTTCAGCACCATGGCGCAGCCGGCGGCAAAGGCCGGTCCCGCCTTGCGGGTGATCATCGCATTGGGGAAATTCCACGGGGTGATGGCGGCGACGACACCGATCGGCTGCTTCATGACAAGGATGCGCTTGTCCTTCTGGTGGCCGGGAACGATGTCGCCGTAGACGCGCCGCGCTTCCTCGGCGAACCATTCGATGAAGCTCGCGCCATAGGCGATCTCGCCCTTGGCCTCGGCCAGCGGCTTGCCCTGTTCCGCCGTCAGGATGCGGCCGAGATCGTCCTGATTGTCCATCATCAATTGGAACCAGCGCCTGAGGATGACCGACCTTTCCTTGGCGGTGTGGGCAGCCCATTCCTTCTGCGCGACCTCCGCTGCAGCAATCGCTGCCTTGGTTTCGGCGGCCCCCAAATTGGGAACACGGCCGATGATCGTGCCGGTCGCCGGGTTGTCCACCGCGATCGAATTGGATGGATCGGCTTCAATCCAATCTCCACCAACCAATGTGGCCTGGCGGAACAATGTTGCGTCCTTCAATTGCATGACTGTCTCCTTCGATAGACCATTTCCGTTTTTTTCAGGTCGCGGCGATGCTCTATCTCTTTTCGTGTTTGTGCAATCCGCCATGCAGTTTTGAGGGAATTGCATTTGCCAACGCCAAACAGAGCCAGCGATTTTATTGGCTCTCAGATGTTGACAGCCTTCGCCTTTTACTCGGCGTCATCCTCGGCCTTGTGCCGAGGATCTGCTGCCCTATCGACCGGAGGCAGATGCCCGGAACAAGCCCGAGCATGACGAAAGAGTGGTTAGCGAACTTGCCACCAATCTGAGAGCGGACGTTTTCGCCTGCTCCCGGGATAACATTCAAGGCGCAATGATCGGCTGCGCCTTCAAATCAGGCTCGACCACATCGGCGCCGGCAAACAGACTGCCATGTTCGAACCAGGATTTGGGCGCCGGTGCGCCCCAGAGCGTCTGGCGCTGCGGATCCTTGAGATCCCATTTGATCGGCTCCAGATCGGGATCGACCGTCTGATAATCCGAGCAGTAGATTTCGATGCGGTGGCCGTCCGGATCGAGGATATAGAGGAAGAAGGCGTTGGAGATGCCGTGGCGGCCCGGGCCGCGCTCGATGTTGGCGACCCAGCCGGTGGTCGCCATCAGGTCGAGCAGGTCGATGATATTCAGCGGCGTCGGCACCCAGAAAGCAGTGTGGTGCAGGCGCGGGCCTCGGCCGTTAGTGAAGGCGATGTCGTGGACGCCGCCCTTGCGGTGCGTCCAGGCAGCCCACAGACGACCGGTCTCGGCGTCCTCGGTGTATTCGGTGACGCGGAAACCAAGCTCGTTGTAGAAGGCGACGCTCTCGTCGACATTCTTGGAAAAGCAGTTGAAGTGATCGATCCTGAGCGGCTTGACGCCCTTGTAGAGCGCATATTTCTGATGGATCGGCGGCAGGCGGTCCATCTTCGAATAGAATTCGAGCGGAATGCCATGCGGATCGCGGGTGCGGAAGGTGCGCGCCTGATAGGGACGCTCGACCCATTCCACAGGCAGGTCCTTGTTCTTGAAGAAATGCGCGGCCTTGTCGAGATCCTCGTCACTGAAGACCTTGAAGCCAAGGTCGCGGGCTTCGGCCTTGTCGGATTTCTTCAGCACGATGCAATGGTGGCCGCGTTCCTCCATCGCCCTGAGATAGATGGTGTCCGCCGTCTCGTCCGTGACCTGCAGGCCGAGCGTATCGACATAGAAGGCGCGGGATTTGGCGAGATCGGTCACGCCGAATTCCACGTGGCTGAGACGCACGATGTTGAAGGGCGGATAGAGATTGGGTGTCGGTATCGGCATCGGTTCCTCCTCGGCCCATCGCTCTCAAAGAACTGCGGGCCATCTGTGTAATGGATATTGCGTATCAACCGCCGAGCTTCTGGATGGCGTGCGGCTTGGTGGCGAAGGCGACGTTTTTGGTTTCCATGTAGAAATCGAAGGACCAGTCGCCGCCGTCGCGGCCGATACCCGAGTTCTTGACGCCGCCGAAGGGTGTCGGCAGGTGGCGGACGTTTTCCGAGTTCACCCAGATCATGCCGGCATCGAGATGGTCGGTGAAACGGAAGGCGCGGGTGACGTCTGATGTCCAGAGATAGCCGGTGAGCCCGTACTGAACGTCGTTGGCGAGCGCCAGGGCATCGGCTTCATCCTTGAAAGGAATAGCGGTCAGCACCGGCCCGAAAATTTCCTCCTGAGCGATGCGCATTTTGTTGTTGGCGCCGGTAAAGAGGGTTGGGGAGACGTAGCAGCCGCCGCCGGGGCCGTCGAACTTCTCGCCGCCGGCAGCAAGCGTCGCGCCCTCCGAGCGGCCGATCGCGATATATTCCAGCACCTTCTTTTCGTGCACGGGATGGATAAGCGGTCCAATCACCGTCTCCGGGTCGAGGGGGTGGCCGACCTTGATGCGCCTTGCCTTTTCGGCGACGAGCGCGGCGAACCTGTCGTAGACGCTGTCTTCGACCAGCAGGCGCGAGGACGAGGTGCAGCGCTCGCCGTTCAGCGAATAGATCATGAAGACGGCAGCGTCCGCGGCGCGCTCGAGATCGGCATCGGCGAAGACGACGACCGGGTTCTTGCCGCCGAGTTCGAAATGCACGCGTTTCAGGGTGTCGGCGCCCTGCTTCATGATCATCGAGCCGGTGCGGCTTTCGCCGACGAAGCCGATCGCCTTGATCAGGGGATGTTCGGTCAGCGCCTTGCCGGCATCCTCGCCAAAGCCGTTGACGAGGTTCCACACGCCCTTGGGCAGGCCGGCCTCTTCGGCGATTTCGACGAGCAGGCGGGCGGTCAGCGGCGAGAACTCGGCCGGTTTATGGACGATGGTGCAGCCGGCGGCGAGCGCCGGCGCGATCTTCCAGGTCGACAGCATGAAAGGTGTGTTCCACGGCGTGATGATGCCGACCGGGCCGATCGGCACGCGCGTGGTGACGTTCACCTGGCCATCGGCGCGCAGCGCCTTGCCGTCACGGGCTTCGGGTGCGCGGTCGGCGAAGAAACGGAAATTTTCCGCACCACGCAGCGCCGCCTTGGCCATGAATTTCAGCGACTGGCCGGTATCCATGCATTCGACGAAGGCGATCTCCTCGGCACGTGCGACGATCGCATCAGCGACCTTGTGCAGCAGCTTCTTGCGCGCATCGCCCGGCATGGCGGCCCATTCGGCAAAGGCCGATTTGGCAGCCCTGGCCGCACGGTCGATATCGGCGGCATTGCCGCGCGCTACGGTGGCGAGCGGCTTCAGATCGACCGGCGAGAGGGTTTCGAAGGTTGCGCCGTCATCACCGGCCACATCCTCACCGTTGATCCGGTTGAGGACGCCGCGGTCCCTGAACTTCGCAAGGTAGGTTTCGGCCTTTGCGATGTTTTCCTGCAATTTGGACATCGTCTATTCCTTTGGTGTTATTTCGTCCCGCAAAGGGAGGTGTCACTTGCCGCGAAGCCGCGGATGGATGGCGTTCTTCTTCCAACTCAGCTCCGCATCGATCTCGCGGATCTCCAGCGACAGCGCGAAATGCGGCGTCTCAAAGAGCGGGCCAAGGACGTCCGTCGCGGCTGCAAAGATCGCTTCACCGGTGCGCTTCTTCTCCTCGGCCGTGCGGCCCTTGCCGATGCGGAAATTCAGGTCGACGAAGGCGTTCTCGGCAAGCTGGTCGGCAATCGCGTAATGATCGGCGCGAAGAGCGCGCACGCGCACCGCGCCGATCTCGAAAAGGCCGGTTTCCAGCACGGTCTTCAGCAGATGCCTGCAGAGCGCGCCAATATCGGCGCGGCCCTCCAGATTGGCCGAGTATTCGATGGTGAGATGCGGCATGTGTCCTCCCGCCCTTCATTAATTAACACGTTAATCAGTTTGCGAGAGATGTCAAGCGCTGCCATCGAGCTTTCTCGCCAGCTCCAGACTTTCTGCGACATAACGCGACAGGCGCTCGCCGGCCTTCGGGATCTCGGGCCGCTCGGCAAGCCAGCCGATATAGGTGAGGCTCCGGAGCACGATGAATAGCGGCAGGCTCCGCAAGGCCCCATCGGAAAGGGCGCGCCGGCTGCGATAGCCTGCGATCAAAGCGTCCTCGATCTCGGGATAGGCCGGCTCGGCACGGTTCTTCAGCAGGGCCGTAGCAAGATCGAAAAGGCGGAAGCCATATCCTGCGTCGTCGAAGTCGATGAAGGCGACGCCGCCTTGGTTTTCCGTCAGGAAAATGTTCTCGCGCACGAGATCGGCATGGATCAGGCCGTAGTCGAGGCCGCTTCGTTGCGCATTGACGAGACGGTGGCGCAGATCGTCGCGCAATGCCGAGAGTGCTGCGGCCTCGTCGCGTGAAAGTCCGCGGCAATCCCAGAAGCGGCCCCAAAGAGGCCTTTCTCCGAGCAAGCCTTCGCCATCCCATGCCGGGCGGTGGAAATCCTCCGGCGGCGCCCAGGCATCGGCAAGGTCATGCATCACAGCCATGGCATGGCCGATGCGGAAGAAGATCGCTGCCTGGGTCTCGGCCGATTGCGACAGCGGGGTTCCGGTTTGCCCGAGGGCCATTCCGTCGATCCAGCTGACGACATCGGCATATTGTTCGGGAAACTGCCGATTGGCCGGAAGGCAAATGAGATTGCCTCCCGCGCTGGCCGGCACGGGGGAGGGCACGTCGAGGCCGCCGCGCCGGAGCGCTGCCATGAAATCCAGTTCCGAGCGCAGGCTCGTCTCGTGATGATAGCCCGGCCGATGCAGCCGCAAAGCGGCAGGCCGCCCATCGGCAAGCGTGACCCGGAAGACGGCGTTCTCCCGGTATTTCATCAGTGCCGGCTCGTGCCGCGGCACGAGCCAGTGGCCGAGCGCTTCCAACGCACGCTCCTGCAGGGCATCCCGGACGTTCTGCGGCAATTGATCGGCCATCT
This sequence comes from Rhizobium sp. CIAT894, assembly GCF_000172795.2. Taxonomy (NCBI): domain Bacteria; kingdom Pseudomonadati; phylum Pseudomonadota; class Alphaproteobacteria; order Hyphomicrobiales; family Rhizobiaceae; genus Rhizobium; species Rhizobium sp. CIAT894. The sequence continues at coordinate 145,375 of NZ_CP020952.1, forward strand.
CGCCTCACAGGCCCGACAGCACGTCGTCGAAGACCGACAACATCAGATCGGCGTTTTCCCGCGAAAACGGCATCGGCGGACGGATCTTGGTGGCGCATTGATGGATGCCGATCTTGCCCATCAGCACGCCGCGCTCGCGCATTTCGTTGACGATCCGGCTCGCGAGAGCGACGGCCGGCTCCTTCGTCGTCCTATCCAGCACGAATTCCATGCCCATGAAGAGGCCGCCGCCGCGCACGTCGCCGATGATCGCATGTTTCTGCGCCAGCCGCTTGAAGGCATCGCGCGTATATTCGCCGACGTCGCGGGCATTCTCGACGAGCTTCTCGTCCTCGATCACGTCGAGCACCGCCATGGCGGCGGCGCAGGAGACTGGATTGCCGCCGAACGTATTGAAATAGCGGAAGGCCTTGCGGAAGGCGTTCAGCACATCGGCATTGGCAACGACGCCGCCGACGGGATGGCCGTTGGCCATCGGTTTGCCAAGCGTCACGATATCGGGAACGATGCCGGCGCGCTGATGGCCCCACATATCAGAGCCTGTACGGCCGAAACCGGGCTGGACTTCATCGGTGATGATGAGACCGCCGGCCTTGCGCACGGCCGCCACCGTTTTGTCCAGGAAGCCCTGCGGCAGATCCGGAAAGCCTTCATTGGCGAAGAACGGATCGATGATCAGCGCCGAAAAACCATGCGGGCTCTCCTGCAGCGAGGCGATCGCCGCCTCGACTTCGGCTGCGAAGGCTGCGGCAAAAGCCTCGCCGCCTTCGCCGCCGAGTGGGCGGTAGCTGTCGGGCGCCGGCACGTGCCTGACATGGCCGCCGAAGCCGCCGACCGGCGGCATGCGGGTTGAGAGCTGCGACACGGCAGCGGTATTGCCGTGATAGGTATGGTTGGTGGCGATCACGCCGGTCTTGCCGGTGACGGCCTGGGCCATGCGCAGCGCCACGTCGTTCGCTTCGCTGCCGGTGCAGGTCAGGATCGCAGCGTCGAGGCTCGCGTCGAAGGTCGCGGTCAGGCGTTCGACATAATCGAGGATGCCTTCATGCAGGTAACGCGTATGGGTGTTCAGCGTCGAAGCCTGCCGGGTGATTGCCTCGACCACACGCGGATGGCAATGGCCGACATGCGGCACATTGTTGTAGCAATCGAGATATCGCCGGCCTTCGGCATCCCAGAGCCAGACGCCTTCGCCGCGCACCAGATGCACGGGATCGTCATAAAAGAGCGACATGTTGCGGCCGAGAAGCCGGTCGCGGCGGGCGATAAGGGCAGCGTTGCCGGACATGATCAGCTCCTCGCGGCGGCAAGGCCGGCGTCGAGCGCCGTCAGGATCGTCTGCACGTCGCCTGCGGTGACGATCAGCGGCGGCGACATGATGACATTGGCGCCGGAGGTGCGCACCAGCGCGCCGGCCTCATAGGCGGCATCCTGCACCTTCTGCATCACATCCTTCGATGCCGCGCTCTTCTTCTCCCGGTTGCTGACGAGTTCGAGCGCGCACATCAGGCCCTTGCCGCGCACGTCGCCGATCAGCTCATGCTTGTCCTGCAGCCTCCTGAGGCCCGCAATGAGTTCCTCCCCACGGACGGCGGCATTGGCGGCGACGTTCAGCCGCTTCGTCTCGCTCAAGGTCGCAAGCGCGGCCGCCGCACCCGTCGGATGGCCGGAATAGGTATAACCGTGGCCGATGCTGCCGAACGCGCCCTTGCTGCCTTCGAACACTTCGGCCACCTTGTCTGAAATCATGACAGCGCCGAAGGGGAAATAGCCGTTGGTGATCGCCTTGGCGGTCGACATCAGATCCGGTTTGACGCCCCAGAGGCGCGAGCCCGTCCAGGCGCCGGTGCGGCCGAAAGCGGTGATGACTTCATCGGCGATCAGCAGGATGCCGTGACGGTCGCAGATCTCGCGCATCAGCGGCAGGAAGGTCTCGTGCGGGACGATGACACCGCCGGCGCCCAGCACCGGTTCGACGATCAGGGCGGCGATGGTGTCGGCACCCTGGAAGGCGATTTCGTCCTCGAAGAGCCGGCCGATGGCGGCCGCGATCTCGGCATCATCGGTGGTGCCGAACGGGTTGCGATAGGCAAGGGGCGCCGGCAGATGGAAGACGCCGGGAAGCAGCGGCTCGTAATTGCGGCGAAAGTTCTGGTTGCCGTTGACGGAGGCGCCGCCGAAATGCGTGCCGTGATAGCCTTTCTTCAGCGCGACGAATTTGGTGCGCTCCGGCTGCCCGTTGATCTTGTGATATTGCCGGGCAAGCCGCAGGCAGGTCTCGACCGAATCCGAGCCGCCCGAAGTGAAGAAGGAACGGCTCAATCCATCCGGCCTGAACCATTCGGCAAGTTCGTAGGAGAGTTCGATCAGCGGCGAATTGGTGGTGCCGCGGAATGTCGAATAATAGGGCAGCTCGTCGAGCTGGTCGCGGATCGCCTTTTTCACCGGCTCGCAGGAATAGCCGAGATTGACGTTCCAGAGACCGCCCACGGCATCCAGCACCTTCTTGCCCTGTATGTCGACGATTTCGACGCCCTCACCGGAGTTGATGATGCGCGGCGGCTGGGCCTGCATCTCGGCCGGATGGGCCATCGGGTGCCACATGTGGCGAGCGTTGTTTTCGATTATGAAGTTGGTTTCACGCATCGGTATTCCTCTCGTTCAGAGGCCCAGCATCGCAAGGGCGCGGGCATAGCTTTCGGCAGGGCGGGTCACGTCGAAATGCACATGCGGCAATCCGACGGCTTCGGCGCCTTCGATGTTCTTCTTCTGGTCGTCGACGAAAACGCAGGCCTCGCGCGGCAGTCCGAGTTCGGACAGCACCTGCTCATAGGCGCGCGGATCGGGCTTGAGGATCCTGGTGTAGGTGGCATCGACGATGACATCGAAGAGGGCGATCAGCGGAAAGCGCTGGCGGAACTCGACCCCGTAAAAGAGATCGAGTTCGTTCGACAGGATCGCGAGCTTCAGTCCCGCCTCTTTGGCCCGCAGGACGGCGTCGCGCGCTTCCGGGCGCAGCACCAGCTCGGCTTCGGCGCCGCGGGCGCGGCGCACGAAGGTCTGCATGTCGGCCCAGTCCTCGCCGACCATCCGACCGACTTCGCCGGCCCGTTTCAGCCAATAGTCGCGTTCGCTGATCTCGCGGTTCTGCATCGCGACCCAGAGCGGATCGGTCGTCGTGTCGAACGGCCCGAGCCAGGTGAGCGAACCTTGCGGAAGTCCGAGCGTCCGTTCGGTGATGTCATGGGTCTCGAACAGCGTGCGAGTGACGACGCCACCGAAATCGAGGATGAGGGCGCGTTCTGTCATGATGGCCGTCCTTGCGGAATGATGCCCTCAGCCACCCAGCTGTCGAAAATGGCAAGGGCTGCGGCCGAAAAGTCGGGAGAATTGATGTGGGCGTCGACTTCCCGGAAGGTGACGGAGGGCGGAACAGTGCGGCGCATCTCGTCGAGGAAAGCGGCGAGGCCTTCCGGATCGTGCAGCGGCTCGTCCGGCTTGTCCCATTCCTGCAGCCCTTCGGTCGGCAGCAGGAAGGCGGTCTTGGCGTCGGCCTGTTCCAGCTTTTGTCCGATCAGCCGAGCGACTTCCCGCCGGCCTTCCGGCGAGGTCGTCACCGACCCGATCAGCCGGTTATGGGCATGGTAGGGACGGTCGAAGAAAATGTCGGGCAGGGCCTGCCAGGCCTGGAGATCGACCATGTCGACGGCGCCGGGGGCGACGATCTGCGGAATGCCGGCGCGGCCCGCATTTTCGAGCCTGTCCGCTCCCGACGTCACCACCGTGCCGTAATGGTGATTGCTGACCTCCTGGATGCAGAAATCGAAGACGGCGGCAAAACCGGCCTGCGCGGCAATGGCTTCGAAGGCGCGACCGCCCATGCCGGTGGAATGGAAGACGGCGACGTCATAGCCGCGCTTTTCCAGTTCGGGCCGCAGATGCTTCATGTATTTGAGGCAGGAGGAACCGAGCGAGGTCATGCCGATCAGCGGGCGGTCGCGATCCGGTTTGGTCCCGTGCCGGGCGGCGCCGACGACCGCGCCGCAGGCCTGTGACAGCACCGAACGGCAGATGCTGTTGAGGCCGTAGAGGCCGCCGGCCCACAGGATCATCATCAGGTCGGGCGCGATGCGCTCGGGCGGGATCAGATGGGAATAAGCGATGGTCGAGACCACGAATTTCGGCAGGCCGAGCGGCAGGACGGCAGCGACATCGAGAGCCAGATCCGTGCCCATCGAACCTCCGAGCACGATGATCCCATCGACGAGCCCTTCCTCGTAAAGCCGGCGGGTCAATGCCGCCGCCCCCCTTGCCATGGCCGCCATGGCGCTGTTTTCATCGCCGCTTTCGGCGATCTCCGCGATCGAGGTCGCGGCAGCCCTGGCAATGTCATGCTTGGAATAATCAGGAATATAGGGCGGATCGCCGAGAATGCTGACATCGACCATAACAGGCCGGCCGCCCGCTTCCTCGATGACGGAGGCCATGAATTGCAGTTCGTCGCATTTGGTGTCACCGGTTCCGATGACGAGTATCCTTGGCAGGGGAGCCGCAGGGCTCATCACTCTCTCCTCCTGGTTTTTGGACTGGTTCCCGTGAGCCTTTCCGACCCGTAGTATTTTTCTGAAATCCCGTTGGCGGCGGCGATGGCCTGCGCGCCGAAGTCGTCAATGGCCGTCTTGGTGGTGCGTGAGAGCGGTGCCGCGACGGCTACGCAGCCGACCGGCCGGCCATCCGGCGCGCGCACAGGCGCCGCAGTGCTGATGACGCCGGCTTCGAGACCCTGATGGCTGATGGAAAAGCCGCGCGCGGCCGTCTCGTCGAGCAGGCCGCGGACCAGTTGCGGGTCGACGACGGTATGGTCGGTGAATTTTTCGAGCGGCTTTCGAAGCGCCGCATCGATCTCCGCCGGCGGGCAGAAGGCGAGGAAGGCAAGGCCGGATGCGGTAGCGTGAAAGGGCAGGATGCTGCCGACATCGACGATGATGCGGTGCGCGCGCGGCGGATCTTCCACATGGATGGTCGACAGCCTGCCGCCGGAGAATTCGGAAAGATGCACCGTCTCCGCCGAGGAATCGGCGAGCGTCTTGATGAAGGGCACGGCAACCCGCAGGAAGGGATAGCGCGCCTCGCGGATGCGGGCGAGCCGAACCGGCGCCGATCCGATCCTGTAGCGGCGGCTTTCGGCGTCCTGCTCGATGAAACCGTGTTTTTCCAGTTCCACCAGAAAGCGTCGGGCGGTCGCCTTGTCGAGCGAACACAGGCGGGCGATGTCAGTCAGACCCACCTCCTTGTCTAGCCGTGACAGGGTATCCAGCAATGAAAGCGCCTTTCCGATCGTGCTCATCGTTCTTCCTCTTGGGGTGGGTTCATGTCCCGGCTTGTCGCATCCGGCTTTACGCCAGCCGCCAAATCAGCCCGCAAACCCTGTATCGCGGCATGATACCAGCGACCCAAGATACTTAACACGCGAATTAACTTGACAGAGGCTGGCAATGTTTGCAAGTCTATATTTGAAGCTGAGGTTCAAATAATGAACCATAAGCGCTGACGGCGGCAAAATCAACAAAAGCCAAAAGCACCGTTTGTCAGTCCGGTTCTGGTGGAGGTCGCTTGCGCGCAATCGCAGCGATGATCGGATGTTCTTAAAAAGGGGAACGAAGGCAGATGACTACGCAAAATTCGCAAAGCCCGGCTGAAAACCAGCTGCGCAAGAACAGTCTCGGCGTCGGCGCCGTGACCTTCCTGGTGGTTTCGGCCGCCGCACCGCTGACGGCTGTTGCCGGCGGCGTGCCGCTGTCGATGATGCTCGGCAACGGGCCGGGCATCCCGCTGACCTTCCTGCTGGTGACCGGCATTCTCCTGCTGTTTGCCGTCGGCTATGTCGCCATGGCGCGTCATATCCGCAATGCCGGCGCCTTCTATGCCTATACCGCCCAGGGCCTCGGCGGCCTCATGGGCGGCGCGGCGGCGCTGATCGCGATCCTCGCTTACAATGCGATGCAGATCGGCGTCTTCGGCATGTTCGGCGCGGCGACGTCAGGCTTCTTCGCCGGTTACGGGCTGGTTCTGCCCTGGTGGGTCTGGACCTATGTCGGCATCGCCTTTGTTGCGGTCTTCGGCTACCGGCGTGTCGATCTTTCCGCCAAGGTTCTGACGGTGCTTGTCATTCTCGAATATCTCGTGGTGCTGATCATCGACGCCGCGATCCTCATCAAGGGCGGAGATGCCGGCCTTTCCGCGGCACCCTTCACGCCGACCGCCTTCCTGAGCGGTTCGCCGGCCATCGGCATTCTCTTCTGCTTTGCCGCTTTCATCGGCTTCGAAGCGACGACGATCTACAGCGAAGAAGCCCGTGAGCCGGAAAAGACGGTGCCGCGTGCCACCTATATCTCGGTACTGATCATCGGCCTGTTCTACATGCTGACCTCCTGGCTAATGGTCAACGGCGCCGGCGTCGACAAGCTCGTGCCGGAACTGCAGGGCCTGCAGGATCCGACCACGTTCCTCTTCGGTCTCGCCGAGCGTTATGTCGGCCATTGGATCACCATCGTGATGAGCCTTCTCTTTATCACCAGCCTCTTTGCCGGCGTCCTCGCATTCCACAACGGCGTGGCGCGTTATATGTATGTCGCCGGTCGCGAGGGTCTGTTGCCGAAGTCGGTCGGCGTCACGCATCCTGTCTTCCAGAGCCCGCATGTCGGTTCGATCATCCAGACCGTCATCGCCGTGCTCGTCGTCGCGCTGTTTGCGGCGACGGGTCAGGATCCGGTGCTGGCGCTCTTCTCCTGGCTCACGAATGTCGCCACGCTGGCGATCATCCTGCTGATGGCGTTTACTGCCTTCTCGATCGTGGTCTTCTTCAGCCGCAATCCGGAGCTTGAACGCAACGTGCTCGTGATCAAGGTGCTGCCCATCGTCACCGGGCTGATCCTGCTGGCGCTCGTTTATTATATCTCGGCAAACTTCGGCGCGATCGCCGGCGCAAACGGCGTGCTCGCCGTGTTTCTGCCAAGCCTCGTGCTGATCGCCGCGGTCATCGGATTGCTGGCGGCAGCGCGCCTGAAGTCGGCGGATGCCGTCGGCTTTGCCCGGCTCGGCGCCGGCCAGGAAGTCTGATCGGTTCCAATCGCGGTGGCGGGAAGACCCGCCACCCTTTTTCGTGAGAGCATGAGATGCAGGACAAGATCGACCAGTTGCGGACATTGTCCGTTTCCCCGCAGGCATTGTTCATCGACGGGGCCTGGCGCCCGCCTGTGGACGGGGCCGCGATGGAGGTCATTTCGCCGATCGACGGAACCCGGCTGACAACGATCGCCGATGCCGGCGCCGAAGACGTCGATCGGGCGGTCATGGCCGCGCGGCGCGCCTTCGAAAAAGGCAGCTGGTCGCGGGCGGCACCGGCCGAGCGCAAGAAGGTGCTGCTGAAGATCGCCGACCTCATCGAGAAAAACGCGCTTGAACTCGCCGTGCTCGGCGTGCGTGACAACGGCACGGAAATCTCCATGGCATTGAAGGCGGAGCCGGGCAGTGCCGCCGGCACCTTCCGCTATTATGCCGAAGCGATCGACAAGGTCTATGGCGAGATCGCCCCGACGGCGGATAATATTCTCGGTCTGATCCATCGCGAACCGGTGGGCGTCGTCGCCGCTATCGTGCCGTGGAATTTCCCGATGATGATCGGCGCCTGGAAGATCGCCCCGGCGCTCGCCGCCGGCAATTCCGTGGTGCTGAAGCCTGCCGAAGGCGCGTCGTTGACGCTGCTGCGGCTCGCCGAACTTTGCGCGGAGGCAGGATTGCCGGATGGCGTACTCAACGTCGTCACCGGGCGCGGCGCCGTCAGCGGCGAAGCACTTGGGCTGCACATGGATATCGATGTGCTCGCCTTTACCGGTTCCGGCCCGGTCGGGCGCCGGCTTCTGGAATATTCGGCGCGCTCCAATCTGAAGCGCGTCTATCTGGAACTCGGCGGCAAATCTCCGAACATCGTCTTTGCCGATGCGCCGGATCTCGATCAGGCGGCCAAGGTCTCGGCCTACGGCATTTTCCGTAATTCCGGCCAGGTCTGTGTCGCGGGTTCCCGCCTGCTGGTCGAAAAATCGATCCTCGACGCTTTTTCCGAAAAGGTCGCGCGTATCGCCGCGGCCATGACGATCGCCGACCCCTTGCAGCTTTCCACCGAGGCGGGCGCGATCTCAAGCGCGATTCAGCTGGAGAAGAATCTCGGCCATGTCGACCGGGCCTTGGCGGAAGGCGCTTTGCTGCGCACCGGCGGCGCACGCATCCTCGAGGAGACGGGCGGTTATTATATGCGCCCGGCGGTCTTCGACGTCACGCCATCCATGACACTCGCGCGGGAGGAGGTGTTCGGGCCGATCCTGTCGATCATTCCCTTCGAGACGGAGGCTGAAGCCCTGGAGATTGCCAACGCCACGGAATACGGCCTGGCCTCGGCGCTGTGGACAGCGAACCTGTCTCGCGCCCACAGGATGGTGCGCGGCATCCGCGCCGGCGTGGTGCACGTCAATACCTATGGCGGCTCCGACAACAGCGTGCCGCTCGGCGGCGTCAAGCAATCGGGCAACGGCCACGACAAATCGCTGCACGCGCTCGACAAATATGTCGACCTGAAGACGGCTTGGATTCAGCTTTGAAGCGGGAATTTCGGACAGCGGGAGCAAGTCGAAACCATCACGCTCCGATAGATATTGCAGCGCCGCGCGTCTGTTCCGACGCACGGCGCTGTAGCACTTTAACGCGTTGGTTTAGCGCCTATCCTCCGAAACTACCCACCTGCGTCGGCACGTTGATGTAGTTGCGGTCGAAATAGAGCAGTGCGTTGCCATCCACCCGCGAGCGGATGCCGATGACCTGGCCGATGAAGATGTGGTGGGTGCCGACCAGGCGGGCCTCGGTGAGCCGGCAGTCGAAGGAGACCATCGCGCCGGCCAGGGCCTGGCTTCCCGACGGCATGTTGACCCATTCCGCCGCCGCATAGCGTGCCGCCATATCCGCCTGGCGGCCGGCGAAATAACCGGCCAGTTCCTGATGGTCATCGGCAAGGACGTTGACGCAGAAGCGGTGGTTTTCGAGGAAGAGGCCGCATTGCGCCGAGCGGCCGTTCATGCACACCAGAAGCGTCGGAGGCTCATCCGTCACACTGCACATGGCGGTGGCGGTAAACCCGCCGCGCCCGGCGGGTCCGTTGGTGGTGATGACGTTGACGGGCGCGCAGACGCGGGCCATCGCATCACGGAACTCGGTTTTCGAGACTTGCTCCTCCATGGCCATGCCCTCACTCGGCCGCGTTGCGGATGGGAGATGCCGCATCGAGTGGCGGCAGCCAGGTATCGCCGGTCCAGCCGGTTTCGTCGTAATCGCTCATGCAGCGATCGACGAGCGCTTCCATCTCCCTCAAGCGCCCGCCGCGCTCGGCGCCCTTCAGCACCTGCAGCCGGACCTCTTCCGGCGCGCCGGCATAATTGAGTTCGTAAAGCGCGTGGCGCCCACCGAATTCAGTGCCGGTCGCATCCCACAGCAGCTTCATGATCTTGATACGCTCGACATGGCCCATATCGTTAGAGCCGCGGACATATTGTGCGAGATAGCGGTCGATCTCGGGATTGCCGAAGTCCTTTGCCGAGGAGGGGAGATAGATCAGTCCTGATGCGACGACCTTGCGCACCGTCTCGATGACGCGCGGATAGGCCTCCGACATGAAGGTGCGGTAGGAGAGGGCTGCTTCCATGTTCGGCAGCACGGCGCCGTTTGCCCAAGGCTGCGGGTTATAGGCCATGGCGTTGGAGAAGGACCAGAACATGTGGCGCAGCGCAATGACCTCGCCGAGTGCCGCCTGATTGCCGCGGAAGGCATCGCCGCCGGTGGCGCGTAGCGCCTTGGCGAGCAGGCCGGCGAGGAAATCGAGCTTGACGGCAAAACGCGTGCAGCCCTGGAAGCAATAGCCATGCATGAAGCCCGACGCGGGATGGAACGACAGGATCTTGGCGGCGTCACGCAGGACGAGCACATCCTCCCAGGGCACGAACACATTGTCGAGCACAAGGATCGCATCGTTTTCGTCGAAGCGCGACGACAGCGGATAGTCGAAGGGATGGCCGACGGTATTGGCGGTCTGCTCGTAGGAGACACGGCAGAACATCTTGATGCCGGGCGCGTTCATCGGCACGATGAACATCACCGAGAGCGAAGGATCTTCCGTCACCGTCGCCGAACTTTGGGCGAGGAAATTATAATGGGTGAGCGCCGATGAAGTGGCGACCACCTTGGCGCCGGAGACGTAAATACCCGCGTCGGTTTCCTTGGTGATGTGGACGAAAACATCCTTCACGGCATCGGCCGGCTTGTGCCGGTCGATCGGCGGATTGACGATCGCGTGGTTCATGAAGAGCACGGATTCCTGCGACCGTTTGTGCCAGGCAAGCGCATTATCCTTGAACGGCCCGTACCAGTCGGCGTTCGCCCCGAGCGTGTTCATCAGCGCTGCCTTGTAATCGGCCGTGCGGCCCATCCAGCCATAGGACATGCGCGCCCAGTCGGCGATCGCGCCCTGCTGGGCGACGAGCTCGGCGGAGGATTTCGCAACCCGGAAATATTTATGGGTATAGCCGCCATTGCCGGTGTCGGTTGGCGAGGTCAGGCGGTCCTTGGTCTTTTCGTCGTGCAGCGCATCGTACATCCGCGCGATCGAGCGGGCGGAATTGCGCATCGAGGGGTGGGTGGTCACATCGGCGACGCGTTCGCCGTTGATATAGACTTCGCGCCCATCGCGCAGGCTTGCGAGATATTCGGCGCCGGTGAACGGCCTCGTCTTGTCGCTGCGGTGATCTTCTGAACGCATCTCATGCTCCTCCTTCTGATATTGACAAAGGTTAATTCGGGACAGGATGCGAGACCATGGACAAAGCCCGCAATTCGCTGGTACTTTTTCCGGTATGATGATGCGAAGCGAAGTTCCGAATTTCTTCGTCTATGGCGAGCCGAGCCGTTCGCTCGACGTTGGCTTTCTGCATGTCGAGACGGTGATGGAGCGCAAAAGCGTCCATTTCGGCCATGTTTCACCGCACAAGCATCCGCTGATGGGGCAGATCACCTACTGGTTTCAGGGTGGGGGAACCTATCGGATCGAAGAGGGAACTTGGAATTTTTCCGCTCCCGCCGTGAGTTTTGTCCCGAGCAGCGTGGTGCACGGTTTCGATGTCGACGAGCAGTCGGATGCGATCGTGGTGTCGGTCTCCGACGATATGCTGAAGACGATCGCGCCGCAGGTCGCCCTCGATCTCGACGTGCCGACCTTCCTGACGGGCGAGCCGGCCGATCCGGTATGGGCAAAGCTCGGGACACTGCTCGATATGCTGGCCGAAGAATATCGCGAGCAGGGCGCCGAGGGCGAAAAGGTGCTATGCGGCCTGATCTCAGTCGTGTTGTCCTTGATGGGCCGCATCGGCGGCCGCGTCGCGTTGCCGTCGACGTCGGCGACGGTCTCACTCGGCCTTGCGCTGCGCCGCCATATCGATCTCCACTACAGGAAGGATTGGCCCGTCGGGGCCTATGTCGATCTCCTTGCGACGACGCCGCATCTCCTCGACAAGGCGGCCCGCGAAGTGTTCGGGTTGTCCGTCAAGGAATTGACGCTGGAGCGGCGGCTGCTGGAAGCCAAGCGCCTTTTGATGTTCACCGTCCGGTCGGTAGAAGACATCGGGCGAGAGATCGGCTTCGAGGATCCGGCCTATTTTTCCCGCTTCTTCCGTAAACGCACCGGCGAGGCGCCCGCCACCTGGCGCCGGCGCCATCTGAGGCCTGAGATAGGACCGGCCGCCGAGTGAGCATGCGCTCTGGACGCAAAGCTGCTTCGATCCCGCCGACACCGCAATCTCGGCCCCAGCCTTAAGTCCCGTCCGGAAAGCCGGAAGGATCGAACACGAGGCTGGCCACCCGATGCCCACTTGAAGTGATCCCGATCAGCGGAATGGCGTTTTCTCCACGATCAACAAGCTGGACAAAGCGGTGATTGACAGCGATCGCGAGACACCAGAGATGTGATTGTCTGTGCAAGCCCCTCTCCGACCGTTCGAGATCGCAAAGCTCCTTTTGAGGCATGTCAATGCGCGCTTCCCGGCAGGCTTCAAAATGCCAGCATCAGGTCCCGATCCTCATTCGGAGTAAATCATGAAACGGCATATCTTTCTTCCGCTCCTCACCTATCCGGATGCGACTTCGGAATTCATCATCTCCAATGCCGTTGCACTCGCGCACCACATGCAGGCAACACTGACCGTCTGTGCAGTGGAGATCACCATTCCCAATGTCTCCAACGCGCTGTCGTCGCTGATCATCGATGCGGCGAAGATGGCGCGTGATGCGCAGGCGCTGAGCCGCAAGCGCGCCTCGGCACTGACCCGGCTGGCGGTCGACGAGGCAAAGGCGGCTTCTGTCGATGTGCGCACGCGGCAGATCAAGATTGAAGAGCCTTTCGTCGTCGAAGCGCTCGCGCAAGCGGCGCGCGCCTACGATCTCGTGCTTCTGGAATCGACCGGGATCTCGCGTCCGGTCGTCGAGGCGGTTCTGTTCGGGTCTGGGCGGCCGCTCATCCTTTATCCCTCGGCGCCTTTCGGCGGCCGGATGGATCATGTTGCCATCGCTTGGGATGGCGGCCGCGCAGCCGCTCGGGCAGCCCATGACGCCTCCATTTTCCTGGAGAAGGCTTCCAAGGTCTGCGTACTTTCCGTCATCGACGAAAAACCGATGGCAGATGAAACGGCCGACGATCTCGTCGAGAACCTGATGAAGAGCGGGGTGCCGGCAGAGACGACACGAGTGCGCGCGCATGGTGAACCGGTCGGCGAGGTGCTGCAAAGCAAAGCCTTCGAAGTGCGGGCCGATCTTTTGGTGATGGGCGGCTTCGGCCATTCTCGCCTGCGCGAATTCGTGCTCGGCGGCGCCACCCTATCAATACTGACGAGCATCACCCTGCCTGTCCTGTTGTCACATTGAGAGCGTCCGGGCGATGTTCAAATCGGCTTCGGAGCAACACGCTCTGGGATTGTATCGTCGATGCCGCCTCTGCCCGCGGTAGCCGCCGCAAATCTTCAAGCCTTCATGGCGCCAGTAGCAGTCGTCGCGTCATCAATGGACGCCCCGCTTCGCGCTTCTGGAACAGCACACGCATCTCGGATCATGGCATATTTGACCTGCGTAACCCTCAGATCGCGGTACCAATCGATAAGTTCTCCCCACGGATCTCTGATCTTGGAGAGCCCGGAAATGAAGGCGACGACGGTTCCGATCTCCGTCTTGCCGGTGACGACATAATAGCTGCCGAGCGCGAAGATGCCGGCGTAACCCAGCTGCGTCATCAGGTTCATCATGAAATTCATCGTGAACTTGATCTTGTAGATGCTCATGTTCATGGAAAAGAGCCTCTCCACCCGGGCGCCCTGGGCCTCGAGCGCATCATTCGTTGCCACATGCCGAACCATGCTTTGGCTGACATGACGCATGACGGTGATCTTGGTTTCGACCCGGCGGTTGATCGCCGTTTGCATCAGTGGCACGAAGCCGACCTGCGGAAGAAAGACGACGGCGACGGCAAGCGCCATCAGGGGCTGCAGGAAGATCATGTAGCCGCCGACCGCTATAAGGATGCCGGCCTGCAGCAGCGGCTCCGAGATGCTGGTGCCGACGAAACCCCCGACCGGTTCGGCCTCGGCAATGATGATCGAGAGCTGCACGCCTTCGGCAACGGCATCGATGGGAGCCCCGCTCGAGGGTTCCGAAGCGGCAAGCGCCGACTTGCGCAGCCAGCGGACCGCGACCTCGCCAACCCAGCCACGGTAGATGTTCAACAGCAATTTGGTCAGACCTTCCAGAAGGACAAGGCCGAGATAAGCAAGGACGAGGATCAGGATGGTCTGGTAGGGGGTCGCATCTGTGGCGGCGTTGATGATGCGCCTTTGGACTTCCAGCGGCGCGGTGGCGGCGAGAAAGAGAACAACAGAAAGAGCCGCGATCGCGATCTGGTGATGGCGGCCCATCAGGAACACGAAACCGAACAGACTTTTCGGCATTTCAGCGTCCCGGCCTCCTGTTTGCGCTTCGAAGATATTCGGCAGCGCCTCGGCTCTGCAGCCACGCCGACCTCACCGAACCAGAACGGCCGGCGCCATTGCGAATGACGGGCGAGGGATGTCCCATGGTTTGTCTCCCTTAAGTTTCAAGCCTGTCTGGCCTCTGCGTCCGGTGGCGGAAGCGCTATGCCGTAGTAGGGATCGACCCAGACGAGGAGATCCCTGACCGACGTGACGCCCGGCACATTCTCGGCCGCGATTTTTGCGGCAAGACGCTCGCGTTCATCGAAAATCGTGCCCGTCAGTTCGGCAACGCCGTTGGCGACATGGCAGTGGATGAAGCCATTGCGGCTCCAGCTCTGCTTTGCCAGTTCGGCCTCGATCGCCGCCTGGATCTCTGCATCGCCGGTGGAAGCCAAGGTGGGCGGCAGGGCCTGCGAGAGTGCCCGCAGCACGTCGGAGCGGGCGAGTATGCCGATGAGCCTGCCATCGGCCACGACGGGAAGGCGCTTGATATCCCGGCGCTCCATCAATCTGACCGCATCGGAAATGGCGGCTGTCGGCGCAATTGCGCTGACCGGCGAGGTCATCACTTCCTCGACCCGCCGCCCATGGGTACGAACATATTCGTCGGCGATCTTTCCGGGGCCGGCCAGCCACTCGAGCAGCCATGGGCGTTTACGCTCGGTGTTCAATTCGCTGCGGCGCAGGAAATCGCCTTCGCTGACGATGCCGACGAGCGTTCCGTTGGCGTCGACGACCGGCAGGCCGCTGATCCTGTTGTCGAGCATCAGTTTGGCGGCTTCCGCAATGGAAGAGGACGCCGCTACGGTGATCGCCGGCGCAGTCATGATTTGAACGAGCATTTTCGACTCCATGACGAAGTGGACACCGCATCACGTCTATGAGCGCGGTGTGCCGAAATCTTTGAACGGGCCGGCCGTTACCCGAGCCGACGGAACCAAGGTAGCGCGCTGCAGGCGGACCGCTTTGATCGGCGTCAAATATGGCCTTGCAATCGGTGCAGGTTTTGGAATGAGCTCTCCGCGGAAATACAGGTGCTGCTGACTGATGGGCTCACTTTCCGGCCTCTTCTTGATTTGGCTCAAACATTCTCCTCCGCAGGAGGAGCATTCTCAAGGCTCAACGGGTCTGCGGCGCCGGCGTGGCCTTTTTAGCGCACGCCGAAGATGGCTTGCCGGCGCGTTCTGCACGTCGGTCTCGGATAGGAGAAACACCGCATGCTGATACGGGGTTGGCGTGGCGCAAAAACATGGATGCTGCCCCTGGTCACATTGGCGCTGGTCGCCGGTGGGCTCGCCAGATTGGCTGGGCAACCGCATATTGCCACGCAATTGTGGACGACGGGAACGGCGGTTGTCCTTGCTGCCCTCCTGATCGATGTAGGGATCAGCCTTCACAAGAAAGAATTCGGCCTCGATCTCATCGCGGCGCTGGCGATGGGCGGAGCCATTGTTTTCGGCGAGTATTTTGCCGGAATTATTGTTGCGCTCATGTTTACCAGCGGGCAGTTCCTGGAGAACTTTGCCCAAAACCGGGCGGGCCGGGAGATGACGGCGCTGCTCGGCAGGGTGCCGAACACCGCAGCCCGTTATGAATGCGGCCGCATCCAGGACGTCGCCTTGTCGGCCATCGTGCCCGGCGATCGCATTCTTGTCCGCCGCGGTGAAGTTGTTCCCGTCGATGGCATCGTTGCCGGGAATGCCGCTGTGCTCGATGAATCCGCCCTGACAGGCGAGGCGCTGCCGGTGCGGCGAAAACCCGGGCAGGCGGTGATGAGCGGCTCAACGAATGCCGGCGATGCTTTCGACCTGCAGGCGACGCGTGCCGCGGCGGGCAGCACCTACGCGGCGGTCATCCGGCTGGTCAAGGCGGCGCAGGAGAACAAAGCGCCGATGGTGCGGCTGGCCGCCCGGTTCGGCATGCTATTCCTGGCTCTGACCCTGGCGATCGCTATATCCGCCTGGGCGTTCACCGGAGATGCGACGCGGGCCCTGGCTGTCCTTGTCGTGGCGACACCTTGTCCGCTGATACTGGCCGTGCCGGTCGCCATCGTGTCCGGCATCTCCCGCTGCGCGAAGAAAGGCATCCTGGTCAAGGACGGCGGCGCTCTTGAAGCGCTTGCAGCCGCAAGGACCGCTCTCCTCGATAAGACCGGAACGTTGACCGACGGCCGTGCGCGGCTGATTGAGATAAAGGCGCGCGGCGATCTCGACGCACTCGAGGTCCTCAGACTGGCGGCGTCGCTGGATCAGAGCTCTCCCCATGTGGTGGCGCAGGCTCTCGTGACCGCGGCCCGCGGGCGAGGGCTCGTGCTCGACACGCCCTCGGATGTGCGCGAGGCTCCCGGCTCCGGGTTGACGGGCCGCGTCGGCGGGCATGACGTTCTGGCCGGCGGATGGAATTTCGCGAGTGCGAAGCTTCAAAATTCGGACTTTCGTGAAGAAATCAAAAGCTGGATACGGCGCGACGGAACGGTCGCGGTCATCGTCGCAATCGATGGCGCACTGGCCGGAGCCATTCTCCTGGCTGACCAAATTCGTCCGGAAGCCGGTTATGTGTTGCGGCATCTGCGGGACGCCGGCATCGCGCGCATTGTCCTTGCGACCGGCGACCGCGCCGATCTCGCTGAAGATGTCGCCGCCTTTGTCGGGGTCGATGAGGTCATCAGCGAAATGAAGCCTGAAGATAAGACGTTCGCCGTGCAAAAGGAGCAAGCAAGAAGCCGTCCAGTCCTTATGATCGGTGACGGCGTCAACGACGCGCCGGCGCTTGCGGCCGCCGACGTCGGCATTGCGATGGGTGCACGGGGGGCCGCTGCCTCATCCGAAGCAGCGGATGTCGTGATCCTGGTCGACCGGCTGGACCGGCTGGTCGACGCCATCCACGTCGCGCGACGATCGCGCAGGATTGCGCTGCAGAGTGTCTATGCCGGCATGGCCCTCTCGATGGCAGGTATGGTCGCGGCCGCACTTGGTCATCTGACACCGGTGGAAGGAGCGCTTTTTCAGGAAGCGATCGACGTCGTCGTCATCATGAATGCGCTCCGCGCCCTCGGCCCGCCTTTGTCGTTTGGCACCGCATCCGCTCGACTGAGCAACGAAGACCTGCTGCAATTGGAGGCTGAACATGCGGCTCTGGCTGATGTCATTGACGACATCCGCATCACGGCGGATCGCATACATCGCCTCCCCAGGGAGCAGACAAAAGACGAACTCGAAAAGCTGGATCGCGAACTCCGTGAGCGCCTGCTTCCACATGAGAAACAGGATGAGAAGGTTTATGCGCGACTGCGCCAGCACAGGGCAGCACCCGACGTTCTGGCCGGCATGAGCCGGACTCACATGGAGATCCAACGGCAAATCCACAACCTGAGCGACGTGTGCAAAGCGTTTGCCGCCGGGGTGCCGACAGATGCGCAACTCTATGAGGTCCAGCGACTGCTGCACGGCCTGGAGGCCATTACGCGCCTTCATTTTGCGCAGGAAGAAGAAATCTACCGCTCGCTGGAAGCCGGGTGAACACTCTTGCCGCAGTCGATACAGAGGGTCGAAAGTTCGGCCCATTCCGCCATGTCGCTTGCGAAAGTTCGTTTCCCCGAATCGTCAGAGACCGTGTCGGCCAATGACGGCAAGCGCCTCGTCGGCTATCACCTGCTCCTCGTCGGTCGGAATGACGAAGGCAGTTATCGCGCTGTCCCGAGCACTGATGACCGTCGCATTCGCCTTGTTGGCAGACTCGCTGAGGTCGAGGCCCATCCACGCGAGATGACGTGCCACGCCCTTCCGGACTTCCGGCTGATGCTCTCCGATACCGGCGGTAAAGACGATGGCGTCGACGCCGCCCAGCGACACCGTCAGCCTGCCTATCTCGCCGGCGATCTTGAAACAGAAGAGATCAAGCGCTTCCCGCGCCGCCGGGTGGAAATCGTCGACGAGCACCCGCACGTCTCCGCTCACGCCGGAGACGCCGAGCAGGCCGCATCTGTGGTAGAGGAAATCTTCGAGCCGGTCGGCGTCATGGAATTCGTTGCGGAGAAGATGGATCAGGGCGCCTGCATCGATCGATCCCGGGCGGGTGGCCATGGGTACCCCGTCGAGCGTGGAAAAGCCCATGCTGGTATCGATGCTGACGCCGTCCACCATCCCGCAAAGGCTCGCACCGCTTCCCAGATGCGCGCATACGACCCTGCCGCTGCCGACATCGGGAGCGATTTTTTTGAGCTTTTCAGAAACGGACTTGTAGGAAAGTCCATGGAACCCATACCTGCGGATTCCCGCTTCATGCATTTCGCGCGGAATCGCGAAACGTGCGGCAAGACGATATAGAGATGTGTGAAACGCGGTATCGAACGACGCGGTCTGCGCCACATCAGCATATGTCGCCCGAACAGCGCGGATCACCTTCAGAGCCGGAGGCAGGTGCAGAGACGCCAGTGGCACCAGTTCCTCGATCTGTGCCTGAATATCCAAGTCCAAGAATACAGGCCCTGTGAAGGCCAAACCTCCATGAACAATGCGATGCCCGACCACCGTCGGCGCTGAACCTTGCGGCAGGAGTCGGGAGAGGACCTCGGCAATCAAAGCCGGACCGACTTCCTGGATATCTGGCAAGTCGGCGTCATGAGGCTCACCTGCGATCTCGTAGTCGAGGCGGCTCTTTTTATCAACAGTCGCCGCACCTCTGGCCAGCGGCCGGACAGCGCCACCGGCGCCGATCTCGAAGACGCCGATCTTCAAGCTTGAGGATCCGGCATTGAAGGTAACTGCAATTCTGCTCATGGGACCTCCCGCAGATCTTCGCTAACCCGCCTGCCTCTCGTTTTCCGCCTCTTGCAAAGCCGCCTTCAACAACTGAAGCGCGAATTCCTTCGCGGATCTTTCGTCATCCGCACATAACTTCAAAGGGGCGCATTTTTCCTTCAGGTTTCGAAGGAGCTTCTGGCGAAGTCTAGAGACAAGATGCGAGTCCCGCTTAGCGAGAAGCTCCTGCAAGCAGGTGACGGCAACCACTTCGAACATCAGAAGCCTGCCTTCGACTTCGCCTTGTGAAGGAATAGGGAACCGTTCGCCGCCTCGTCTGAAGTCTCGTTCCGTCGACAGCATCTATGACCTCCCATCTTCGTTCTCATCGGTTCCAGCGCCCCGCGCCCCGCTCAAGCCTGCGCACAATGGCGCGCGGCTCTTGCGGTCGGCTACATCCTTCATAGACAGGCTATACCGCCAAAATCGACAGCGCTTTGACGAAGGTCAAGGAACGCCCCGCCAGACTGGTTATCCTTCTGACACCAATCAGAGAGGTATATCGACATGACAATCAGGACGGTATTAAGCATCCTCGGCGTCAACCAGTTCGAGGAAGATCTGAAAACCGCAATCGACTTTTGCGGCGCTCAGGGCGCGCATCTGAATGCGCTCGTAATCGCGCTGGGAGCGTCTCCGATCATCGGGGACTATAATGCCATCTCGCCCGTCTGGATCGAGGAGCGGCAGCGCGAGATCGATGCGCTTTCCCACAAGACTGAAGAGATCAAGGAAATTCTCGGCCGAAGCGATATCTCCTACGAGGTTCAGGACGTCTATACCGAATTCGCTTTGGCAGACGAGGATATCGCCGAAAGGGCTCTCTATGCCGATGTGGTCCTGGTCGGACGGCAGGCGGCACGCGACGAAGAGCTTCGCAAACGCATCATCGACGGTGCTCTCTTCCGAACGCCCACTCCGATCCTCATCAACCGCGGAACGCGAGCAATGAATTCATCATCGAGATCGGTTCTTCTCGCATGGGATTCGAGCGATGAAGCTTCCCGGGCCGCTCGCCAGTCGCTTGACCTGCTCAAGCAGGCCGACACCGTCTACGTAACCATGGTGGATCCGGTGGCAAGGGCAGGCGTGAACGGGGAAGAGCCAGGCGCCGACATTGCCGCCTATCTCGCGCGTCACGGCGTCAAGGTCCAGGTGGACCGCGTCGCCAGCGGCGGACAGCCGGCAGACGAGGTCCTACGGCAGCACGCGGTCGACGTATCCGCCGATCTCATCGTCATGGGCGCGTACAATCATCCCCGCTGGCAGCAAACGATCTTTGGCGGGGTGACCCGCAGCATGATCGAGGAAAGCAAGATGCCGATATTCATGGCCCATTAAAATTGCCGGGCCTTACGTTTCGACACGTTCGGCTGCGAGACCGCCCTATAGGGATCGGCCTTCTCCGGAGCGGCGTGTCCGGGTCCTGTCCTTGTGCATGTCATCCAAAAGCCTGTGCAATTGGATGGCATGCATCATCAATCCTCTTCTGGCGGGATCAGACGATCCAGTTGGCGTCTGACCTCGTGACGAGGCATCAGGGCTCCTGCCGCTGCTGAACCCCGGCCGCTGAAAAATTTATCTCGAGCGTGGCGCCAAACATCGCGCGCTGCATCATGTGCAGTTTTACGCTCTCGGCATCTCCCGGCTCCAGCCTTTAGTCACTTCTGAAAACAACGCGGCCCGATAAAGCGTGGACAAAAATTCCGAAGAATACGTGCGGCGACTCGGCCAGGACCGGAAGCTCTTTCGGCTTGAGCGAACCAACTTCCCACCAATCCGAGTGCTTCTGCAACAGCTCCCATGCGTGCAGACGTTGGCTCCTCCCGACATCGGCATCGGGAAACTCCTCGAACCTTCCCTCGACAATGACGCTCGCCCAGCCGCCGCCCACCCGCTGATCCACCTGCAGGCAAACCTTATCGTTTTCTCGCATCCATTCCAGCTTGCGGCCAGGCATCGAGAAACAATAGGCCACGCCATTGTCGTATGAAAAATAGATCGGCACGACATATGGCTGGCTGTCTTTGCAGCAGGCCAGGTGCCCAAAACGCGCCTCTTCCAAGGCCGAATAGCACTCGGCCTGCGTGTATTCGCGTAATCCCAATGACATGACGCGCTCCTTTCGCTCATGTTTGCGATGTCATGATAGGCCGATGCCCGTTTCACGCATTGATGAATCGCAAACGCCCCGGCAGGTGCCGTTGCCCCGCACGCCTCTTCATCGAGCGTGCCACAATCCCGTCGCTGTCGGTCGCGGACGACAAGCTTGTCAGCGAATGGACGTGCCCCGCCATCGGGACACGCTACCCGACAGCGTCATTCACGCGATCTCTGCAGGCAGTCTGTGATGTCGCTCGCTAGACCGCCAGGTGAGCACATGCCACGCAAAAGGGTGTGTAGGGGAGAGCATTCAGCCGTTTTGTCTCGATTGGGCGGAGACATCTGACACAACGACCGAACGTTTCGCGTTTAAGGCGCTCGAGAGCAGCGTCGATCGATGCGATCTGTTCACGCGCTTCCCGTCTCATTTCCGTCAGCACCTGATCGTTCTCGACCTGCGTGATACGATCCTCGCTATCTGGATCCAGCGCAGCACCGAGATCGGCGTCAATCGCCGATAGCCGGCGTTGCAAGTCCGTCTTCAAGACTTTCAGTTTGTTTTCCATCTCTTCGTTCTTCATTGGGATCCTCCTAGGCGCCGTTTGCCGGCCGTTGCACCGACCGACAGCCGGTCATCGAGTGCGCGACACGCTTGGTGCGGTCGGTCAGAGGCACGACGCCGCTGTCCACGGCCAGATATGGGCGGCATCGGCGCTCGGCTTGAATTGGAGCGCATCGAGATGTGTCTTCGAAGCTCAATCGCTCACGACGAACCTCTTTCAGGTCAGACGTCATGATGGTGCCGTCTTGAGCGACTATCGTTGATTTCCGTCAAGCATCGCTGAAATCTCCTTGGGTCAAGGGGCACCGCCTGTCGAGAGCCCTAAATAGCCCTATGGACATGACGTTAATCAGGAGACGCCGCCTTCCGGCAATCCTCCAATGCCGTGATAAACCGGGCGTGACAGACGTAATCCGAATAGGATCCGTTCTCTCGGAGAAACTCTGCCTGACCAGTTCCTCGTCACGGAGGAAATGGCTGGTCTGGGCATGGCGGTTTTGAAACGTCAGTCGAGCCTGGCGGTGAACACGTAGCCGACGCCGCGCACGGCCTTGATGAATTGCGGCTTCTTCGGATCGGTTTCGATCTTGCGGCGCAGGCGGACGATCTGAGCGTCGATCGTCCGGTCGAAGGCTTCGAGATTTCTTCCCCGAGTGAGATCCATCAGCACATCGCGCGTGAGGACCCGGCCGGCATGCCGCACGAAGGTCGCCAGCATGTCGAATTCGCCGGTCGTCAACTCGACCTCCGCGCCGTCGGGGTCGAGAAGCTGACGACGGCTGAGATTGAGCTTCCAATCCTCGAAGCCGACGATCTCCTCGCTCGCGGCTTCTGCATTGCGCGGCGAAGATTGTCGGCGGCGCAGGATCGACTTCAGGCGGGCATGGACTTCCCGGAGATGAAAAGGCTTGGCGATGTAGTCGTCGGCGCCGACCTCCAGGCCGACGATTCGGTCGACGACATCGTCCCGGCCGGTCAGCATCATGATCGGGACATCCGAGGTGGCCCGAATTTCACGGGCGAGATCGAGACCATCGGTGCCGCCGGGAAGGACGAGATCGAGGAGGATGGCATCGAAAGTCTGCTGGCGCAGGCGTACCCGCATCTCGGTCCCGTCGGAGGCGGCGGAGACTGAGTAGCCCTCGCCCTCGAAATAGCGCGTCAACATCTGGCGAATGCGCGGGTCGTCGTCAACGACGAGAAGATGCGCGTCATTCTGAGCTGTTGCCATCGTCCATCCGTCAAGCCGTTGCTCGTTACAGATCGTATCCAATGGCATCGTCTTTAACACGCTCGCTGTCCCGATGTCACCAGCAGCCGGTCGGTTGTCCTCATCGGGATCGGGAGGGAATGATGCCGAAAAGCGAGCAGCGTTTCATGGTCTACTGCTTTGATTCAGATCCGGATTCGGAGTCCGGCCTCAAACCAGCAGAAGGCGGGGTGCTGCCGGCGCTTCGGCCGCCAAGCCGGATGTTTCCCAGGCATGGCACCACCTGCGGACGTCGTTTGCGGTGATCAGAATCGTATCCCCGTCCATCCCCTCCGATGCGAGGCAGCTTGCCGCAATTTCACAGAACGTGTCGATGTGCTGAAGAAGGCGCGCTTCGGTGGCACGAGGTGGCGAGGCTATAGACAGCAATGCGCGTCGCGAGACGACAACGGTCTTTTGGTCGGCGCCGAAACGCACCTCGATGCGCCCGGACTTATCCCTCGCGTTCAGGCTCGCTGCAATGACATCGTACGGCATTCTATTGCTCCGCTCATAGGCTGGTCGCGGTTGCTTCCAGATTTTCTTCAACGTTACGACGCCAGCGCAAAGACACTTTGACCTCGATCAATGCGATGCCGGTATATCCGCGCGTGCCGGTCATTGTCTCGCGGCGGGGCGGCAGCGCGTTGGGTCAGGCAAGGATGGCGACGGGATCGGCACCGAACATCGCGCCGTGACCTCCTGCGAATAGGAGCCACGCTGTCAGGCTTGCAGTCACCAGGACCGCGAGCAGCATCGGCCTGTCGATCATCGGCTGCTCTCCTTTGAAACAGGCGGCAAGCGGCCAGATCGAAGTATGTTCCGCCAGATCAGTCCAAGTACTGCCAAGGCACCGTTTCGCTCTTTTTTCGATCATCGGAATCGCGGCCAATGCAAACCCGGCAAACCCTCCGAACAGCAATAGGGAGCGCAGATCGCCGTTTGCGGCGATATGGCCGCCTGCCCAGACGGCAAATCCCCAAAGGACGGGATGTCTGGTGATTTTGGTGACGGAGCCGAGTGTGGGCGATGGGTTCAGCGTGATAGAAAGAGGGTTGGCGCTCAAAAGTCCCGCGGTGACGAGGAAGATGCCCAGGGGTGCGAGTACGAAAGTGACCGCGGCATGCCATGGCCGCAACTCCCACAGGGGCATGTACTCCATTGCGAGCGCCGAGGAGAAAACCCAGATCAGCGCCAGAATGGAAACTGTAGAATAGCCGACGAAATAGATCGGCCGACCGACGCGGTGAATGATCCCGGAGCGAATGACCGGTACGGCCGGGACGGAGTGAAGCGCTACGAAAAGCGCGAAGGCGGCAAGGAACTCTATCAAGCTCATTCTCCCGGTTTTGCAGGCAATTCCCGATCGGCATCAATCCCGTATGCCATCGGCGAGATTGAGGAGCTTTTGCGGATCGGTCACCGTCAGCTTCTGGCGGCCGCCCTCCACCATTCCCTTCGCCTCCCATGCACTGAGAATTCTCGAGACCGTGTGCAGCGTCGTTCCGGTCATTTCGGCGATATCCTGGCGCGATATCGGGAAATCGATGCGGATGCCCGTTTCAACCGGCCGGCCAGCCTGTTTGGAAAGCCTGAGGACGGCGTGGGCCACCCGCTTTTCCACTTCCTCTGTCGACATTTCCCGGATGCGCGTGTGCGCTTCCTCCAATCTTTGGCCTATCGTCTGCATCGCGGTCACGGCAAGGCGCGGGTTCTGTTCGACGAACCGCGGCCACATGTCCGTCGGCCAGGCAATGACGAGGCTCTCGGCCGCCGCGACGGCCGTTCCCGGGTAATCCTCCCGGCGGAGCGCCATTGCAAAGCCGAACAGGTCGCCGGGATGAACCATCCGAACGATGATCTGCTGTCCGTCCTGCGTCACTTGCGTCACCTTGAGACGGCCGTGTAGGAGCAGGAAGAACGACTTTGCCCGAGCGCCTTGCTCGAAAACCGCGTCTCCCGGGACGATGCGGCGCGGCGACGCGTGCTGCAGCATCGAATCGAGATCCGCATCGGTCATGCGCTCGAAGAGCGGCAATGATTTCAAAATCGTCCGGTCAATTTTCATCGTCATCCTGCTCTGCCCTGGGCATTCGTCGCCGGTGCGAACATTTCCGCCATTGCTCTTTGCGCAAAGTCTTTCACGCTTTCCAGAAAACCCGGCCTGCGAATGAGGCGGAAGCCGAGATTGTCGGGCGGACTTCCGACCGAGCATCCGCCGCCCTTGGGATTTCGCACGAAACTGCTCATCGGGGCGCGGTGTTTGCCTGCTGCTATCATGATGCCGCAATTCCTGGGATCCGGCTCCGCCGCAGCATCGTTTCTATCGAGATCGATCCGTTTGTTGCAGGTCGAAGTCCACTCCCAGACGTTGCCGGCGAAATCGACCAGTCCGGTTTGGCTGATTCCGAACGAGCCCTGCGGCTGCGGCCGTGGGTCGATCGCTGCAGCCCTGCGGGCTTCACGTTCGTAGTCCGCAAGCCAGCGGTTTGCCGGGTTCTTGTCATTGGGGTCGATTCCGAGAGCATCGTCGGGAAAACGATCGGCCGCGGCATAGGCCAGCTCGAAATCGCTCGGCAGCCGCCATTCGGCGCCGGTGCGTTCCGACAGCCACGCCGCGTAGCGGACCGCATCGTCATAGCTCACGCCGGTGGCGGGAATTTTCTCCTGCGACAGCGTGTCATATCGCTGTTCGGCCGGCTCGCAACGGGCATCGGCCACGCAGCGGTTATAGTCGCGAAGCGTGGTCTGATATTTCATGATTTCGAGCGTCGTGGTCACTTCCCTATCCAGCTTGGGCGCGTCGACGGCCAGGCCGTTGCGGAAATATTCGGTGGCGTCGCGGTAGGCGAAACCATGCGGCGCGATCACGACGGTCTGCGGGGCGGCAACGGCCGCGTCGGGGCTTGCCGTCACGAGCAATCCCGATTGCACTGCGACAGCCACAGAAAGCGCCACGAGCAGCGCAAGAGGAATTGCGATCGATATGCCTGAAACTGGTTCGATGGCTGCAATGCGGGCCATGGTTTTACGCAGATAGCGCCCCCAAAATGAGATTGGTGCGCGGGCCACCCCTGGCCCGCGCACCGCCCCCTCCGCCAGGTCAGCTTGCCGACGGTGCCCTGACCGAGGTCATGAGATCGTCGTCCCATTCGCCGGTCACCTTAAAGTGGGCCGCTGCCCCCAGCTCGAAGGCCTCGATAAGGTTATGGTTCACGTAGGCATAAATGCCTGGCTGAGCGAAGGTATAGAGGGCGGCACCTGCAGTGCCGCCGGGGATGAACCAGGTTTCCTGATCCGTGTCGGGCGGGTTGAGGAATTTGCCGGTTGCCCAGACATATTCCCCATGTCCGCCGATCAGATGCGGCCGGGTATCCCGGTTGGCCTGCGAATGAACGATCAGGACGGTTTCTCCGACCTTGGCCGTCATCGCATTGTCGCCGGTCAGGGCTCCGACCGCGCCGTTGAAGACGATGTGGGTGGGCGTCAGCGTTTTCATCACGGCCACCGTATCTTCATAGGCCTCTCCGGGGCTGTCGTAGGTCTTGAACTTGCCGGTTTCGTCGCGCGGCACGTAGAAGTCCTGTTCACCGACGTAATAGACCTTGTCGTAGATGAGCGGCTTGCCCTTGCCGTCCTTGAGACCTTCTCGCGGCAGCACCATGATCGCGCCGTTCATGCCCGATGTGACGTGCCACGGAACCATGCCGGGAGGGGCGCAGTGATAGACGAAGACGCCGGCCTTGGTCGCCTTGAAGCGAAGAACGGTGCTCTCGCCGGGATTGACGACCGTCAGCGCCCCGCCGCCCAGCCCACCGGTGGCGGCATGGAAGTCGATGTTGTGCTGCATCGCATTGGTGGCGGGATTTACCAGCGTGAGCTCGACATAGTCGTCCTGATGGACCACCATCAAGGGACCGGGAACCGATCCATCGAAGGTCATGGCGTTGATCTCGGTGCCCTCCTTGTCCAGGATCATCTTCTTTTCCTGGATGGTAAGCGTGAATTCCTTGATCTTCGGACCGTCCGCGGTCTTCTGCTCGTGAGCATGAACGAAAGGCGGCTTGACGAGCTCGACCTTCTCGCGGGGAAGCTTCGATATGTCGACCTTGCTCGGCTTGACGGTCTTCAGCGCTTCCGCTGCGGCGACCTCTTCATCGGCATGGGCCACCGTGCTGGATACGATGATTGGCGTCAGCGCTCCGGCAACAGCAGCACCCGTCAGCATCGTGCGCCGGGTCATTTGCAGAGTATTCGTCATTGCTAATCTCCTGTAGTCGAAGACCGGGCGGACGCCGCCCTGTCGAAGGGGAGAGTAGAACAAAGCCGAAGGAAATCTTTGACGTGGCGCAAACTGGCTGTTTGTGCCGGCGCAAAGTTCAAAGGATCTTCTTTGCGTAATCTCAACGACTGCCGTCTTCCATCCGGGCATTTCTGCATGATCAAAATGGAGATCTTGATCATGCAGACTATAAAGGACGTGGAGACCAGGGCGCCGCGGGGAATGAGCCGCTCCGGAATGGTCTTGTTCTCCTACGGCTTTCGGCCTTTCTTTCTGGCGGCAGCATTATGGGCGATCGTCAGTATCGGCCTCTGGGTGGCGTTCCTGAACGACAGCGTCGCCGTGGCGAGCGATTACGGTACGCCCTACTGGCATGCTCACGAGATGCTCTTCGGTTTCGCGCCGGCTGTCCTGGCAGGCTTCCTCCTGACCGCAATCCCGAACTGGACCGGCCGCCTTCCCATTTCAGGGCGCCCGCTGGCCGCTCTCTTTGTGGTGTGGTGCATCGGCCGGATCGTCATGCTGTTCAGTGGCAGTATCGGTTTGATGACCGCCGTCGCGATCGACAGCCTCTTTCTCCCGCT
Source organism: Rhizobium sp. CIAT894 (assembly GCF_000172795.2). NCBI lineage: Bacteria > Pseudomonadati > Pseudomonadota > Alphaproteobacteria > Hyphomicrobiales > Rhizobiaceae > Rhizobium > Rhizobium sp. CIAT894. The sequence goes on from NZ_CP020952.1 coordinate 173,062, forward strand.
CATGCTGGCCTTATCGGCGCGAGAGGTGATTGCGGGAAGGAAATGGAAGGACCTGAAGGTCATCGCGGGGCTGGCGGTTCTGGCGGCGGCCAATGTCTTCTTTCATCTCGAGGTGATCGGAGACGGCAATCCGGCGCTTGCCATCCGTCTCGGCCTCGGGGCCTATGTCCTGCTCGTCACGGTCGTCGGAGGACGCATCCTGCCGAGCTTTACCAGAAACTGGATCAATCAGCGCGGCCGCACGGATTTTCCGGTCGCCTACAACCGCTTCGACGCGGCGACGATCGTCGTTGGCGCCATTTCTCTCGCTGCCTGGGCGATTGCGCCTGAATCCACCGCGACCGGCTTTTCTGCCGCCGTTGCTGCAATCATGAACGGAACACGGCTCTTCCGCTGGCGGGGATGGACGACCTGGCCGGAGCCCATCCTCTTCGTGCTTCACATCGCTTATGGTTTCGTACCTCTCGGATTTGCTGCTGTCGCTTTCGGGCCAATGGGGCTGCCCCAGGTCGCCGTTCTTCATCTCTTTGCGATCGGCGCCATGTCCATGATGATGCTGGCGGTCATGACGCGAGCAAGCCGAGGTCATACAGGGCGGAAATTGAAGTCGAGCCAGGTGACGAATACATCCTACATCGTGCTTGCCGCCGTTGCGCTGCTTCGGCCCATGGCAGAGCTGATGCCTGCTTTCACGACCCAGATACTGATGGCGTCCGCGGCCGGCTGGACGGTTGCCTTCGGGCTGTTCGCGCTTGAACATGCGCCGTTCCTGTGCCGGGACCGCAAACCTCTGGCCGCGCGCAAGCTATGAGGGAGAGCGCCGCCCCGTTTTCCGGTGGCGGCGCTCCTATTCACACGCTCGGCAATCGTCCGATCATTTCCGGCGACCAGGCCGGCTCATAGACCATGTCGACGACGGCGGCCGAAACGCCTTCGATCTCTTCCGCCCTGGCCTTGACCGCCTCGGCGATGAAGGCGGAGGCTGGACAGAAGCGGGTCGTCGTCGTCATTTCTATTCTGAGCGCGCCATCATCCGAAATCTCGATGCCGTATATAAGCCCGAGCGTCACGATATCCGTCCCGAGTTCAGGGTCTTCGATCCCGCGCAATGCCGCCAGGATCGTTGGTTTGGAGACCTTATGCGCGGACATCGGAAACATTCGCCGGCGTTGTCCTGACCATGATCCTGTAGATCTTGCCGCTGGCATCGAAATCTCCGATCCACTCATGGCCTCGCGCCTTGAGCTCGTTGAACAGGAAGACGGGCTCACGGTTCAGGAGCGCAAACAACACTTCGCCGCTCTCCATCGATTCCAGGCGTGAAAGGATGCGTTCCATCGGTTCAGGCGGGGCGAGGTCGGTCAGATCGAGGTTCCAGGTCGGTTCCGGCCAGATCGCCTCCGCGGTTGCAGCTGCCGGCATGGGATCGCTGCCCGGTTTCTCCTGCGGAACGAAATCGATCTCCCAGTCGTCGTCGGCCAGGCGTTTGGTGAGATGCGAATAGCCGTGCCGCTCCAGTTGGCGGATCAAGGGGATGGGTTCGAATATGGCGTGAAGCCGCACGCCCTCGCCAGGGTCGAGGTTTGCGAAAGTATCCATAATGAACTGGAACGGCATCCCGCCGTCGCGCAGGATCTGTCTGACGTCGAGTTCACGAAGCTGAACCATGGGCGTTACCTCTGTGGTTTGGCGGCGGTAAAAAGCGCCGGCGGTTGAAAGGGTGCGCTCTTGGCGGCCGGATCGACATTCGCCAGAGTGCGGGTAAGCGCGAGCTCGATCGCGAGAGCTGCGGTGGAAAAAGTCTGGGCTATTGCGGCAAGATGAAAAGCTGCATCCGATCCGAGCGCGATCGCGGCGGCCGCCGCAATGACGGCGAGGTAAAAGATGCAGAGCCAGGCCGTCGCCCGGCGTCCGTTTATCAGCTCGGCCAGGCGCGGCGTCGGCCGGCGTCCGAGCAGCGGTCCGAAGGCTTCGATCCAGGTAAGGAAAGGAACGATCTTCAGGAGCTGCGACAGGCCGAACCCGGTCAGCCAGCCGAAGACGAACAGGTAGCCTATGGCGGTGAAAACCTCGGGCGCGGCATCCGATGCCAGGGCGATGGCCAACATCGGCACCGAAAGTCCCAGCAGAACGAATGCCGGCAAGGATCCAGCCATGTTGAGCTCGAGGCTCTTGCGGCGCCGCGCGCGGTAGGTCGAAAACAGGTCGGCGAGGTAGACCGCGACCGGCAGTTGGAAGAGCAGCGATCCGAACAGGAAGAGGCGATGGCCCAGGACGGGTGCAAATATCGTCGAGACCATCGCCACGGCAAGTGTGCCCGTCGCAAGCAATCCCGTGGCGCGAATGAATGGCGACCTCTTCATGTCGTCGGAAAGCAAAAACATCGGCAGCAGCTTATAGCTGACGCCGATCGCGGCGAAGCTCATCCAGCCGGCGAGGCCGAAGCTCGCATGGAACGGCACGGCATTCGTGTCGAAGGCGATGATGCCTGTGGCCTCCGTCAGCCCGGAAACCGTGACGGCGAACAGTGCTCCCAATGCCAAGGTCACAGCAAGGCATGCCATGCCGATCATGACGAGCGGCGAGGCGGCGTGAGCCGCCCTGCCGCGCCACAGGCCTAAAGACAGCACGAATCCGATCGACAACAGCGATGCCAGCAGCACAGACGATGCTGCCACCATGACCGGGCCTGCCGCACCGGATCCTGCATCGATCAGATGGAAGCCGAGAAGGAGAAGTCCGAGCCCGGCGACGGAACCCGCAAGGCAGGGCAGGTCGAGCCGCCCGGTCGGCAGGCTGAGGCCTGTCAGAACCGGGGTAAACTGCAGAAGCGCCCCGATCATGAGGAGGCCGAGCCAACCGATCGTAATGCAATGGACGATAATCAGCGCATGGGGTTCGGCAACATTCGACGACGGCGCCCAGGCTCCGGCCGCAAGCAGGCCTTCGGCCAGAAGCAGGAAGAAGAGCGCAGCGCCGAAATATGACATCGTCCAACGCGACAGTGTTGCTCCCACCGGCATCATCGCGCTGCTCCGAACTCAGTGGCTGCCGCAGCAGCAGTCGCAACCGGAATCCTGGCGGGTGATCTGTACGCGCCAGACGTCAGGCCCTTGTTCCAGATATTCCCAGAGGAATTTTCCCGGAAATGCGGTTTCAAGCTGGTAATGCAGGGGCCGGGGCTCGTGATCGCTGGTGATCAGCATGGCGTCGCCGGGGGTCAGTGCGCTGAGCGTGCCAAAAATCCGGGGATGCCGCTCGATAGGATGTATCGTCCTGACATCGATGTGGGGGGCTTCGGCGTGGATGGTTTGCGCATCGGTCATCTGGCTGTTTCCTTTTGCCGCGTCTTGCAGACTGGCGGGATCGCGGCTCGTCCCGCGCCAGAACGAGACGGTAAAGGGCTTTGCGGAAAGCCACTTTGACGGCGGACAAATATCCGGATGATTCCCGGCCAGGCATCCTCATTGATTTGGGACAAGGAAGACCGCGCGGCCGGAGGTCATAAAGCATCCTGATTTTGATAGAGGATGCGACAATGTCCGACAATTTGGTCGCCAAATATGGCGATGCGCGGCTCCCGCGTTACACGAGCTACCCCACGGCCCCGGCCTTTTCAGCCGCCGTGGGGCCGGATGAATATGTCAAGGGCCTCGCGAATATCGGAAAAACCGGACCGGTTTCCGTCTATCTTCACGTGCCCTTCTGTCGTTCGATGTGCTGGTATTGCGGCTGCCACACGACCATCACCCGGCAGGACGCCCCCGTTGTCGAATATCTCGACGTGATGAGCCAGGAGATCGAGCTCGTCTCCTTTGCCGCCGGAAACGACGTGCCCGTCAAGAACGTTCATTTCGGCGGCGGCACGCCGACGATCATGAAGCCGCAGGAATTTACGGCACTGATGGCGAAGCTCAGGAGCGCCTTCGCCTTCGAGGTGGATGCCAGCGTCGCGGTCGAAATCGATCCGCGCACCTTGGCCGCGTCCATGATCGAAGTGCTGGGCGAAAACGGCGTCGACCGCGCGAGCCTCGGCGTCCAGAGCTTCGACCCGATCGTGCAGGCCGCCATCAATCGGATGCAATCCTTCGAACAGACGGAGGCTGCGGTCGCCGGGCTGCGGTCTGCAGGGGTGACCAGCATCAATTTCGACCTGATATACGGCCTTCCCAAGCAGACTGTGCAATCCTGCGTCGAAACTGTCCGGCTCGCCGCACAGTTGCGTCCGGAACGTTTCGCCGTTTTCGGCTATGCCCACATACCTGCCCTCAAGAAGCATCAGCGCCTCATCGACGAAGCATCGCTTCCGGATGCCAGGCAGCGTAACGAACAGGCCGAAGCCATCGCCCAGGAGCTTGAAAAAGCCGGATATGAGCGCATCGGGCTCGATCACTTCGCGCTGCCGGAGGATCAGTTGGCGGTCGCCGCGCGCGAGGGGAGGATGAGGCGGAATTTCCAGGGCTACACCACCGACGATTGCGATAGCCTCATCGGCCTCGGCGCTTCGGCGATCGGGCGATTGCCGACCGGGTATATGCAGAACCACGTACCGCTGGGTCTCTATGCGGAGCGTGTCGCGTCCGGCGTGCTGCCGACGGCCAAGGGATATCTTCTGACCGAAGAGGACAAGCTTCGGGGCAGAATCATCGAGCGACTGATGTGCGATTTCGAAGTCGATTTGGGAAGGCTGAGCAGAGAGTTGGGTTTCGACACCGGCTTCCTCGTCGAGCGTAACGAACGTCTCGGCGAACTTGTGGCCGATGGCGTCGTGACGATCCGCGACAACAGGATCGTCGTCTCCCAGGACGCACGCTTCATGGTCCGTGCCGTTGCGGCGGCATTCGACGCCTATTTCGGCTCGCTCGGACGCACGCACAGCAAGGCCGCCTGATCGGCAGAGCTGGCGGTATCGCGCCATCTCTTTGATCGATCGCAAAGAGCGTCCCGGTCATACAGCCTAGGGTTCTGCCGAGAGGAGATCCTGATGACCGACGCGCAGATGGGGCTATCGATAGCCACTCCCGTGATCACAGTGTTCGCAATCGCCCTTTATCAGATGGGCGTTCTGCAGCGAACGGGCGCCGTCGCCGCGATTCTCGCAGCAATAGCGATCGCCGTCGGTCAATTCTTGCAGAGGTAATATGATGAAAAACCCGATCCCGACCGATTTCACAGAACTCGAAAGCTGCTACGGCCAGCTCATGGCATGGTGCGACGTGCTCCAGGCAATCGCCGACTTCCTGCCTTGCCATATCGATGAAAGCCTCTGCGGCCGTATCTCAAGCGGACTGATCCCGCTCCTGCTGACGACGCATGAACTCGAAGAGCGCCTTATTTCGTCGGGACTGGGCTTGATCATGGAAGCGAGTGACAAGGCCGATGCGGCCGAACGCCGGCGGGCAGGACGCATGTTTGATCGCGGTCCCGCTCAAGACGTCGCCGTTACGCTGGAAACCCTAGGCGAGGGGCGCTGCCGGCTCTCCTGGGAGGCCGTGGGATACCAGCTGCGTTCGTTTTTCTGCTCGATGCGTGGGCATATCAGATCGGAACGCGAGATCATCAGATTGATGCAGCGGGCGGTGGAGGCTGAACGGGCGCGGGACTTGACGGATGCGATCGAGCAAACCGAAGCAGCCTGAACAATGCCGTCGTCTGCAAGCTCTGGTCTCTGCCTGCCGCACATGAATGATCTCGCCGACAGCAAACAGACAGCTTCCGGTCTCTATCCAATCGCTTGCCGCCTTATGGAAGGCACAAGCAAAGGATCGAACCATGAAGATGAAACTGACCGTCGCCCTTGTCATCCTGGCCACAACTCCAGCCTTGGCACTCGCCAGCCCAAGCTGCACCAAGGAGCCGAAGTCCAAATGGATGCCGGAGAAAGCCATGAAGGAAAAGATCGATGCGCTGGGCTACAAGGTGAAAACCTTCGAGATCACCGGAAGCTGCTACGAAATCTACGGCAAGGACAAGGACGGCAATCGCGCCGAGGTCTATTTCAATCCGGTATCGGGCGAAATCGTCCAGAAAGGCGACTGATCATGACGCCCGTTCAGTTGCAGGAGCAGGAGGGCCTTCGGCCCTCCGAGACCGTAAACGATACCGTCAAGGTCTGGGACCCGATGGTCAGGCTGTTTCACTGGACTGTCGTTACCGCCTGCATCCTCAACCTTTTTGTTTTGGGGGAAGGAAAATATTGGCATCGTTTGACCGGATATGTCGTCGCCGCTGCCATCGCCATGCGGATCATCTGGGGCTTCGTCGGAACCAGACATGCGCGGTTCGGTGATTTCTTCCCAACGCCCGGCAAAGTCAGGGAGCAGATCCTCGGCATGATCAACGGCAGGGAGCAGCGCTACATCGGCCACAATCCCGTGGCATCGATCATGATGCTGAGCCTTATGACGCTTCTTGCGATGACCGCGGCAACCGGCTGGATGACGACACTCGATGCCTTCTGGGGCGACAAGTGGCTTGAGGAGGTGCACGGTGCTCTCGCCAACAGCATCATGATCCTGGCCTTCATCCATGCTGGGGCGGCATTGGTTGAGAGCTGGAGACATAGGGAGAATCTTGTCTGGTCCATGGTGACGGGTCGAAAGAGAGCATGAGGATACTTCTCATCGAGGACAGTGCCCGGCTTCGCGAACTTCTTTGCGAAGCCATCCGCGAGGCCGGCTGGCGCATCGACGCCTTTGCGACGGCGAATGAAGGCCGCCTTGCGCTTGAGGGCGCTGGCTATGATCTCCTTCTTCTCGATCTCGGCCTGCCCGACGAGGACGGTCTCTCCGTGCTGAAGTCCCTGCGTGCCGCCAAGCAGCAGATCCCGGTGCTTGTGCTGACGGCGCGGGGAGCCGTCGACGAGCGCATCGCCGGGCTGGATGCCGGGGCGGACGACTATCTGATCAAACCCTTCAACAATGGCGAACTTATCGCGCGAATTCGCGCCCTGATGCGGCGCTCGCCGGTGACAACAATGCCGACATTGGAATTTGCTGACGTCAGGTTCGAAATGGCGTCCCGCCAGGTTACCTGCAACGGCACGGAGATGGCGCTCGCCCCCTCGGAAAAGTCGCTGCTCGAACTGCTGATGCGCAATGGCGGGAAGGTGGTTTCCAAGCGCAAGATGGAACACGCTTTCTCCGAGTTCGGCGACGAGCGCAGCAGCAATGCCGTCGAGCTGGCGGTCTCCCGACTTCGCCGGAAACTGGAGGGACATCCCGCCGATGCCGTCATCGAAACCGTGAGAGGTGTCGGTTACATGCTGCGCGAGGAACGTGATTGATTCGGTCTAATCCCACGCTGACGGCCGTTCTGACGCGCAGGATCGCGTTTTTCGCCATGGTCGCGATGTTGGTCCAACTGGGCGTCATCTTTTCCGACTACTATTGGAATGTAGGCGAGCTTTCCCGCCTGTATGTCGAGCAGGAGACCGAGCGGCTTGCCTCGGGCGTGGGGGATAGGGACGGCGCAGTTACCTACCAGCTGCCCGAAACCATCAGCCGGCGCTACGCACATTCGCAAACAGGTTATGTCGCCCGCATTCGGAACGACCGGGGCGATCTGATTTTCGAATCCTGTGACGATGCCTGCGAAAGCCGATTTCTGCCCGCTGAGGTCAACCCGCCGGATTTCTGGCTTCGGACCGTCAAGCCTGGAAAACCTCTTACGCTGGTCGGTGGGCGAGCCTTCAAGATCGGCGAGCACCGGATCCTCGTTGATGTCGCCACCGTGGGCGATCCTGAGAATCTCGCCTCCGGCGTCTTCTGGAACGAGATTCTCGAGCATATGATCGTGCCGATGAGCATCCTGCTCGGGCTTGTTCTCGGGGCGACTTTGTGGTCGGTGCGCCGCGCTCTGAAGCCCGTGAAGGCCGCGGCCGATGCTGCCGAACTCATCGATCCGATGGATTCCAGATCTCATCTGCCGTTCGAGGGAATGCCGCGAGAAATCGCTCACCTCGCTGTGGCCGTAAACCGGGCGTTTCAGCGTGTCGGTGACCTCATGAATTCACAGAGGATATTGACATCCGGCATTGCACATGAGGTCCGCACACCGCTTGCGGCCATCAAACTCGAGCTCGGCCGTATCGACCATCCGAGGGCGCGGAGAGCCGAAGGAGATCTCGACGACCTCATGCATTTCGTCGCCCAGCTGACTGCGCTGGCGCGGCTGGACACGTTCGATCACAGCGCGTTCGAAGAGGTCGATCTCGTCGCCCTCACGACAGGTGTTGCAGAGCAGCTTGCGCCTTGGGTTTACGAAAACAAACATTCGCTCGAGGTGTTCGCCGATGCCGAGACGGCAAGTGTCAGCGCCGCGCCGGCCCTCCTCAAAGATGCCCTTCGCAACCTGATCGAGAACGCGGTTCGCCATACGCCGAATTCGACGCAGATCATCGTCAGGGTGCGAGAATACGGCATTCACGTCGAGGATAAGCGGGACGTTCGACAAGAGGATCCCCCTCACCAAACCCGGAATACGGACAGTCTTGGAATAGGGCTGAAGATCGTGGAGCGTATCGCGGAACTACACAATGGATCGTTGCGGCGCTCCACTTCGCCTTATGGTCACGTCTTCGACCTCGTGCTACCGGGCGGGCAAGCCAAGACAGGGCTGTGATAGGTCGGCCGTCAGTCCGACAGTCCACCTTCGAGATGCACTGCATGGAAATCATCCACGAGCACTTCGAGATCGGCGAGCCAGCCCTTCGGATCCCGCACCGGGCATCCCTCCACCTCCCACCCGCCTTCCGGAGCTTTGGTGAGTTCGAACTTGATAGGCTCGATCGCCGACCCCGGATTTCTCAGGCGAAGAACGACCTGCCTGGGATCGAGGGCATCGAAATCGGGACCCATGATTGCGACGTGAACCTTCCTCGTGCCGCTCGCCTCGGCTCCGAGTTCCAGTTGAGCCATCGCTTTTTCGGAATGCAGATGGATCGATAAAACCTGCGAAACCTCGGCGGCCTCTACCTGTCCCGGACCGGCAAAGCGCCAGAGGCCTGCCGTGCCGATGATCGCGACGGCAAGGAAGATTTCGAAGACGATGCTTCGGCGCAGCCTTTCCCTCGCAACCGGATTTCCGGCCAATGTCGGCGCTGTGAGCCAGAAGCGATTGTAGACGGCCACCATGCAAAGACAGACCACGAGCACGACCTTGACCGTAAGGATCCGGCCGTAGAGCGACGACAGGAGCTGGATGAGCGCCGGAAGCTCTACTATCGCAAGCACGATCCCGGCAAGGATCATGACGAGGAACGGGATCGGGATCATCCGCGAGAAGCTGCTCAGCGGGCGCAGGTTCGGCGATGTCCGGCCGAGCTTCCAGAGCGACGGGAGGCTTCCCGCCCAGAACAGCAGCGTCGCGCTATGGAGAAATATGGCGGCTCTCGCCAGCCAGCGCGGGTCCGCCGCGCTGCAGTGTCCGCTAAAGGTAAAGGCGCTCGCCGCCAGCATCAGGGCGACGACGGCAAGAACGCGCCCGGTGGTTTTGCTGCGGGCGAGGGGGAGCGCGATCGTCAGCAGCGACAGGAAGAACAGGCTGGCGCAAATTGCGGCATTGCCCTGCACCGCGATCTCGAGCGGTGCCGCGCCGGCAAAGACCAGACCGCTTCCCTGTTCGTCCAGCCCCTGCAGGTAAAGCCCCGACGCCAGCAACGCGGCTCCCGGCAGCATGACGGTCGCGGCGCTCGCTGTTGGGCTGTTACGGGCGCCCAACCAACGATCGAACAGCGCGCCGCCAACCACGAAGGCCAGGAATAGAACCGTGGCGGTGTGCACGAGCCAGATGGCGATCGGCAACGAGAGACCGGAGCCCTCACCAACGGCAACCAGCGGCTTTGCAGAAGGCGTGCCGATGTCGAATACCAGCGTGCCGCCGACGGGGTGGCCGTCTTCGGATTCGACGCGGTAGCTCACCATCACTGTGCCGCGGATGTTCGGATCGGAGAAGCGCAATCGGACATCCGCACCTGACGTGTCGGCGTCCAAGGCCTGGTTCGTGCCGTTGCGGTCGATTGCCGTCGCCCGGATGAGCCTGACCGGCTCGTTGAAATGCAGTTCGATTTCGTCCGGCAAGCGGTCCAGCGTCTCGCCGGCCGCCGGAGTCGAGCTTTTCAAAGCGGCGTGGGCAAGCGCGCCTGTCGGCACCAGCATGCCCATCGCGATGATGGCTGCGACAAGAGCCGCCTGAAGACGACGCGTCACCCGTTTTCCTGTTTTCGAGGGCCACATGGTCGACGGCTCCCGCCGGTTCACGAACGCGGTTGTTCGACCACGTCGAAGTAGGGGGCCGGGGTTTCGTAATCGTCGGGCGACTTGCCGGCGGCCGGAACTTCGATCCAGCGCTCGACGGCGCCTTCGGCGCACTCCTGCACGACAGGAACGTAAATGCGGGTGCCGGGCGGAATTTCCTTCGCGACCGTCGCGCGGAAAACGAACTCGTCATATTCGTCGTCGGCGAGGGTGCCGCCGGACCATATGATTTCGCTGACGCCTTCCCTCACGGGCTTGCCGTAAAGATCGTAGCTTTTCTCGTAGGCGGCGTTGACCTTCTCGATCGACCAGCCCGATTTCGGCATCGGCTTGGCCGACAGCAAACCCTCGGGGATCTTCACGCGGATTTTGATCGTCGCCTTGCCCTCACAGCCATGGCCGACGCGAAGAACCGCCTTGTACGCCTTGCCTGACGGCGTCTGGCTCTGCTCGAGGGTGATGTGGGCACTGGCCGCGCCTGCTGCGCAAACCGCTGCGGCGAAAGCAATTGCCATGGACTTCAACATGATGGCTCTCCACCGTGCGGGATGGCGCGCAAGCGCGGCCATCCGCACCGGTCGGTTGACTACTGGGTGATCTGGGCGAGGTCGGCATCCAGCCGCTTGCGCACCATATTCGGCACCTTGGCGGTCTTGATGGCGTCGAGATTGGCCGGGCTGTCGCCGACCTCAATCAGCGTAACCATGCCCATGCCGACATGCGGCGTGCACTTCAGGACATAAGCGCCCGGAACATCGAACTTTGCCTGATACTGTTCGCTCGGCTTGGATTTGAACTCGGGAGCGCCGTCGGGAATGAGCCCCTTGAAGGTCTCGACGTTGTGGCTCTTGTCGGTGGGAATGAAGGTTACGGTGTCGCCGGGAGCGATCTTCAGAAAGCTGGGCTCGAAAACCATCGCGCCGTCCGTACCCTTGTTGAGCATCTGAACCTGATGATCGGCAGCCATCGACGGCATGGCCGAAGCGATCAGGGCTGCCGTTGCAGCGATCAGAGCGAATTTCAAACGCATGTGCATATCTCCTGTCTTGCGAGGCGATTTGACCTCGTGAACATGCTTTAAGATATGCCGCGCCGGGGTTCTTTGACGCTCGTCAAATACAAGAAAAGCTTGCGATTGAGCCTGAGATTATCGGGTTCCGGGGAGCGTCGACATCAGGCGACGATCGTCAATTTACAACGAAACGACCGGCCGCTCGCCGGAGCATTATCGGCTCGGCGAAGGTCGGTTCGATATGATAAGCCGGATGGCGGCCGCAGATGTCACTGCGCGTCGAGAAGCTCGCGGATCTTCAGCGCAAGGTCCTTTGCAGTGTAGGGTTTGCGCAGCCATTGCGCGCCGGGAACAATGCCTTTGGCCGCAAGGCCCGGCTCGGAATATCCCGATGTGAAGAGCACGGCGATCTCGGGCCGAAAGAGGCGCGCTTCCCGCGCCAGTTCGTCGCCCGTCATCCCTCCCGGCATCACAATGTCGGTAAAGAGGAGCGCGATCTCGCTGTTGTCGCGCAGCAGATCGAGGGCGCGGTGGCCGCTTTCGGCTTCGAGCACCGTGTACCCCATCGAGGCGAGCCTGGCGACGGCGACGCGGCGGACGCGGGCGTCATCTTCGACGACCAGTACCGTTTCGTCCCCTCCCGGCAGCCTGTTTTCGCCTGAGCCTTGGTCCGGCATGGCTTGCTGATGTTTCGCCCCGTTGACGGCGGGCAGATATATCCGAACCGTCGTGCCGCGTTCGACCTCACTGTAAAGCTGGAGATGCCCGCCCGATTGCTTCACGAAGCCATAAACCATGCTGAGCCCGAGACCTGTGCCCGAGCCCACTTCCTTCGTCGTGAAAAACGGTTCTATCGCACGCTTCCTGACCTCCTCGCTCATGCCGGAACCGGTATCGGTCATGGCGATGAGCACGAAGTTGCCGCTACGCACCTCCGGGTACATCTTCGCATAATCGGCATCGAGATGGACGCGCGAGATCGTCGTCGTGAGACTGCCGCCTTTCGGCATGGCGTCCCTTGCGTTCAAGGCGATGTTCAGGATGGCATTCTGAAGCTGGGAACTGTCGACAAGCACGTCCAGGCCGGCCCCTTCGATGACGGTCGACAGCTTGATATCCTCGCTGAGCGTTCGCCGGAGCAGGTCGGAGAAGCCGCTGACGAGCTGACCGAGGTCCGCATGCTTCGGATTCAATGGTTGGCGCCGGCCGAAGGCGAGCAACTGACCCGTGAGGATCGCTCCGTCCTGCGCGGCCGATTGGGCCTCGTTGAGGATTTCGCGGAGGGTGCCGGGCGGCAGCTTGTCCTCGATCATTTCGAGATTGCCGCTGATGACGGTGAGGAGGTTGTTGAAGTCGTGGGCAATACCTCCCGTCAATTGCCCGATCGCTTCCATCTTCTGGGCCTGACGAAGGTCTTCCTCGATCTTGAACCGGCTGGTGAGATCGCGGACGAAACCCGTGAAGATCTGCTCACCGTTCACCGTCGTCTCGCCGACATGGAGCTCCATGGGAAATTGCGACCCGTCGGCCCGCTGCCCGGTGACGACACGGCCGTAGCCGATGATGCGTTTCTCGCCGGTTTCGATATAATGATCGATATAACCGTCGTGAGCGTCGCGGTAGGGGTTCGGCATCAGGTTGCTGACGTTGCGGCCGCAAATCTGATCGGAAGACAGTCCAAACAGCTTTTCGGCAGCCTTGCTGAACGATAGCACTATTCCCCTGCGATCGATCACCACCATGGCGTCGGGCACGGTGTCCAGGATCGAACTCAGATGCGCTTCGCGGGATTTAACCGCGTCCTGTGCGCGTCTCAACGCACTCACGTCGCTGTTCGTTTGAATGACGGCAAAGTCCCCATCCGGCAGGTTGACCAGCACGCATCGGGATGCGACGTGAATGTCGTGTCCGCCCTTGTGGCGATGAATGATCTCGCCTTGCCAGAAACCACGCGACTTCAGCTGGTCGCGGATGTTGTCGGCCGGTTCGGGAAAGGTCGTCGCCAAAAGTTCGTGAACTTTCTCACCGACGGCTTCCTCTCTCGCCCAGCCGTACATGTTCTCGCAGCCGATGGACCAGTGCGTGACGGTTCCGTCGAAACGATGGATCAGAATGTCCGCTCCATCGAGCACATGCACCATTGCATCCAGTTCCTGGTACGATGCAGTTCTCGGAGAGACGAGGCGATGGGGCATGAACGTCGATCCTGCGGTTCGTTGCATCAGTGCAGCTTGACCCTATGACAGGAATTCTCCGAAAAATCATCTGCATCACCGGACAACTGTGCAAGGCGGGCGAGATTGACGATCCTGAGGTCGTGCCTGCCTTCGGGCACAACGATGTTTCGCGACGCAAGTTTTGTAATCGTGCGCGATACGGTTTCGATGGTCAGACCGAGATGGTCCGCAATGTCTTGGCGGTTCATCGGAACACGCACCAGGCCCTGCCGTGGCTGAGGACTGCGGCGGGAGGCGAGCTTGACGATGAAGCTGCATAGCCGCTCCTCGGCGTTCTTCTTCGACAGGAGCACCATCTGTTCATGCGCCGCCGCCGCCTCCTGACAGAGGAGCGAGATGTATGCGGGGCCGAGTGCGTTCGATCGGGCGACTTCCTCATGGAAGCTCTTCCGGGCTATGCGGCGGATCCTGCATTCGGTAACAGCCTCCGCCGTGAACAGGAAATCGTTTTGCAGCGACGCGCCGATCAGATCGCCGGCAAAGTGAAACCCGGTAATCACTCGGCGGCCTTCGCCGATAATGCGATGGAGGCGCACGACCCCTTCTTCCACCTGGAAGAGATGGGTCGCTTCGTCGCCCTCCCAGCAGATAGCCTTCCCGGTGGGGACGGTCTCTGCCGCCGATGTTAGAAAAAGCGATGAAAGAGATTGACCGGCGTGGATGGCGTCGCCCGTCATCTTCGCATTTTCGAACGCCTGGTTGTTCTGCATCAGCATCGTCTTGTCCCTCGTGATCGATAGGCTGACTAGAACTCCGCTGCGTCACACAGGAATGAGCGGACGGTGCCAAAGGGTGAAAGAGTGTAACAGTTTGTAACGGCCGCGGCCCGATCCCGCCTTACCATTTTCTGGTTGATGTAGATCAAGGAGCAATTGCCGGCTTCGTGACAGTCCTGCCTCCAACGACGAGAAAGCCGGCCGCGAGGCGGTCGTCTTTGCATTGGGGACGACATCATGAATTACACGACGGAAACGATGGTGGTCGCGGTCGCGGCGTTTCTAGCGCTGCTGGGAGCCGCATTCGCGCACGATCATCTCTTTGCGGTCCATATGGGCATACTCTGCTTCTGCCTCGTGGTGGGAACGGTGCTGCTGGTCAGGAACGTCGACTTCGCACCGGCGGACCAGCGGCGAAAGGTCGATGTGTCAGGCTATTTCGACGAGGTGATCCGCTACGGCCTGATCGCTACGGTGTTCTGGGGCGTGGTCGGCTTCCTCGTCGGGGTGATCATCGCGCTGCAACTGGCCTTTCCCGACCTCAACATCGCGCCCTATCTGAATTTCGGAAGGCTGCGGCCCGTTCACACCTCGGCGGTCATCTTCGCCTTCGGCGGCAACGCCCTGATCATGACGTCGTTCTATGTGGTGCAGCGCACCTGTCGAGCCCGTCTCTTCGGCGGCAGCCTCGCCTGGTTCGTGTTCTGGGGCTATCAGCTCTTCATCGTGATGGCTGCGACCGGATATGTTCTCGGCATCACCCAGGCCCGCGAATATGCCGAACCCGAATGGTATGTCGACCTCTGGCTGACCGTCGTCTGGGTCGCTTATCTCGCTGTCTACCTCGGCACGATCCTGAAGCGCAAAGAGCCGCATATCTATGTGGCGAACTGGTTCTATCTCGGCTTCATCGTCACCATCGCGCTGCTGCACGTGGTCAACAATCTGGCGGTTCCCGCCTCGTTCCTCGGCTCCAAGAGCTACTCGCTCTTCTCGGGCGTCCAGGATGCGCTGACCCAATGGTGGTACGGCCACAACGCCGTCGGCTTCTTCCTCACCGCCGGCTTTCTCGGCATGATGTATTACTTCGTGCCGAAGCAGGCCAATCGACCCGTCTATTCCTACCGGCTGTCGATCATCCACTTCTGGGCACTGATCTTCATGTATATCTGGGCCGGCCCGCATCACCTGCATTACACGGCGCTGCCCGACTGGGCCCAGACGCTCGGCATGGTCTTCTCTGTCATGCTGTGGATGCCCTCCTGGGGCGGCATGATCAACGGCCTCATGACGCTCTCGGGCGCATGGGACAAGATCCGCACCGATCCGATCATCCGCATGATGATCGTCGCCATCGCCTTCTACGGAATGTCGACCTTCGAAGGCCCGATGATGTCGGTGAAGACGGTCAATTCGCTCAGCCACTATACCGAGTGGACGATCGGCCATGTGCATTCAGGCGCTCTCGGCTGGGTGGGAATGATCACCTTCGGGGCGATCTATTACCTGACGCCGAAACTATGGGGACGCGAACGCCTCTACAGCCTGCGCATGGTCAACTGGCATTTCTGGCTCGCAACGCTCGGCATCGTGATCTACGCCGCCGTGCTTTGGGTCGCCGGCATCCAGCAAGGGCTGATGTGGCGCGAGTACAACGCCCAGGGCTTCCTCGTCTACTCCTTCGCGGAAACAGTCGCGGCGATGATCCCCTACTACGTGCTGCGCGCGGTCGGCGGAGCGCTCTACCTGGCGGGCGGTCTCGTCATGGCCTGGAACGTGTTCATGACTATCCGTGGCCGCCAGCGCGACGAAGCTCAGATCCCGACCACTTTCGTGCCCCAAGCACAGCCTGCCGAATGAGGTGAGACATGGCATCGATACTTGATAAACACCAGATCCTCGAGAAGAACGCGACGCTTCTTCTCGTCGGCTCACTGCTGGTCGTGAGCATCGGCGGCATCGTCGAAATCGCCCCGCTCTTCTACC
This sequence comes from Rhizobium sp. CIAT894, assembly GCF_000172795.2. Classification (NCBI taxonomy): domain Bacteria; kingdom Pseudomonadati; phylum Pseudomonadota; class Alphaproteobacteria; order Hyphomicrobiales; family Rhizobiaceae; genus Rhizobium; species Rhizobium sp. CIAT894. The sequence goes on from NZ_CP020952.1 coordinate 189,269, forward strand.
TGCAGAACACGATCGAGAAGGTCGAAGGCATGCGGCCCTACACGCCGCTCGAGCTCGCCGGACGAAACATCTACATCCGCGAAGGCTGCTATCTCTGCCACAGCCAGATGATCAGACCTTTCCGCGACGAGGTGGAGCGTTACGGCCATTATTCGCTCGCAGCCGAGTCCATGTACGACCACCCCTTCCAGTGGGGGTCCAAGCGGACTGGCCCGGATCTCGCCCGCGTCGGCGGACGCTATTCGAACGAATGGCATGTCCAGCATCTCGCAAACCCCAGGGCTGTCGTGCCGGAATCGATCATGCCGAGCTACGCCTTCCTCAAGGAGCAGGAGGTCACGGTTAAGGATATCGGCATGGACCTCAAGGCCAATGAGGATGTGGGCGTGCCCTACAACGACGACATGCTGGCGAATGCGGAAGCCGACATGAAGGCCCAGGCCGATCCGAATGCGGATACGACGGCGCTGCTTGCGCGCTACCCGAAAGCGAAGGTCGGCGACTTCGACGGCGATCCGGCCAAGCTGACCGAAATGGACGCCCTGGTGTCCTACCTGCAGATGCTCGGCACGCTGGTCGATTTCTCGACCTATGACGACGCGACCGGCTACCGCTGAGGTGATCCATGGAAACCTACACTGCAATGAGACACTTCGCCGACAGCTGGGGCCTTCTGGCAATGACGGCATTCTTCGTCGGCGCGGTCGTGTTCACGCTTCGCCCGGGCAGCAAGCAGACCGCGAAAGAGGCTGCCGATATTCCCTTGAAGGATGACTGAGATGTCGGAAAAACATATCGATGAATTGAGCGGCGTCGAAACGACCGGACATGAATGGGACGGCATCCGCGAACTCAACAACCCCATGCCGCGCTGGTGGGTCTGGACATTCTACGTAACGATCCTGTGGGCGATCGGCTATGCCATCGCCTATCCGGCCATTCCGATGATCACGTCCGCCACGAAAGGTTATTTCGGCTACTCGACGCGCGCCGAGCTGCAGCAGGATCTCGATCTCGCCAAGGCATCCCAGACGAAGTTCCATGATCTGATTGCCGCCAAGACGGTTGAGGAGATCGACACCGATCCTGTTCTTCGGGAATTCGCCATTGCCGGCGGTGCATCCGCTTTCAAGGTGAACTGCGCGCAGTGCCATGGGTCGGGCGCCAGCGGCGGCCCTGGATTTCCGAACCTCAACGATGACGACTGGCTATGGGGCGGGGATCTCGATGCCATCCAGACGACGATCGCGCACGGGATACGCTTCGATTCGGATGCCGAAACGCACGCTTCCGAGATGCCGGCCTTTACCGATGTCCTGGAGCCTATCCAGATGAAACAGGTCGCCGCTTATGTTTGGGGACTGACCAATACAGCCTCTGATCCTGCTCTCGCGGCGGCGGGAAAGCAGGTCTTCCTCGACAACTGCGCCGCATGCCACGGCGAGGACGCTAAGGGGAAGGTGGAAATGGGCGCGCCGGATCTCGCCGACGCGATCTGGCTGAAGGCGCGCGGCGAAGACGCCATCGCTCGCCAGGTGGCCTCTCCCAAGCATGGCGTCATGCCGGCCTGGGCAGGGCGCCTCGGCGATACGACGGTCAAGGAACTCACCGTCTTCGTCCATTCGCTTGGCGGCGGCACGTGAGGGACAAGCCATGACAGCTCATGACCACAATCCGATCCTCGGCCTCTACGGCACGCCGCGCGCCGTCATCCGGTCACGCGTGTCGGCGCGCGCCAAGGCGATACCATCATCTTCCGAACAGGACGACCCGGCAAAGATCGGCAATTCGATCGTCAGTTTGACCTGCCTCAAAGATCACGACAGGACGAGCCGCTAGTTCTGGATTTGTCGAGGACGTCCCAGCGGTGCTCTCCTCCGCAGTTCCTCCAGGCCACGCCCTCACCCCGGGGCGTGGCTTTTTTCATTTTCCGCAGAGGTCTCCCCCGGGAAGGCGTTCTTTCTTGATCTGCATCAAGGAACGGATGCGCCGCAGGTGGGAGAAGAACAGGCGAAACCGGACAGGTCCCATGAATCTCTATACCGCACCAGATCCCAATGACATCGAGCGGGTCAGCGTCGAGCCGGTCAATGCACGCCGCAACCGGCAGCCTCTTTATGCGCCTCGGAAGAAGATTTTTCCCAAGCGCGCCGAGGGGCGATTCCGCCGGTTCAAGTGGATCGTAATGCTGATCACGCTCGGCATCTACTACCTTGCACCGTGGATCCGCTGGGATCGCGGCCCCTACGCACCCGACCAGGCGATCCTCATCGATCTCTCGTCGCGGCGTTTCTTCTTTTTCTTCATCGAAATCTGGCCTCAGGAATTCTACTACGTCGCGGGCCTCCTTGTGATGGCAGGTTTCGGCCTGTTTCTCGTCACCTCGGCGGTCGGACGCGCATGGTGCGGCTATGCCTGTCCGCAGACCGTCTGGGTCGATCTCTTCCTTGTCGTCGAACGGGCGATCGAAGGCGACCGCAATGCGCGCATGAAACTTGATGCCGCTCCCTTCAGCTTCGACAAGTTGAGGAAACGCGTGATCAAGCATTCGATCTGGCTCGTGATCGGCGTTGCCACCGGCGGCGCGTGGATCTTCTATTTTGCCGATGCACCGAGCCTGGCCGTTTCGCTGTTCACCGGCGCGGCTCCCGCAGTCGCCTATGCTACGGTCGCCACATTGACCGCGACCACCTACGTGCTCGGCGGCCTCATGCGCGAGCAGGTGTGCACCTATATGTGCCCTTGGCCGCGTATCCAGGGTGCGATGCTTGACGAGAACTCTCTCGTCGTCACCTACAACGACTGGCGGGGCGAGCAGCGGTCGCGCCATGCAAAGAAGACCCAGGCACAGGGCCTGCCGGTCGGGGATTGCGTGGATTGCAATGCCTGCGTGGCCGTCTGTCCGATGGGGATCGACATTCGCGACGGGCAGCAGATGGAGTGCATCACATGCGCTCTCTGCATCGACGCCTGCGACGGCGTGATGGACAAGCTCGGCAAGCCCCGCGGCCTGATCGCCTATGCGACGCTCAGTGAATATTCGAGCAATATGTCGCTTGCGACAGACGCGGGAACAACGCCGATCCAACCATCCAGGGTCAGAAACGAGGATGGAAGTTTCGTTTCCGCGGTCCGGCACTTCGACTGGCGCATCATCTTTCGTCCGAGAATCGTCTTTTACGCCGTCGTCTGGGCATCGATCGGCATTGCCATGGTCGTCCATCTCGCCTTCCGCGAGCGCCTCGAACTCAATGTCGTCCACGACCGGAACCCGCAATATGTCCTCGAAAGCGACGGTTCGATCCGCAACGGCTACACGCTGCGTGTCCTGAACATGGTGCCGACGCCGAGGGATGTGAACATTACTCTGGTCGGGTTGGAGGGAGCGACGATGCGCATTTCCGAGCTCGGCAAGGAAGATGGCCGCAGCTTTACCGTCCATGCCGAACCCGACGCGGCCACGACGCTCAAGGTCTTCGTGACGCGAAAGCCTGACGGAGCCGAAATCAACGAATTCCTCTTCGTCATCGAAGATACGGACCGTACCGACCGGGCGACCTATCGGGCGGCGTTCAATGCACCGGGAGACGTCAAATGAAGGCTTCTGCTCAAGGTTTCACAGGCCTGCACATGTTGCTCGCGACGTCGGCATTCTTCGCCGTGGTGATCGCCGTAAACGTCACGATGGCCGTCTACGCCTCCTCCAGCTGGAGCGGCCTCGTCGTGGAAAACACCTATGTCGCCAGCCAGGAATTCAACCGCAACGCGGCAGCGATGAAGGCGATGAGCGCCTCCGGCATTGAGGGCGACCTTTCCATCAAGGGGCGCGAGATTCGCTACGACATCCACGACAAGGGCGGGGCGCCCGCGATTGTCGACGATGTCGTGCTGAATTTCAAACGGCCGGTCGGAGACCACGAGGACTTCCACCTCACGCTCGGGAAGACGGGCGAGGGGCGTTTCGAAGCCGAGCATACGGTCGCCAAGGGCGACTGGATCGTCGAGATCATCTCGAGAAAGGACGGCGTCGTCGTCATGCACGAAGCCAAACGCTTCGATACCGCGGAGTTCGGCCAATGAGCTGCTGTTCCATGGACACCGAAAGCGTGCTCGCCCTCAGCGCGACCTCGTCCAGCGCCGAGGAAGCCCGCCTTGCCAGCCACCCACTCGGCGCAGGGTTGCGCCAGCTCGATCTCAGCGTCCCCGACGTCCATTGCGGCGCCTGCATCTCGACCATCGAAAGAGCGCTGTCGGCGCTTGCCTTCGTCCGGAAAGCGCGGGTCAATCTGACCGCGCGAAGGGTAAGCTGCGTCTATCAGGAAGAGCTCGATGAGCGCGCGACCGATCCGTCCGAAATCCTCGCGGCGATCAACGCCGTGGGATATCGCGCGCACCTGTTCACGCTCTCGGCCCCCGAAAGCGACAGGACCAGAAACCAGCTTCTCCTGGCGGTCGGCGTTTCCGGTTTCGCGGCCGCCAATATCATGCTGCTCTCGGTATCGGTCTGGTCGGGCGCCGATGCTGCGACACGCGACATGTTTCACTGGATCTCGGCGATGATTGCGGCGCCCGCGCTGGTCTATGCGGGGCGTTTCTTCTTCAATTCGGCTTGGAACGTGCTGAAGCGCGGACGCACCAACATGGACGTTCCGATCTCGCTTGCCGTCACACTCTCCTATGCCGTCTCCTTGTGGGAGACGGCTCACCACGGCGAACATGCGTGGTTCGACGCTTCGGTTTCCTTGCTGTTCTTTCTGCTGATCGGCCGAACTCTCGATCATATCATGCGCGAAAAGGCGCGCGCGGCGATCAACGGGCTGGCGAGGCTCGCCCCGCGCGGGGCGCTACTGATGATGCCGGACGGATCGCGGCGATACATCGCGGTGGAAGAGATCGCTGTCGGCGACGAGATCTCGATCGCCGCGGGCGAGCGCATTCCTGTCGACGGCGTCGTCGTCAGCGGAGAAAGCGATGTGGACCTCTCCATCGTCACGGGCGAGAGCAGCCCGGTCGCGGTCGCAGCCGGCAGCGAGGTAAACTCGGGTGCGATGAACCTGACCGGCTCGCTGGTCTTCAAGGCGACGAGGATTGCCAGGAACTCGCTTCTCTCGGAGATCATCGGCCTGATGGAAGCTGCCGAAGGCGGAAGAGCGCGCTATCGCCGGATCGCCGATCGTGCGGCAGCACTCTATTCTCCGGCGGTGCATCTGTTGGCGCTCATTTCATTCCTCGCATGGGGCTTCCTCGGCGGAGACTGGAAACATGCCATGCTGGTTGCAGTCGCGGTGCTGATCATCACCTGCCCATGCGCACTGGGCCTTGCCGTGCCAGTGGTTCAGGTCGTTGCCGCGGGCGAGCTTTTCCGCAAAGGCATCATGGTCAAGGACGGTTCGGCGCTGGAACGGCTGGCCGAGGCGGATAGCGTCGCCTTCGACAAGACCGGCACCCTGACGATGGGCATGCCGCGCCTCGTCGGGATCGAGACGATCGAAGAGGGCAGTGCCGCCATCGCTCGCGGGTTGGCCGCGCATTCGCGCCATCCGCTTTCCCAGGCGCTGGTGCGGGACACCGAACTCGCCCATCTCCCGTCCTTCGACGGCGTCACGGAAATTCCAGGCGGCGGGCTGGAGGCTGAAAAGGGAAGGGATGTCTATCGGCTGGGCAATGCGACGTTCGCCAGCGGAACTGGCTTCGTGACTAGTGTCACTGACACTCCGTTTTCGGAAGTGGTCCTGTCGAAAAACGGGGTCGTTCTTGCCCGTTTCTTTTTCAACGACACGCTTCGCCCGGGTGCTGCCGAGACCATCGCCCAGCTCAATGCGGCCGGCCTTGAAACGGTGATGGTATCCGGCGACCGGCAGACCGTCGTCGACAATACCGCGCATGCTCTCGGCATCGACAGTGCCCTGGGCACCCTGACGCCGAAGCAGAAGGTCGAGGAATGCCAGAGATTGAGCGATCAAGGCCATCGCGTGCTCATGGTCGGCGACGGCATCAATGATGCTCCCGCACTTGCCGCCGCGCATGTCTCGATGGCGCCCGCCACGGCGTCCGATATCGGCCGGCAGGCAGCCGACCTGGTCTTCTTCAACGACCGCCTCGACGCCGTTCCTGAAGCGATCGTAGTCGCGCGGCGGTCCGCCAGCCTCATCCGGCAGAACTTCGCGCTTGCCATCGGCTACAACGTCCTGGCGGTGCCCATCGCAATCGCCGGGCTGGCGACACCGCTCATCGCTGCGGTGGCCATGTCGACATCGTCGATCATCGTCGTCACGAATGCGCTGCGCCTTAACGCATTCGCCAAACGTCCCGGCATCCCGACTGCGGAGCGGGCCGGCGGGCAAGCGGAGGTGAAAACCGCATGAACATGCTGATCTATCTCATACCGATCGCGCTTCTGATGGGAGGCATGGGGCTCCTGGCTTTCCTCTGGTCGCTGAAGAGCGGCCAGTACGACGATCTTGAGGGAGCCGCCTGGCGCATTCTCGGCGAAGACGAAGCCGACGGGAATAAACCTTGATCACACACAGGCCCAACACGAAAGGAAGATCGATGCCTGCGAAAAATTCCGTGCTTTTGCAGTCTGACCTGTTCGACGGCCTGGACCAGGCGATCATGCAGCAACTCGCCGCCACGGCCGAGCTTCGCACCTTCGCTCCCGACGAGCGGATCGTCGCCGAAGGCCAGGAGGCGTCATTCGTCTATTGCGTCATCGGCGGGTTCGTGCGGCTTTCCAAATCGGAATCCGCCGGGCGCGAGGCAGATATCTACGTATGTGAGCCGGGCGACACCTTCGGCGAATATCTTCTCTCGGGCGGCGGCTCTTATGCCTATAGCGCGTGGTCTGCCGATGGGGCCGAGGTCGCCTTGTTCGAACTTGCGGACTTGCGGGCACTTGCCGAACGGCACCCCATCATGCATCGAAACGTCATGCGCATCATGGCTCGATATCTGCTCGGCGCAATGGATTGCATTGCGGGAGACCGGCTGCACACGGCCGCGCAACGCGTTGCGAATTACCTCATGAGCCGATGCCCGGCGTCCGCCTCGCAGGTTACTTTCCGCCTTCCCTACCGAAAGAGGATTCTGGCCGGCAAACTGGGACTTGCCCCCGAGGCCCTCTCGCGGGCGTTCGCCGCGCTGGTTCCCGCAGGAGTCGAAATCAGGGGCAAGGTCGTTCTCGTCGACAGCGTCGATCAGCTTCGCAAGGCATGCTGACCTTCCCATGACAGCTACAGGAGATCCGAAATGACGCGCAAGCAGAAGCGGTTGGCGGTGATAGCAGGCGGCATGGGCTTCATCGCCGCCGCCGTGCTGCTGGTTATGTTCGCCTTCAGCCAGTCGGTCGCCTATTTCTACATGCCGGCCGATCTCGCAAAGACGCCGGTGGCGCCGGACACCCGCATCCGGCTCGGCGGCCTGGTCGGCGAGGGCAGCGTCGTGCGCGGCACCGGCTCGACGGTGGAATTTGCCGTCACCGACGGCAGCGCCAATGCCGTGAAGGTTCAATATACCGGCATCCTCCCCGATCTCTTCCGCGAGGGGCAGGGGGTTGTCACCGAGGGCATGTTTACACCAGGCACGAATGTCTTCGTTGCCGATACCGTGCTTGCCAAGCATGACGAGACCTACATGCCGAAGGATGTCGCCGACCGGCTGAAGCAGCAGGGGCTGTGGAAGGAGGCTCAAGGGGAGGGGCAGGGAGCCCAAGCGACGCAATGAGCGATGCCATCCTATCGTGGACCGGATGTGTTGGCCGGCGATCAGGACGTTTGACGAAGATCAAAGCGGTGTATCCGGTCGGCCTTTAGCATATTCCCACAATAACCGCGACCAGGGAGACGGCGACCATGCAGGCAAGGGATATAATGACCACAAAGGTGGTTGCGATCAGCCCGGCGGTCAGCGTGCGCCATGCGGTTGCGATGATGCTGCAGAACCATGTCAGCGGTCTTCCGGTCGTCGACGATCGGGGACGCGTTTGCGGCATGGTCACGGAGGGCGATCTGCTTCTGCGCCGGGAAGTCCGGCTCACGCCCCGCCCTGCGCGGGCGCCGGAGCTCATCTCCGAGATCGATCTCGAACGTTACATCTGCAGCAACGGTTGGTGTGTCACCGATGTCATGTCCCAGGATGTGATCGTCGCGCGGCCGGACAGCGAAGTGTCCGATATCGCCGAAAGCCTGCAGGCACATCGTATCAAACGCTTGCCGATCGTCGAAGACGGACGTCTGGTCGGGATCGTCAGCCGGAGGGATATTCTGCGGGTCATCGCCGAAGCGCCGGCGACCGCCTTGCCGCGAGGGGACGAGGCGATCAGGCTGGCGGTGCGCACCAGGCTGAGATCTGACCTCGGCCTCACCTCTCAACGAGTGCAGGTCTCCGTCAGGAACGGGCAGGTGACTGTTGACGGCCAGGTGGAATCCGAGCTGAAGCGCAAGGCCATCAAGGTCCTGGTCGAAGGCTTGGGGGGAATTGCCGGCTATCGGGATCAATTGCACGTATCGGCTGCTCGCAGCCAGGATTAAGGCTTGGCCGCATTGGCGCGCCGTCATCCGGCTGGAGCAATTCCAGCAAAAGTGTGCAGCGCGGTTTTGCTAGGCATAGCGCGAAGCGCTTTTGCCAGGAAGTGCGTGAAACAAGAGATAGGGCATTTTCGTGATTCGAAGAAAAACGGAAATATTCTAACGTGACGAGGAGGCTTGCTCGATCTTCCAGATCGGGCAAGCCATCTGTCAACTTCCCTGCTTGACACGGAAACTCCCGACTCGCGCGCCGACCTTAGCCCGCCCGCCGGTTTCTTCTTTGATTGAAAGCAATGAAGTCGCGGTTCGATGGATCGCGGCGTGGAATGGGCGGTCGCGGCCTCCTTGCCGAACTTGACGAAGATCAAATACGCGGACGCCGTCCGGATGTATCGCTTGGGCATGCAGAAGGAGCATATGATGGATTTCGAAGCATTTTTCAAAAACGAACTGGGCGGGCTTCATGCCGAGGGCCGTTACCGCGTTTTTGCCGATCTCGAACGTCACCGCGGCCATTTTCCCCGCGCGACGCGTCACACCGCCGATGGTGAGAAGGAAGTCACGGTCTGGTGCTCCAACGACTATCTCGGCATGGGCCAGAACCCGAAGGTGATCGAGGCGATGAAAGCCGCCATCGACCACTGTGGCGCGGGTGCGGGAGGCACCCGGAATATTTCTGGCACCAACCACTACCACGTCCTGCTCGAACGTGAGCTTGCCGATCTGCACGGCAAGGAATCGGCATTGATCTTCACCTCGGGTTATGTCTCCAACTGGGCGGCTCTCGGCACGCTCGGCGCCAAAATTCCCGGCCTGATCATTTTCTCCGATGCGCTGAACCATGCCTCGATGATCGAGGGCATCCGCTACGCCAAGTGCGACAAGGTGATCTGGAAGCATAACGACGTCGCCGATCTCGAAGCCAAGCTCAAAGCCGCCGATCCGAAGGCGCCGAAGCTGATCGCCTTCGAGAGCGTCTATTCGATGGACGGCGACATCGCCCCGATCAGGGAGATCTGCGATCTCGCCGACAAATACGGCGCGATGACCTATCTCGACGAAGTCCACGGCGTCGGCATGTACGGCCCGCGCGGCGGCGGCATTGCCGAGCGCGAAGGGCTGATGCACCGGCTGACGGTCATCGAAGGCACGCTCGGCAAGGCTTTCGGGGTGATGGGCGGTTATATCGCCGCTTCGACGGCCCTGTGCGATTTCATCCGCTCGTTCGCCTCCGGCTTCATCTTCACCACCGCGCTGCCGCCGGCGCTTGCCGCCGGTGCGGTGGCCTCGATCCAGCACCTGAAGGTCAGCCAGTTCGAGCGCGCCCGCCATCAGGATCGCGTCCGCAAACTCCGCGCGCTGCTCGATCAGAACGGCATTCCTCATATGCCCAATCCGAGCCATATCGTGCCGGTGCTGGTCGGCGATGCGGCCAAGTGCAAGTGGATCTCCGACCTCTTGCTCGACAATTGCGGCGTCTATGTCCAGCCGATCAACTATCCCACCGTGCCGAAGAAGACCGAGCGGCTGCGCATCACGCCGACGCCGCTGCATTCCGACGCAGATATCGCCCATCTCGTCGACGCCCTGCATTCGCTCTGGTCGCGCTGTGCGCTGGCAAGGATGGTGGCCTGAGAATACAGGGGCAAGATGCGGAACATGATCATGGCCGAAGCACAGGTGTGAAATCCGCCCGAAGCGTCGCACTCGGTGTTTGCCCGCTCTTTCTATAGGTCACGACTTCGATGAAAAACGGGACTACTCCACTTCCAGCAGAAGAGCTGTGGCGAGATAGCCCATGCCTATCGTGCTCGCGAAGAGATAGATGAACAAACCCTGGGCGATATAGTGCTGAACCTCCCCTGCCGCGGAGCCGAAGGGCAAAAAGCCGTTCCGCCAAACCACGAACCCCACAACGCATCCAATTGCGAAGCCCGTGGCCAATCGAGTGAGCATGAAGCTGATCATGCGAGGCATGGAGAAACCTCAAGTTTGACTCGATTAAACGGCAGGCAACGGAGAATGTTCCAGCTGAAAATGATCTTTATCAACGACTCGTCAGACCGGCCGTGTCAGGAATGCAGGAACCGAAGGACTTATAACAGTGCATCTTCTTCCTTTTGCGGCGAGCGTTTTCACGCTTCTCATTTTGCCCGGACCAACCAATGCGATATTGGCGATCGCATCTCAGGGGCTGACCTCCAGGCGGGCGATCGTGCTTCTTGCAACGGTCGTCTTCGCCTATCTTGCGATTGTTCTTTCGGTCTCCGGTCTAGCCTCTCCCATTCTCCGTGATCATCCCGCGATTTCGCAGGCCGTCAAACTTGCTTCGGCGACCTGGGTTTTCTACCTCGCGCTCCGGCTCTGGGGTGTCGGATCGAGCCCCGTCACGGTCGTAAGAATACGGCAGCTGGCCGTGACGACCCTGTTGAATCCCAAGGGGGTCATAATCGGGCTGACAATAATCCCTCCCGCGCAGCAGGCATCATCGATAGCCATTGTCGCCGTTCTCGCCTCCATGGTGTTTCTCGCCTCCGCCGTCTGGCTATCGATGGGCAGGATCGTTCTGGGAGGTGAAAAACAGATACCCTTGTTTGCCCGGCGATTTAGTTCCGCAACTCTCTTCATATTCTCCGCTGCGCTCACCGTCAGCGCATTTTGAGGGAGCGCCCGCATAGCCGCGTTATGGGAGCCGGGCATGCGGCTGTTGACGGCGACGATGGCTGCCAATGTCCGAGGCCCTCCTTTATGCCTCAGAGGTGAGCGTCCGAACGACATCCAAAAGAATGTTCGCACCTGCCACAAGATCCTTATCTGATGTGAATTCCTTTGGATTGTGGCTGATGCCATTCCTGCTCGGCACGAAGATCATGGCCGCCGGCGCAATGCGGGCGATCATCTGCGCATCGTGACCCGCTCCGGATGTCATACGCTTGTGCGCCAGCCCTCGGGCTGCGGCACAGCTCTCAATGGCCCTCACAATGCCCTCGTCGAACTCAACTGGTTTAAACCTAGCCATTCGCTCGACACCGATGGTGACCTGTTCTTCCCGGGAGAGCGTTTCCAGGAACACGGCTAAGGCTGCTTCCTCCTGCTTCAGCCGATCCTCATCGGGATCCCGGAGATCCACTGTGAACGTCGCGCGGGAAGGGATGACGTTGATAGCGTTCGGCTCGAATTCGATACATCCGACCGTGGCCACGGTTGGCGTGTTGGATGCTTTCGCACGGTCGCGCAGGAATGTGATCACGCGCGCGGCGGCATATCCCGCATCTCGCCGCATAGAGATCGGAGTGGTGCCGGCGTGGTTGGCATCACCTTCGACGGTCACCTTCTGCCAAGAGATCCCTTGCAGATTTTGGACGGCGCCCAAAGGAATGCCTTCCCGCTCGAGAACCGGACCCTGCTCAATATGAAGTTCGATATAGGCACGGGGCTTCAGGAAGCCCGGCTCGTTCTCACCCGCATAGCCGATCCGGGCCAGTTCCTCTCCGAGCACCGAGCCATCGGTGCCAACGCTTGCCAAGGCCTCTTCGATGCCGAGGCCTCCGGCATAGACAAGTGAGCCCATCATGTCGGGAGCGTAGCGCACGCCTTCTTCGTTCGTGAATGCGGCCACAACGATTGGTCTCGACGGTTGAAAACCACCCTCTTTGAGGGTTGCAATAACTTCCAGGCCGGAGATGACGCCATAACAACCGTCGTAGATGCCAGCGTTGATCACGGTATCGATGTGGGATCCGAGCATCAGTGGAGCGTCGTCGACAACGCCGTCTGGCCGCCAGATACCGAAGATGTTGCCGATGCGGTCGACTGCGACCTCGATACCAGCTTCCTTGAGCCATTCGACAAACTGATCGCGGCCCAATTTTTCAGTATCGGAAGCGGCAAGGCGAACGAGCCTGCCTTCCGCGTCGCGGCCAATCGCGCCAAGGCTGCGAAGGCAACGGAGCAGTCGCTCGTCATTGATGGAAAGGCTGTTCATCGGCGCGTGGCTCCCCGCAAGATTGCTAAAGTCGCGGCAAGATAGTCCGAAACGTCATCAATTTGGGCTGTTTATCGGGATCGTTTTGCAACTTTGTATCATTCAAGGCCTTCGAACGAATGAGACTTGCGAGGCGCGTCAACCCAAAGGAATCGACAGTCCGACTTTGACCCGGTCCATCGCAACGAACGTCCGGAAGTGCTTCACATTGTTGTTTTCGAAAAACAGGCGACGGGTGAGGGCTTCGTAGTCGCTCATGGATCTGACTGAAATCACCAGCATGAAGTCGGCTTCACCAGTGACATAGTAGCATTGCTGCACTTCGGGCGCGGCCACAAAGGAACGCTTTGCCATCTCATAGAGATCCGTCCGCTCGCTCTCCATGGCGACTTGAGCAAAGAGAATGATCGGCTGACCAACCTTTGCCGGATCGACGATGGCGACGTTCGCCTGAATAACGCCCGTTTCCTCTAAACGCTTGATCCGCCGCTGCACGGCTGGTGCCGAAAGATTGACCAGCTCGGCAATCTTGCGTTGGGACATTTTGTTGTCTTGCTGCAGCAGCCTCAGGATCGCCTTGTCGGTACGATCAAGCGTGATTTCATCGCTTGCTGAATTTTCGCTCATTTTGTCACCCATTTAGCAGTCAAACTTTCATCTGCGCGGCCGAATTTAAGCGCAAATTTGAAGCAGCTTGCAATATCCTTAATTAACGATTTTTAGCGGGTGGACGATGGGATGCTCTTACTGAACGAAAACACGGACTACAGAAAAAAGCTGGATCCGTCCGACGCGGAAACGCTGAGCTTGGCTGCGGCCGAGGAAGTCGAGCGGTTTCTCAACCATCGTGAAGGTCACAGGGAGACGCCTCTCGTTTCGCTGTCTCAGCTCGCGGACAAGTTGGACGTGGCGTCAATCCACCTCAAGGATGAGGGCCACCGTCTTGGTCTCGGAAGCTTCAAGGCTCTCGGTGGCTCATACGCCGTCATTCGTCTCGTCCTCGAGGAAGCTTCGCGCGAATTCGGCCGGGAAGTCGATGTCTCCGAACTGCATTCGCCCGAAGTCAAGACCGTCGCACACCGACTGACCGTGGCCTGCGCGACCGATGGAAACCACGGTCGTTCGGTTGCGCAAGGTGCGCAACTCGTCGGCGCGAACTGCGCGATCTTCGTGCACTCCGGTGTAAGCGCCGAGCGCATCGCAGCGATCGCGCGGTTCGGAGCAGAGATTATCCGTGTCGAAGGGAACTACGATGAATCGGTTGCTGAAGCGTCGCGTGTTGCTTCCGAGAAAGGGTGGCAGACCGTTTCCGATACGTCGTGGCCGGGCTACGAACGGATCCCGGGCTTCGTGATGCAGGGTTACACTGCGCTCCTGAGAGAGACGGTTCGGCAGATACCCGAACGTCCGACGCATGTATTCATCCAGTCAGGCGTGGGCGGTATCGCGGCAGCCGTGGCAGGCTACTTCACCCTTCTCTACGGTGACGATCGTCCGTTCTTCACAGTTGTCGATCCTTCCCGGGCGGCCTGCCTCGTCGAAAGTGCCCGTGCAGGCAAGGCTGTCAAGATCGAACATGGCGAACCGACGGTCATGGCGATGCTGGAATGCTACGAACCCTCGTTGGTGGCCTGGCGCATCCTGTCCCGCAGCGCCGATGCGTTCATGACCGTCGAGGAAGAGGAAGCTGTCGGCGCGATGCGCCGTCTCGCCAATCCGGAGCCGGGCGATCCCGCCGTCGTTTCCGGCGAAAGCGGGGGCGTCGGTCTTGCTGCCCTGATCAAGGTGTCCGGCGACCAGGATGTCCGCTCGAAGCTGAAGCTTGGCAAGGACAGCCGCATACTTCTCGTCAACACCGAGGGTGCGACGGATCCCGCACTTTACCAACAGCTTGTCGGAGCCTCTCCGGAAGATGTTGCAGCGCGTTCAAGTGTTGAGATGGCGGGAGCACGGTAATGGCCGACCTTCAAAATCTTCAGGAAGAGATGACGGCATGGAGGCGCGACCTCCATCGACACCCCGAGTTCGGCTTCGAGGAGAAACGTACTTCCGCATTCGTCGCGGCAAAGCTGCGCGAGTTTGGTCTCGAGGTTGCCGAGGGTCTTGGAGGGACAGGCGTCGTTGGCACTTTGAAGCGGGGAACGAGCAATCGCTCGATCGCGCTGCGGGCCGACATGGATGCCCTCCGCATCACCGAACAGAGCAATCTGGCCTACAAGTCTACAAACCCCGGGGTGATGCACGCCTGCGGTCATGATGGTCACACGACCATGCTGCTCGGAGCTGCCAAGCATCTTGCGTCCGAAGGTGGCTTCGACGGCACTGTACGTTTCATTTTCCAGCCCGCCGAGGAGTGGGGCCGGGGTGCACTCGCCATGCTCGACGACGGGCTGATGGATCGTTTCCCGTTCGAGGAGATCTACGGGATTCACAATATGCCCGGCGTTCCGGTCGGCGTTTTGATGACGAAGTCCGGCGCCATGATGTCGGCCGAGGACAACTTCGAGATCATCCTGACGGGCGTTGGCGGGCACGCCGCACGTCCGCATTGGGGCAACGAGGTTCTGGTGGCCGCCTGCGCAGTTGTGACGAACCTCCAGACGATCGTTTCGCGCAGGGTCAGCCCGACCGACATTGCCGTGGTCTCGGTTACCGAACTCCTCACGGACGGTACCCGGAACGCACTTCCGGGCCTGGCTCGCATCCTTGGCGATGCCCGCAGCTTCAAGGCCGAGGTCAGCGAGAACATCGAGAAACAGATGCGGATCATCGCCGAGGCGACTGCGGCAGCCTACAACGTCTCTGCGGAAATCAAGTATACGCGCGAGTTCGTTCCGTTGATCAACGACGCCGAACTCGCAGACGAGGTCTTCGAAGCCGCCCGCACTTTCCTTCCACCGGAAAGCGTTCAGACGATCACTGAACCGTTCACGGGATCGGAGGATTTCGCCCATTACCTCAGCCGGGTTCCCGGCTGTTTCCTGAACCTCGGGAACGGCGAAGGGTCGGCTCCTCTTCACAACCCGAGCTACGACTTCAATGACGCCGGCCTGGCCTATGGCGTCAAAACCCATGCCGCCATCGTGCGGCGTCGTCTACCGGAGGCCGTTTCCTCCTGAGGCGAAGCTCCTGCACGCTTATTCCTCGGGAGGAAATCTTGGAATATCTCATTCAACAGCTCTTCAACGGGCTGACCCTCGGTTCGATCTATGGCCTTGTCGCCATCGGTTACACGATGGTCTACGGCATCATCGGCATGATCAACTTTGCCCACGGCGATATCTTCATGCTCGGCGGCTTTGCGGCGATGATCGTCTTCCTGATCCTTACGTCGGTGTTCGCCGGACCCCCGGTGGCGGTGCTTCTGCTGCTGATGCTCGTAGTCGCCATGCTCACCACGAGCCTTTGGAACTGGACCATCGAGCGCGTCGCCTACCGCCCCTCCGAGGCTCTTTCCGTCTGGCGCCGTTGATCACAGCGATCGGCATGTCCCACCGGAATGTTCCATAAGATCCATTATGCGATCTTCATGACCTAAAACGTGAACTCTATGGCAACAAGCCGGTCGTTGGCCTCGAAAGCTCTCGTCGTGCCAAAACAAGTTGACCCCCTATCAATGTTAGTGGCGTAAGAGGCATTTATGGAACTGGACGGCGAAGGCAGACATGGTTGCTCCAGCCTGATTGCCTGAGTTCTCCCGTGGTCGAAAGACCGGGTTGCAATATTGACAACCCGTCCGGCGGAACGTGGCCATGAGTGACTCGTGACGACATTGGCCTCGCTTGATCGCCTCGTTTGGAACCGAATTCATGACGCTTGCGGTTCGGTCGACGCAGGCACGTCCGCAATCGCAACTGTCTCGTTATTCCTAGACCTGCATCAGATCCGATATAAGCGCGCTGCGTTATGATGAAAAAGGGCAAGCTGCTCGTCGCCGGTATAGTTCGCCGTGATCACCTTGAAAGCGTCCATGATCTTGTCGTAGCTGCCGAACAGCTTGTCGACCGGGAAGTTCGAAGCGAACATGCACCTCTCGACGCCGAACGCTGCAATCGCCTCCTCGACATAGGGTCTGATGCTTTCGACCGTCCAGGTCCAGTCGCCCATTCCGAGACCTGAGATTTTGCAGGCGACATTGGGCGCCTGCGCAAGCATGCGCATCCCACTTCGCCACCCCTCGAAATGGCTTGGGCCGTCAACCTGCATGCCTGTGTGGTTCAGGATGATCTGCACGCCAGGAAAGTCGCGGGCAAGATCGAGAAATTCTTCCATCTGCCAATAGTAGAGCTGGAGGTCGAAACTGAGATCCCGTCGGGCAAGTTCCTTGAAACCCCTGCGCCATTCCGGCGTGCGGCTAACGCCAGGTTCGGTCAGGTAGGTCTTGGCAGAATCCTGGTGATGGTTCATCGACTGCCGAATGCCGCGGAAGTTCGCGTAAGTCATGTGCTCGTCGAGGAGGTCGCCGACGTCCGGCTTCCTAAAGTCGGCATATCCGACGATGCCGTGAGGAAAACCGTGCTTGTCGGCCACGCCCTGCAGCCACCGCGTCTCACCGGCCGGATCCTTCGGATCGTATCCGACGTCGAGATGGACTGCCTTCACCAGGTTCTGGTTCCTGGCGTCCGCCAGAAAGTCGTCGATGAGGTAGGTTTTGTTGATCGCGGTGTAGTCGCCGAAGGCAAACGGTTTCACGCCGTCCGACAGCCACGGATAGTAATTGTTGTCGAGATCCCACAGATGAAAATGCGGATCGATGATCGGGAGGTCTTTCATGCCTGTTGCCTTTCAAGAGATCGCCGAAAGGGACGCCGGCCAGAACAGCCGGCGTCGGCACCAGCTTAGTTGGCGGGCGGGAACACCCGTGCGATGACCGCCTTCGCCTCCGGCGAATCGACTTTGTCAGCCGTCACCAGTGGCATAACGAGAGCGAGGTCTTTCTTGACCGGCGCACCGGAGATTGCGTTGAACACCTGCTGCGTCCCATCGATTCCTTGTCCGACCGCCTCCTGGAAGAAGATGCCCTGGATGGCGTTCGACTTCAGCAGCGAGATCGTCGTCGGGCTGCCGTCCGCTACCGCGATGCCGACCTTGCCCGTAAGACCGCGGGTCTGAAGGACCTTGGCAGCGCCGGTCCCGGCCTCATCATACATGCCGTAAATGGCCTTGATGTCAGGATGGGCGGTGAGCATGTCATTGGCCTGCGTGACCGCCTCGTTGACCGTAAGCCCCCTTGTCTCCAGCATCTGTGCCAGATCGCAGCCACTCGCCTTGAACGCCTCTTCGGCACCCTTCAGATATTTCTGGGCGTTCTCGCGGTCCTGCGGCAATGAGAGCATGCCGACCTGGTTGCCGCCACGGTCCTTGGCAAGCTTGCAGACGAATTCGCCCTGCGCCTTGCCGGTCTCGTAATTGTTTGCCGTAACCGACGAGGTGTAGTCGGTCTGGCCGGGCTGCGGGCCGATGCCGGCGAAGGCGACGGGGATGTTCTGCGATTTCAAGTAGGCGAGGAGCGGCGGCGTGCTCGTCGAACTGACCGGGCCGATCACGATGGCGTCGACGCCCTTGGTTACGGCAGTGCGGGCATTGTCCATCTGTTTTGCCGGCGAATTTTCGGACGTGTACTCGACATAGTCCATGCCGAGTTCCTTGGCCTTTTCCTTCACGCCGTAGCCGACCCACTGCCAGTAGGAGATGTCAAGCGACGGCGCCAGGTACGCCACTGTCTTCTTTTCCTCAGCATGAGCGGCAGCCGAAATTGAAAGGGCCACCATTGCAACGCCGGCAAACAACCTTACTGCGTGTTTCGTGCTTTTCATTTTCATTCCTCCTCCAAAGACCGGCTTTGCCGGGTTGATGTCAAACGGCCCCCCGCCGCGACTTGCTGAAGCGGTCGATGAGGACCGCGATGAGAATGGCGACGCCGGTGACCGACCCCTGCCAGAAGCTGTTGATGCCGATGAGATTGACGCCGTTCTGGATGACGGTAATCATCAGAGCTCCGAGCACCGCGCCGACAGCGGTGCCCGTGCCGCCGAGCAGGCTTGCACCGCCGATCACGACCGCCGCGATGGCCTGGAGCATGAGGCTTGATCCCGCGGCGGATTCTGCGTTGAGGATGTAGGAGATCGTCAGGAGGCCGGAGAACGATGCAAGCAGCGAGGACGCAACGTAGGCCACGAATTTCGTGCGCTTGACCGGAATGCCAAGCAGATAGGCAGCCGTCGAACTGCTGCCGACGGCATAGAACCAGCGGCCCGCCACCATCTTCTTCAGGAAGAGCTCGATTGCGATCAGGAGGATCACGCAAAAGAGGATGTAATTGGGAACGCCCGGTATCAGGCTGCCGCTGTTGAGAAGCCAGAAGTCCGGATCGCCGATCGGCATCGAGCGCCCGCTGGTGACGATAAAGGCGAGCGAGCCGGCCACGGCAAAGGTGATGAGGGTTACGACGAACGGCGCCAGACCGGCGATCGTGACAAGGAAGCCGTTGATCGATCCGAAAACAAGTCCGACGCCGAGACCGATCAGGCTTGCCGAGATGCCGCCAAATCCATTTGCCATCGCCTGCGCGGTCACCATGCCGGTCAAGGAAAACACCGAGCCGACGGATAGGTCGATACCGCCGGTGATGACGACAAGCAGGACGCCCAGCGACATGATGATAAGAGGCGCACCGGCCTGCGTGATATTGGCGAAGTTGCCCCAGGTGAGCGCCTGAGGAACCTGCGAGCCGACCGCAAGGGCCAGCAGCACGATGGCCAGAGCGATCGCGATCTCGGTCCTGTAGGCGCTAAAGAGGCTTTCCCTCTGCCTGATTTGTGTTGCCGGCGCCTCAGTCGGCGCGATGTGTGCCCGGGTCCCAGTCATGCGGCCATTCCAGTCAAGGTAACAAGTTTCTCTTCACTGAAGTCATCGCGGTCCATCACGCCGGCACACCGTCCCTCGGTGTCAAAGGCGATGACGCGGTCGCAGACTTCCAGCAGTTCGACATTTTCCGTGGACCACCAGACGATCACCGTGCCTGAAGCAGCCATCTGTCTGATGAGCTGATAGATCTCACGCTTGGTTCCGATATCGACGCCTCTGGTCGGTTCCTCGAGGACCAGCAGCCGGGAGGGCAAGCCCAGCCAGCGGGCAAGCAGCAGCTTCTGCTGCGTGCCACCGCTCAGCGTGCTCGGCAGATCCCAGACGGAAGCGGCCTTCACCTTCAAGGCCTTCAGCAGATCGAGGCATTCGCCCCCTTCAGAGCCGCCGGCGAGGAGCGCGCCTCTGGTCACACGGCGGGACGCCATCACGTTATCGATGATCGGAAGACTGTGGAGGACTCCCTTGTGTGCCCGATCGCCGGTCACATATCCCGCTCCCAGGCGGGCGGCTTTGCGCGGCGATCGGAGCTGGTCCGGCCATCCCGCACGCGCAACCGTCCATCGCTTCTTCCGGGCGGCGCCTGTCAGCGCTTCGATCAGTGCCGCGGGTCCAGCCGGTGCGCCGGCCACGCCGAGGACGGTGCCTGGCTGCAGTTCCAGTCTGACACCTGCCTCCTCGATGGTAATAGTGTCCGTCGCAGCGGAGGCGTCCGACCGGTATTCGGGCCGCGGCGCCCGTTCCGGTGCATGAGAGGCTGCCACCTGCCCCATCTTTTCGATGATGCCGGCGTCCGTCAGCTCTGCCATCGGCTGACGATCGGCTACCGTCCGGCCGTCGCGGATGATCGTGCAGACATTGGCGATCTGCCTGATTTCCTTCATCCGGTGCGAGACGAACACGACCGACAGACCGGTATCCCGGGTGAGCCGCCTCAGGACCGCAAACAGCCTCTCCGTCTCAAGAGTTGTGAGATTGGCGGTCGGCTCGTCGAGGAGGATCAATTCCGCACCCGAAGAAAGAGCCCTGGCAATTTCGACCATCTGACCTTCGTGGAGGCTCAGGCTGCCCACCAGCCTGTATAGAGACTTGGCGGCGAAATCCTGGTCGATCATTCTCAGCGCATCGTAGGCCTGTCCCGCTGCGGCCACACGCCGAAACAAGCCCGAACCTCTCCTTTGATGCGGCAGGGCAATGTTTTCGGCGACGGTCAAATGCGGCAGGAGTGCAAGTTCCTGGTGCACGACCGCGACCTTCGTCCTGCCCTCGGCCTCGCTGCGTTCGCTGCCCTCGCTGTCGAAGAAGCGGATCTCTCCATCGTTGCGCGAGGCCGCGCCGGTGATGATCTTGATCATCGTCGACTTGCCGGCGCCGTTACCGCCCAACAGCGCATGAACCTCCCCTCGCGCAACGGAGAAGTCGACGCCTTTGAGGACCGAGGTCGCACCGTAGGACTTTGTAAGTCCTCGGACGGTGATGACGTTCTTGGACGTTTGGTTCATCCGACGCTCCTCAGTAGATCGTCAGCGCCGGCACGAAGCTGACCGCCAGGAGGAGAAGCATGGCCATGCCGAAAAACGGCCAGAGCTCGTTCGTCGTGGTGCCGAGCGGCGCCTTTGCGATTGAAGACGAGATGAACAGGGTCGTGCCGATCGGCGGCGTGTAGAGCCCGATCCCGAGATTGATCACCATCATCAGTCCAAGCTGGACCCGGTCGAGGCCGATGGAATCGGCCAGAGGAACGAAGATCGGCCCGAGCAGGAGGATTGCCGGCGGCATATCGAGCGGCATGCCGACCACCAGCATGATCAGGTTCATCATGAGAATGATGACGATCGGACTGGAGATGTGCGTCGAAACCCATTCGGCCATGTGCTGCGGAGCCTGATCGAATGTCAGCACCCAGCCGACCGCCGCGCTGCCCATGATCACGAGCATGACGACGCCCGTCGCGACGCCCGCCTCCACCATGTTCTCGCAGAAGCGTTTCCAGGTCAGGTCACGGTAGAAGAGGATGCTGAGCAGCAGCGAGTAGACGACCGACAGGACGGAGACCTCTGTCGGCGTCGCCAGGCCGGAACGCAGAAAGACGATGATCAGGATCGGCAGCAGGATTGCCGGGAAACTTTGCACTGCCAGCCGCACCAGCTCGCGCTTGCGGACCTTCACGGCCTCAATGGCATACCCTCGCCTTACTGACACGTACCAGCAAACGAACACGAAGCTCGCCGCCATGATCAGCCCCGGAACGATGCCGGAGATGAACAGATCACCGACGCTGACGCCGCTGATCAGAGCGTAAAGGATCATCGGAATCGAAGGCGGGATGAGGACGTCGATGACAGCGGAGGTCGCGTTGTTGGCGGCGCAGAGCGCCGGCGGAAACCCGTGCTTCTTCTGCCAGGGGATGAGGACGGAGCCGAGCGCACTCGCATTCGCCACGGCCGAACCGGATACGCCGCCAAAGACGACCGAGGATACGACGGTGGTCGAGAGCGGTCCGCCCCTCCACCGCTGCATGGCGCGCGAGGCGAGTTCAAGGAGCTGACGCCCCAACTCGCCGCCAAGCATCAGCGTGCCTGCAAGCATGAAGAACGGAAGCGCCAGCATCGGGAAGGACTGGGTCTGGTCGTAGACCTGCTGGGCGACCACCGAGAGCGGAACGTAACCGTTGAACAGGACTCCAAGCCCCGCTGCAATGATCAGCCCATAGCCGACGGGAACGGCGAGGACCATGAGGATGCAGAAGGAAATGATCATGACGAGTGTCATAGCGCGATCTCCTCGGGCTTGATCTCGAGGCGGTGATCCCAGCCCAAGCGGAGAACGCGGACGGTCGCGGCGATGGTGACGATGGACACCAGCACCGCGCCGATCGACAGCGAGTAATAGCCGATGCTGTTCGGAAGCTGCAGAACGGGGCTGTGTTCTGCCCCGGCAATCTCGGCCACCACGGTCGCCTGATATGCCAGCACCAGAAATGCGGCGACACTGATCGCGTTCGCTACGATGAGGGCCGTCGTCCGAGTACTGCCGTCGAGCTTTTCGTAGAGCCATTCGACGGCCATATGCCCGCCCGCATGGGCCGCAATGATGATCCCGGCGATGATGAACCATGGAAACATCAGCATCGGCAGCTCCTGGGCGAACGACAGTCCCCCGCTCGTCGAAACGTATCGAGCGACGACGTTGGCCGTGGTGACCACTGTCAGCGCGATGCCGCTGACGATGATGACCAAACGGGCGAATAAGACGATGATACCGGCGACCAGATCGACGGCTGAATATAACCTGCTCATGGGGCCTCCGGATCGTGAGAGGAGCCTCAGCCCCTCGCAGCCGCTTCCATCTGGGTGACAAAATCGCCGAAAGGCTTCTTCTTCCAGCTGTCCGCGACGGACGCGGTCTCCTTGACGAAAGCGTCGTGGTCGACTTCCACGACCTCGACGGCGGAGTTCTTCTTGAAGTTCTCGAGCACGTCAGCCGCCTTCTCGTTCGAGAGCTTCCGCTGCAGAGCACCTGCCTCCTTTGCCGCGGCCTTGATCGCCTCTAAATCAGACCCCAACCGGGCCTGAGCGATCTTTGACATCAGGAACGGTGTGGATTCCCATTTGTGGGCGGTCAGGCTGATGTATTTGTTGACCTCGTGAAGTTTCGAGCTTTCGATATTGGCGAGCGGATTTTCCTGTCCATCGACAACGCCCTGCTGCAGGGCGATGTAGAGCTCGCCGAAGGCGATTTGTTCGGTGCCTGCTCCCAATGCCTGGAAGATGTCGATGGTCATCGGATCGGCCGGCGTCCTGATTTTCATGCCCGCCAGCTCGGCAGGCGAAGTCACCTTCCGCTTCGAGTTCGTCAGGTGCCTGATGCCGTTGTCCCACCAGTCGAGCGGTACGACTCCGACCGCTTCGAAGCGGCGGTTGAGCTCGGCCCCCACCGGACCGTTCAGGACGGCCATCGCCTTGTCGGTGTTTTCGAACAGGAACGGCAGGCCGAGCGCGCTGAGTTCCGGAACGATCGCCGAAGTTGCGCCCTGGCTGTTGGCGGTGAAGTCCAGCGCGCCTGTCCTGAGACTGGTGAGCATCGCGGAGTCGCTGCCAAGCGTCTCGGCGCCTGCGACGTTGATCTGGATACGACCTTCGGTCTTCTGCTTGACGAGTTCCGCGAACTTATCCGCGGCCACGGTTCTGGGATTGCCGGGAGCGGCGCCATGGCCGAGCGTCAGCGTCGTAGCGGCAGCGTTGGCGGATCGGCTTGAAAGCACGATTGCCGGGGCCGCGAGCGCAGCAGTGGCGGTCGCCAGGAAAAATCTTCTGTTCATCTGCAAGCTCATTTCATCCTCCATCACAAGCTTGTTTAAGCGGCCGGCATCTCCTCAACCGACCGATGTCGTCAGGTCGAGAGCCAGGTCTTGACCGCCTCCGTCACCTTCAGGGTCGATAGTCCGTATTGGTCATGAAGCGTCGGCAAGGCGCCCGCCTCCAGGAACTGGTCGGGCAGGCCGATCTGGCGGAAGGCCGGCGGTGCGACGCCGGCACGCAACAGCGTTCCGGCGACTGCCTCTCCAAGGCCGCCAATGACCGTGTGGTTCTCCGCCACGACCACGAGCCGCCCACCTTTGCGGCACTCGGCGACGATCGCCGCCTCATCGAGCGGCTTTATGGTCGGGACGTGCAGGACGGCAGCGTCGACGCCGTCGTTTCGAAGCTGCTTGGCAGCCTCGAGCGCGCGCATCGTCATCAGCCCCGACGAGATGATGAGGGTGTCCTTGCCATCACAAAGGAGCTTGGCCTTGCCGAGTTCGAACTTGTAGCCGTATTCCTCCAGAACCAGCGGAACGTGGCCGCGCAGCAGGCGCATGTAGACAGGCCCCTTGTGGGCGGCGATTGCCGGAACCGCCTGCTCGATTTCGCTCGCGTCGCACGGATCGACGATCGTCAGGTTCGGCATGCCGCGGAACATTGCGAGATCTTCCGTCGCCTGGTGGCTTGGCCCATATCCGGTCGTCAGGCCCGGAAGGGCGCAGACGATCTTCACATCAAGCATCTCCTCGGCAATCGCCAGGCAGATGAAGTCGTAGGCCCGCCGGGACGCGAAGACGGCATATGTCGTTACCCAAGGCTGAAAGCCTTCGCGCGCCATGCCCGCCGCCGACATCATCAGCAGCTGTTCCGCCATTCCCATCTGGTAGAAGCGGTCGGGATGCGCAGCACGGAACACATGAAGGTCCGTGTATTTCGCAAGGTCGGCGGACATGCCGACAATACGCTCCTCCTTCCGCGCCAGGGCGGCAAGCGCGTTGCCGAAGGGTGCCGGTCTCGTCGGCTGATCGGGACCCGCAATCGATGCGATCATCGCCGACGTCGTCAGGCGGGGCTTGTCGATGCCGCTTTC
Organism: Rhizobium sp. CIAT894; assembly: GCF_000172795.2. Lineage (NCBI taxonomy): Bacteria > Pseudomonadati > Pseudomonadota > Alphaproteobacteria > Hyphomicrobiales > Rhizobiaceae > Rhizobium > Rhizobium sp. CIAT894. The sequence continues at coordinate 214,037 of NZ_CP020952.1, forward strand.
AAGATGCGCCGGCCGGATGTACTTCGAACGCCTCATGCTTCCGCTCCCGCATCGATGTTTCTGAGGGCCTCGGCCCATTCGTGGGGCTCCACGCGCAGGAAGTGGTTTCGATCGCGTGCCTCCAGGAAGGGCACTCCCTTCGCCATCTTCGTGTCGCAGATGATGATGCGAGGCTTGGCCTCGGCGTGGTGACGAGCTGCGTCGAACGCCTTTACGAGCGCATCGAGATCGTTGCCGTCGACCCGCTGGACGAACCAGCCGAAGGCCTCGAATTTGGGGCCCAGCGGTTCGAAATTGAGGACGCCGATCGAGGGCCCGTCGGCCTGCATCTGATTGACGTCGACGATGCCGATCAGATTGTCGAGCTTATAGGAGCCGGCCGACATCGCGGCCTCCCAGGTGGAGCCCTCGTCAAGTTCGCCGTCGGAAAACAGATTATAAACAAAGGAAGAGGATTTCTTGCGCTTCAGCGCCAAGGCCATGCCGACCGCGATGCCTAGTCCGTGTCCGAGCGACCCGCCGGTGATTTCCATGCCGGGCGTGTAGGCAGCCATGCCGGACATCGGCAGCCGGCTGTCATCCGTGCCGTAGGTCTCCAGCTCATCCTCGGGAATAATCTTGGCTTCGATCAGAGCTGCGTAAAGCGCGATCGCATAGTGGCCGATCGACAACAGGAACCTGTCGCGGCCTTCCCATTCGGGATCTTCCGGCCGGTAGTTCGTGGCGTGGAAGTAGGATACGGCAAGGACGTCGGCGACGCCGAGCGCCTGGGCGATATAACCCTGCCCCTGCACTTCGCCCATACGCAGCGCGTGACGGCGGATGCGCCGGGCGCGCTCTGTCAGGCTGATATTGTGGCCGATCTGGCTCATATCGGTGTCTCTCCAGATAGACCTCAGTGGATCAGCATGCCGCCGTTGACGTCGATGACCGCGCCGGTGACGTAGGCGGACAGATCCGAGGCGAGGAACAGGTAGATATTCGCGACGTCGGCGGCCTCTCCGAGCCGGCTCAGAGGGATGCCCTTGATGATGTCGGCGCGCATTTGATCGGTGAGTTTGCCACCGGTGATATCTGTCTGGATGAGGCCAGGCGTGACGGAGTTGACGCGAATGCCGGCTGGACCGAATTCGCGGGCCATCGCTTTGGCGAGGCCGAGCACACCCGCCTTGGCTGCGGAGTAATGAGGCCCGCCGAAGATGCCACCGCCACGCTGTGCCGATACCGAGGACATGCAGGCAATCGATCCGCCGCCATTGTCGCGCATGTAGGGGATGAAGGCCTGGCTCAGGAAGAGCACACCGGTCATGTTGACCGCCACGATCCGCTGCCAGTCAGCTTCGGTGATATCGAGCGTGCCGACCGGCTGGGTGATGCCGGCATTGTTGACGAGCGCGTTTACCGAACCGAAGGAGGCCATCACCTTGGATGCGGCCTCGGCGCAGGACGACTTGTCGGCGACGTCGCATCGCAGGCCCATGTGGTTACCGGACTTGACGCTGGGCAGCGACGCGGCCGCCTCCGCAACCGCGTCAGCATCAATATCGAGGATGGCGACGCGAGCGCCATGCTCGGCGAAAAGCTGCGCCGTTGCACGGCCGATGCCGCGCCTGCTCGCCGCGCCCGAAATGACCGCGGTCTTCCCATTCAGTAGCATGTAATCTCCTCCCGATGCGTCCCGAGCATCTGGCAAATCTTCGACAAGTCAGTTGGCTTGCGAGATCGAAACTGATCGAGTTGACGCCGTTCGACAAACGCGAAGTTTACAACGGTGGGTGAATCTGGTTCACTAATCCGATGTTACAGATGGCCTCACTTTCCGCGGTCCGCATCTTTGAAGCCGCAGCGAGGCTGGCATCTTTCCGCGCTGCAGCCGAGGAACTGCACCTGTCACCCAGCGCCGTAAGTCACGCCATTGCAAAGCTAGAGCGTGACCTTGGCATCTCGCTCTTCGAGCGAAGCACGCGAAAGGTCACCCTGACCCTGGCGGGGCAGACGCTCCTCTCCCATGCCTCAAACGCCTTTGAAGAGCTTCGTCGCGGTGTTGAGATGATTTCATCCAACAAGACCCACCTGCTGCGGGTTCACTGCGCGCCGAGCTATGCCGCGCAGGTGCTCTCGGCACTTCTTCCGGACTTCCTGGGCAAGAATGAGGGGGTTGAGGTCCGGGTGGCGGCAAGCACAAACTATGCGCGTTTCGTGGACGGCCTCTTCGATGTCGACATCGTTTACGGCGAACCATCGAACAGAGAAGATCTGATCGTCGTGCCGCTTGGAGAGGAGATCATTTCTCCGCTGTGTTCTCCAAAGATGGCTGAACGACTGGAAACTCCGCGCGATCTCGCGCGTCTTCCCCTCATCCGCAGCGACCTGAAAAGAATTCAATGGATCGACTGGTTTGAACTTAATAATCTCGGTCCTCCGCCCCTGCCCGCCATGAGCTTCGATAGAAGCTTTCTGGCAGTCGATGCCGCGGCGAACGGGCTGGGGGTGGCGTTAGAGTCGAACACTCTGGCGCGGCGCGAACTGGACAGCGGGCGTCTGGTTCGGCCGTTCAGGGACAGCCGCGACAACCGCTACATCGGCCACTACCTCGCCTATCCAAAAGCCGGCAGCCAGCGGCGGCTATCGAAGATCTTCGCCGATTGGCTGATGTCGCAAGCTATCTGACAATAGGTTTGTTCTCTCGGCAAAGCAGGGTATCGAAACCGCCTGCATCATCAACAACGCGTCCAAGATGACAGCGGACCTGTTTGTTGCCTCATCTTGAGGATCGATCGATGCGGGTCGAAGCTACAGGCCTCCTCTACACCAAGCGGTCACGATGTCCCATTTGAACGGAGGCTACGCGGGCGATAGCCATGGTCATATCCCCCAGTCACCGCCGCAAGCATCCCCGGCAGCTCTTCAGCCAGGAAGTCGAGGAAAGCCCTCACCGCTGGCACGAGGCCCCTACGGGACGGAAACACGGCATGAAGACCGTGCGCTTGCAATCGATAATCCGGCAAGACCTTCACCAGACGGCCGTCGCGAATGGCGTCTCCGCAAATATTGACCGGCAGACGTGCGACACCAATTCCGGCTAACGCAGCCTGACACAGCACATAGACATCGTCGGTCATGAGCGTCGGCAGATATTCGATGTCGATGGAAACACCATCCGGCTTTAGCAAACTCCAGAAGTTCCTCTCGCCTCTCACGCCGGCAGGCCCGACGCCTGGCTTCCGCTGCAAAGAATCCGCGCTGCCGAAAGGACCGCGGGTGGCTATGAATTCCGGGCTTGCCACAAGCATCTGCTCGCTCGTTCCCAAATTGCGAACGACAAGATTGGAATCGTCAAGACTCGATCTGATCCTTAGGGCGACGTCATAGCCTTCTGCGATCACATCCACGCGCCGATTCGTCAGATCGAGTTCAAACTGGACTGCGGGATGTGCCTTCAGGAATTTGCCCAACAACGGTGCGAGGTAGAGGTGCGCGACACCAATCGGACAACTGACCTTCAGCCGACCTGAGGGATGTTCTCCTGCTGAGGCTGCGACTTCGAGTGCCGCCTGGGCGCTTTCCGCCATGGACTCGCAGTGCGGCAGGAGCGCTTGCCCGACTTCCGTCACGTGGAGAGCCCGCGTCGAGCGCTGCAGAAGCCGCACGCCCAGTCGTCGCTCCAGGCCGGCGATACGGCGACTTACCTTGGATTTCGGCAGTCCGTGTGCCAATGCCGCAGCGGAGAAGCTTCCATGGTGCACGACAGCGGCAAACAGCATCAGGTCATTCAAGTCTTCCAACGCTGCCACCCCGTATTATCGCATTGTTGCTTCAATAGAACAATCAGTCCCGATTCATAACCCTACTGCGACATTTGCCAACCCGCTATCTTGCAATCGAACTCACATCGGCAAGACGCCGACCGCAAATCCGCCGGAGACACGACATGTCCGTCCTGAATAGAAGAAGCTTGATCGCGATGTCAGCGGCCGCCGCTCTTGCGGGAATCATGCGGCAGCGGGCATCCGCGCAGACAGGAACAAACGAAATGGCTGAACAGAAAACGAAAAACGTCGTGCTGGTGCATGGCGCATTTACAGACGGCAATTGCTGGAGCGAAGTCATCCTCCGGCTTGCCTCAAAGGGATACACCGTCACGGCCGCACAAATCCCCATGACATCGCTCGCCGATGACATCGCCTACATCAAAAATGTCCTGAGCCGCCAGTCGGGCCCTGTCGTATTGGTGGGGCATAGCTGGGGCGGCATGGTCATCACTGAGGCCGGGCTTTCGCCGGACGTCACGTCTCTCGTCTATGTGTCGGCGCTGGTGCCTGATGAGAATGAGTCGGCCATTGACCTTCAAAATCATGGTTCGCCTTCTTCCGGCATGGAAGGAGCGCGCCCCGACGGCCGCAATTCGCTCTGGTTCGACCCGGCTTACTATGGGCCCGCGCTCGCAGACGATCTTCCGCCCGAGAGGATCCAGCTTCTTGCCGCCACACAGAAGCCTATCGCCGCAACCTCGTTCGGTGAAAAGGTAGTCGGCACCGCTTGGAAGAAAAAGCCGTCTTGGTATGTTCTGTCCAGGAACGACCGAGCGCTTGCGCCCGAACTCCAGAGCTGGATGGCTCACCGCAGTCAGGCTGCCATAACGGAGGTCTTCTCGAGCCACATGTCCCTGATATCCCATGCAGATGTCGTCACCGCACTGATCGAAGACGCCGCACAAGCCTGAGCTGCGGGCACGTCGACCAGGCGACCCGCCTCCTTATCCCCGAGTGACCGCGGCCATGCTCGCCATGCCGGCGATGATCCGCGTCCGTTGTTCATCGACTGAACGCGCCGCGAGAGGCGCATGAAAGGAATTCTCATGAAGATACTGCAAATCAATTCCAGCGCGCGAATTGACGGCTCCGCCTCCTCCGCTGTGGCCGACGCCATCGTCCGCCATCTGAGAAGGATTGATCCGGACGCTGTCGTCCAAATTAAGAACCTGGCCCGCGATCCGGTCCAGCCGCTCGATGAACTGGCCGTCGCGGCACGGATGCTCCCTCCCGACGCGCGAACGCCAGATCAGACCGCCCGAGCGCTCGAAGACGAACGTCACGTCGTTGAACTCCTGGCGGCGGACATCATCGTCATCGGTGCGCCGATGTACAACTTCAACATTCCATCCCAGTTGAAGAACTGGATCGATGCCGTCGCCAAGCCGGGTGCGACATTCCGTTATACGGAGACCGGACCGATCGGCCTGGTGAAGGGCAAGAAGGCGATCATCGCCCTGACGCGGGGCGGCTTCTACAGGGAAACGCCCGCCGACACGCCGGCGCAGTATCTTAGATACATGCTGGGCTTTCTCGGCATCACGGACGTCCAGTTCATTTATGCTGAAGGGATGGCGCGCGGCCCGGAAATGACCGCCAAAGCATTCCGCGACGCCGACGAGCAGATCCTGAACCTCGTGGCATAATTCTTCCACTCCTTTAAGGAAATCCACCAATGCTTTATGTCGTTACTCTCACCTACATCCGCCCCATGGATGATATAAAAGCCCATCTCGACACCCATCGCGAATGGCTCGCCGAACATTTAAAGGCGGGAACAATCATCGCCGCTGGCCCTATGGAGCCGGCCGTTGGCGGAATCGTCCTTGCCCATTGCGCCAGCCGGGACGAACTCGACGGAATGCTGAAAACCGACTCCTTCCACAGGCAGAATCTGGTCGAATATGACATACGCTGCTTCAAACCCGCCCTTGGCGCGGAAGCCTTTGCGGAAGCTTTGACTCTGAAACCAAGCCTGATCTGAGCGACCACGATGCTACTCTGACAACGCTGCTGAGGCCGGAGACTTTATCGAACGCAGTGCAGACAGAATACCTTCTGCATCCGCTACGTCCCCGCTCCACATCGAGAGGTGACCGAGGCTGTCCGCAATGACGCCTCGCAACAGGCGAACACATTTTGCTATTTTACATTTGGCTCGGTGGTAGGCGAAAGAGAGGCCCGCAAGCGGAAGGATCGGTCGGGGAACCCGTGCCCCTGACGCTTGTGCAACCGCTGCGCCTACGCCGTGTTGCTGCAGAAACCCTTGTCGTTTTGAATCGGAAAGGAAATGACTTGCATATTGCACACGTTGCGATTTGGACTCCCGACCTCGACCGACAGGTTGCATTCTGGCAGACGTATTTCGGTGCCGAGATTGGGGAGCCCTATCATAGCAAGCGCCGAGAAGGTTTCGTTTCGCGCTTCATCAAGCTTGCCGACACAGGTGCCGAAATCGAGCTCATGACCGGACCGTGGATTGATCCCAGTGAAGATCGGGAAGCAAGCGGATGGGATCATATTGCCATATCTCTCGGGAGTCAGAGGGCGGTCGACGAAATGGCCGCCAGATGCAAGGTCGACGGGATCCTAGTTTCGGGTCCACGAATGACGGGCGACGGCTATTACGAGGCCGTCATCGCGACGCCTGACGGCTCGCGCGTCGAGATAACCTCATAATCGCAAAGTCCGGACAACGAGTGCCGGACTTCATCATCAATCCGTGAGACATGGCGGTGGATACTGCCGTCCTTGATCAGCTGCAACGACGGGGCCGTGAAAGGGCATCGCCGCTGGCAATATTGTCGTATTCCGTGCATGCGTCAGGTGTGTTCGAAGCGGCAACAGCCAGACACGGCTGGGTTCTGCGGCAGCGCAACTGAAATCGAGAGCTCCCTGCAGCCCTTTCATCGTCTCCTTTCTCGTATGAAAGCGCATAGACGCAACTTCCTGAGGTCTATTCGACCGGCTTGGACGTCAAAGACCTCTTCCCACGGGCGTTCGCACTTTGATGATAAGTGACGCAATGTGACGCGCCTGCCTTAAAGGCGCGTTGACACACCATGTCTGCTTCTGGATTATTTCACTGTACGAGAGTTACTTTCACTCAGTGAAATAGGAAAGAGACCATGACAAAACAAACGCTGTCCAAGGAAGAGATAAGCGGCGTCATCCCGCCACTCGTTTCCACATTTGCGGCGGACGGCAGCCTGGATTTCGAGCTTTTCCGAAATGAACTGCGGTTCATGGAATCCGTCGGTGTGAGGCTGGCTGTCGTTGGAGGCAGTACGGGCTCGGGAGACGAGTTGAGCGCCGAGGAGTTAGGCCAGCTTGTCAATGAGGCTGTGCAGAACAGCAAAATTCGGATTATTGCCGGCGTCATCACGACCACGACGAAGGACGCTATCCTAAGGGGCCAAAAGGCAAAAGAGGCTGGCGCAAGCGCGTTGATGGTCGGGCCGCCGATCTATACGACGCCGTCGCAGGAGGGTCTCGAGGCGTTCGTCCGAGACATCCATGACGCGACGCAAATGCCGATCATTTTCTATAACCACTTTTTCAGCCCCCCATCCGTGATGCAGCGCATCGCCAATGTAACCGGTGTTATTTGCGTAAAAGAGGTCGCCCTTGAACCGGTCGCAGAGCTTGTCCAAACCGTTGGAGATCGCGTCGCGATTGCTGCCGGTGCGGATAGCGTGAACATCGCAAGTTTTTTGTTGGGCGCAGACGCCTCGATCTCCGGCGTGAACACCGTCATTCCGAAAGAATACGGCGAAATTTACCGGGCACACCTGGAAGGTGATTACAGGCGGGGACGTGAATTAACGGAAAGAATCGCGCCTCTTGCCCGAGAGATGATCAAGCCAGCCAACTTTCCCGCACGCGTCAAGTTCGCCATCAATCTGCTTGGCCGCAAGGTAGGCGAGCCCAGGAAGCCCAGCGGCGATCTGGCCATGGAAGATCAAGACAATATTCGCGCTGCACTGCGCCACGCCGGACTTATCGCCTAGGCCAGGACGTGCCGAAGGATGTCGGATCACCATGAGTGTTCCGGCATCTCATCCTCTCGCCGTTACAATACAAAAAAGGGAGCAGCTGTTATGAAAGAGACGAGCATCAACATCTTCACATCGACCACCATGCCGCGCCGCAATTTCCTTAAAGCGGGTCTGGCAGTCGGGTCATGCATCGCACTAGCCCCGGCGATCGCGGATCGAGCGCATGCCGGTGAACCGTCCCGCGGCGGCACTCTGCGTGTTGGTCTGGGCGCAGCAGGCGCTAAGTCGTCGCTCAACCCGTTTATCTCGACGGGAGACATGGACTTCGCCGTCGCTCAATCGATCTACGACCGATTAACTGATTTCGACGGCAACGGACACATTTACAACAGCTTGGCGGAGGACTTCAGCCACAACAAGGAAGGGAACGTCTGGAAAATTCGAATTCGCAGCGGGGTTGTATGGCACGATGGAACGCCGTTTTCGGCCAAAGATGTTGTGTACTCGCTGCAGTACATGCTCACGCCGGAAAACAAGGCCGATGGCTTCACCAACCTGTCGGGCTTGATGAAGCCCTCCGATATTCGAGCACTCGACGACAGCACCGTCGAAGTCTCGCTCGCTAAACCTTACGCACTTCTGCCTCAGGTTCTTGGGAGCAAAGTGATGTTTCTTGTGAAAGATGGCACCAAGGACTTTACTCAGCCGGTCGGCACCGGACCCTTCAGGTTCGTCGAATGGAGCCAGGGCCAACGGGTGACGCTGAAGCGGAACGACGCCTTTCGCACTCCGGGAATGCCGTATCTCGACGGTGTCGAGTTCATTGCTATTAATGATCCGACGGCGCGGATGAACGCGCTAATTGCTGACCAAGTGGATGTTGTCGCGCAACTCGATGGCAACCTCGCGCGTATCGTTGAGGCGAACCCTGCGATGGCTTTGCTGCGTTCAACGAGTGCAGCCACGACAGACCAGTTCATGATGGTCGGCCAGAAGCCGTTCACCGATGTCCGCGTACGTCAAGCGATGCGGCTTCTTGTCGACCGCGAACAGTTGGTGGCCAACGCCTTGGCCGGCTACGGCAGGATCGGCAACGATCTTCATTGCATAACCGACCCCGACTACGCGTCCGCGCTGCCGCAAAGGCAGCACGATCCGGATCACGCCCGATCGCTCCTGAAACAGGCAGGATACGACAACGATCTATCATTTGAGCTGTACACCTCGGACGCCGCGCCGGGAATGTTGGCATCCGCAACCCTCATTGCAAACCAAGCGAAGCAGGCAGGGGTGAAAATCGATCTAACCGTCGTTCCACCTGACAGTTATTACTCCGGCCCGAAATTCAAGAAGACGGCTATGGCCAGTTCAGATTGGGGACAACACACAATCGAATCCGTTTTTGGACAGGCCTATGCCCGCGGCGCATATTGGAACGAACCGGATTGGACGAACGACGCCTTCGACAAGTGGGTTTCCATGGCTCGCACGACGTTCGATCCGTCTCAACGGAAGGACTATCTCTTTGAAGCGCAAAAGATCATCTGGGAAGACGGCGGCTATATAATCTGGGGCTTTAGAGATCTCTTGGACGCGGCAAATGTTCGTGTGAAAGGGCTTTCTCCTTCCAGTCAACGCAATCTCGGCTACTACCGGTTCGAAGGCATTTCGCTCGAAGCCTAAGTTTCGCCCGAACCTAGCGATTGCCCCGCCTCCCCGAGGTGGGGCAACATCAAGAACGGAGCCATGGATGGTTACTGCCCGTCTTTCAAAGTTGGTGATGGCAAGACTAGCGCTGTCTGTTTTCACGTTGATAGCCGTCTCGGCTGTCGTCTTCACTGCGACACTTTTTCTTCCGGGAGATCCTGCAAGGGCCGCACTCGGTCCCAAAGCTGATCCTGCCGCCGTGGAAGCCTTGCGCACCGAGTTCGGCTTGGACCGGCCGGCAATCTCTCAATATCTCTCATGGGCTTCCGGCGTAGCGTCGGGGGATTTCGGCAGATCAATTCCATCGGGTCGTCCAGTTTGGGAGATGATCCGGCCGAAGGCGATCAATACCGTCATCCTCACTGTCTCTTCGCTTCTGGCGCTGATTCCGCTCTCGTTTTTGCTCGGGACCGCCGCGGCGGTATGGAAGGACAGATTGCCCGACCACATCATCACGGTCCCGACAATCGTACTTGTAGCCCTCCCGGAATTTGTCGTCGGCACGGTCCTGATCGTTGTCTTCGCCGTCGGTCTCAATTTCCTTCCGCCGGTATCACTGATCCAAGGCAACAGAACGCTGCTCTCGCAGTCGACCCTCTTCATTTTGCCTGTCATTACACTCCTTTGCACCACACTGGCCCAGGTCGTTCGCATGGTGCGGGCTGTGGCCATCGAGGTCCTTTCGGCGGAGTACGTGTACATGGCTCGCCTTAGGGGCCTCAGCCCGGCTCGTGTGCTGATACGCCATGTCTTTCCGAATGTCGTAACGCCGTCGATCCAGACCATCGCACTGAACGCCGCCTGGCTCGCAGGTGGGGTCGTCGTTACCGAGGCCGTGTTCCAACTGCCTGGTATCGGCAGCGCATTTGCAGACGCGGTTATCAACCGCGATATGCCCACGGTCTTGGCCATAACTCTTTTGATTACAGGAACTTATGTGCTGATCAATCTGGTGTCCGAGGTTCTCATCATGCTTCTCAATCCTCGACTGCGAGCCCAAAACGCTTCGCTTTGATGCGTGAGGAGGAACAAATGCTTCGAACTATGCAGATTATGTTTTCTAACCGCGCATCATGGATCGCGTTGCTTCTCACGATCATAATCGTCGGTGTCGCAACGATCGGACCATGGCTCACCCCTTACGCGTACGATGAAATCGTCGGCCCCCCTTTTTCGCAATTATCGCGTGATCACATCCTGGGAACGGATTTTCTAGGGCGAGACGCTTTCAGCCGTTTTCTCTCCGGAGGTCAAACCGTTTTGATGATAGCCGTTCTGGCAACAACCCTGGCTTTTCTGATCGCAGTACCCATCGGCATACTGTCAGGTCTTCGTCGAGGCTCGTTCGACCATACTCTCGTCGCGCTCTCCGACATTGTTTATGCCTTGCCTCCTGCGATCTTCCTGCTTGTGCTGCTTGCGGCAACCGGCCCAAGCCTTACCACTGTGATATTTGGCATCGTCTTCATCCACGTCCCCCGCGTTCTAAGAATTGTTCGATTGATCACGATCGACATATCTCGAAACGAGTACGTTGAAGCCGCATTCGTCAGAGGTGAACGCTGGCTGGCGGTGTGTCTCAAGGATATCCTGCCAAATATTCTCCCTCCGGTGTTGGCGGATTACGGCGTTCGGCTCTGCGGATCGATCATCCTTTACGCCTCGCTCAGTTATCTTGGCCTGGGGCTGCCACCTCCTGCAGCGGATTGGGGAATGATGATCAGTGAGAACCGCCTGGGCATCACGATCTCTCCCTGGCTTGCCATAGCGCCCGCGGCAGCGATAGCGATCTTCTCGGTGGCCGTGAACGTCCTGACCGACAACTTCGCCCGTTCCATCGGCCATTCGAAGAGGCAGGAAAATGCTTAATCCCCCGTTGCTTGTTCAGAACTTGTCGATGCGCGACACCGAGGGCCGCATCATCGTAGACGACGCCTCGATTACCGTCGGCGAGGGCGAAGTGCTCGCCATTATCGGGGAATCAGGATCTGGCAAAACATCGTTAGCTCTTGGCCTGCTTGGTTTTGCGCGCCCCGGTATGGTGTTTGGTGGTGGCAAGGTAATCATCGATAACAAGGACATTTTGGCAATCCCAGATCGCGAGCTGCGCGACTATCGCGGAAGCAAGGTTTCACTGGTCCCGCAAAACCCGACAACGAGCTTTAGTCCGCGCATGCGGGTCGGCGATCAAATCGCCGAACTGTTGCATGTTCACGGTTATCCGGCGTCGAAGATCGCCGAAATGAGGCGGGATATGCTCAAGGACGTAGGCTTGCCGACCGATGCCGGCTTCCTGCGCCGCTACCCGTTTGAACTTAGCGGCGGTCAACTGCAGAGGGTCGCGATTGGAATGGCCTTCATCACTCGTCCTCGCGTGATCGTCATGGACGAACCAACGACCGGGCTAGACGTCTCCACACAGCAAACCATCTTGAATTTGATACGCGAACTAGTCCAGACGTCGAGGGCGAGTTTTGTCTATGTCACGCATGACTTGGCGGTCGTGCATAATATTGCGGACACGGTCGCCGTTATGCTCGGCGGCAAGATTATTGAAAGTGGCACAAAGGAACAGATTTTCACCAGTCCAGCAACCGAGTACACTCGCATGCTCCTTAGCACGGTCCCGCAGTTGCCCCAACGCTGCAAGGCTGAGGAAGAACCCGGGGCGCCGGACGGAGCGTTGCCAGCTTTGCTTCAGGTAGAGGACTTGAACGTTTCTTACGGCCCGATGCGGGTTGTTCATGGGATCTCGTTTTCAATTGGCCACGGCGAATGCCTGGCTCTCGTCGGCGGCAGCGGCAGCGGAAAAACAACTACCGGACGGTGCATTGCCGGCCTCCATGCGAGCGGTCAGGGTCGAATCACTTTCCAAGATGCGGCTCTCAATTTCGGCTATGCGAACCGTTCGCGGGCACAATTGTCAGCCCTTCAGATTGTTTTTCAAAACCCTGATCGTTCCCTTAACCCGCGCGAATCCATCCATGATGCGGTCGGCCGCGCGGCGATGCTCACGGGTGCGAATAGAAGCTCAATCGGGCCCAAAGTGACGCAATTGCTCGAAAGGGTCCGCCTGCCCAAACGGGTTTCCAACTTGTACCCAGCCGACCTTTCCGGCGGGGAGAGGCAACGTGTCGCAATCGCCCGGGCTCTTGCAATGGACCCCGGTTTGTTGATCTGCGACGAGATCACATCGGCACTCGACGTCTCCGTACAAGCCGCCGTTATTGATCTATTGATGGAGCTGAAGCGCGATGGGCTATCGATGCTATTCATAACGCACAACCTCCCACTCGTCTCCGAGATTGCCGAATCCATCATCATATTGAAGAATGGTGAGGTGGTGGAACGCGGATCCGCCGCTGGGGTTCTGCGTGCTCCCCGGCACGAATATACCAAGCTGCTCTTGGATGCGGCTCCGAGAGTTCAATCTACGCGCCTCGCGCCTCGCGTGGTTCAGTTTCCAAATTAGCAAGGATAGGCGGATGGAATCAGAAAGCGGAAAGTCCAGCAAGTTTGATGCAGTCGACCGAGCGGTGGCAATCCTCTCGGCGCTTGGCTCCGCCAGCGGTCCAAGTTCTTTGTCGCAAATCGCTCGTGAGGTAGGATTGGGGCAACCGACGACGTCTCGCTATCTATCCAGCTTAGTAGGCCACGGGTACGTCGAACGAGACGGGAGTGGCCGGTATGTCCTCGGCATTGGGGTTTATCTCCTGGGCCAAAAAGCTCTCCAACATCGAGACGTACGACACCTGGCACGGCCGCAGCTTGAAGCGCTTCACCGTCGCTATAATGAAACGGTCAGCCTTGCGCTTTGGATTCATAAGGAGCTGGTGGTCATTGATTGTATCGAGGCCACTCAGGCACTTAAGCAGGGAGCAACAGTGGGGTTGCCAAACCCATGGCACGCAAGTTCGCTTGGCAAATCGATTCTGGCCTGGTTGGACGAGGAGACACTCAACATTCTGTTGCCTCCGTCGGCGCTGGATACGTTTACCGGAAAGACGTTGTCGACAAGAGCCTCGCTTGAGGCGCAGTTCCAAACTATCCGCGCGCTCGGCTTTGCGGTCGATGACGAGGAATCGTCGCTCGGCGGGCGATGCATTGGTGCCCCCGTATTTGACGCGACGGGGCGTCCAAAAGGAGCAATCAGCATGAGCGGCCCCGTCAGCCGCCTTGTCTCCGAAGAAATTCCATCGATCGGTCTTGTTGTCTCCGAAGCCGCAAAAGAAATTTCTCGTGCGTTGGGATACCAAGAATCGCCGAAACCCAGGATCCGAACGGCATGAAAATAGGTCTGGTCGGTACCGCTCACTGGGCATCGGAAATTCATGCTCCGGGGCTTGCCCGGGACCCAGGCGTAACATTCGTTGGCGTCTGGGGACGAGATCCCGTCAAGACAGCGGAACTGGCCGCAGAGCACAAGGTTGCGGCCTATGATGATTTTGACCGGTTTTTGTCCGATGTAGACGCTGTAGCCTTCGCCGTCGCGCCTGGAGCCCAAGCCAAATTGGCGAAAACGGCCGCGGAACACGGAAAGCATGTGCTTCTTGAAAAGCCGATCGCACTCACGGTGGACGACGGCCTCGCCTTAAGTGAGGCTATACGCAAGAGTGGCGTACGCTCAGTTCTTTTCCTAACGCGCCTATTTCACCCCGAACTTCGATCGCAACTTGCGCAGGCTGCTAAAGCGCCCGGGTTGAGGCATGGACGAGTGCGGATCGTGGCGAATTCCATGAGAGTTCCGTCGCCATACATCAATTCAACTTGGCGACAGAGTCCGCGCGCTGCGCTTTATGATCTCGGTCCACACGCACTTTCCGTCTTGCAGTATGTTCTTGGGAGCATTGCTAAGATTTCCGCCGACCTCGATCTCAAAGGTCATATTCTGCTCTCCGCCCGTCATGAAAGCGGTGCCACCTCGGATGCCGAGTTGGCCTTAAGCGCCCTCGATGAGGACCTCGCAAGCGAAACCACCTTCGCTTGGAGTGGAGGCAAGGTCGAGCTGCCGCACATTGACATGGTAAATGGCGGTGCTGCAGAGGCCTACCGCGAGGCAATACGTCAGCTGATTGGCGAAAACGGCACGGAACCCTATTGCGACGTGTCGGACGGTTTGCGCCTTCTCAGGCTCGTTGCGGAATGCGATGGGCAACTCCGTATCTCGAAATAGCGTCGCATCAGCCTCCGACAACAACATGCTGAGTGGCACTGCAAGCGCCAGATGAGATCCAATTTCCCTCGGGCCTGGCTTAATTGATTGCGGCGGATCACTGCCGATCGAAGCAATGTGACGCGAACTCTGCGCACATTCGACACCACAAATTGCAGGTTGCGAAGTGCGCAAACATGGCTGCGGATGTAATCCTCGTGATTGCTGCCTCTATCGATACGTGCCAGCAAAACCTGCGCACCAGAGACTGACTGAATTCCTGCGAACATTCAATAATGCGAGCCAAAATGACGACTGTGAGTGCTTCCTTGGACAGTGACGGTGCGGCGAACCAGTCTTTGTTCGCGGCACCACCTAGCAAGCCTGAGTACACAGCGCTTCCCAACCTGCTTGACACCATTCAACGACAGCATGCCGCATATTTTTGGGATGCCGATATGGCGACAGGCCTTCCCTATGACAGGCGAGGAACCAACGGCGAGGTGATATCGGATCTGGTTTCGCTCGGAGGCGTTGGCTTCGGGATAATGGCGATAATCGTGATGGCTCATCGCGAATGGTTGGCGCGTGAGCGTGCCGCCTTGCGTGTTTCGACAATCATCGAGGCTTTGCGGAAGATAACAAGATATCGCGGGGGTTTCCCGCACTTTGTGAAAGCCAGCGATCTCAACTCAGTCCCCCTGGTGCCTATGGACGACGGTGCGGACCTAGTCGAAACAGCTTTACTCGTGCAGGGACTTATATGCGCTCGCGAATATTTTGATGAGAAAACGCGAGTCGAAGACAACATCCGACAACAAGTTGATGAAATTGTCACGGCGATCGAATGGAGCGGCTTCGTACATCCGGGAGCCCGGCCATCGTTGTTTTGGCACTGGAGTCCAAAACACCAATGGTCCCTGAATGTGCCTATTACTGGGTGGAATGAGGGGCTCGTTGCCTATGTACTCGCGGCGGGTTCGCGAGACCACTTTATTGACCCGCAGGTCTTCCAACTCGGATGGAGAAACGAGGGAAAGTACCGAAACGGTAACAGCTATTATGGCCATAGCCTTCCCGCCGGCTCGCCATACGGCGGTCCTCTCTTTCTCTCTCAGTACTCGTTCTGCGGCTTAGATCCGCGGGGTCTTTTCGATGACCACATCGACTATTGGGACCAAGTCGTCGCTCATTGCAGAATTAACTATGAGCATTGCAGACGAAACCCGAAGGGACACATTGGTTATGGGGCATATGGTTGGGGCCTGACGGCATCAGATGGTCCCAAAGGCTACCTCGTGAGTTGCCCCCAAAATGATGTCGGCGTTATTGCCCCGACAGCCGCGCTATCGAGCTTCCCGTTCCTGCCCGACCAAGCAGAAGCTGCGGCACGGGCATTTTTCTCTTATGGAAACGGACGCTTGTGGGGAGCGTTCGGCTTTGCTGATGCCTTCGCTCCCGCTCAAAATTGGGTCTCCAATTGCAATCTGGCGATCAACCAGGGGCCGATCGTTGCAATGATCGAGAACTATCGCACAGGTTTGCTGTGGCGCTTGTTTATGAAAGCTCCGGAAGTTGTAACAGGATTATCCCGTTTGGGGATTGGGAGGCGGCAACACCACCGAACGGATTCCGCAGTTCTGCTGGCTAAAGACAGCTGCATATATGCGAGGAGAAAAGTTCAAAGCGCAGGTCCGCCGGAGAGAGAAGGTTGTGAGCAATAAGCTTGTTTGGCCAGCCCCCACCTCGGATGTGCCCGATCGCAGCGAGGAATCCGCCTTTCAGAAAGGCTCCGCCTATGTCGATGGAAAAATTATACCAATCGAAGAGGCGAAGGTGCCACTTTTAGACTGGGGCTTTCTGCGTTCGGACGCATGTCAGGACACAGTGTCGGTGTGGGATGGCAGCTTTTTCCGTTTGACTGACCACCTGGATCGATTTGAGCGATCTGTCCAGCGCCTTCGGATGGATACAGCTCCGGTTACAAGAAGCAATATCCACCGGATAGTCCACAAACTCGTTGCCGTGTGCGGTTTCCGTGATGCTTACGTTCAAATCATCATGACCCGCGGGCGGCCCCCGATCGGTAGTCGCGATCTTCGTTTATGCTCGAACAGCTTCCAGGCATTCTGCGTACCGTACATGTGGATCGCGAACCCCGAAAAGCAGGAAATTGGCATGGCAGTGCACGTCAGCCGGCGCGTCCGAATTCCACCTCAGTCCGTCGATCCGTTGGTGAAGCATTACCATTGGCTCGACTTTGAGATGGGCTTGTTCGAAGCTTACGAGAACGGTGCCGATACGGTGGTTCTCACTGATCTCGATGGCAATATCACAGAGGGGCCCGGCTTCAACGTTTTCGCGGTGATCGACGGAGTTCTGAGGACCCCTTCTTTCGGCATGCTGGATGGAATGACCAGGAGGACAGTTATGGAACTGTGCAACGAGCTGAATCTCGATGTCACGCAAGAGACCATTTCTTTGGAGCGGCTTCTAATCGCCTCGGAAATCTTCCTTACGACGACCGCAGGCGGGATTATCCCGGTCTCTTCGGTGAACGGAACCGGAATCGGTTTCGGCTCAGTGGGTGAACAAACTCGCCGCATTCACCGGTCATACTGGGATAAGCGAAGCAGCGGATGGTATGGCGAGCCTGTCGCCTACGCCCAAAAAGCTCTCTTGGAGCCCTAGTCACCTGAAGAAATGGGTGGGTTACAGTGGCAGCCTGGCAGATGAAGCCGGCAGGCCGGTTACTGGTTGCCGCCAATGTTGTCGACCGGTTGATTTCTCTAGTGCTCATCATCTGCGGTCACTGCACCTTTCTCTTGAACGGAACGCCAAAATTGGAAGCCCTCGAAAAACAATCCACACTCAGGCAGTTCGTTTCGTCTCCCCTCTATCTAGGCGCAGCAATCGCCATGTTCCTGTCTGGCATCGGGATGTCGGCCGCAGCCCCGCAAATTGTTTTGTTCCTCCTGAGAGAACTTAATGCGCCGATTGCCGCTGCAGGCCTCTTCTACTTGACCAACTTGGCAGCACCTATTGCCGGTTATGCGATCGGAAGCTTCTCCGATCGAACAGGTGACCGGCTTGGGCTTTTTCGCATATGCGCCCTTTTAGGTTCCATCGGCTGGGCCGGGATCGCGCTCTCGATCAGCAGTTGGATGCCCTTTGTGATCAATGCTGCCGTGCTGGCATTTTCAGGAGCAGCCGCCTCGCAGCTTTTTGCTGCGATTCATGACGACATCCAAGCCAGGGAGACGGTGGCGAGTGACGACATTGTTTCCATCGTGCGTATGGCGCTCACTGCCGGCTGGGTTGTCGGTCCCGTGGTGGGGACGTGGATAACCGCGCAGTTCGGAATTCGCGCCATGCTATGGTTTACCGCCTTGTGCTTTCTCCTTCAAATTGCCCCTTTAGGCACACTCGCCACCCCGTCGCTGGAAAAAGGGTTTGGAACAACGGCAAGGCCACTTCGCCAGCGAAATCTAAAGGAGATGCTCCCTCTCCTGGGTTTCACTGGTCTCTTCGTCCTCGTCTACGCGGGAGAGTCGATCAAATATGGCTTCCTTCTGTTGTATATGGACGAGGGCCTTGGTCTTGATGCTGCTACACGCGGGGCTGTCATCGGAATTCAGCCTCTTGTAGAGCTGTTGATTATGCCATTTGCCGTCCTCCTCGCACGTAAAATAGGTATGCTTTGGCTAATGTGTGGCGCTGCGATCCTTGGAGTTCTCGCCAACATCTGTTTTGCGGCTTGGAGCAGCGCTATGGGTATGTTCGCCGGGCAAATCCTCATGGGCGGCGTGTGGGGCGTATTTGCTGCATTGGGAATTATTGCCGCGCAACGATTGCTTCCAACGGCTGTGGCAACGGCGTCAGCCATCTTCATGAGTTCTACCGCGCTCAGCAGCGCGCTTGGCGGAGCCGCAGGCGGATTGGGTGTTGCCCAGTTTGGTCTTCCACATGTGTTTCTCTTGCCCGCGGTCTTTTCCGCTGTGGCCGTTATAGGGCTGGCGTGCATGGCGAGGTCTATGAAGCTCCCATAGCTCTGGGCAAGCGTCATTCAAAGAAAAGGTGAGAATGTCATTGTTGGATCGGCGAGAAGGTTGAGGACATGACAGGAAAAGTTATAGCGCTGCAGCTGTATTCGGTTCGGTCACTAGGCCCGCTCGAAGAGCAGTTGGCTGCGACTGCTGGGGCGGGTTTCAAGGCCGTCGAACTCTTGGAAGAGCATTTGGCTGAGCCCCGGGTGCTAAAAGCCATGCTGGACGCACACCATCTGTTGGCGCCGTCCGCCCATGTGAGTTATCCGGCATTGCGGAATGGTCTCGTGCGGTTGATTGACGTATGTGAACGGTGCCAGATCAAACATTTATTTGTCCCAGGCGTTGCGTTTGATGCGTCAAGGAGTAGCGCCCGTGGCTGGCGCTTTATGGGATCTGAATTGGCTCATTTAGCTGAGAGATTGCACGGTGCCGGGATCGGACTTGGCTATCACAATATGCGCCAAGACTTTTTGCCCCTCGCGGATGGGCGCATTGGCTTCGAGATCTTGATGGCGGCCGCCCGAGGAAGCCCATTGAAGTGGCAGGCGGATATTGCCTGGATGAACCGAGCGGGAATCAACCCGGCAGATTGGTTGAAAAGATATCGGGGCATCCTCGTATCGGCTCACATCAAGGACGCGGCGCCCATTGGAACTCACGAGGACGAAGACGGATGGTCTGATGTTGGTGGTGGAACCATGCTATGGCCGTCGCTATGGAAGACAGCAACCGAGTGTGGCGCCTGGTTGCTCGTTGTTGAGCACGACAATCCGCGCCAACCACTGGAATTTGCCAAACGAAGCCTGAGCTACCTTAATCGATTCAACACTTGAGAGCTACACGCTCATGCTGGGCATGGAGGACTTACATTATGGTCTTGGAATATCGGATTGATCACTTTTCGCTACTAGTCAAAGACCTGGCGCGAAGCATCGTATTCTATACTGACGTTTTTGGTTTTGAGGTCATTGATGAAACCAGCAATGAGAAGATCCGCTGGCTCAAGATCGGCGGCAACGACACAATCCACTTGAGCGAAGGCGATACATCGACCACTTCCCTCAAGAAGGACACCCACTTTGCCTTGCGCGTGAAGGACCTCGACGTATTTCTCACGGACATGCAAAACCGGGAGATCGCGTATTATGATTGGCCAGGGAATATCAACACGGTCGGCGAACGGTTCGACGGGTTTCGACAAGTCTATATTCAAGATCCCGACGGATACTGGATTGAGGTCAATAATCACGCTCGTTGATGCCTCCTCGCCGCTGTGCTGTTTTCGGTAGATGTCGCGAGCCCGTGCATAATAGACGCCGTGCCTGAACTCTTTCACCTGTCGACTACTTTGGTTGACGACCGCTTTTTGCTTGCGGCCAACAGCCGCTGTCGCAAGAACTCCAATGAGCAGTCTGAACCTTCGTGCGATTTCTGACTTGATCGGCGGCGCTAAGCCGGGACATCTCAAGGCCCCAGTGAAGTGGCTCGTCTTCGAACGCGTTTTCAGCAAACTCGGCACCCCCAAAGACCGAAGCAGTTTGCGCGACAATTTAATGTGAGTTGGCGATGCGGTTGGTCACGCAAGTCAAGCCCATTCGCCCGCAGAGAAACTGGAACCTTAAGCGACGCACAGTGAAGCACTTGGCACGACTGCGTGACCATTGAGGCGTAGGCTTGCGAAATTGTGGTAGCGCCGCGCCAGATGTAAAAGAGAGGATGAAAGCCTTAACCGCGATGGCCGCCGTACTTCACCAGATCAGGTTCTTGCGGCAATAGGCCATCGCTACTCCTCCCTAGGCTTTCAGCGGGCTTTCCCAAAGCCCACTTTGCTGCCGTTGAGGTCGCCTCAACGGCAGCAGTTTCTCCCTCCGCCGCAGAAAACCAGCTGGCGCAGCAGCCGATCTTTTTCGATGCGTTTTACTGCATGTTTTACTTGATTTTCTGCATGAATGCGCCCATATAGGCATAAACACGCACCTGGAGCGCATTTATGGGACCGTCGTCTGTCGTTTTCGATATTGGGGGCGTTCTGATTGACTGGAACCCCCGCTACCTCTATCGCAAACTCCTGCCTGACGAGGAGAGCGTGGAAACTTTCCTTCGCGATGTCTGCAGCAACGAGTGGAACCAGCAGTTTGACGCCGGCCACGTCTTCTCCAAGGGAATAGAAACACTGGCCGCGAAGCATCCCGAAAAGGCTGAGCTCATCTCCGCGTTTTGGGGACGGTGGCAAGAAATGCTCGGTGGCGAGGTTCCCGGTACTGCCGATATCTTGCGGCGCCTGAAGCGTGAACAAATACCGGTCCACGCTATTTCAAATTGGTCGGCTGAGACGTTTCCGATCGCGACCACACTCTACCCCTTCCTTGACCTCTTCGATGTGCTTGTCGTCTCGGGCCGGGAAAGGATAATCAAGCCAGGACAGGAGATCTTCCAACTTTTCCTGGAGAGGTCCGGCCTTGCTGCAAAGGAATGCATCTTTATCGATGACAGCGCAGCAAACATCGCAGCCGCCGACAAGCTCGGCTTCCATACCGTCCGCTTCTCAACGGCCGAGGATCTTGAGAGGCGACTTGTCGCGCTCGGTCTGCTGTCGCAAACCGGTTCGCGCTCATGAAGAAGAGACCCGAGACCGTGCCTGCGTCCTCTCCCGAAGAACGCCAGGCCATTCTGCTCGAGAGGATCAATCAGCAGGGCCGTGTGCTCGCGACAGCAATTGCCCGCGAACTCTGCGTTTCCGAAGATTCGATCCGGCGCGACTTGAAGGAACTCGTCGATGCGGGGTTGGTGCAGCGCTTCCACGGCGGCGCGATGCGTCTTTCCGCACCCGTCCTCGATTTCAGGCGGCGAGAAGTTTTGGATGGACCCGACAAATCAGCCATTGGGCGCGCGGCGGCTGCCAGCATTCCTGACGACGTCACAATTTTTGTCGATTCCAGCACGACCGTTCTCCATTTCTTGCGCAATCTGCCGCCGTCGTTGCAGGTAAGGATCCTGACGACGTCGGTCGACATCGCCGCCGCCGCACTCGACCATCCGATCGCCGACGTTACAATCCTCGGGGGCGGCAAACTCAACCGCCTGACGCGGAGCGCCACCGGAGCGCTCGCAGTCGAGGCCGTCCGGAGCGTTCGCGCAGATATCTGCGTTCTCGGGACCTGCGGGGTCGACGAGAAACTGACACTGAGGGCCGACGACATCGAGGATGCCTTTTTGAAGGCTGCGATGATCAAGGCGGCTGGGAGGACGCTTCTCCTAGCCTCACACGAAAAGCTCGGCCTCAATGCCACATACGAAGTCGCGCCAATCTCGACGATATCAACGCTTTATACCACAGCGACGAATGAGCCGATGATCTCGAGGATAAGAGAGGCTGGCGTCGAGGTTGTCGAGGTCGGCTCGAAATCGGACAATTTTAAGGGAGGAAAATAACTGATGAGCTTTACAATCAATCAGGATGCCCATGCTGTTCTCCTGCCAGCATTCGCCGGCCTCGACTTCGACGATGTGATGGCGCCATTTCTTGAAAATGGCGGGTGGTCCATACTGATCGGAGAAACGCGGGCGGAGTATGTCGCCCGATCGATGTCCGAGGATCGGCTGCGATCCGAGACGCCTGAGAATTTCGCGGCAAGCCTTGAGAAGCTGGAAAGGCTGCGGCCTGGGCTGATTGTGGCGGTCGATCAGGAGTTGGCTGGAATCGAGCGGCTCAAGGGTATCGCACCGGGGTTGCCGCGTCTCGGCGACGCGCTGGCGATGGACAGAGAGCAGCTCGAAAGTCGCTGCTTCGAGACGGCTGTCGCCGCCCGAGCGCTCGGTGTTACACTCTTTCTCGCGCCGGTGGCAGATGTCGTGACCGGCACGAACCCGTGGCTGGAAAACCGGACCATGGGCACGAACGCGATTGCGGTCGCGCGTTTGGTAGAGGCCTTTGTGGCCGGTGTCCAACGCGCGGGCATTGCTTCAGCGACTAAGCATTTTCCAGGCTTTAACGATCTTGCAGGAGATCCCGCTGTAGAGGACGTTGTTCTTGAAACGCCGCTTGACGAAATCTTGGGTAACGCGGCACCGTTTCGAGCCGCGATCGGCGCCGGCTCAAGGGCCGTGATGGTCGGACCGGCGGTTGTTCGCGCGATCGATTTAAAAGAGCCCGCCTGCACGTCTCCTGCGGTCATCTCGTTGCTACGAGAAGAATTCGGTTTCAAAGGTCTGATCGTCAGCGACGACCTCGACGCTCCCGCAACCATGCGCGGTCGCTCACTTGGGGAAACAGCAATCGCGTCATTGGCCGCAGGCGCCGATCTTCTGCTCGTTGCAGGCAGCGCCGATCTTGCTAGTCTCTCTTCAGCGATAGTCGATGCTGTCAAACGCGGCACCCTCCCAGGGACGCGTCTGGCGGAAGCTGCGCATCGGGTCCGCGGGATGGGAGCGGCATGACCGCATCTCGCGACAAATCCTCTCCCACCGCCGGCGATCACCGTTCGTCCGCCGTCGTGCCCTCACCATCGAAGAACTGCGGTTTATTGCCATGAAGGTCGCGCTTTCCCTGTCGCGTCGAGAGATGATCGCCATGCGATTGGCCGATGGGCAAAACGTTGTCGCCGCATCACTGGCGGTCGAATTTGATGTGTCTGAAGACGCAATCCGGCGCGATCTTCGCCTGCTGGCGGCAGAAGGCCAATGCAGACGGGTCTATGGCGGCGCACTTCCGATAAAGGAACCCGCTCAACCCCTCTCGATGCGGCTGGAACAGGACGTGGACGAGAAGCATAGAATTGCTCGCGCCGCAGCTCGGACGATTGAGGAAGGCGAACTCGTATTCCTGGATAGTGGCAGCACCAACGTCGCGCTGGTCGACTATCTTCCCACCGATCGACAGATCGCAGTGGCGACAAATTCGATCGACGTGGCTTTTGCCGTGAAGGTAAAGGCGGCGCATCCTCTGATCTTGGTGGGCGGACTGGTCGATTATGCGATAGGCGGCAGCGTCGATGCCGCGGCGGCCTCTTTTCTCGAAAACACCATCGTGGATCGGAGTTTTGTCGGAGGCTGCTCCGTCTCGGCCGATTATGGAATTCGGGTCCATGACTTTGGTGAAGCCCAGTTTAAAAGGGCCCTAATCAAGAGCAGTCGAACCAGCGTCGTGATGGCCACTTCGGGGAAATTCCGTGAACATGCTCCGTACAGGATCGGCGGCGCCGGAGACATCGATGATTTGGTCATCGACGAGACCCTCGTCTCCAGCGAAGGCGATGCCCTTGAGCGGGCGGGCTATCGGATCATCCGCGCCGACTAACACTCAAACCCGCCGAAGCCTGATAGGCTGCGTCAACGACTTCACCTCGAGAGCCTGTTCGATAAGGCTCGCAGAGAGGCTGCTGTCCTCCTCCAGCAATTCCCGCATGGTCCTGCCGGTGGAGAGTATCTGCCTTGCGAGCTCTGCCGCCTTCTCGTAACCGATGAGCGACGTTAACGCGGTTGCAAGCGCCGTACCTGCTTCAAGACTGTGCCGGCACGTCTCCTCATTGGCGACAATACCGGCGACGCATTTGTCGGCCAATGTGTAAAAGGCGTTCGTCATCAATGATATCGACTGAAGAAGATTGAAGACGATAACAGGCTCGAAGGCATTCAGCTGCAGCTGGCCACCTTCCGCAGCCATGGTGACGACGAGATCAGAGCCGATAACCTGAAAAGCCACCTGGTTGACCATTTCGGGGATGACGGGGTTGACCTTGCCAGGCATGATCGAGGAGCCGGGCTGCATCGGCGGCAGCGTGATTTCCCCAAAGCCGCCGCGAGGCCCGCTCGACAGGAGCCGAAGGTCATTGCAAATTTTCGATATCTTGACGGCGGTTCGTTTCAAGGTACCGGAAAACAGGACGAAAGCACCGGTATCCCAACACGCTTCGACAAAGTCGCTGGCCGGCCTCAGAGGCACACCGGCGATAATTGCCAGCTCAGCGATCGCGGTTGAAGCATAGCGGGGGTCGGCGGTGATCCCCGTGCCGATTGCAGTACCGCCGAGGTTGACCTCGTGAAACAGTCCAACCGCCTCAGTCAGCCGTGACATATCTTCACGCAAGGTCACTGCAAAGGCCATGAATTCTTGGCCGAGCGTCATAGGAACGGCATCTTGAAGTTGGGTCCTGCCGAGCTTCAAGATGCTCCCGAACTCCCCTGCCTTGCGGTCAAACGAGGCCGAAAGGTATTCCAGCGCGTCTAGCAATTTCCGTGTCGAAAGGACGAGGGACAACCGGATCGCGGTTGGATAAACGTCATTGGTCGACTGAGACAAATTGACATCGTTGTTTGGATGAATGACGTCAAATCGCCCGCGCGGCAGACCAAGGTGCTCGAGCGCGCGATTTGCGATCACCTCATTCATATTCATGTTGGTGGATGTGCCGGCGCCGCCCTGGAAGACGTCGAGGACGAACTGATCGGCAAACAACCCTTCGGCAACCTCGTCGCACGCGCGGAGGATCGCGTCCTTTTTGTCTTCCGACAGGTCCCCAAGGATAAAGTTGGCGCTGGCTGCTGCCTTCTTAACATAGGCGAGAGATCGGATAAGGTCGGGGTAGTGGCCGATCGGAATGCCGGAGATCTGAAAATTTGCGATCGCGCGCGCCGTCTGAGCCCCATAATAGGCCGAAGCCGGGACCGGGACATGCCCGAGTGAATCCGCCTCGAAGCGAATGCTCGATGCTTCAGGCACCAGTGCTGCGTCTTCCATCTTCCGTCCTCAATGGCTGTCGATGAAGAATAATTCAGCAATCTGCTCGATCAAATTTCGCTGCGGTAATAAGCGATGAGCAGTATGACGCAAGTAACGCGAAGGATCGCAGGCCTTCCGCGTTGGCATTCAACAGACATTCGACCTGCAAAGATTCGTGCTCACCGTGGCTCTTGGCTGCGGGCCACTGCGCCAATGCATGCCCTTCGCATATTGACGCAATGAGATAATCATTTTGCGCCGATAATCGCACCATCGCGCAATTTATTTGGCGCGCCCGAAATGGCTTGATGTAATCATCTCCATCATTCGGGATCCATGCTCGTGCAGAACCAGACCAGAGACCTCGCATTCGCTGACGATTTCATTTCGGCGAAGCTTGTAGAAAACGTCGTCGATCTAGACGTCGAAGATGCTGTCGTTGTCAACATCAGTCCCTCGCCAATGATCACCGGCGCCGATCATCCCGCAATCGTTCCGGCGTGGAAATCAACATGGTTGAAGGGCGGCAAAATCAAGTCGGCAGAGCGGGCAGCATTGATCAAGGTCCGCAAGGCGACCAATTTGGGCGGTGCTCAGTTTCGAGGATGGGACTGGCTCGGCAACAGAATTCGCAGCTTCCCGCGCGACACGCCGCTCTTCATTTCGGCGCAGGACGAGATCGGAACGGTGACGGTCGACCCCAAGGTGTTCACGAACGAGCACGCAGCGCCAGCGGCGCAACAGCCCTTCACGCTCAAGCTCAACCTGTGGTGGGCGCCAGGTGACACCGACTGCTTCATCCACAACGAGCACTCCTTCCTCGAGGTCCATACGCAGATCCATGGGCTTGGCCGCATGCAGAAATTCCACGAACGCGATCAGGGAACGCTGTACGAAGATGTCGTGATGCCGATCGGCTATTCACACGACCCCTTCTGCCGCGTTGCAGGCGAAAACAAATGGACTTACCCATGGCACCGCTACTACTGTGATACCGATTCCGTGTGGCTTGCCGTCGAGCTTCACCCCTGATCGACGATTGGGACAGGGCGCCAGGGTTAGCCGATCAGGACATCTGAATCATGTCTGAGCCATCGCCCAGATATTGAAGTGCCTCTCGAGGGATCGCCGGATCGTTTTTGTCCATGACGGTGATCCCTTTCAGCTGCTCCCTCTTCAATAAACCGGGTCCCCTGTAATGTAAGGCGACCTTAGTCGAGTAAGGCTGACGAAACACTGTCGCCGCAATTCCACTCGAAATCCCGAACATGAACTTCTTGGAGTTGCGCTTGACCTGCGCATAGACGCCGAAGGTCAGCTCGTTCGACTGAATGCCCTCGAAATCGGCTGTGAATAACCGATCCGCCACTGGAAAGCAGAAACCATAATACTTGAAGACATATTCCATCTTCTTGGGATCATCGAAACTGGGGAAACGCTCGACGTAATAATGCTGCAGGAACTGGTTTGCCCTGTATATGCAGAATGCGGACTTCAACACGAAGCCCTTGTAGATAGAAGAGAATTGGTATCGGTCGTAGACTCCGACGAGATCGCTGTCGGGAACGGAATTTTCGACAAGCATTGCGGAAACGAAACGCGCAAATTCCGGCAGTTGCCTGACCGCCGACATAGCATGAAAGAAGTTGCCATCAACGAGCGTCCGGAACTCCTCGGGGTCGGAAAACAGGATCGGAACGCTCAAACCGAAATAATTCGCAATAATACGCATATTAGCCGCTGCAGGCAGATGGGCACCGGAAAGATATTTGTTGAATTGCTGGCGATTGACCTTGATCTTGCGGCACACGGCCGCCACCGAGCCTTGGCGATCACATAGCGTTCTCAAGTTGGCGGCAAACGACGCCGGATCGTCCATCATATAGTTCATGACCTATCCCAAAGCTCGAAACTGAAGCACTCTGACGCTAATTCTACGCCACTTTGAGAACATCTTCAACCCGTTGCGAAATTGCTCCGATAGGGGATCCAACGCCATAGTGGCCGATGAAACACTAGGGAATCCACCACTTGGCAGGCAACGACAGAGTCGGTTGGGCGATCATGGGCACGGAAACCATCGCGACCGAGCATATGGTTTCCGCGATACGCTCGATTGGCCATCAACCGCTATGGGCGGTCAGCCGCAATGCCCATTACGCAGGCACATTTGCCGCCGATCTTGACATCCCCAATGCGACCGACGACCTCGAACGAGTGTGGGCCGATCGCGATGTGCGTTTCGTCTATGTCAGCGCCACGCGGGAGCGACGCTCGTTTCACATCGCCGCAGCCGCAAAAGCGGGCAAACACATTCTCTGTGATGGCCCGATCAGCAACGAGCGTGAAGAGGCAGCCCGGCTCGTGTCGCTCTGTCATGACCTCAAGGTCACGCTCGCCGTTCATCACATCGCGCGCGCTTCTAGCGTTCATCAAACGATGAAGCGGCTGATCCGCGACGGCGAGATCGGCCAGATTCATTCGATTGTCGTGGCGCGCGGCGGCGCATTTCATCCTTCACCCAATCGCCGTGGTCAACTCGCCAATCTGGAAGGCGACATCTTCTTCGACGCGGCAATCGAGGACGTTGATCTTGTCCGGTTCTTGACCGACGCGGAGCCCCATCGGGCCACCGGGATTTCGAAGCCGATGGGAGGTGGGTCGCAACACCTTGCCTTCGTCCTCGCTATGGATGACGGCTGCATCTTCCAAGCACATGAAAGCTTCCTGACCGCCGAGATCGAAGACACGGTCATGATTGTGGGTTCGAAGGGATCGCTGACCGCCATTGGGACGCTCTACGGTCGCGGATCCGGCACTTTGACGCGCAGGATCGGCGGCAAGAACGAGCTTATTCCGATCCGTGACAAGGACGTGCACGTGGCTGCCATTCAGGATTTTGTCACCGGGCTTCATGGAAGGCCGACCTGGCTTTCGACTGGCGCGGACAGCGTGGCAAACCTTGCCGCCATTAACTCTATCATTGCGTCGACCCAGTCGGGCGACCTTGTCGACATCAAACCGAGGGGCACGGCATGAGCAGAGTTCTCGGCTGCTCCGCAACGTGCACGCACATCCAGCATATCATCAAGGAGAGCAACGGTGAGAAAGCGAGATCAGATCATTCTTCATTCTCTGGTCGCCCGGCATTCGACGTTAGCGATCGATGTCGAAATTGCACGGCAGATAGGCTTCGATGGCTTAGAGGCGTCTGGCGACAAAATCGCGAACTGCCTTGACGCTGGCTTATCGAGAAGCGAGCTCAAATCCCTTGTTGGTGATACATTCATTCCGGGAATCGGCTTTCTCATTGATATTGAGCGCCAGAAGGATGACAAGACCAAACTGTTTGCGGAAGCAAACCGTCTGTTTGAACTCGCGGGCGCCGTGGGCGCTCAGGGTGTCGAAGTCATTACAGGACCGCTGAGTCTAGAGGTCGCGCGTGGGCAACGAACGGCGGCAGATCTCTACAGGGGTTTGGTCGACCTTCCAGAAGATGAGCAGGTCGACCTTACGGCTTCCAATCTGCGGGAGCTGTCGGAGATTGCCGCCGACCACAATCTCATCCTCTATCTCGAAGCGCTGTCATGGACGCCGCTCAATACGCTGGACAAGCAGCTCAGGGTAATCGAGAAAGCGGGCCGCGATAATCTGCGGCTGCTCGTGGATTTCTGGCATTGCTACACGTCCGGTGACACGCCGGAGAGGATTGCCAAGCTCGACAAGGAGCTGCTCTACGGCATTCATGTCTGCGACTCCCTGAAGTTCGATGGCGGCATCCCGGATGAGCCTGTACTCCGGGACGTGCCTACCGGAGAAGGGGTGCTAAATCTTCAGGAGTGGACGGATGCCGTCAGAGCAACCGGCTACCAGGGATGGTGGAGTTGCGAGCTCTTTTGCCGTCGCAATCACCAAGAAAACAGTTTTGCGGTCGCTCGTAGACTTAAAGACCTGATGAGTGACTTACTCGCCCCCTAGAAAATTTACCTTCGACGGCGGACTTCACTGTTTCAAGCTGGGACCGCCAAGCACCACCTTCCGCGATAATCAGGTGTCTCAATGTTGTTTACCAGGCCAGCACCAACAGGCGTGCTCCGGCGCATCGGCTCGTCAAAGCGGGCAAGATGTTGTGCTTTCTTCCTCGCGGCCGGAATAGGCATCGGAGCGTGGGCTTCCAGCCTTCCGCTCGTTTCGACGAGGCTTGCGATCAGCAAGGGAGAACTTGGCTTCCTCCTTCTTGGGTTCGCACTGGGCGCGATTGTTCTGATGGTGACGATCGGACGGTTCATTGATCGATTGCAGAGCGACAAGCTCTCGCTTGCGGGTTGCGTGGCGTTCGGGGCTTGCATCCTTTTGGTTCCATTGGCTCCCGGCGTCCCGACCGCCGCCCTTCTGATCCTTACGGCAGGCGCCGGCTTCGGAACGCTCGACGTCTCGATGAACACCGAAGCCTCGCACCTCGAACGTACATCGAAACGACACCTGATGTCCTCCTTCCATGGGGTCTTCAGTGTCGGGGCGCTCTTGGGCGCACTTCTTGTCGGCCAGTTGGTTTCGATCGGTGGCGGGTTGAACTTATGCCTCGGCATTGCAGGTTCAACCGTCGTCCTCGTAGCCTTCGGCTCACGTCTGATCGCAAGAAAACGGTCATTTGAACATCGCATCAGCAGCACCCAGTCGAACGCGATGAAAAAAATACAACTCAGCCCTGAACAGCTGGTTCTTGTCATCATGTTCGGAGCCATCGCCTTTCTCTCCATGTTGGCCGAAGGCGGGGTGATGGACTGGACTGCAATCTTTCTCGTCACCGAACACGGGGCCTCCGAAAGCGTCGGAGCCTATGGGTTCGCAACCTTCTCCGCGACAATGGCACTCGGACGGTTTGCGGGCGACTGGGCGACGAGGCGCATTGGGCATGTCAATGTCATTCGCATCGGCGGTGTGGTGTGCGCTGTCTCGGTCTCGGTCATCGTCGTGTCGAGCAGCATTAGCGTTACGATGTTTGCCCTTGGTTTATGCGGGATCGGAGTAGCAAACCTGGTTCCAGCCGTTTTTGCGGCCGCCGGTCATCTTGGAGGGGATTCGGCCGGACGGGCGATGTCGATCGCCACGACGATGGGCTATAGCGGCCTGCTTCTAGGACCGGCGCTGCTCGGCTTTGTCGCCCAGCATTCGAGCCTGACAACAAGCTTTACCGTAATCATGGGCGGCTTTGTTCTTGTCGCCATCGTCGGTTTCGCAGTCGCCAAGCGCATGGCGCTTCATGGGCTCACGCTCCGACACGAAACCTGAGCAGCGACACGCCAGGTGGCTTGGACCTTTTGGTGGAACGGACTCCTTCGCGATAAACGAAAGCGGGCGATGTCGTTGCCAACATCGCCCGCTCGATCAAGTTGTCGCTGTCGCTCTAGTGTGTGAGGCGCAGAAAGTCGGCCGCCCGTTCCCCGATCATGATGCAGACGGCATTTGGATTGCCAGAAATCAATGTCGGCATAACTGATGCGTCGGCGACGCGAAGGCCTTCGATCCCCCTGACGCGAAGTTGCGGGTCGACCACAGCCATCTCGTCGACACCCATCCGGCAAGTCCCCGACGGATGCAGTGCTGCGTGCGCGGCTCTCTGACAGAACGCGCGGATGTCATCGCGCGTGCTGACGCTCGGGGCCGGCACATATCGTGACTGGAGATATTTCGAGAGCGCCGGTTTTGACATGATATCCATCGCCACCATTGTACCCTCGGTGATTGCCTCCAGGTCGTACGGATCAGAGAAGTAATTGGGAGCAACGCGGGCATCGGCGTTGAAATCGCCGCTTTGCAAGGTGACTTCGCCTCGCGACCTCGGCCGGATCTGACCGAGGTTGATCGTGCAACCATTGCCGCCCGGTACGGCATCGACACCTTCCTCGATGCCCGCCCCGACCACCATGAAAAACTGGATGTCGGGAACATGCTCGCTCTTATTGCCCCACCAAAACGCACCGCCCTCGATGAGGTTTGATGACGCGGGCCCACCTTTGAAAAGCGCATAGTTCAAACCGGCGGCCGCTTTCCAATGCATCTTCTTGTATTTGTCGTAACTGTAGGGACCACTCAGCTGATAGATCAGTGATATTTCGACGTGGTCCTGCAGGTTCTTACCGACACCCGGAAGATCTGCATGCACGGTGATCCCATGCCGCTTCAACTCGGTGGCCGGTCCGATGCCTGAGAGCATCAGGAGTTTCGGCGTGGCGATCGCGCCCGCCGACACGATTACTTCGCGCTCCGCACGAAGCACATGCTTCTCACCATTGCGGATGTATTCGACACCGACAGCCCTGCCGTTTTCGATGATCAGCCGAGTGACAGTGGTGCGCGTGACGACCTGCAAGTTCGGTCGTCCCTTCGCTGGCTTGATATAGGCGACGGCAGCACTGCTGCGCTTACCGTCCCTTGCGGTAATCTGATAGAGCCCGCACCCCGCCTGACTGCCGGAGTTGAAATCCGGGTTATAGGGGAGACCTGCCTGCTGGCATGCCTGTAGCCAACCGCGCGTCAAGGGATGGATGTGCTCGATGTCGGAGACGCCGAGCGGACCTCCGACGCCGTGCGCATCATTGCAAAAACGGTTATTGTCCTCGGAACGCTTGAAATATGGAAGCACGTCCTCATAGGCCCATCCCGCAGCACCCAGTTGCACCCACTGCTGGTAGTCCGAGGGAACACCGCGAATATAGATCATCGCGTTGACCGAACTACCGCCGCCGAGCACGCGCGCCTGTACCATCGTCTGCTGCTCGTTACGCGCAAGCTCCGGACCGGCCTCCCAGGCGAAACGCTTCAAGAGGCTTCCCTGAGCAGTCTTGTAGTAAGCGCCTGGAATGTGGATGTATGGGCTGGAATCGGTGGGCCCCTCCTCTAGGAGCGCCACGCGAAGATTTTCATCCTCGGACAATCGCGAGGCGATCACACAGCCGGTCGACCCGCCGCCGACGACAATATAGTCGTAGCGATGGTGCTTGCCAGAATGCGGCTTTATACCGTAGCGCGCAGAGCCAAACGGAGGAAGCAACATCACACACCTCGGATCGAAGCACCCGCCTTGATCGCGAGGGCAGCGATGGTCAGGGCCGGGTTAACTGCCGCCGATGTTGGAAGAACTGAGGCATCGGCAATATAAAGATTTTCGACGTCATGCGCACGGCAATTTAGATCGACAACCGAGGTTTTCGGATCATGCCCGAGCCGAGCGGTGCCGCACTGGTGAGACGTTGTTTTTCGACCGAAGGTGTGCGTGAGCACGACCGGGAAGCCTGCTTTTCGCATGACATTCTTTGTTTTCTTGATGAGCGCCTGGTGGGCGCGCATGTTCGACCGGATCCAGTTGACGACGATGCGATCCTCGCGGACCATCACCCGGCTTTCCGGATTGGGAAGATCTTCGCTGGTGAGGAACCACCCATAGGCGTGTCGCGCGATCAGGCGGACCAGCCATGAGGGTGCGGGTACTGGGAAGTTCGCTTTCAAAATATTGCCGGTGATGTGCCCCAGCAGTTGGACGTTTCCGAGCGGCGCCCGGTAGTCGTTATCGGCGTTATAAAAATCGTTGAAGGCAATGGTCTTCTGGTAGACCGAGGCATTGCGGCGATAATCGAGTACCAGCATCGCGGATGTGTTGTGGTTCATGAAATTCCGGCCGACTTGGTCTGAGCTGTTGGCCAAGCCCGTTGGGTGAGCCTTGCTTGCCGACCGGAGCAGAAGTGCTGCAGTCTGAACCGCGCCGGTGGCAACAGCGAATATTCCGGCAGAGATCCGCTGCTCGAACCCGTCTTTGACGAAGACGGCAGCAGTCACGCGGGTGCCGGTCTCGTCCGTTTCCAGGCGGGACACGTTAGCACCGGTCATGAGGGTAACGTTTGGATGACGCAGCGCCTCCGTCAACGGGCCGACCTCGGCATCGATCTTGCCGACACCTGTATTCGGGAACGCATCCCAGCCCGTCTTTGCGCGGTGAAGCCAAGCCTCGATGTCAATCGCCAGCGGCAAGCTCGCCGGATGGACACCTGCCCGCTTCAGCCGGTCGCGGACCGACGCGATCGGCGCCTCGTCGGGAACGGCAGGATGGGCGTAGGCTTCGCTATGGAAAGGCTCCGTCGGATCCTGACCGAGCGCGCCACGGACCTGGAACACCTTTTCAGCCCGCTCATACCACGGCTCCAGCTCTTCGTATGTGCATGGCCACCCGGGAGAACTACCGTCGAGATGTGGACGGGCTTCGAAATCCTCCTTTCGATACCTGTACATCACGGCGCCGAAGAACTTCGAGTTTCCGCCAACGTAATAGTAATTGTTGGCAAGGAAGCTTTCGCCGTCGGTTCCGAGCCACTCCTCGGCTGGCCGATAAAAACCGCGCTGGAAAATCGCGACATCGTCGCGGGCTTCCACGCTGTCTCTGAGGTGCCCGCCGCGCTCCAGTATGATGACCTTGAGACCGCTCTCGGCAAGGCTGTAGGCAAGCGAGCTGCCTCCGATGCCTGACCCTATGATTACCACATCCGCCGTGTGCTGCATGGCATACCTCAATCAATTCTGGCTTCGGTCTGGACGTCGAACAGGACGATCTTCGAGGCATCGACGGCGAGCGATGCTTCAGAGCGCGAGCGGGTCACGTTCGGCGGCAATCTCGCCGTTACTTCGACGTTTGCAAGCTGGAAGACGACAAGGGCATCAGGTCCAGTCGGCTCGACCACATCGACGTCCACTGCGATGTGGTTGCCAGCCCCAGCCAAAGCGGGTGTGAAGTTCTCCGGACGGATCCCGACAAGTACATTCTTGCCAGCGTATCGTTTCGCTGACTCGGCAGACAAGCCGATACCCGTCGCGCGCGCCGGCGGCTTGTTCGGCACGTCGATAACGGCGGTCACGGATGAGCCGGCGACCTCGAGCCTGCCGGGGATGATGTTCATCGAAGGCGAGCCGACGAACTTTGCGACATAGACATTCGCCGGCCGGTCATAGACCTTCTGAGGCTCGTCGAGATGCTGGACGACGCCATCCTTCATGACCGCAACACGGGTTGCGAGCGTCATGGCCTCGATCTGGTCGTGCGTGACGTAGACGATCGTCGTACCGAGGCGCTGATGCAGGCGCTTGATTTCGGTACGCATGTCGACGCGAAGCTTGGCATCGAGGTTAGACAGCGGTTCATCGAACAAAAAGAGCTTTGGCTGGCGGACGATCGCACGTCCCATAGCGACGCGCTGGCGCTGGCCGCCCGACAGTTGCGACGGCTTGCGATCAAGAAGGTGGCTGATCTGAAGAAGATCGGCCGCAGCCTTGACCGCCTTGTCCCGCTCAGCCGGAAGCACTTTGCGGATCTTCATTCCGAACTCGATGTTTTCTCGCACTGTCATTGTTGGATAAAGCGCGTAGGACTGGAAGACCATTGCGATGTCGCGGTCTTTCGGCGAGAGGTGGTTGACGACCTTTTCTCCGATGCGGATATAACCGCCGGTGATCGTCTCCAAGCCTGCGATCATGTTCAGGAGGGTCGACTTGCCGCAGCCGGAAGGTCCGAGCAGCACAAGGAAGTCGCCCGTGCCGATCGAGATTGATACTTCCTTGAGGACTTCCAGTTCGCCATAAGCCTTGCGGACGCGATCTATTTCGAGAGTAGACATGGGTTCAGCCTTTCACGGCACCGGCAGTCAATCCGCGTACGAAGTAGCGGCCTGCCAGGATGTAGACGACGAGCGTGGGAATGGCGGCGATCATGGCAGCGGCCATGTCGACGTTGTATTGCTTGCGCCCCATCGTGACGTTGACGATATTGTTGAGTGCCACGGTGATCGGTGACGATTGTCCCGCGGTGAAGGACACACCAAAGAGGAAGTCATTCCAGATCTGAGTGAACTGCCAGATGCATGAGACAACGATGATGGGCAGTGCCGCCGGCAGCATAATCGAAAAGAAGATACGAAAAAATCCGGCACCGTCGATCTGTGCTGCACGCGTGAGTTCGTTCGGAATCGTGATGAAGTAGTTCCTGAAGAACAGCGTCGTGAAACTGATCCCGTAGACGGTGTGAACGAGGACCAGTCCCGGAATGGTTCCTGAGAGCTTGAGGGCGCCAAGAAGCTGGGCCATCGGCAGTATCACCGCCTGGAACGGCAGAAAGCAACCGAAGAGCAGCATGCCGAACACGAAGTTCGAGGCTGGGAAGCGCCATTTTGTCAGGATGTAGCCATTGATCGCACCAATCCCGGTCGACAGAATGACGGCCGGAATGACCATCATCAGCGAATTCACGAAATATGGCTTCAGGCCGCTGCACTCGGTGCCGATGCATGCTTCGTCCCAGGCCTTCTGCCAGGCGTCGAAGGTGAGCTGCTGCGGAAGACCGATAAACGAACCGGAGTAGATCTCGTCAAGCGACTTGAGCGACGTGACGATCATCACCCACAGCGGCATGAGATAGAACGCTGCAAGAGCGATGAGCGACCCGTAGATGAAGATATGCCCGAATAGGGCGGAACGCCGCGCCCTGTTAACCTCAGTGGTCATTGCGGCTCTCCTTCAGTTCGGAATAGAGGTACGGCACGATGATTGCCGCGACCGTCATCAGCATCATCATGGCGCTTGCCGCACCGATGCCCATCTGATTTCGTTTGAACGTAGCGGAAAACATGAAGGTTGACGGCATCTCGGTTGCGCTCCCCGGGCCACCATTAGTCAGCGCCAGGACCAGGTCGAAGCTCTTGATTGAGATATAGCTCAGCAGAACGATGACACTGAGGAAGGCTGGCCGAAGCATAGGCACGATGATGCTCCAGTAGATCCGGACGAGGCCCGCACCTTCAATTTGGGCCGCCTTGATCACCGAATTGTCGATGCCTCGCAGGCCAGCAAGGAAGATCGCCATGGCAAAACCGGTGGATTGCCAGACCGCCGCGATCACGACGCAGTAGATCGCGTATTCCGGCCTCGTAATCCAGTCGAAGACAAAGCCGGTCCAGCCGAGCTCGTTAACGACCTTCTGCACGCCGAGCCCGGGATTGAGGATCCACTTCCATGCGGTGCCGGTAACGATAAAAGAAAGAGCCATGGGATAGAGGTAGATGGCGCGCAGGAAGCCTTCTGCCCGCACCTGCTGGTCGAGCAGGATGGCGATAAGCAGGCCCAGTGCGATAGTTATCGCGAGGAACAGCACCGTGAAGATGAATAGATTGGCGACTGCCGTCTCCCAGCGGGGCGTTGCCCAAAGGCGAACATATTGCTCCAGGCCGACAAAGTCGTATCGCGGCACCATTTTCGACGAAGACAGGGATATCCAGCCCGTCCACGCAATGAATAGATAGACGCCGATGAAAACCACCACCAGGCTTGGAGACAAGACCAGCCGGGGCAGCCAGAGCGTAAATCTATCTTTCGGAGAAATCCTACTGTCCATCACAGCATTCCAGCGTTGAGGCGCATGTGCGTCGAAATCGAGCGAACCAGCCCGCCGTGGCGGGCTGGACACCGAAGACGCTCACTTTGCGTTGTTGATTCCGTCGACGAGAGCCTTGACCGCGTCCTTGGAGGACATGTCGGTCGTGAAGAACTTCGCAACTACGTCGCTGAACACGCCGGTGAACTGCGGCTGGTTGGCAAAGCCTTCGGTTAATCCGCCAAGCATGGTGTCATTCTTCTGGGCAGCATCACGGTCGGCGAAGCTGCGCTGTGCGCAGGTGTCGAAGTCCGAAACCGAAATGTCGATACGGGCGGGAATGGACCCCTTGATCTTGTTGAAGTCGCGCTGGACCTGCGGATCCATGACGGACTCCGCCCAGGCATCCTGCCCAAGAACGACCGCCTCGTCACTGGTCTTGAAGAGGCCGAAGGCATCGATGACGAACTTGAAATAGGGCGTCTGTGCCGGCGTTGGGAAGCAGAGGAAGTCGGAACCAGGCTTCAGGCCCTTGTTGAGGAACTCGCCCTTGGCCCAATCGCCCATCACCTGCATACCGGCCTTGCCGTCAGCGACCATGGCCGAGGCGACGGCCCAGTCACGGCCCGTGAAGCCGTCATCGACCAGACCGCGCACCTTGCGCAACATATCGAATGTCTTGACCATCTTGTCGCTCGACAATTCGTCCTCGTCGAGATCGACAATCGCCTTCTTGTAGAATTCCGGCCCGTTCATGTCGGTGGCGATCGCTTCGAAGACTTCGAGGATCTGCCAGGGTTCGTCACCCATCGCGAGAGGGACGACACCCGCAGCCTTCAGCTTTTCACCGGCTGCAATCACGTCGTCCCAGCTCTTGGGCTCGCTGATGCCGTTCTTGTCGAACAGCGCCTTGTTGGCCCAAATCCAATTCTGACGATGCATGTTGATCGGCACGGAAATGTAGTCGTCGCCGTTCTTAACGAAGGCTTCCAACTGAGGAGAAATGGTCTTCTCCCACCCGTTTTTCTCATACAGCTCGTTCAGCGAACGCAAAACGCCTTCGTTCGCCCAATCGAGCCCCTCAAAGCCCAGGAATTGCATCGTCGTCGGCGGATTGCCGGCGGCGAGCCGGGTACGCAGCGCCTGCAGGGCGTTTGCCCCGGATAGTCCCCCGACCGCGCTGTCCTGCCAAGTATAGCCCTTGGTGGCGAGCTTGTCGGTGATGACCTTGAGCGCCTTGACTTCGCTCTCGGAAACCCAGTGGTGAATACCTTCGATCTTCGGCTTCTCCTGCGCCATCGTGGCCATCGGAAGCAGAGAGATCGAAGCGGTCAGAAGCATTTTCAGTTTCATTGTAGTTCCCCTTTTTTGTCTCAGCGGTTGGTGGATTGCGGGCAGCCTCGCACGTGTCAAAGCTGCCGGCAGATTTTACGCGTCGAGCGGCCCAGCCGACCCGGCGTAAGGAATATTGCGGCCGCCGAAGCGGCGGACGCGGATATTGGCCTGCTCGGCGTGACCCACGAAGCCTTCCATCAGGCACAGACGCGAGCTATAGGCACCGATCAGCGCTGATGCCTCATCGGTCTCGATGCGCTGATAAGTGCAGGTCTTGAGGAATTTCCCGACCCAGAGACCGCCCGTGTAGCGCGCGGCCTTATTCGTCGGCAGGGTGTGGTTCGTACCGATGACCTTGTCGCCGAAGGCAACGTTGGTACGGGCGCCAAGGAACAGCGCGCCATAGTTTTTCATGTTCTCCAGGAAATAGTTTGGGTCGCTCGTCATGACTTGAACGTGTTCCGAAGCGACGCGATCGGCTTCGGACACCATTTCGTCGATCGTGTCGCAAAGGATGATCTCGCCGCAGTCGTTCCAAGCCTTGCCGGCGACCGACGCTGTCGGCAGGATCTGCAGGAGCCGGTCGATTTCGGCGAGCGTATCTCTGGCGAGCTTGTCGGAATTGGTGATGAGTACGGCCGGAGAATTGGCGCCGTGTTCGGCCTGACCGAGCAGGTCAGTGGCGACGATTTCACCGTCGACGCTTTCGTCTGCAATGACCAGCGTTTCAGTCGGGCCGGCAAACAGATCGATGCCGACCTTGCCGAACAAAAGACGCTTGGCCTCCGCCACGAAGGCGTTGCCTGGTCCGGCCAGCATATCGACGGCTTTGATCGTTTCGGTGCCGTAGGCCATCGCCGCAATCGCCTGAACGCCGCCGATACAATAGATCTCATCCGCCCCGGCGAGAGACTGTGCGGCGACGATCTTGTTGGATATCTGTCCTTTGAACGGCGGGGCACAGGTAATGACGCGGTCGCAGCCCGCCACACGCGCTGTCAATACTGTCATATGGGCCGATGCAAGCAGGGGATATTTCCCGCCCGGCACGTAGCAGCCGACATTTTCGATCGGCACATTGCGATGGCCGAGGATGACGCCGGGCATCGTCTCGACTTCGAGATCCTGTAGCGCTTCCTTCTGTGCCTGTGCGAAACGGCGGACCTGATCCTGGGCAAAGTCCAGGTCCTCCCGCTCCTGTTTGGTCAGCGAATTGATCGCAGCGGTGACCTCGTCCTTGGTCACGCGGTAAGACTCGCGGTCAAAATTGTCGAACTTAACGGAGAGTTCCCGGACCGCTTTATCGCCGCCGGCTTCCACTTTGGAAAGGAGCTCCTCGACAGCCTTCGTTACCGCGCCATCGGAAGCGCCCGCCGTCGAGGCTTGGGCAGTTTTAATGTGTCTGATCATGACAATAACTCTTCGTTTGCGGAAACTGCGCTCCGCATTCAGGGTGAGAATAAACTGTGGTTGGTGGGGCGCCGGGCGGCGCCCCGAACCTCAATTCGGTTCTAGAGATGCTGCTCGAGTTTGCGCATCTTTGCGTAGCCAGCCTGTTCCTTTTCGTAATAGGCCGGCGACGGGAAATCCCACCACCCGGTGGCAAACGGACCAGCGGCGTCACGCGACACAATCACTTCGACGAGAGCGGGCCCACCGCATTCGAGGGCAGCCTTGATGCTGCTTTCGAGGTCCTCATCTTTCTCAACCTTCCATGCCTCAAGGCCGAATGCGCGAGCCGAGGCAGCGATGTCGGCCGAGTAGGGTTCACCATTTCCGACATGGTGGTTGAACTCGGAAGCAACGTGGCGACCCATGAACTTTCGCTGCCCCCCGCGGATGGACATGTATCCGAAATTATTCAGCACGAGGAACACAACGTTGATGCCGTTCATGACTGCCGTTCCCATCTCCGGGAGAGACATCATGAAATCACCGTCGCCGACAATCGCGACGACCTGCTTGTCCGGGCAGGCCAGTTTGGCGCCGAGCGCTGCGGGAACGGCCCATCCCATCGGCGAGTAGGAACCGGACGTGATGTGGGTGCGGGGCTTGTAGATCGGGAAGCTCTGCTTCACTGACCCTTGCGTATTCCCCGAACCAACGACAACGATGCCGTCGCGATCGAGAACCTTGCGAAGCGCCATCAAGGGCCGCTGCGACGTAAACGGCGTTTCGCGGCTCGTTTCGCGTGGCTCGACCTGCGCGCGCCAATCTGCTTTCGCTTTCTGGACGTCAGCCAGGAAAGGTTCACGGCGCGACAGCATCTTTGTAGAGTCTGCGTCGGAAATCAGCGACAGAATGGCTTCGAGAGTAACCTTGGCGTCCGCCACAATGCCGACCTCGGTCTCGTAATTCTTGCCGATTTCGCGTGGATCGAGATCGATGTGAATCAGCTTTGCAGAGGGAATCGAAAAGGAGACGCCCTTGGCATACGAAGACGCAGACCAATCCGTGAAGCGACAACCGACGGAGACGACAACATCTGCCGAAGCCGTGATCTTGTTGCCGCTCGTAGTGCCGGTTTGACCGACAGCACCTATGAACAGCTGATGATCTTCAGAAATCGCGCCCTTGCCATTCCATGTAATCGAGACGGCCGCACCGAGTTTTTCAGCGAGCCGCGTCAATTCCTCCGACGCGTTCGCAGAAATAGCACCGCCGCCGGCGACAATGACAGGTCGCTCGGCTGCGAGAAGGACCTTCACTGCAGCTTCGATTGCACGCGGATCCGGGTAGGCAATGCCGATCGGAAGCCGCTTTTGGAGCGGATGGATCGTGACGTCAGCAGCTTCGACTTGAACGTCCATCGGCACTTCGACGTGCACCGGACCCGGCCGGCCCGTCAGCATTTCGCTGAAGGCGCGATGCATGATGCTGGGAAGAACCTGAACGGAATTTGCCTGCCACGCACGTTTGGTAACCTGTTCGGTGACGCGCGGAAAGGCGTTATCCTGATGACGCTCGAGTTCTTGCATGGTGCCGTGACCGTGCATGTAGGTCTGCGGAGAACCCGATACGTAGAACAGCGAGGTGGAATCGGTTAGCGCTGTTGCGAGACCGATGATGGTATTTGCAGCGCCCGGCCCGACGGAGGTCGAGCAAGCCATCGGCTTTCCGCTGGCCCGGAAATATCCATCGGCCATATGGACGGCGCTCTGCTCGTGCATGACCTGGATGAATGGAAGTTGGGAGCCTTCTTCGAGGAACGCGTCAAAAAGCGACCAGATCCCGTGCCCCGGCACGCCAGCCACATATTCGACGCCATACTCTTTCAGTGCCCTTGCGACGACCTGGCCACCTGTGAGTTTCATCATCTTCACCCTCTAAAGTTCGTTGTTCTTTAGTCGTGGGCTGGCAATGACCGCAGCCGTTCAACTGCGCTTACATTGCCGCCGCATCAGGCGGACTCGCAAGTTCGCAGACTCCGAAACGGCGAAGCAGGATGAAGCACCTTTTGATTTATGTTGCGCCAGCCGGCGCAGAGCTCGACGCCGGTTACAACAACCCACCCGAGCGGGAGGCCCCGTGATGAACTATCAGGCGCTATGCGAGGGTAATGACGGACGGCTTCTGAGCTAGCGACCACGCTCGCGTGAATGAGCATTATGAAGTCAAAAGTGCTTCATAATGCTCAAAGAGTCTGGAATGAGTTGGTCAAGGAGGCACACTTGCCTCTTTGACCTCCGTAACAGGTGCAAGTATGCCCCCATAGGCAATCTGCCAGGCAAATTCCGGCAGCCCAGTATCAGATCGCTTTGCAGTAATGTCAGGATGACCGCGCCTGCCATTGTGCCCTGATAAGAGCAAACGCCGGAAAGCAGCGTACTACCCAAACCACAGTGGCAGTTAAGGTAAGGTGTAAGGTTGGGCCAGATTTGGCGATCTAAAAGGTGTGCTGGCAACCGAAAATCGCGCGGATCTGGCGTCAGATTTAGCTCGGGCTATCCTGGAGCAGATGACCATGAACGCACTGTCGCGCGCCCACCGTCCGGCTTTTGGCGGCGCGTCGCGACAGGCTCTACCCTTGGCGATCGCATCATTGCCGCGTTATGCTTCATCGTCCACGCATCAAAACGCTGATCGCAGCGGCGTGGAGTTCCTCGTTTGCAGAAGCGATAATGCGGCCTCCGTTTTCCGGACGCGACCCGTCAAACGTCGTTACTGTGCCGCCCGCTGCCTCGATAAGCGGAATCAACGGCACGATGTCGTAAGGCTGCAGACTAAATTCGACGCAGATATCGATGTGGCCGGCCGCCAACATGGCGAAAGCGTAACACTCGCCCCCATATCGGGTCATTTTGACCGTCGCGTCGAGCACATCAAATCGAACGTCGGGGTTCCGGCGCACACCTTCAGGCGAGTTGGTATGCAAGACGGCATCCGAGAGCTGCGTGCACGGACTTGTCGTCAAGCGGGTTGTAGCGTTGTCAGTCCTGAGCCAGCTTTCGCCGTTGTGAGCCCAAAATCTCTCTCTCGTGATCGGTTGGCTCATTATTCCAGCACTCGCTCGCCCCTGCTCGCAGAAGCCGATCAAAGTTCCCCATACTGGAATTCCAAGCAGGAACGGACGGGTGCCATCGATCGGATCGAGGACCCACTGGCAGGCTCCAGCTCCCGTGACGCCGTATTCTTCACCGACAATGCTGTGATCGGGAAACTCCTCGGAGATCAGCGCTCGCATTGCCAATTCGGCCTCTCGATCCGCTTCCGTCACTGGATCAAAGCGGTATCCCTCTTTTGGCTTCGTTGTCGTCTCAAGCTTTTGCCGAAATCGCGACACTGTCTCGCGATCGGCAGCGTCGGCTAATCTGTGCAGAAAATCCGCCGTAGGAAGTTTCATTGTTTATTCCTGTCTCGATTGGTGTTTCGAAGCGCCGCAACACTCTTGCTGCATAGATCGCTTTGGTTATTGCGTTGAGGATGCCACCCATGTCGCCCGGTTGATGTCCCGTCCTACGCGACCCTAGGGTTCCTGTTCGTCTCCTTACGAACGACGCGTGACATTCGCCGTCAATTACACATAGGCCGCGTGAGCCTGTGCTGATGCCTTTTACGCACCGCTTCGCAGGTCGGCGATCTTTTCAAAGGTTAGTTCGATATGGTCGAAGTGAGCCTTTGAGCCCTCTCCCGTCGGCGATTGAACGCCAAAACCAACTTTAATCGGACGCTTGCCAATGCCAGGGATAGCGAACCAGCGCAGAAACTGCCAGAATTTGCCGTCCTCGGAAAAATGGAATGCAATCGTTTCACCATCGCAATAAACGCGGAGCCAAACAGCTTCTCCAGGGAAATTCGGTCCGTCGCAATCGTCTGATGTCGTCCTTGTAACGACGCTTACGATTGTTGGCTTACGGGCAGCAGAGTATTCAAACGCCAGTTTTGCCCAGTTATCCTCGTCGGTCTGCACGAAAATTGCGCCTGCGTCGTAGGGTGAAGTGAACTCAACTGACACCCTTGCGACAACTGCGAATATCATTTCAGCGACGTCCGCACTTAAGGAAAGCACGTCATTCCGGCGAAAGCTGTCCGCGGGATGATGGAACCAGTCAGTGCTTCCATTGGCAGTTAGCGTCAAGCTCTTGTCGCCGACGACCACCGTCCCGTGGTTTTCGCCTCTGACCTGCATGCTATTTAAGT
The DNA here is from genome assembly GCF_000172795.2 of Rhizobium sp. CIAT894. Classification (NCBI taxonomy): domain Bacteria; kingdom Pseudomonadati; phylum Pseudomonadota; class Alphaproteobacteria; order Hyphomicrobiales; family Rhizobiaceae; genus Rhizobium; species Rhizobium sp. CIAT894. The sequence continues at coordinate 257,858 of NZ_CP020952.1, forward strand.
TCATCTACGACCTCAGCTCGTTTCAAATTGACCGCGGTGTCCTGAAGCTCGGCGGGAAATTTTGCCAAGAACCACGCGCATTGGTGAGAAAAGAAAGCAACGCAACACAGCAGGATTAAAATCACGCGAAATTCCCTAACTACAATTTCGCAAAGCCGTTAAACCTGACGCGATGTGACGTGGCCGCCCGACACTGCAACATGAGTACCGTTCAACGACACCAAACCCGTTTTTGCGCCGTCGGCCCAATGGTCGATCTTTATTCGAAATTCTAATAAACGGCCTGTATATTCGCCGGCACGGAATTTGTCCGGATCGGCGAAATCAAGAAAAGACTCGCCGAGTTTCCCGAGCACGAGCGCGCGCTCTGGATAGCGACCGGCCGCCGGCGTTTCGAAACCGCAGTCGCGTCATCGAACGTCACGGCCGGCGACGTCGTCGCCACGCTCGACCCCGACCCGATTTGTGATCCGACCGGCGAGCCCAAGCCGAAGAATTCTCAAGAGATCATTCGAAAGATGGTCGATGCAGGCTTCCTGCTCGACAATCTCGAAGGAAGGTTCGACATCACCGACCTGGGGCAATCATGTTGGCTCGCGATGTCACGGTTTTCCTCTCAATCGCAGGAACGACGGTTCGCATCGTCAAGGACGCCGGCCGTGACAAATCCACTCCGAGCAGGAGGGCAAGAAGGGATACGCAGTCGGCTTCACCGGAATTGCGGTTTCTCATGGAACGGCTGCCAAAAGAAGACCGATATCGACGGCGCCGAGTGGCGCAAGAGGAACGGGCGTTAGTTAGATCCGGGGTCGATGACATTAGCATCATTGTGCGCCCCCGATCACCGCGGTGTAACGCTCCGGTTATGTTAAGTGCAACGATGGCCGGGACCGCGATGCTTGGCCCTCAAGGTTGGCCGGACCAATTATCGCATCCAAGCCGCGGCCTATACCTAAAGGGCCTTCAACGAAAACGTAGCAGGTGGCGGCGCGGGCGTGCCCGCCGCGAGCGGACGTCCCGCTTCTCGCAAGACGTTCCACCGACCAGATCGGGTAGCCAGTCTCCCACTCGCGAAACAATTGGGCCTCCGACTTCCGTCCCTTGGAAACGCTGCTAGAAAGCGATTCAATCGCGTATGCGGCTGACCATTCGCGGCAGACCCGTTGCCCGCGCCTTTCGCCCCGCATCGCCGTCCTGACTCTGCCGGCGGCGCCGCGCGGACAGGAGTGAAACCAGCGCCCCTCGCACTCGCTCTTCCTGATGCGAGCGGCTGAACTACCCGCCATGGCGGGTAGTTCATGACTATACCTCAGCGGCGGTCCAGTGCGATATCACAGCAAGATGCCTGAAAGGCGGTCAAGTGCCGACCAAATTCGCTTTGCATAGCGAGGGTCGAAAAGCGCGTGATACCCGCCTGTATGCCAGAAGACGACAGGGCCGTTTAGCTCACCCTTCGCGGCAAGATCGATGATCGCCGCGATCGCCTTCCCGCTATAGACAGGATCGACCAGCAAGCCCTCTTTGGTCGCGAGCAAATCGATCGCCTCATATATGCCGTCAGCAGGCAGTCCATATCCCTCACCAAGATATGCTTGCGTGACGTTGATATGATCGCGCGTCAATTCGACTTCTGCATCGATAAGGCGCGCGCCGCCGCGAGCGAACGACAGATAGGCGCCAGGCACATCGGGATAGACGTCCTCCGCTACAACAATGCCGCGAATTTCACTTTCGAAACCGTGGAGTGCATTCCCAAGGACGAGGCCCGCATGGGTTCCGCCTGATGAGCTCGCATGGACGATCGTCCCAACGGTGCGTCCATGCTCGCGCATTTGCCGACGCAGTTCGTCATATGCCAGGGCAAACCCCAAGCAGCTGCGTTCAGAAGCACAGCCGATGGGAAGTCGATAAACGCGTTCACCGGATCGTTCGAGTTCGCTGACGACGTCTACTGAATGCCGAGCAAGATCAGTCCAGCTCATATCGCCCACAAATCGAAGATCAGCGCCGAAAAGACCATCAAGCATGAGATTGCCGACAGGTTCGTGCGGCTCGTCATGACAAAGGAGCAGTGTGCATTTCAGTCCGAGAGCAGCGCTGGCAGCGGCCACCGCACGCGTGGCATTGGAAAGGCGCGAGCCTTCCGCAACCAGGTGCGTGGCGCCGCAAGCCAAGGCGTGCGCGAGCTCGACTTCGAGCTTGCGGACCTTGTTGCCTGCGAGACCGACCGAGCCGATGTCGTCCCGCTTGCACCAAATTTCGACACCAATCGCATCACTGAAACGCTCAAGACGCTGCACTGGCGATACAAACCCGCGCAGATTAAGGCGCGGCAGGCATTCAAGTGTTTCCAGAGCACTCATCCATTATCCTCTACACATCGTCAGATGAGGACCCTATACACAAAGGCAGATACTGAAATCCGGACACTGGATACGTGGCTTCTGACAAAATGACTGGCGACAATCGTTTAGGAAAAAATGAACGGTCTACACGTGGATCGGTCGCCATGAAGGTTGTGCAGTTGACCGAAGTCACCGCATTCTCAGTGGATCGACACAGCTGGGGTCAATTCGTCTACTCCGTCGCGGGCGTCGTCGAGTTGACGGTGAAAGGCAGCCGCTATGCGGCGCCGCCAGACTTCGGCGTGTGGTTGCCGCCCGAGACCGAGCATCTGGCCTGGGCTGGCGACGAAACCACGTATCTGCTTTTGGACATCGAACAGAGCCATTGTGACCGTCTTCCGCACCAAGCAAGCGTTCTCTCCGTCGGGCCGATCGCGAAAGCGATTCTTCTTGATTTGAAGAAGCGTGGTGTACGAGAGCCTGGAAATGCCGATGATGCAAGGCTGATGCGCGTGTTGATCGATCAGCTGAGTGTTGGATCGCCTTTGGAGAGCTTCCTGCCATTGTCGAATGATCGCGCCCTAAAGCAAGTTCTGGAAGCACTTCTTCAAGACCCCGGTGACGGTCGATCTCTTGGCCAATGGGCGAACCACGTCCACAGCACGGAGCGTACATTGGCCCGTCGCTGCGCCCGCGATCTTGGCATGAGCTTTGTGAAATGGCGTCAGCGGCTTCGGCTAACCCGGGCGGTCCCCATGCTTGCGGATGGCCTTTCCGTTCAAACGGTCGCACTCAAGTTGGGCTACAGCACCACCTCTGCATTCATTGCGATGTTTCAGGATGCGATCGGGGCGACGCCCAACACATTTCGAGGACGCTTGCGAGAGCACGACGAAGGCCGGTGAATAGCGGCCCCCCGACCAACTGAAGCATGAAGCGCCGGGAGCGCCGGCTACAGCAGGACAAGGTGGAAAGCTCGGCTCCGCATATTCGGCATCCGGATTGAAGATAGCGATGCCGGAAGCATCTAACGTAATGGCGGCGAAAGGGGCGCCTTCCGTCAGCTGTTTCGCGCCGAAACGTGCACCCCACTCGCAGTACTGTCCTCACTCATCTCCATTTCCGGCACTGTACCGCGGAGATCGGCAAGCGATGTCCCCATGGGAATGCTGGCGATGGTATGCATGAAGCGGGAATTGAAATCGATCCGGCCGATCAGCCCCTTTCGCTCGATCCTTACGGTAACGCCATCCGTCTTTGCGAGAATGTCGATCACGTCGCCCTTATGCGGCGCAGGCGTGCGCCAAACAGAGCCCATTGCCCTTTCGACCGTCGACACCGGCATGCCGGGGCCGCAGCCCCGTAAGCGCTGCACCATCAACCGGTTCCTTGGACGCCGTCCTGCCTTCATCCCCTTCTGCCCAGGTTAACTGATTTTGCATTCTGGCTCCGGGTTCGATCAATGGTTGAGAATCTGGCCCAAGAAGGCCTTAGCACGCGGCGACTGCGGATTGGAGAAGAATTCGTGCGGCGGAGCACTCTCGATAATCTGTCCCCCATCCATAAATATTACCCGATGCGCGACGGCGCGGGCAAAGCCCATTTCATGCGTCACGCAGATCATGGTGATGCCGTCCTCGGCGAGCGAGATCATCGTATCCAGCACTTCTTTGACCATCTCGGGATCGAGGGCCGACGTTGGCTCATCGAAGAGCATGACTTTCGGCCCCATGCAGAGTGCGCGCGCGATGGCGACTCGCTGCTGCTGACCGCCTGATAGCTGGGCGGGATATTTGTTGGCTTGCTCGGCGATGCGAACACGCTCCAAATACCGCATCGCGGTCTCGCGCGCCTCTTTGTCGCTGACGCGCTTCACGCGTTTCGGCGCCAGCATGCAATTCTCCAAAACGGTCTTATGAGGAAACAGATTGAAGTGCTGGAAGACCATGCCGACGTCCCGGCGGATATGGTCGGCATTGGTGCCCTTCGAGCCGAGCTCGATGCCGTTCACCGATATATGCCCTCCCTGGGTTTCCTCGAGATAGTTGATGCATCGGATAAGGGTGGACTTGCCGGATCCCGACGGACCGCACAGAACGATATGCTCGCCCGTCGCAACCTCGAGGTTGACTTTCTTCAGTACGTGAAGAGACCCATACCACTTGTCGACGTCCACCATCTTGATCGTTTTCTCAGCCATTGGCGTTATCCTTCCGTGGTATGAGCCTGTTTCACGCAGCTTTAGTTCATCGTGAACGTGATGCCGTCCATTGACGCCGGCATCTCCGGGAACGGAGCGCCGAAGTGCTTCTGGTACAGTTCGTTAAGGGTTCCGTCCTTCTTGTGCTTGGACATGAACTCGCCGGCCCATTTGCCGAGCTCCTCGGATTTCGGGCTAACGGCGATGCCTTCGTATTCCGTCGAAAGCACGATCTTCTGAGCATATTTGCCCGGCGCGGCCTTCTCGACGCCGCCGAACTGGTGGCTGTAGCTGCCGAGATATTCGACCTGGCCGGAAAGAAGTGCCTGGACGGCCGATGATGCGTCGTCGAAGCGCTGGATTGTGGCATCCTTCGGGGCGGCATCGGTGACAGCCTTGTCCATGGAGCTGCCCTTTTCAACAGCGATCGAATGTCCGGAAAGCTCCTCGACCTTCGTAACACCGCCGTCTTTCGGCCCGTAAATGGCCGCATTGATTTCCGCGTACGGAGCGACATATTGGACGACCTTGGCGCGATCGGGGTAGACGCCCATCACGCAGATGAGCATGTCGACCTTTCCGGTCATGAGCTGAGGAATACGGTTCGCGCTCGTGATCGGAACATAGGCCGCTTCGACGCCGAGCTCCTTCGCCATCAGCTTGCTGAGCTCGATATCGTAGCCCTCGTTCTGTCCGCTCGCGTTGATGAAGCTGAAGGGAGGTTGATCGGTCACGATGCCGAAGGTGATTGTGCCCTTCTTCTTGATTTCATCGAGCGTTGCCGCGCCAGCCTGACGGATATGCGAGGCACCGGTAAAGGCGATGGCAAGGGCAAGGCTGCTGAAGGCGAGGAAAGTACGACGTCCGAGAGCGCTCTTCTTGTTAAACATTTGTGTTCACCTCTGTTGGTTTTGATCGGCATTTCGTTTTCCGCCAGCGTGCCGAATTCGCTGATCTGTTTACCTGCCGAACGACATCCTCTTTTCGAGATGCCCGCTCAGGAGGGAAAGTGGCCAGCACAGCGCGAAATAGATCGCGCCGACCATTCCGAAGACGATCAACGGCTGGAAAGTGTTATTCGATATGATCTGCCCGGCGCGGGTGAGTTCGGTAAAGCCGATGATCGCGACGAGCGAAGTTCCCTTAACGAGTCCGACGAGGAAGCCGATCGTCGCAGGAAGCGAGATCTTAAATGCTTGGGGCAAAACCACGTCGAGCATGCGGTGGCGGTACGGCAGGCCGAGGGCTCGCGCCGCTTCGGTCTGGCCAAGCGGCACCGCCTCGATGCCTCCCCGCCAGATTTCGCCGAGAAACGCACTGCTGTGGGCGGTCAGTCCGATCGCGGCAGCGATCCATGCGCTGACGTCGAGTCCGACCAAAGCAACGCCATAATAGAACACGAAGAGTTGCATCAGGAGCGGCGTACCCTGAAACACCTCGATGTACAAATATGCAAACCAGCGTGGAAGCGCGTAGGGACTGGTTCGCATCAGAGCGATCATCACACCGACTATGCCGCCGCCTGCAAATGCAATAGCCGAAAGAAGAACCGTCCACTTCAGCCCTTCCATGAGCATCCAAAGGTCATTTACGGAAATTTCTCTGACCATGGTCTGACCTCATTTAGTCGGATAGGAGAAGTAGAGCCGGCCAAAGAGCCGAAGGAACGACGAGATGCAGATGGACAATGCCAGGTAGATTCCCGTGACGACGAAATAGACTTCGAAGCTACGGAAGGACTGCGATTCAATCATTTGCGCCGAATAGGTCAGTTCGGGCGCAGAGATCGAAGCGACAACGCTCGAGGTCAGCATCAGAAGAACGAATTGAGCGGAGAGACCGGGATAGACCGCACGAACGGATGGCTTCAGAATAATGTCGAAGAATATCTGGCGTCGGTTCAAGCCCAGGGCTTTGCCGGCTTCGATCTGGCCATACGGCAGGCCGTCGACCCCGCCGCGGAGAACCTCGGCTATATAGGCCGCCGTATTGACAGTCAGCGCCGCGATTGCTGCGAACGAAACCGAAAATTTCAAACCGAGGGAGGGCAGCCCAAAAAAGATGAAGAACAGTTGGACCAGGAATGGAGTATTGCGAATGACCTCGATGAACACCCGCGCTGCGAACGGGCGAGATATTGCTCCTACGCATAAGCATCACAAGGACGCCCAGAATGAGTGCCAGAATGCTTGAGACAGCCGTGTAATAGAGAGCCTTGAGTGTGCCATCCAGCAGGATGGGCCATGCGTCCCATACCACGGAAAAATCGAAATCATATTCCATAATCGCGTCCGTCGTCTTCGATCCGGCTTTTCTTGCGAAGTTGTCTCGTCATCAGTTTGCGATCTCGAAATCGGCGTCCACTTCGACTGCAACGCCATGCGGAAGGGAGCCGACGCCGATAGCGGTGCGCGTGTGACGGCCTCTTTCGCCGAAAATCTCGACAATCACGTCCGAGGCTCCATTGATTACCGCTGCGTGTCCGCCGAAATCCGGGACTGCATTGACGAAGCCGCGAACGCGAGAACAGCCAACAACTCGATCCAGGTTGCCGCCAAGCGCCTCGCTCAACTGTGCAACGATGTTCATTGCGCAGACGCGCGCAGCCTGCTTCGCCTCTTCGGCCGAAATCGCTTCGCCTACCTTGCCGACGAAGCGCACCTGCCCATCGACCTTGGGAACCTGCCCGGATACATAAAGCATCGATCCGAAGATTTTGGTCGGGATATAGGTAGCGGTTGGGGCCGTTACGGCGGGAAGAACGATTCCCAGCTCGTTGATGCGGTCGTGGACGGACTTTTTCATTTTCAGTTCCTGTATGTAAGTTTTGACGTTCAGCCGAAGAATGTTCGCAAAGCGACCTTCACCTCACCCCGCTCGTCGAGACCGAAGATCACGTCGTGCTTATCGATCGTCGTGCACGGATGCTTGATGCCGAACTCGATGACGTCGCCGACGCTCAGCCCGAGTTCCGGGGCATGAACGAATGCGTGTTGGTCGTTAAGCTTTGAGACGACCGATACGTCGCCTAGGGTCATCACCCGTTCGCCATCGCGCCATACCGCGACGGGGACCGGAAGACCCTGATCATGTGCGACGTCGCGAAGGCCGAAGCCGCAGATGGCATCATGAGGCCCATTCGTTGACAGGACCTCGGCCCAAATCCTGAGCACGGGCATGAAGGCTCTTGCGATGCTGTCGCTTGCAGCTTTGCCCAGTATTCCACGTGAAGAAATCGCCTGTAATCGCGCACGAATTGGTCCGTGATCGCTGAAGAAGCACGCTCCGCTCCTCAAGAGGAGTGTGACGTTAGAATCGCCATCCACGATCGGCCGACAGCGATCGAGTACATAGTCGAAAAGACTGGAGCCCCCCATCGACAAGACCAGCGGCCTTTCCGGCCCGACCGTTTCCCGAGCTGCCTTCAAGGCAAAGGAGACGCGATCGAAAAGGTCGTCGAGATTCGCTAGAAGCTCCTTCTCGTCCGGACGGTTTGCCGTTCCCTCATACGCGGCAATTCCTGCCAATCGGATATGCTCCGAATTGAGGGCCGCGATCGACCGGACAAGATGCCGAGCTTCCGTATCGGAGTTTACTCCACCCCGGCCGCAGCCGACCTCCACCAGCAGGTTTAGCGGCGGAAGCGTGTCGTCGCCCAACCACGATCCGGCCAAGGCCGATACCACGTCGGTCGAGTCAACGAACATGAAGATCTCTGCATCGGAATAGTTTCGAAGCAGTCGTGCCAGCCGCGTCACGGCGGATTTACCACCAATTTCGTTGGCGATCAGCACCCGGCGGAGTCCGTGATGCAGCATCACCTCAGCTTGGCGAAGGTCCGCGACGGATACACCCCACGCGCCGGCAGATACGAGATCTCGGGCGAGAACAGGCGACATCGGCGTCTTGGCATGCGGAGCGATCTGGCAGTCGAAGTCGCTGCAGATGCCAAGCATTGTCTTCTTGTTTGCCTCGTAGGCTTGCAGATCGAGCGTCAGCAGCGGGAGGCTCATCTCGCCGCCGGCGGGACGCCAGTGCGCATCCGGGATGTCGGCGGAACTGATCGGCGCGTCCCCGACCGGAATGCCGCGCAGTCCCGGTGACACGTTGAAGGTGCCAATTTCTGCGGCCAGTTTCTCGATCGCGCTCATCGAAACACTCACTCCGAAACGACGTATTGGTCGAGGCGATCCCGTTCGATCGCTTCGCGCGGCCTATCGTTGGGCTTGCCATAACCTCCGCCGCCGGGAAGCTCGATAACCAGTCTCTTGCCTTCTGGGACGAACTGCCGGCCCTTTGCATTCAGAGTGGTGCCGTCGTTGAGATAGGCGCGGCCCGAGGCGCCATTTTCGCCCCCTTCCCGGCCCCTCGCCGCGTTTTCGACGCGGTCGAACATGGCGTTAAAGTAGAATTCATGACCGTCTGTCGGTGCGATCTCAACGACTTGACCGAGACCGCCGCGCTGGCGCCCCTCGCCGCCCGATCCGTTCCGCAATTCTTTGCGCCAAACAATGACAGGTCCCACGTGTTCAGTTGCTTCCACCGACATGCTGTGGACGCCGCTTGGAAAAGCAGTCGCATTGAGCCCGTCGAGCGTCGGGCGCGCGCCGCTTCCGCCGGAATTGAACATCAGGATCTCGGTGCGGTGCAGATCGAAGCCGTTAGCTGTACGGCCTTGAGATGGGCGGGCGCTGAGATGGATATTCCACAGGGCGCCAGCGCCTTCCGCCGGAACGGTGTCGGGCAGCATCTTATGGACTGCGCCGAGCACGGTATCCGGAACGAAATGACCGAGCACGTGGCGAACAGCAACCGGCGCCGGTCGCTGCGCGTTCAAAATGCAATTCTCCGGCGCAACGATCCTGAACGGCTTCAGGGACGCCGCATTGTTCGGAATCTCCGGTGCCAGCGAGCATTTCAAGCCGTATGCGGCGTATGCGGTCGTATAGATCAGCGGGACGTTGATGCCGAGGGGACTGGGCGGCGATGTACCATCGAAGTCGGCGATGATTTCGTCCTTTCGCACCTCGAGCTTTACGACCATGTCGATCGCCGATCCGTAACCGTCCACGCGCATCGAGTTGCGGTAGATACCCGCGGGCAGTTCGGCGATGCGGTCGACGGTAGCCTGGTAGGAGTGATCGAAGATGAACTTCGCAAGATCCTCTATGTCGGCAATATCGAATTCGGCGAGCATTTCGAGAAGCCGCTTGTGACCGATCTCATTGCAGGCGGCGAGCGAATATAGATCTCCAACAACCTGGTCGGCCTCGCGTACGTTGTTGCGAACGATGTTGATCAGATCGCGGTTTACCGCGCCTCGCTCCGCGAATTTCATGATCGGGATGAAGATGCCTTCTTCGTACACTTCGCCAGCGTCGGGACCGAAGCCGCGCCCGCCGACATCGACGACGTGCGCAGTACATGCGAAAAAGCCTATGAGCCTGCCCTTGTGGAAGGATGGGCTGACGACCGTGAAGTCGTGTAGATGTCCGGTGCCCTTCCAGGGATCGTTGGTGATGTAGACGTCACCCTCGAAAATATTGTCGCGTCCGATCGTGTGGATGAAATGACCTACGGCTTCGCCCATGGCGTTCACATGTCCGGGCGTTCCCGTCACGGCCTGTGCGACCATTTCACCGGCAATATTAAATACACCGGCTGAAAGGTCACCCGCCTCGCGCACGCTCGTGCTAAAAGCGGTGCGCACCAGGGTCAGAGCCTGCTCTTCGACCACGGAGATGAGCCTGTTCCACATGATCTGGAGCCGCATCTCGGCGATTGCATCGCGTTTCTGTGTCATGGCCTTTTCCTTATGCGTTCTTTGAAGTCACAAGCAGGCAGCCATCAGGCTGCATGATCGCCTCGTAGGATGACGAGATGATCGTCGTCGTTTCGCACTCCACGATCGCGGCCGGACCGGAGACGTACTCGCCAACCTTCAGCTCGGTTCGCTCGACGATGTCGGCCGGCAGATATTTTCCCGCACGAGCGTCGAACATCTCTCGTTGCACCGGCACTTTGGCCGCCTGAGTTTTCGAAGCCCGCCGAACGGGCTGCGCCTCATGGATCGGGGAACTGGCGCGAAGCGACCAACTGATGATTTCCGCGTCGAGACCATCGATCGCCCTGCCAAAATAAGCGGCGTAGGCGTCTTCGAACTGCTGGCGCAGAGACGCACCGTCCTTGTCCGTGTACTCTCTTATTTCCACGATGACCGGGATTTCCCAGCCCTGGCCGACGTAGCGGACATAGGCTGTGCATTCCATCTCCACCTCGGCTTTGGGATCGGCCGCATGCACGAAGCGCGTGGCCTCGTCCTGCAATTCTTTCAGTACGGAATTCACCTTGCCGGCTTCGAACCGTGCGAAGCGGACATAGGCACTCCGCACGGATTCGAAGGCAATGGGTGCACGCAAAAATCCAATGGCGGACCCGACACCCGCGCCCGGAGGAATCAGGAGCTCCTTCATCCCGAGCTTTTCGCAAAGCCGGGAGGCATGCAGCGGAGCGGCGCCACCGAACGCGATCATGCTGTACTCGGCAAGCTCCTTGCCATTTTCGACCGCGTGCATGCGGGCGGCGTTCGCCATGCTTTCGTCGACGACCTCGCAGACGCCGAAAGCGGCGGCATTTTCGTCAATGCTGAGTTTGGCGCCGACCTCGCGGGAAAGCGTGCTCTTCGAATTGTCGGAACGGAGCTTGATCGAGCCGCCTGCGAAGTTGTCGGCGTCCAGTCGGCCAAGCAGCAAATCGGCGTCCGTGACCGTAGGCCGGTCACCGCCGCGGCCGTAACAGGCAGGCCCAGGCTCGGATGCGGCGCTATGAGGACCGACACGAATCTGCTTCATCCCATCGACGGAGGCGATGGAACCGCCGCCGGCGCCGATCTCGATCATCTCGATAACCGGGATGGAAATCGGCATGCCGCTGCCCTTTTTGAAGCGATAGGTTCTCGCCACTTCGAACGTCTTGGCGGTTTTCGGGGTAGCGTCGTCGATCAGGCAAATTTTTGCGGTCGTTCCGCCCATGTCGTAGGAGAGAACGCGGTCAAGGCCGTACCGCTTGGCAACTTCGGCAGCAAAGATGGCGCCGCCGGCCGGTCCGGATTCCAGCAAGCGGACCGGGAATTCAGCGGCGCTGTCAACGGTGATGATGCCTCCGCCCGAATGGATCATAAATACGGGGCAATGTGCACCCGCCTGGCGCAGCTTGTCGACAAGCCGATTGAGATAGGACGCCATCAGCGGCTTCACATAGGCATTGGCGCAAACGGTGTTAAAGCGTTGGAACTCGCGCATCTGTGGCGAGACTTCGCTCGATATCGATATCGAAATTCTGGGAATTTCGGCTGCGAGAATGTCGCGGACCTTCTTTTCGTGAATGTCGTTCACATAAGAGTGCATGAAGCCGATGGCGACGCTTTCATATTCACCCGCTTTGATGGAGACAGCCAGCGCGGCAACCTCGGCCTCGTCCAGGGGTTTCAAGACCTCCCCATCGGAGCCGACGCGCTCATCGACGACGAGTCGGTCGCGGCGCGGGATCAGCGCAGGGGGAAGCACGATATTGAGATCGTAGAGCTCGAAGCGGTTTTCGGTTCGCATCTCGATGACGTCACGAAAGCCGCGGGTCGTGACGAATGCCGTCTTGGCGCCACGCCGCTCGATGAGCGAGTTCGTCGCAAGCGTCGTTCCATGGATGATAGTGCCCACTTCTGAGAACGGCAGGGAGGCGTCGCCCAGGACCCCCGCGATGCCTTCGATGATAGCCGCCTCAGGCGCGGTATAGTTCGTGAGGACCTTGGTCGAGAAGATCTTGCCTTGGTACTCCATCGCAACATCGGTAAACGTGCCGCCGATGTCGACGCCGATCCTGGCCTTTTGGTTGTCCATCTATCTATGCCCTATCCTCGGGAACCCATTGTGATTCACGTCCGCCCGCTCGTTACCTTTTTTCGTCTGCGGCCCAAAGCCGGCCTGGCGGTCAAGATCGTACCTGTAGCCTGATAGAGATATGATCTCTTGTCAATAGATTGTTTAGGCTGCCCTTGAATATCTTATGGGTCGGCAACTCCTGAGGCTGAAATTCTCTTGGAAATCCAGGGCTTCAACTTCACGATGGACATAGGGCACGTGAAAGGGCAAACATGTGCCGAGCAAGATATGATCACCGAGGCTTAAGGTTGGAGGCATTCACTTGAGCGCGACGAAGAAGAACACGCTGACATTGAAGACGGAGAAGGCCTTGCGGGAGCGCATCCTCGACGATTCCATCAAGGTGGGCGACAAATTGCCGACGGAAAAGGCGCTGGCACTTGAGTTCGGGGTAAGCCGAACAGTAATCCGAGAGGCGGTTGCGGCTCTGCGCGCGGATGGGCTGCTGGAAGCCAAGCACGGTGTCGGGGTTTTCGTTTCCCAGAAGGCGGAGCCAGAAGCTAACTCACAGCAAGGCGTTGGAAATCTGCATTTTTCGGCTTCCATGCTTGATATCCTCGAGTTGCGTATGGCGGTCGAGGTGCATGCGGCCGGCCTTGCCGCAGCACGTAGATCTTGGGCGCAGGAAGCAAAAATTTGGGAAGCGGCAGACCGGTTTCGAGCGGCGCTTGCCGATAACGCGCCGACCGAGGAAGCGGACTGGACCTTTCATCGCTCGATTTCGGAAGCGACAAACAATGAAGCTTTCATCGAATTCTTTGACCGGCTAGGCCTTTCCATCCTCCCACGCCGTGCTTTGGAAGGCGCCAAGCGTGGGACGCTCATAACCCATCAATACCTTGAGAAGTCGGTCGGCGAGCATCACGCGATCTGCGAGGCGATCGCGCATCAAGACGTCGAGGCGGCGCGTGATGCCATGAAGAATCACATTGGCAGAAGCCAGATGCGTTACCGGGGACTGATGGTGCAGGCTCGGAAAACTACCGAGGAACAAGACAATACGCTTGACGACGCCACATAAGATATGATCTCTTTGAATTGTGATAAGATGACATCGGGCGTGGAATTGACCTCGCCTGATTTGTCCTCATAGCGCGGCCCCGGGTGCGGCTGCGCATTCACGCCCTGCGGGCGGCGGTCGTGGTTGCATGCTCCGGTTTCGATCGAGCGAAGGCCTAATGCCGTCTGCGAACGAAGCGCCGGCCGGTGTGATGGCGGCTCAGTATGATCGGAAGCAAAGCTATGTGCTCGAATACATCCACCATCCAAACTGATGTCGTCGTCATCGGGCTTGGCGCGATGGGAGCTTCTACGCTCTATCAACTCGCCAAGCGGGGTGAGCGAGTTCTAGGCATAGATCGGTTCGTTCCTCCGCACGCAAAAGGATCCAGCCACGGCGGTACTCGGGTGACCCGAGAAGCAGTCGGCGAAGGTCCGGCATACGTTCCCCTTGCAGTGCGTTCTCATGAGATCATTGCAGATCTAGAAAAGGAGTTCGGCGAGACTTTCCTTGTGAAGTCGGGAACGCTCATTGTCGGATCGCCGATGAACGGAGCCACACCGCTTCACGGGGCGCAGGATTTTCTAGCCAGCAGCATCGCCATGGCCGAGCAGTTCGGCGTCGAGCATGAAATTCTCAACGCCGAGCAGTTGCGAGCCCGCTATCCCCAGTTCAGGAGCTTCCGTGATACCGATCGCGGCTATCTCGAGCCCAATGCCGGATACATGCTTCCGGAAGCTCTCATCGATGCCCAGATCAAAGGCGCAAAGGTGCTTGGTGCGGAGGTGATGACGGATACCATTGTTGAAAAACTCGAGCAGGTAGACGGCAAAGTCGTCGTGCATACGAGCGATGGAACTGTTCACGCCAAGAGAGCGGTCGTCGCGGCCGGTGGCTGGACCCGAGGTTTGCTCGGAGCGCCCTTCGATAGAATTCTCACCGTCACTCGTCAGACGATCCATTGGTACGATGCAGATGACTTCGCGCCGTTCGCGCCCGAGAAGATGCCGGTGTTTATCTGGTTCGTGACGGATCGTTTAGAAGACTACTTCACCGGATTCCCGGTCACGGATCCACAGGAGGGCGTCAAGATGGTCGCAAGCCGTGACACGCCCGATATCGATCACGAGGCGATCGGTCCCAAGGCCGAACGCTGGGAGTCCGATGATTTTTACAACAAGCATGTCGGGCCGAATATGGTCGGCGTGAAGCCCGATGTGGTCAACAACGCAACCTGCTTCTACACGAACACGCCCGATAATGGATTTATCATCGATGCCCATCCCGAAATGGACAAGGTCATCGTGGTCTCTGCATGCTCCGGACATGGCTTCAAGCATTCGCTGGGCATAGGAGAAGCCGTTGCCCAGGTCATCCATGACGGCAAAAGCAAAATCGATCTCTCCGCTTTCAATTTGGCGCGCTTTCTTTAGGGAGGCGCCGAAATGTACGATTTCGGAAATTTACGCGATGACATTGCGGCCGCAGCCAAACGTGTTCGGCAATTTGTCGTCCGGACCCCTCTCCTGGAAAGTATCACGCTAAACGGCGAACTCGGGGTACGCCTGATCCTCAAACCGGAGAGCTTGCAAAAGACAGGCTCATTCAAAGCGCGCGGCGCGCTCAACTTTCTTCTTCGTCACGGCGCCTGCGCAGGATCGAACTTCGTCGGATATTCCTCCGGCAATCATGCCCAGGGACTTGCCTATGCGGCAAGGATCTGCGGGTCGGCGGCCACGGTGCTGATGCCCAAGACGGCTTCGCCGCGTAAGATTGAAAAAACCAGGGCACTTGGCGCGACAGTCGAACTCCTCGATGACTTCTTCGAGACGCGGCAGTTGCGCGTGGACGATCTCGTCTCGCAGGGCTTCGTCTTCGTCCCGCCCTTCGACCACGGCGATATTATCGCCGGGCAGGGTACCGTCGGGCTTGAGATTGCGGAGCAATTGAACGAGCGATCCATCATACCAGACTTCATCGCCATCCCTGTCAGTGGCGGAGGTCGATCGCCGGTAGCGGAGCAGCCGTCAAGGCGGATTTCCCAGAATGCGCAATAGTGGCTGTCGAACCGCGGGGCTTCGACGATTTCGCAAGGTCGATGGCCGCGGGCGAGCTTCAGGACTATGAACCGGGCGCGAACACACTTTGTGATGGGCTCATGTCGCCAAGGCCGGGACTTTTGCCGTTCAAAATCGTCCGAGGCCTGAGACCGTCGTTCGAAACCGTCTCGGATATCGAGGTTACCAAAGCCATCCGAACGCTCTTCGATAGCTTCAATCTCGTTGTGGAGCCCAGCGGCGCCGCGGCGTTCGCTTCGATCCTAGCCAGATCGAGCGCGTTCCGCGGAAAGACCGTCATCGTTGTCGTGTCGGGCGGAAACGTTGGTTCCGCTCTATTCACCGGCGCCCTCGAGGGCGCCACCGCAGGCATTCCCACGCTTAAGAGAAAGACGACCCAATGATCTACAATCGCATTCTGCTCACCGGAGCGGCCGGGCTGCTTGGAACCGAACTGCGCAAGCGTCTCGCTCCGAAAGTCAAATTTCTTCGCTCCACCGATATCGCTACGATGGCCGATGCCGCTCCCAACGAGGAACTGGTACAAGCAGATCTCGGTGACCTCAGCGTGGCGAAGAACCTTGTGCGTGATATCGATGCGATCGTGCATTTCGGTGGCATTTCCAAGGACGCCGACTTCGAACCTATTCACCGCGTCAACATTGCCGGCTTCCAGAGTCTCTACGAGGCAGCCCGGTCGGCAGGCGTCAAGCGCGTGGTATTTTCCAGCTCGGTGCATGCGATCGGTTTCTATGATCAGACGCAGACGATCGACGCCGGCGCCCCTGCGCGGCCCGACTCGAACTACGGCGTCGCCAAGGCTTTCGGCGAGAATTTGGCGCAGCTCTTCTGGGACAAGCATGGACTTGAAACGGTCTCACTGCGCATCGGCTCTTGTGAAGCGAAGCCGAGTACTCGCCGTCACCTTCTGACCTGGCTGTCGTTCGACGATATGTGGCAGCTCGTCGAACGCTCCCTCACCGTGCCGCGCGTTGGGCACACGATCGTTTATGGCGCGTCGAACAACCGGGCATCTTTCTGGGATAATCGGCTCGCCTCCCACATCGGTTACCGTCCGAAGGACAGTGCCGACGATTATCAGGACGATATCTTCGCCGCAGATCCCCAACCGAGCCGCGAGGACGTGGTGAACCGTCTGCAGGGCGGAATCTTCGCAAAACAGGCGTAGATCGTCGGATTAAGATTGCCTGCGCAGGGGGGTAGGCGTTCGGGCGGTCGAGAAAGATCTGAATGAGCAGCGGCAAAGACGGGCACGAGCTGAAGGAGATTGGATATGCTGACAGGTAAGCATTTGATTGCGGGCCGCTGGAAAGATGGCAACGGAACTTTTCGATCCGATACGATAACGGGTGACGACCGCACATTCTCGGCCGGATCGGTTGAACTCGTGCACGAAGCGGTTACAGCTGCGGACGAGGCCTTCCCTGCTTACAGCGCATTATCCCGGGAAGCTCGCGCCGGCTTTCTGCGGACGATTGCGGAAGAGATCGACGCCAGCGGTTCGCAGATTACGGCGATCGGTTCGGCCGAGACCGGCCTGCCTGCGGCACGCCTCGAAGGGGAACGCTCTCGAACGACCGGACAGCTCCGGCTGTTTGCCGATCACATTGCCGACGG
Source organism: Rhizobium sp. CIAT894 (assembly GCF_000172795.2). NCBI lineage: Bacteria > Pseudomonadati > Pseudomonadota > Alphaproteobacteria > Hyphomicrobiales > Rhizobiaceae > Rhizobium > Rhizobium sp. CIAT894. The sequence goes on from NZ_CP020952.1 coordinate 275,035, forward strand.
CTTATACCTTGACCGCCGTCACGATGTTGCGCTGCCTAATCGAAAACCTATGCCGCGGCCCGACATTCGTTTGATTCAGCGCCCGCTCGGACCGGTTGCGGTTTTCGGGGCCTCGAACTTCCCTCTGGCATTCTCGACGGCGGGAGGCGATACTGCCGCCGCCCTTGCTGCCGGCTGCCCGGTTGTGGTCAAGGGGCATAGCGCCCATCCCGGAACCGGCGAGCTCGTCGCACAGGCGATCGAGAAAGCGATCGGTCGCTGTGGCATGCCGCTTGGTGTGTTCAGCCTCATTCAAGGTGGAAATCGCGCCGTCGGCCATGCTTTGGTCCAGCATCCATCGATCAGGGCTGTCGGTTTCACAGGTTCGCTAGCCGGCGGCCGCTCCCTCTTCGACCTGGCGATGGCCAGGCCGGAGCCTATTCCGTTCTTCGGTGAGCTCGGCTCCATCAATCCGATGTTTGTCCTGCCGAGCGCGGCGAAAACGCGTGCAGCCGATATCGGCCGAGGTTGGGCCGGCTCGCTTTCCCAAGGAGTCGGTCAGTTTTGCACAAATCCCGGTGTCGCTATTGTCGTCGCAGGAACCGATACCGACAGCTTTGTGAAGGCGGCCGTGGAAGAGCTTCGGAAGATCTCCCCGGCTCCGATGCTGACAGCCTCCATTGCGCGGTCGTATCGCGATGGAACGGCAGCCCTTGAGACGGCCGAGGGCGTGACGAAGGAAATGGGGCAGGCCTACCCGGACCGGATTGCAGCACCCTACCTGTTCAGGACAAACGCCAGGAATTGGCTGGCAAATCCCACACTGCATTCCGAGGTCTTCGGACCGTCGGGCATCGTCGTTGAGGCGTCCGATGTCCGGGAACTGCTTGATGTTGCCACGTCGTTCGAAGGTCAATTGACCTTTACTGTTCATCTTGACGATGACGACAGCAGCGTCGCTCGTGAGCTTCTTTTGCTAGCGGAAAGAAAGGCCGGTCGGATTCTTTGCAACGGTTATCCGACCGGCGTGGAGGTCTGCGACACCGGGATCTCGCTTGGGCTCAATGAGAAGAATTCGCCCGTGCCGCCTGCAGCAAACAGGACCGGCGCATTATAGCTGGCAAGCCAATCGACATGAGCCTTGTAGCTCTCCGGCGCGAACATGCCGTTGCGATCGAAGTGGGTAACCGGGAACGAAAGAAGGCCCGAGCCAAGTGCGGCCTTTAGGTGCTGCGGATTCATGTCTGTCTCCAAGTTGAACTGGATAGAACAATACCCAGGAGAGCATATCAATGTCAATGAGAGATGTGATCACTATATACGAATCGACCTTTAGACATCATACTTCTGTGGAATTCATATTATTTCGTAGCTCTTGCGGCCATCTGTTCGAGCGCTGGCGCGGGCCTGACGGATTCCGTGATTCAATTGGATGGCCAAAAAGGGATTTTTCACATGGTCCGACCAAGCGCGTTGCGTGATCTGAGACTGAAGGAATATCGTGAGCCGGTTGTCGAATTCATCTTCCGCGGCGTGACCGCCATGGCGCGCTCGAACGTAAGCTGTTGGTGGAAGCGTGCGTGCCAGTGCGACCCTCGCGGTACTCCGCCGGTGGGTGGCAATGGGCTGGAAATCAGCATAGCGGCGCCGTGAGGCGGATCTCGGTATCCTCGCCACGTGGAGGGCGGAACATGGCGGCCGCAAGAGCGTCAGCTTAGCGGAAGACGGGACGACCGCCCCGCTCATCGGGGCCGCATTCGTCGGTTTTCGCTATGTGGGCCACGCCTTCAGATCACAAAAAATGAGTGCCTCATGAATGGCACATGAGACACCTTCGCCTTGAAGGGGTATGAACCCGCGACGCTCAATCGATACCGGCTCAAATGGCAAGGCATCGCGACACGTTCACCGTTCAAACCGCCCAAGCATTTTTCTTAACTGCGCGTTTTGCAGTTTTAGCTTTCTTGCCAGTTGATCCCTGAGCGCCCTGATCTCTTCATCGAGGTTCACCTCGTCTGCAGTGTCATTAATTTGGGAAAAATTCGCAACCGCTACCGCTTCCTTGCCGCGCCTCCTTTGCTTGCGTGGCGCCACCTCGACAGCTCGCTTGGTCATGGTTTGTGCAGCGGTGACGGCGATACCAGTACCGCCGGACAAAGGGGGATCAGTGGCCTCCGCAATCTTGGCGGCTCCGCGCTCGACCTCATCGCGGCCACCGTTTACGGCTTCTTCGGATTGCACAGGCTCTACGGAGATTACACCGGCTTGACTGTGACGAGGTAGGTCCTCGCTTGCCGGTCGACCCGCGCCAATCAGGCTCTCCTCGCCAGGCGATCCAGTCGGACCGGCATTAGCCAACGCCTCCGGCGTAACCTTCTCGGTCGAGCCGCTTTCTCTCTTTTGTTCGCGTCCAGGTGAGATCAGTCGGGCAAGAAGTTTCCAGGGAGACGCCATCTATCCGACCTCGCGTTTTATCCCGCAAGCAGGCAGTGAGTGTTAGTTTCAGCAACAGCATTCACCGTTGCCGAATTGTATGCCTCGATAAGCAGGGAAATACGGCCCGCCGTTGACCAGCTGCTTTGTCAATCGAGCTTGAGCCGTTTGCGCAGATCAGCATTTTCAGCGCGAAGTTTTTCAGCCAGAAGCTTTCGCAGTCGCTGATTCTCCTCTTCCAGTTGCAGGAGATCCGCCATCTCATCGATTGCCGTCATCGGCGTAGCCGGCGCTGCCTGCACAGCCTTTGGAGCACGGCGTACAGGTGCGCGTTTGGCGCTCGCCGAAGATTCGATCGCCTTCACCTTGCGCCCTCTCCTCCTCCCGCTACCGGGGCCGGCCAGAGCAGCTGCTGGCTCTGCCGTAGCGTCGCTTGACGCGGTCTCGAGTGCCGCCACTTTCTTGGCGCGGGGTTTGCGCTGTTTCTTCGGCGCAATAGGCGTTTCAACAACGGTCGGCACATCGGCACTGGTTGCCGTGTCAGTCTCGTCGGCCATGCTCATCTCCTGTGTATCTGATGCAGTTGTCGACGGCCCGAGAGGCGGTGTCAACAACGACTCTGGTTGATCTGCTTTTGGCAAAGACACTTCGCTGTCCGATTTGCCACTCTGAGAGCTACCCGACAGAAACGGCATTGCCTCTTCCTCCAGGTCGCGAGCGACTAATTTTAGATCCATGTTGCCCCAGATCGAGTTCGACCTGGTATCGAGTTTTCGCCTGCCGTTTTTGTACTCGACGGCAAAACTGCGTTGCACTTTTTTCAATATGAGAGGCCTTAGAGAATCCACGGAATGGTTTGGTGATGTGCTGGTACATCACGAATAGCGCCTACCGGACTGCCAGTCTATACCACCGTCACATCCGATCCACCGCAGCATTCCGGGGGTCAGAAAATGTGGCAATCTAATAGGGGCGGAGGGCGGTCTATACGCTCAAAGCCCTTGAAAGGAAGGGGCGACCAGTAGTTCGTCCCGAGACATTTTCAAAGGTTCCCGACGATCGATTACGCCACATTTTTGTGTAGCGGCTATTTAGTAATGCGACAGTTGGGCCAGTTAGAGATGCGACAGTCTCGCCTCTCGACGTGCTGGTCAATGCCAACGTTGGGAGCAAGGATGACGACCTTCAGCCTGGTCGAGACCATGAGCGGTCGGAGTCGTCATGTCCTGTTTGATCACCATGTCGCAGAAAGAATTGCATCGCCTCGAAGTTGTTCAGAAGATCCGTGATCGACGCCTGAGCGTCGTCCAGGCGGCTGAGGTGCTCGATCTCAGCCGAAGCTCGTCTACATCGATGATGCTACTGGCAAGCTGCTGCATCTGCTGAATGGGGCAAACCTCTGGTCGAAGGTCAACAAGGAATAAACCCCGATTGAAATCTTAGCCGGAGCCTTGTATATACATTTGTATATACAAGGAGGTCCGATATGGCCCATTTTCGACAACAAGAGCCTATTCCCCCGAGGGAGGCCAAGCTTTTCAGAAACAACAAGAGTCAGGCTGTGCGAATCCCGGCCGACTTTGAGCTACCCGGCGACCGAGTGATGATCCACCGCGACGGCGATCGGCTGATTATAGAGCCTGTGCACCGCAAGAACCTCCTGGAAGTCCTGGCAGGTTTGGAGCCGCTTGGCCCTGAAGATCAGTTCCCTGATGTAGACGATACCCTGCTTCCTTTGAAGGAAATCGACCTGTGAGCAGGCTTTATATGCTGGACACCAATATCGTCTCCGAGCTTGCCCGAAACCCGAGGGGTGTCGTCGCTCGGCGCATCGCCGAGGTTGGCCCCGATGCAATCTGCGTCAGTATTATCACGGCGTCGGAGTTACGCTACGGGTGCGCCAAAAAGGGATCACCGAAACTTCTAGCACAGATCGAAGCTATCCTTGGCAGCTTAGCGGTGCTTGCGCTGGATGTACCCGCCGATGATGCATACGGCGGCATCCGAGCTGAACTAGAGGCCGCTGGCAAGCCTATCGGTCCGAATGACCTATTTATCGCCGCCCACGCCTCCGCCCTCGGAGCAGTTCTGGTGACGGCCAACATAAGCGAGTTCATGCGTATTCGCCCTTTGCAGGTCGAAAACTGGTTGGTTTGAACGGCCAACGGCATGTAGGGTTTCTGATGTCGATTCGTCGTCACGCATCCTTCTGTCTTTCCCTTATCGACGGAAGTCATAACTGCCGTGCGTTGGGACGAGCAGAGGTCCGGCCCTTGGAATACCTAATCCTGACTGGCAACCATGGGCACGCTGCCATCATTCGGAAGGCGGGCCTCGGTCTGCCGGGCGGCGGAGACGAGGCGGCGTTTTGCGCGGATTACGTGCCATTGCTGGTCGATCAGCACCCCGATGAGGATTACGCCGCCCATGACGGCGAAATTCAACGATGATGGGATACCAAGCAGATTCACCAGATTCTGCAGTTCCTGCAGCAGCACCGTGCCCAACACGACGCCAATAATCGATCCCTCGCCGCCGCGAAGCGAAAAGCCGCCAAGGACGGCAGCGGCAATCGCATAGAGTTCGTAGAACTGGCCATGGCTCGCAGGCGAGATCGAGCGCGTATACATGGCGAAATAAATCGCCGAAAGCGCCGTCAGCAGCCCGCAAATCACATAGGCCGACATGATCATGCGGCCGGTGCGGATACCGGAATAGCGGGCCGCCTCCTCGTTCTTCCCGATCGCGTAGAGATAACGCCCGAAGACTGAGCGATGCAGCATGATCCACATGACCACGGCAATGATGACAAGCGCGATGAAGGTGTTGGGAACGCCGTAGAACCGTCCGGCGGTCAGAAATTCGAGGTCCGGGAAATTCTGGCCGAAAGCAAAACCCGCCGTCCCATCGGCTGTATAGAAGCGTGCCGCCCCGCGATAAATCAAGAGGCCGCAAAGGGTGACGACGAAGGGCTGCAAGTTGAGCCGGGTGATCAGCCAGCCGTGGACGGCGCCTATGACCGCGCCAAGCGCGAGAATGAGCGGCAGCGCCAGCATCCACGACATATCCTGGACCGCGATGAAGTCGACGAACAGCACGCCGAGAAGGGCGACGAGCGAGCCTACGGAAAGCTCGATACCGCCTGTAATGATGACAAAGGCCTGGCCGATCGACAGAATGCCGAACAGGCCGATCAGGTTGGCGGTATTGGCCAGGTTGATCGGCAGCAGGAAGCGCGGATTGATGATGGCGACGACGATGCCGACGACGACGATCAAAAGCAGCAGTCCGAGATCTTTTTTGACCATTCGAGATCCATTCCCCGATACTTGTATATTGGCCGCGGCCGCTATTTTACCCTTTTGCCGACAGCAAGCAAAAGGACGCTTTCCTGGCTGAATTCGTCCTCTTCCAATATGCCGGCGATCCGGCCCTCGTGCATGACGGCGATGCGGTCGGAAACGCCGATCACCTCCTCCATGTCGCTTGATATCATCAGGATCGCGACCCCGGCATCGGCAAGCGCCCGCATCAGGCCGTAGATCTCGTTCTTCGCGCCGATGTCGATGCCGCGCGTCGGCTCGTCGAAGATCATCACCTTCGGGCTCATCGACAGCCATTTGGCGAGCACCACCTTCTGCTGGTTGCCGCCGGACAGCGTGCCGGTTCGCGTCGAAACGGAGGGTGCCTTGATACCGAGGCGAAGCCGTTGTTTTTCGGCCGCCGCCGTCTCCCGCTCGGCAGAAAGCATGAAACGGCGGGAGAGCTTGCGGAGATCGGCAAGGCTTATGTTCTGGGCGATCGGCAAATCGAGAAGAATGCCGTTGCGCTTGCGATCCTCCGGCACCAGGAAAATGCCGCGAGCGACGGCGTCGCGGGCGGAATGGACGGAAATTTCCTGCCCGTCCTGCAGGATGGTTCCGCCGTAGCTCCGCTCGATTCCGAAGAAGACCCTTGCAAGCTCGGTGCGGCCCGACCCCACGAGGCCCGCAAGCCCCATGATTTCTCCATAGCGGATTTCCAGATCGACGGGACGGCCGGGATAGGCCTCAGTGCGCACGCCGCTTGCCTGCAGCGCCACCGGGCCGGGCGAGCGCTGCGGTTTTGCAGTCCGGGCCGCAAGCACCCGGCCGATCATCAGCTTGACCATCTGATCATGGCCGATGTCTTTCCTGGCGAGCGTGCCGACAAGCGTGCCGTCGCGCAGCACGACGACGCGGTCGGCGACGCGCTCAACCTCGTGGAGACGATGCGAGATGAAAATGACGCTGATGCCGTCGGCTTTCAGCGATTTGATAATGCTGAGAAGCCGTTCGGTTTCGGCCAGCGGCAGGCTGGACGTCGGTTCGTCGAAAATGACGAGCCTGGCGTTGATGGACAGCGCCTTGGCGATTTCCACCATCTGCTGCTCGGCAAGGGAAAGCGACGCCACCGGCGTGTCGGCGGAAAAATGCGCCCCGACGCGCTTCAGCAGCGGCTTCACCATGTCTCGCAGCCGATCGCGATCGACGAGCTTGAAAGGTCCGGCCTTCAGCGGCTCGCGGCCGAGGAAAATATTGGCCGCAACGTCGAGATTGTCGAAGAGATTGAGTTCCTGATGCACGAAGGCGATGCCGGATGAGATGCTCGATTCCACAGTGAAGGACCGGTGCTCCGCCCCGTCGAGCAGGATCGTGCCCCGGTCGGGGGCGATCACGCCGCCGAGAATCTTCATCAGCGTCGATTTTCCAGCGCCGTTTTCGCCGACAAGGCCGATGACCTCGCCTGGCATGATGTCCATTGACAGGTCTTCGAGCGCAACGACGCCCGGATAGGTCTTGCCAACGCCGGCAAGCGACAGGAATGGCGTTCCGGGCGCGCCCGGTGACGGGATGTCGGAACTATGGTTCATCGGCTGTCCATGGCTGCTGATGCCGTCGGCATGAAATGCCTTTCGCGGCGGCGGTGAGTGCCGCCGCCGCGAAAGAGGTTACTTTCCAGCCATGGCCTTCAGGTTGGCGGCATATTTGTCAACGTCATCCTTGCCGATGATCACCGTCGGGATGATGATCAGGCCATCGGCGGGAACGCCTGACTTGTCGCCCTTGAGGTAGGCAGCCATCAATTTCATGCCCTGATAGGCCCATTCGAACGGCTGCTGCACGACGGTTGCCGCGATCGTGCCTTCCTTGACGCCGCCGAGCGTGATCGGATCGTCATCGAAGCCGACGACGGTGATCTGGCCGAGTTTGCCGGCGTCGCGCAGCGCCTCATAGATGCGCGGCGTGTTGTAGGAGTAGAAGCCGACCATGCAGGTCAGGTCGGGGCTGGCCACCAGCGCATCCTCGACGTTCTTCTTGGCGCGCGTCTGGTCGATGTCGTCACCGCGAACGTCGACAAGCTCGATCTTGGTGCCCTTGAGCCCTTCCTTCATCCCTTCGATGCGTTCGCGGGCGTTATCGGCGCCGAGCAGACCGACGAAGCCCATGCACTTACCACCGTCCGGCATCGCCTTCTTGGCGATTTCGGCGGCCTGCTTGCCGGCGTCGACGTTCGAGGAACCGATATAGGCGACCCGGTTGGTCTTCGGCGCGTCGCTGTCGGTGGTGAACAGAGCCGTCTGCGAGCCGATCTTGTTGAGGCCGTCCGTCTGGGTCTTGGGATCGACAGCGGAGACCATGATTCCCTTGACGCCGGCGCTGACGAGATCTTCCATCAGACGCTGCTGAATGGCGACAGCCGCCTGCTCAGGATATTTCAGTTCCATCTGGTAATCCGGCATTTCGCCCTGCGCCTTCTTGACGCCCGCCTCTGCGGCCTTCCAGAAGTCGGACGCTCCGTTGACGACGAATGCAAGTGTCGGCTTGTCGGCGGCATGCGATACGGCAGCCGGCGCCGCGCTCAGCATCAAACCGGCGAGGAACAGGGCTGCATTGCGTTTCAGCTGTTTCATAATACACCTCCCGAGGGCCGCAGTCGCATGGGCCCGTTTCGACTTACGGCCGGCCGGATGCGCCCCCTCCCAGGGCCGTCGCAACGCGACGAGTGGCATTGGTTCCGATCGCTCCGTGACGGTATAGAAGAATCTTAATTAGTAAATAGTATTATCAATCCAGATCAAAACATTTCATCGTTCGTGGACCAGGATGCAATTTTGTACTGGCAATTGCCGGTAACTGTGGGCATTGCAGCAATCGATGCAATTGCCAACGCTTTCAGATAGATGCTAATACTAATTACCAAAATGGCAAATCCAAATAGAAAACAGTTTTCCGCGAATGCGACAACCCAAGACCCCAAAGAGCAATAAGCCCGCCGTGGACAAGCCTGCCCGCGTGACGATGATGGATATCGCCGCCGCCGCCGGCTGCTCACAGGCGGCCGTCTCCTTCGTTCTCAACGATACACCCGGCACCCGTATCTCGCAGCAGACCCGCGACCGCGTATGGGAGGCGGCGCGCGCGCTCGGCTATACCGGAACGACTTATACGGCCAAGACCTCTTATTCGGGGCTGGACAATGTGATCGGTTTTGCGGTGGATCAGCTTGCCACCAGCCCGGAAGCGATCGTTGCGATCGAAGGCGCGCGGCAAGCCTCCTGGAACGCCGGCAATGTCCTGCTCGTCGCCCAGACGCTCAGCGATCCCGTCATGGAGCCGAAAGCCATCAAGGCGTTGACCAGCGGCGGCATATCGGCGCTCATCTATATGACGATCTATACCCGCCAGGTCGAGCTTCCGCCCTATGTCGGCAAGCTCAACATCCCGACGGTCCTCTTGAATTGTTATACGGCGGACCATGCTTTCCCGGCCGTCGTGCCGAGCGAGATCGCGGGCGGCCAGAGTTCCACCCGGCATCTGGTCACGCACGGGCACCATCGCATCGCGACGATCACCGGCGAAATCTGGATGCAGGCCGCGCAGGACCGGCTGACGGGATATCGCCGGGCGCTGGCGACCGCCGATATCCCTTTCGATCCGGAACTGGTCATCGAAGGCGACTGGTCGGCCGGCGCCGGCTATGCCGCCACGATGAAACTGCTTGCTCTGAAAGAGCCGCCGACCGCGATCTTCTGCCAGAACGATCGCACCGCCATCGGCTGCTACGAAGCGCTCAAGGATGCGGGGCTTCGCATTCCCCAGGACATGTCGGTGGTGGGTTATGACGACGAAGAAATTTCACGGCATCTCGTCCCGCCGCTGACGACATCGGTCCTTCCTCACCTTGCCATGGGGCAATGGGCGATCGAACATCTCAACCCGGAAACCATGCCGGGCAAGCGCTATCCAATCGCCAAGCTCGAATGCTCGCTCGTCAAGCGTCATTCCGTCGCCGCGCCGCGGGCCGAAGCGCGGCAGATCCTCGATGGCTTAAAGACCTCGCCATAGGCGGCGGCAATGGCCGGGAAGACCTCATGTGTCGGTCGATCCGCCAACGGCGAAGGCGATGCTGACCGCCCGGTTCACGGCCGCCGCAAGAACCGACATGTGGGTCTGGCCGGCATAAAGCTCGAATTCGGCACGCAATCCGTCGGCCGTGCTGCTCAATCGCTCCGCCATCTCCTGCGCCAGGAGGATCGTCCGCTCCGCCTTCCTCTTCTCCAGGCGCATGGCGGCATCCTCGTTCCGGTACTGAAAAGGGGCCAGCTCATCGCCTTCATATTCTCCGGCGGACAAATGCAGGAAGGCGGCATGTCCCGGGATGAGTTGACGCTGCGCCTCGTTGTTGAGGATTTCACTGTTCTCCCAATAGATGGTTGGGCTGGCCGCAATCCAATTGGCAAACAGACCCGGACGCTCGAACAGAGCGTAGAGAGTAAAGAGGCCGCCGAAGGAATGCCCGAAAAGCGATCGGCTCAGCGGATCCAGCATCACCATCTCGGCAATCCGCGGTATCAACTCGTTCTCGATGAAATCCACCAGTTTACCGGCCCCTCCGATGACAACCGGGGGACCGCCCGCAACGAAGGGCGGATAGGATTTGACCGGCGGCGGCCCCAGGTCCCAGGACCGGCGGAGCGGATCATAGGGTTCGTCGCACGGGTAGCCGATCGCCGCAATCACCCCCCAGCCGACATTCGTCCCCGTGGGATAAGGCGCCTGCGTGACCAAGCTGGCGGCCGCGAAGGGGAACGTGGCATTGCCGTCGGTCATCACGAGAAGCGGCCATCCTGCCGCCGGCGGTTTCTCCGCCGGGATGGAAAGGAATATGCGATAGGGCTCGCCGCCGGCAGCAGGAGCCAGATCGAAAAAACAGGTCCCGGGCATTGAATAGGCGCTGACAGGGTTAGTCATGAGAAAGTTTTCTGATGGTTGCACACGAGGATAGCAGCAGGAGAATTAAGTCGGTGCGGTTCATTGGTTGTTTTTGAAGGGTGGGGTCAAGAATGAAGCCTGACTTGCGATAGGTAATGATTTATCACCCGCAAGGGAAGCGCAATGAACCTCACCTGCTCTCACATCAACATGGATAAACGCTGGAAGATCGCTCGGCGGCGCATGGCCGGGATCAGCGTTGCTGAAACGGCGGGTGTGTTCGCATCGAAGGAGCAATCGACGCACAAACGCAGCACGCGAAATGTGCGTCCACCAAGGTGGCTGTCGTCACTGCGTCAGCTGATGCCGAGAAACTGCTTCAGCTCTGCCGTCTGCGGGTTAGCGAAGACTTCCTCGGGCCGGCCCACCTCGTGAACCCGGCCCTGATGCATGAAGACGACGCGGTTGCAGACGTCGCGGGCAAACTTCATCTCGTGCGTGACCATCAGCAGCGTCATTCCCTCAGCGGCAAGTTCGCGCACGACGGCGAGAACTTCGGCGACTAGCTCCGGATCGAGCGCCGAGGTGATCTCGTCGCAAAGGAGCGCGCTCGGCTGCATGGCGAGCGCGCGGGCGATTGCGACGCGCTGCTGCTGGCCGCCCGAGAGCTCGTCCGGATAGGCGTCGAACCGGTGACCCAGCCCCACTCGCTCCAGCATTTTGCGGGCGGTGGCCTCGGCTTCGGTTTTCGGGGTCTTCTTGACCACGGTCTGCGACAGCATGACGTTGCCTCCGACCGTCAGGTGCGGGAAGAGGTTGAACTGCTGAAAGATCATGCCGACCTTGAGACGCAATGCCTTCAGATGCACTTCGTCATCGAGGAGCTGCGCGCCGGCCACGGAGATGGAGCCGTCGGTGATGCTCTCCAGGCCGTTGATGCAGCGAAGCAAGGTCGATTTGCCCGAACCGCTCTTGCCGATAATGGCGATGACTTCGCCGGCCTCCACATCGAGATTGATGCCTTTCAGCACCTCGGTGGTTCCGAAGCTTTTGCGTACTTCAGTGATTTCGATGAGCGACATTGAGCTTCCTTTCCAGGATCTGGCTGCTTTTCGACAAAGGCCAGCAAAGGGCGAAGTAGATGAGGGCGACGAGCCCGTAGACCGTGAAGGGCTGGAAGGTGGCATTGGTGACCACGGTGCCGGCTTTCGACAGTTCGACGAAGCCGATGATCGAGGTCAGCGCCGTACCCTTGACGATTTGAACGGAGAAACCGACCGTGGGCGGTATGGCGACCCTCAACGCCTGCGGGAGGATGACGTAACGCATCTGCTGCAGCCTGACCATACCGAGGCTGGCGGAGGCTTCCCACTGGCCCCTCGCAATCGACTCGACGCAGCCGCGCCAGATTTCGGCGAGGAAGGCGGCGCTCCAGAGAGTGAGTGCCAGTCCCGCGGCAAGCCAGGCCGGGACATCGATGCCGAAGAGGCCGAGACCGAAAAAAGCGATGAAGAGCTGCATCAGCAGCGGCGTGCCCTGGAAAAGTTCGATGTAGTATTTCGCGAGCACCCTGAATGTCTTGCGCTTGCCGATGCGCAGGAACAGCAGTCCCAGTCCGACCGCGCCGCCGCTGGCGAAGGAGACGAGCGAAAGCAGGATCGTCCAGCGGGTGGCGAGCAGCAGGTTTCGCAGGATGTCCCAGAGGGTGAACTCGATCATCGTGCTTTTCTCCTCGGGAAAATCAAGCCGCCGACCACGCCCAGCACCTGCCGAAGCAGGATTGCCATCACCAGATAGATCGCTGTCGAGACGATGTAGGCCTCGAAGGCGCGGAAGGTTCGCGATTGGATGAAATTCGCGGCAAAGGTCAGATCCTCGGCGGCGATCTGCGACACAACCGACGAGCCGAGCATGACGATGACGACTTGCGACGACAGCGCCGGCCAGATGCGCTGCAGTGACGGGACGAGAACGACATGGCGGAAGGTTTCGAAGCGCGTCATGGCAAGACTCTCGCCTGCCTCGAACTGACCCTTCGGGGTTGCCTGGATACCGGCGCGAATGATCTCGCAGCTATAGGCGCCGAGATTGATGACCATTGCCAGGTTGGCGGCGGTCAATTCGGGAAGCTGGAGGCCGAGCGACGGCAGACCGAAGAAGATGAAAAACAGCTGGATCAGGAACGGCGTGTTGCGGATCAGTTCGACATAGGCGGCAACGACAGGTTTCAGCCAGGCCGGCCCGAGTGCGCGCACCCAGGCACAGACGATGCCGAGCGAAATGCCGAGCACTCCGCCGATCGCGATCAGTTCCAGGGTGACCAGTATGCCCTTGATGATCTCAGGGTAATATTGAAGCAGCCAGCCGAATTCGAAATGATAGCTCAAGGAATTGTCCCCTCTTGCGGTAACGAGCGGATGTCATCCCGCCTGCAGGCGAGAATGACATCCGTAAGAACAAGCCCATCAGAGATCCGACGGAAGATCGGTGCCGAGCCACTTCTGCGATATGGCGTTCAGCGCGCCATCGGTTTTGGCGGCAGCGATGATGCCGTTCACCTTCTCCAAAAGAGCCGCCTGCTCCTTGTTGAGGCCGATATAGCAGGGCGAGTTCTTGATCAGGAATTTGAGCTCAGGGCGCTTGGGTGGATTTTTGGCAAGGATCGCAGCAGCCACGACGTTGCCGGTAGCGATGGTGTCGACCTGACCGGACAGGAAGGCCGATATGGTGCCGTTATTATCCTCGTAACGCTTGATCGTCGCGTCGGCCGGCGCGATCTTCGTCAGCTCCAGATCTTCCACGGCGCCGCGCGTGACCCCGATGCTCTTGCCTGCGAGATCTTCCGCCTTGGCGATCGAAAGATCGGCCGGCGCGAACACGCCGTTGAAGAAGGGAGCGTAGGCTGCGGAGAAATCGATCACCTTTTCGCGCTCCGCATTCTTGCCGAGGCTTGATATAACCAGATCGACCTTGTTGGTCTGCAGATAAGGCACCCGGTTGGCGCTGGTGACCGGCACGAGCTCGGTCTTGACGCCCAGTTTTTCGGCAATGAGATTGGCAACGTCAATATCGTAGCCCATCGGCGCCATATCGGTGCCGACGCTGCCGAATGGCGGGAAATCCTGCGGGACGGCGACACGCAGCGTACCGCGCGCCGTGATGTCGGCGAGAGCATCGGCATGAGACGCGGAGCCGAAGCCGAAGGTTGCCGCCAGGGTCGCGATTGCGAAGAAAACTCGTCTTGTCAGCATGCGTTAATGACTCCTTTGAAGTTGCGGTTTTGGATGCTGAGAGGTGAGGAAGCTGCCTTGGGAGGCAGCGACAGGGAATTGCGCAAGTCCGAAAGCGGATCCGGGCGCGCCGTGAGGTCGAGGCCCATTTCCACGTCGTCGAGATGCTCGACAGAGAGTTCCGCAGCCCTGACGAAATCGCCCGCCCGCATGGCCTCGAAGATGCGGCAGTGCCCTTCGTGGGATTGTGCGGCGTGAAATTCGGATTGATAGAGCATTGAAATGAGGATCGTCCGCGCGGTCAGGTCGCGCAGGATATCGACGATGATGGCGTTGCCGCTCAATTCGGCGATGCGGATATGGAAATCGCCCATCAAATAGGTCAGGCGCTGGCGGTCGCCGGCCGCCATGGCATTTCGTTCCTCAGTAAGATGCGCGTCGAGCGCCTTGCTGCCCTCGTCCGTCAGCGTCCGCATGCTGCGCAGCAGACCGGCCTCGACGATCCGCCGCGCCTCATAGACCGCGATCGCATCTTCGGCGGACGGCTCGACGACAAACCAGCCACGCCGAGGGCTGACATGCACGATGCCGCGTGTCTCCAGGCGCATCATCGCTTCGCGGACGCGGGTTCTGGACACGCCGAAGAGCGCTGCCAGCTGGTTTTCGCCTAGACGCGTACCGGGCCGGATTTTGGCAGAAAGGATGCCGGAGACGATCGTCGCCTCGATGGATTTCTGCGTGGTCTCGGATGTGTGGCTATCTTGCATACAAGACAGAAAGCAAAGCGCATGCCAAAATCCTGTGCTCAGGATTTTCAAGATGTCTCGAATGCTTTGCGGGAAATTTGCCTGCAGGGAATGCAGATTGAACGCAATTTGTGCCGGCGCCGGCGCCCGAAGACGCCGGTTGGTGCGACCTGAGCGCGTCGCGATCTTTCAGATCTGCGGTCGAACTGCCGATCCGATCGTCTTCGCTTTTAGGACAGGATGATTTAATGCCCCGTTGGCCTAAAATCATCCTGTTCTAAATTAAAGAGTTAAAGCATGACGTTACCAGAAAACCGCTCACACTTTTCGGCATCATGCTCTAATTGAAACTCGAGGTTTTGAGGAATTCCGCGAGCCGTTCGGTCTTCGGATGCACGAACATTTCCTTCGGATCTCCCTCCTCGCAGATCACTCCCTGGTTCATGAAGATGACGCGCGATGAAACTTCGTAGGCAAAACGCATCTCGTGGGTGACGAGCAGCATGGTCATACCGTCGGCGGCAAGGCCCTTGATGACTTGGAGCACTTCGCCCACCAGTTCGGGATCGAGCGCCGAGGTCACTTCGTCGAACAGCATCAGCCGCGGCGACATGGCGATGGCGCGGGCAATGGCGACGCGCTGCTGCTGGCCGCCGGAAAGCTGACCGGGATAATGGTTCGTGCGGGCGGCAAGACCGACACGGTCGAGCCATTTCTCCGCGATCACACGGGCCTCCGGCTTCGTCATTTTCTTGACCTTGACGAGGCCGAGCATGACGTTTTCAGCAGCACTCATATGCGGGAAAAGATTGAACTGCTGAAACGCCATGCCGGTCAACGCGCGCTGGCGTGCGATTTCTTTCTCGCTCTTGCGGCGGCGCGTCGCGCCTTCGACATGGTAGCCGATCTCCTCGCCGTCGAGGCTGATCGTGCCGCCCTGGAATTCTTCCAGCATGTTGACGCAGCGCAGCAAGGTGGTCTTTCCGGAACCGGACGAGCCGATGATGGAAATGACCTCGCCTTCTTCAACGGCGCAATCGACGCCTTTGAGGACTTCGTGGATGCCGTAAGTCTTGCGCAGACCCTTGATGTCGAGAATGGTCTTGGCCATCGGGGGAACTCCTCAGGACGGCAGGGCGGTCTTGCGCTCGACATATTTGCCGAAGTGCTCGATGCCGTAGTTGACGATGAAATAGAGACCGCCGGCCAGGAAATAGAACTGGAGGCTCATGAAGTTGCGGGAGATGATCTCCTGTGTGCGCAGGAGAAGCTCGGCGACGCCGATGACGGAGAGCAGCGTCGAGGCCTTTACCATTTCGGCCGCCGTATTCACCCAGGCCGGCAGGCACTGGCGCATGGCCTGCGGCCACAGCACCGAGGTGAAGGTCTGGGTGAAGGTCAGGCCGATCGCCTTGGCCGCTTCGGTCTGCCCCTTCGGGATCGCCTGAAGCGCGCCGCGGACGATTTCGCCGACATGGGAAGAGCAGAAGACCGCAAGGGCGAGCACGCCGGCGGAGAACGGCCCGAGATCGAGCCCGACGGCTGCGGAGACATAATAGCTTGCCAGCACCAGCACCAGCACCGGCGTGCCGCGGATGATATCGGTATAGGCACGCACGAGAAGCCGCAAAACAACGCCGCCATAGACGAGCGCCAGACCGACGAAAACGCCGAGTACGGACCCTGCGAGGATGGCCAGCAGCGAGATCGACACGGTCACGCCGATACCGTTGATGATGACGTAGCGGGCGATCCAGAGTTGTTCGAGAAAGGTGTGGGACATCAGATCTATCTCGGCAGGGCCAGACGGCGCTCGATGAAGCGCATCACGGCGGCGATGAGGAAACAGGTGACGACATAGAGGGCCGAGGTGACCATCCAGGTTTCGATGACGCGGAAACTCTCGACATTGATCTTGCGGGCGGCAAAGGTCAGTTCCGGCACGGCGATGGCGGCGGCGAGCGAGGTGTCCTTGAAGAGTGAGATGATCGTCGAGGACAGCGACGGCAGCACGTTGCGCAGCATAAGCGGCGCGATGATGGAACTGCGGATCTGCATTCCCGTCAGGCCGATGGCGAGGCCGGCCTCGGTCAGCCCCCTCGGGATCGACAACAGGCCGGCACGGAACACCTCGGCCAGATAGGCGCCGGAATAGAGGGAGAGCACCAGAACGAAGCTTTTCATCTTGTCGAGGCGCAAACCCATCTGCGGCAGCGCGAAAAAGGCGAAAAGCACCAGGACAAGGATCGGCAGGTTGCGAATGACCGTGACATAGACCCGCGCCGGCACGACCGCGAAGCGGCTTTTGGACGTCAGCGCGAAGGCCACGATGAGCCCGATCGCCGCCCCGATCAGGATGGAGATCACCGCAAGGCCAAGGCTGAGCGCCAGCCCGCTCAAAAGAAAATCGAAATTGCGCCAGACGGCAGCAAAATTCAGCGTGTAACCCATGCGGGCCGCCCTTTCAGACGAACGCATCGTGCACGATGCGTAGATTCAAAATGTTGCGTCCGTTGCGCGTCTGAAAAGACGCGCGGCGCTGCAGCGGAGCGGGAGAACAATCCCGCTCCGCATGGCCGTTACTTGAACTCGACTGGAAAGCCGATCTGGGGCGGGGCCAGATCCTTGCCGAACCAGGTCTTGAAGGACTTGGCGTAAAAGTCGAACTCGACGCCGGTCATGGCTTCATGCAGGGCGGTGTTGACGAAATTCAGCCAATCCTGATCGCCGCGTTTGACCGCGCAGGCGTAGGTCTGCGGGTTCCAGCCGTAGCCGGCGTCTTTGTAGCGGCCCGGATTCTGCGTCATGTACCAGGCAAGCGACGACTGATCCGTGGCGACAGCATCGGCGCGTCCCGACTCCAGCGCCTGATAGATCAGGTCGACGGATTCATACTGATCAACGGTCGCCTCCGGCAATGCCGCATGCACCATTGTCTCGGCATAGACGTTCTGAAGCACCGAAATGGTGACGGAGGAACCGGCCGCCTTGAGAGCGGCATAGTCGGCGTATTTTCCGTCCGCCTTGAGCATCAGGCCGACGCCTTCGCGATAATAAGGAATGGTGAAGGCGACCTGCTGGGCGCGTTCGCCGGTCACGGTCATGAACTGGCAGGTGATGTCGACTTTGTCAGTGGTGATATTGGGGATTCGGGCGTCGGAGGACTGGTTCACATACTCGATCTTCTCAGGATCGCCGAACAGCGCCTTGGCGATGATATGGCCCATGTCGACGTCGAAACCCTGAAGCTTGTCGTCCGCGCTCTTGAAGTGCCAGGGCGCGTTGGTGCTGCCCGTGCCGAGGACGAGGTGGCCGCGGGCCAGCACTTCATCGAGCTTGCTGCCCTCGGCCAGTGCGGGCGTGGAGAGCAGCGCGGCTGTTATCAGCGACATCACGCCGGTGCGAAAGGAAATGGTCATGGCGTTCCCCTTATGGATGGTTCCCATTATTCCAGTATAATGGATGCATGTCTGTTTTACTGGAATAACGTATCAAGTGCCATCGGGGACGAATTGTCAATGGGGCATGCCGGAAAAACGCGCAGGGTTGCACGTGGCGATTTTTTTGGCAGCGCAGCATCTCCAGCCGTTTGCGGACTACCGCCTGGCTGCGTTCTGATCGTTTTGGTGAGTGGAGGCGGCGTGCAATGAGGTTTGGCCGGGAATGCAGAAAACGCAGCGCATTTCCGTGAGAAATCAGGAAATGCGCTGGGGAAACCGCGTGAGGCCTTTTACGGATTCATGCCGCGAGACGGTGGAACCGCATTGTCGAGAGCGGATATCGGAGCTGACGCCCACAAGCCTCTTCTTGAGACTCTCCGACCGGTTCATTTCCTGCAGTCAGAAGTCTTCCCAATCCGTCCTCAGCGCGGCGGCCGTCGATCCACGTTGGCCGGAGGTGGCAGACGCGGTACGAACAACTTTCAAAG
Organism: Rhizobium sp. CIAT894; assembly: GCF_000172795.2. Classification (NCBI taxonomy): domain Bacteria; kingdom Pseudomonadati; phylum Pseudomonadota; class Alphaproteobacteria; order Hyphomicrobiales; family Rhizobiaceae; genus Rhizobium; species Rhizobium sp. CIAT894. The sequence continues at coordinate 293,585 of NZ_CP020952.1, forward strand.
CCGTCGGCCTGCCAGCATGATGCGCGACCTGCGCGGCCGAAGACCGGGATATCGATGCATCGTCGAAACGGAACTGTTCAAGAAGCTCGAAGAGCGCGGCGGCTTCTCGCGCGAGGCCATGGCTCGCAGCCGTCTGCTCCTCGACCATCGCGGCATTCTGCTGCGTTCCCTGGTCGACGGTGTTAATGGCCTGGCTGATCTCGCCGAGCGCGGTCGATTGCTCGCGCGCCGCCTCCACGATCGCCGTGACGTTGGTATTGATGTCGTGAACCTGACTGGCGATTTCCTGCAGTGCGGATCCGGCATTGGTGACGAGCGCGACTCCGTTTGCCACATGGGAACCGGACGCGGTGATCAGGCTCTTGATCTCCTTGGCAGCCTTCGCCGACCGCTGCGCCAGTTCCCGGACCTCCTGAGCGACGACCGCAAAACCCTTGCCCGCCTCCCCTGCCCGCGCCGCCTCTACGCCGGCGTTGAGCGCCAGAAGATTCGTCTGAAAAGCGATCTCGTCGATCACTCCGATGATATTGGAAATTTCGCGTGATGAGGTCTCGATCTGATCCATCGCTCCGATCGCATCGCGCACCACCTGGCCGGAATGCTCCGCATGGTCTCTGGTGTGCGCCACGAGTTGGCCGGCTTCCTCGGCGCGGCGGCTCGAATCCTTGACCGTCGTCGTGATTTCCTCGAGTGCGGCGGCCGTCTGTTCGACGGATGCCGCTTGCTGTTCGGTCCGTTTTGCCAGGTCGTCGGCTGCCGTGCGGATTTCGTTGGAACCGGCCGAAATCGCCTTGGCATTTTCGGCAACCGTTGCCATCGCGTCCTTCAACTTCCCCGACGCGCTGTTGAAGTCGGTGCGCAGCCGCTCCAGCGAGGGAATGAAGGGCTTTGGGATCGTCTGCGACAGGTCGCCGTCGGCGAAATTCGTCAGGCAACGGGCAAGCTGTTCGACATTCTCGACGCGCGCCGTGACATCGGTCGCGAACTTTACGACTTTGGACACTTTGCCGTTCAAGTCGAAGATCGGATTGTAGGAGGCCTGGATGTAGACTTTCCGTCCGCCCTTGCCCACCCGCATGAATTCGTCGGCAATCAGTTGGCCGCTCGCCAGCTTGTGCCAGAATTCCTTGTACGCCTCCGACCTTGCATAGTCGGCTTCACAGAAGATCGAATGATGTTTGCCTTGGATCTCGGCAAGCGAATAGCCGAGTGCGGCAAGAAAATTGTCGTTGGCACCAAGCACTTCGCCGGCCGGCGTGAATTCGATGATCGCCTGAGCGCGCGACAACGCGTCGATCTTGCCCGCATCCTCGGCGGCTTTCAGCTTCTGCGCAGTGATATCGGTTGCGATCTTGATGACCTTGACCGGCTTCCCGCGTCGGAACACCGGATTGTAGGACGCTTCGATCCAAACCTCGCGGCCGCCTTTTCCGAGCCGCTTATATTGCTGCTGCTCGAATTTTCCGGCCGACAGCTTCGTCCAGAAGGCCTTGTATTCCGCCGAGGACGCATAGCCGGGCTCGACGAACATGCTGTGATGTTTTCCGACGATCTCCCTCAACTCGTAACCGAGAGACCTGCAGAAGTTTTCGTTGGCGGTGAGGATCATGCCCGACATGTCGAACTCGATCATGGCTTGCGAGTTCGATAGAGCGGCAAGAGCCGCGACTGCATTGGTACCACGATCAAGAATGCCCATTCGCAAATCCCCCCACAGATTTCATCGCTGTCCAATTCGGACAGGCTACGAATATTTGCCCATGTTTATTAATGGGGATTTAATGATTAATATAAGGTTTAGCGGTCTATTTTCGGGCTTTACCGGCCGTCGCGCCCTGATGGGCAGCCCTATTTTGATAAATTTCCGTCAGGTTCTGAGGACCGGATGTGGAGATCCAAAGGGCTCCAGCGTCCTTGCACACTGGAAAAGAAGCACAGCACTGGAACGATCATTCAGCCGCTTTTCAGTTGCGCCATCGTGAGCAGCGTATCGGCGCTGATCGTCGCCGAGCCGGTCAGGATAGAAAGCGCTGTCGACGTGGTGCCCGTCCCGTTGGCCATGTCGTACATCGCGGTGAAACGCTTGATCAGATTGTCGACCTTGTCAGTATCCGACAGATCCTTGATATCGATGAAATTGCCGACCATTTCAGCTTGCTTGTCGACGTCCATGTTCGAGACATAACTCGACAGGTTGAAGGTCGTGGTAAAAAACTCAAAGAGTGCGCTGTCGCCCAGAATGTCATAGGCGTTCGAAATCTCCGGCGCCTTGCGCTGGAAATAGAGGGCGAGGCGCACGCCGGTATTGCTGTCGCCCTGGTCGTCTTCGAGCGTCATGCGGACATAGGAGTCGATCGTCTCCAGCACGTCGCCGCGCTGCTGCACCGTCCCGGTCGGCTCCGCCGAGATATTGCCATCCTGATCGAAATTGAACGCACCGACGAGTTCGGCGAAACGATTGTCGTCCAGTTTGTTGACATAGCTATCTTCGTCGTCGAGATCGGACGAGAACATTTTCTTCAGTTGATCCGCGGTGACATCGTCGGGATCGAGCCCCTTCGCCTCGAGCACAAAACTAACCAGGCGATCGTCGGCCAGAAATTCACTCGCCGTCGTGATCGTCGCCATCTGCTCACGAAAGTAGGTGATCTCGTCATCCGCCGCGTCGGTCGCCTCGGTCAGTTCGTCACCGTCGAGGTAACGGATCTTGTTCTGCTTGTAATAGGCGGCATAGTCGTCGACGACGGATTCCGACATGGCCTGCAAGGGAACGGTGACGTCGCCATCGCTGTCGAAGTTGAATGCTTTGCGAAAGGCGACGAACCGGTCGTCGTTCAGGCTGTTGACATAGCTTTTCGAATCCGTGGGATCGCTTTCGAGAATCTTCCGAACCTGGCTTTTCGAAACACTGTCCGGATCGATGTCGAAGGCGCGCAGCGCCATTTCCCACATTTCCGGAAGATCGTCGTTGTCATCATCGTCGTCATCGGCATTCGACACGAGAAAATCATCGATCGAGGTGACGCTGGCGATGCGCGTCGTATAGTTGTCGACGGCATCCTCCGTGTCGGTATTGGCGACCAGCACCTGATAGTTTTCATCGAAGGCCGCCGTCGTCGCGGTGGTCTGATCCGACGTCTGGGCGGTGTCGCCATCGGCAAGCGCGCCATCCTCGTCGAAATTGAAGGCGTCGTGCAGATCGGACAGGCCGATGGCGTCGGCGATGTCGGCGCTTTTCAGCGCCGCGGAAATGAACGTGTCGGTTTCGTCATCGGTCAGCCCGTAAGCAGTCCTGAGATAATCGACCAGCTTGTCGTCGTTCATCAACTGATCGACCGAGGTGATGTTTCCGATCTGCGCCGCGAAATAGGTGTCGTAGGCCTCTCCGGTGTCCGAAGACGCAATCGTCGAGGAGGCCACCGCATAGCCGCTCGTCACCAGCGAGATCTGGTCTTCCGACATCACGTCGCCGTCGGTCGAGCCGTCCTCGTTGAAGTTGAAGGCCTTTGCCAGGCTGACATAGACGTCGTCGCCGAGCTGGTTGACGAAACTGTCGGGGTCGTCGAGATCGCTGGTCAAAACCTGTTTCAGGAAGCTGCTGGAGGTGTATTCGGTGCTTAGACCGAAGGCCGTCAGCGCATAGTTCTTCAATCTCGAGCTTGAGAGGAAATCGTCGACCGAGGTGATCGACGAGATGTTCTCTTCGAAATAATCCGTCTCGTCTGCGATATTCTCCGCCTCGGTGTCGAAGGATGTCTCATAGGCATCGAGCAGATTGTCCCGCTGCACGTCGGATTGCGCCGTCTTCGTCTCGCCCGAAAATTTGAAGGCGGCGGCAAACTCGGCATAACGGCTGTCGCTCAGGCTGTTGGCGAAGCTCGATGAATCGCTGAGGTCGCTTTCCAGCACCTTCTTCATGAAGGCCTTGGCATATGTCATGTCGTCGAGCCCGTAGGCCTTCATGGCGTAGGAGTAGAGCTTATAATCGCCCATGAATTCATCGACCGTCGTGACCTTGTCGATGTTTTCCTTATAGTAGGCGCTGTCGCGGGAAACCGTGGCCTGAGACGCGACGTTCGAGAGACTGGTGTTGAGATTTCGCGCGACTGCGAGATAGCTTACATAGGTGGAAACCAACGTCTGTTCCTCTAACCTTTTGTTTTACGCAATTCCCGGCAAAAGCGCTTCACGCTTTGCCTGGCAAAACCGCTGCGCACTCTTGCTGGAATTGCTCCAGGCACGGCGGTGCCGCGCGAAAGCCTGCCGGCGGTCACGGGTAAACTTTTCATCTCTGCAGGGAGGTCGTCGCCGGTCATGGCGAGGCACAGCCACGTACATGTGGCCGAATCAATTTAAAAGAACTCTACAGTTCTATAATTAATCCAATGCGGAATTGGAAGCTGAAAAATTTGCGACGCTTTAAGCCGCGCCGACGCCGGCGGCAAAGATTGCGATGCAGCGCCGAAGATGGGCCAGCAGTGTTGCCCGATCGGGCCAAGCCTTGACGGGCCCTTCCGGCGGCCCCATGCCGCCAAAGACCATATCCATCAGCATCCGGGCTCCGCTCTCAGGGTCATCAAGCGACAACTTGCCTTCCGCCCGGCGATCGCTCAGCCAGTCGGCAAGATGCTGCCGGCTGGCATTTATGCCGTCATGCTGCAGAATGTCGACGAGTTCGGGAAACTGCCCTGCTTCACGAAAGACAAGCTGGAGGAAGCCGGCACGATCCGCATCCTTCTCCTCGTCCATGTCGATCATGAAAATGCGTTCGAGGCTCTCGGCGATCGAGAGATCCTCCACAGGCCTGGGCAGATCGAGCATCATGCGCCGATGCGCGCCGACCACGGCGGCAAACAACTCTTCCTTGCTCTGAAAGAGCTTGTACAGCGTCTGCTTCGAGACGCCCGCCTCGGCGGCAACGACAGCGGTCGTGCTTCCGGCATAACCGCATTTTACGAAAACACGGCGGGCAATTTCGACGATATGCGCCCGCTTGTCCTCATCGCTGGAGACTTTCGGCCTGCCCCGCTTGCGCGGCTCATCTACGGGCTCGTCGACACCATTCATGATGATCTAGACCGCTTTACCAAAGCGCATACCGATGCCCCCGGAAAGCGGATTACGATTTCTGAGGGATGATTTTTTCGGTTGTCGCATTAGTAATTTCGATTTAGAGAACTCACAAGTTCTGTAATGCGTTGCATCCCCACCCTCATAGCGATGGAGCGCTTATGACGACCATTTCGGCCGCAACATCAATTTCTTCCTATTCCTATAGCAAGAATTCGACGTCCGCATCCCAGGACATCCTATCCTGTAATACGGTTTCGGCAAAAAAATCAACCACAACCCAGCAGTCGGACGAAGACTCGACCAATAGTGCCGAGAAACTCATGGCTCAGTTGATGTCGATGGCAATGAACGGCCTCACCGGTCAGTCCGGCTCCGCCCAAGAGCAGGACGGCGGCAAGGGTATGGACGTTGCGGAGCTGGACAGCGATGGCGATGGCTATGTGAGCAAAGCCGAATTCGTCGCAGCCCGACCATCCGACGTGACGGAAGATCAGGCCGGCACGCTGTTCGACAGCTTCGACAGCGAAGGTTCCGGTTCACTGTCGGTCGATGCGCTGAGCGAGGCCATGTCCGCCCAGCAGTCGCAACGTGCCGGCGGACCACCGCCGCCCGCCGGGGATGACGAGCTTGCATCCCTACTCTCCGATCTCGATACGGACGAAGACGGACTTGTGAGCAAAACCGAATTCGTCGCAGGCCGGCCGTCCGACGTCAGCGAAGATCAGGCCGGCACACTGTTCGACAGCTTCGACAGCGAAGGCGCCGGTTCACTCTCGGTCGATGCGCTGACCGAGGCCATGTCCGCCCAGCAGTCGCAACGTCCGGACGGACCGCCGCCTGCCGACGATCAGCAGTCCGCATCCCTGCTCTCCGACCTCGATGCGGATGGAGACGGGCTCGTGACATTGGAAGAATTCATGGCCGGCAAGCCGGAGGACGTCACCGAAAGCCAGGCGAGCCAGCTCTTCGATCTGCTCGACACATCGGGCAGCGGTTCATTGTCAACCCGCGCCACGGGCTGACCGCTGATAAGGGGCGTCGCATTGTGGTTGCTGGAGAAGCTGCAATGCGACGGCCTGAAAGCGGCCCGGCAGTCGAGCCGGCAGAGCCCCGAGCCGGGCCGCTCCTGAACTGTAGAAGAGTTTGAATGGTGCGCGGCAGCAGGCGCACGATATTTGCGCGCGGATGAGCCGCGGCGCCTACCGCCATCACGGGGTCAGTCCAGACAATCAGATCATCCACCGGTGCCGGCCTTTGCCCGGCGCGGCCGATGTCGTGCGCCCGTTATCCGGGACCTGGCAGCCTCTCGTCACATGGCATGTTCCCAAACCTTAAAGGATCGAGCCATGAGCATTTTTGGAAGCATGAAAACCGCGGTCTCCGGCATGAGCGCCCAGGCAAACCGTCTGAGCACGGTGTCCGACAATATCGCCAACGCAAACACGGTCGGCTACAAAGCCGTTTCCACCTCGTTCTCATCGCTGGTCCTGCCGTCCTCTTCAGGCAATTACAATTCCGGCGGCGTCCAGACATCCGTGCGCCAGGCGATTTCCGAACAAGGCGACATTTCTTATACGACTTCGGATTACGACCTGGCGATATCAGGAGATGGCTTCTTCATCGTGCAAAACGCCGACGGCACGCCGGTTCTCACCCGCGCCGGCGACTTCTCCGTCGACAGCGACGGCAATCTGGTCAACAGCGCCGGTTTCACCCTCATGGGATATTCCTATGATTCCGGCGTGCCGGCGGTGGTCGTCAACGGCTTCGACGGCCTGGTGCCGGTCAACGTAACCCAATCGGGCTTGAGCGCTATCGCTTCGAGCAGCGCCTATTTCAGCGGCAACTTGAATTCCGAGGCAACCGTCGTCACCGATACGACGACGCTGCCGAGCGCCAACTCGTCCAGTGTCACCGACGACACGAAGAAAATGTCGCTGGTTGCCTACGACAGCCTCGGCGGCACCGTCCAGTACGACTACTACTTCACCAAGACGGGAGTCACGACGGATACGAGCGGAGCAGTCACCGGAAGCACCTGGGAGGTCTCGGTTTACCGCAACGCCGATGCAGCGACCGGCGGCACGACCTCCTTCCCCTACTCCTCCAGCGCGGTCAGCGTTGCCAGCCTTTCCTTCGACGCCGACGGCCAGCTGACCTCTGCTGCAGACACCGACATCGTCGATCCGGTTACGGCAAAGACAATCACCATGGATTATTCGGATTTCACCCAGCTTGCCTCCGACTTCTCGGCGACCGGCTCTGCCGACGGCCAGGCGGCCAGTGCCGTGAACTCGGTATCGATCGGTACGGACGGCGTGGTCTCGGTCTCCTACGCCAATGGCGCGACCAAGTCTCTCTATCAAATCCCGCTCGCCACCGTCGCCAGCCCCGACAACCTGACGCTGATGAGCGGCAACGTCTACAGCGCCAACGGCCAGTCTGGCGTCACCGTCACCGGCTTTCCGCAGACGAACGGGCTCGGCTCCATTCAGTCCGGCGCTCTCGAAAGCTCGAACGTCGATCTCGCCGGCGAACTGACGGAGATGATCGAGGCGCAGCGCAGCTATACCGCCAATTCGAAAGTATTCCAGACCGGCTCCGATATCATGGATGTCCTCGTCAATCTGAAGCGATAGAGGGAGCAGCTGAATGTCGCTCACCTCCGCCTTGAACAGCGCCCAAAGTATTTTCAACAATACGGGCCAGCAAAGCAGCGTCATCTCAACCAATATCGCCAATGTCGGAAATTCCGATTATGTGAGACGGGAGGCGTCGATCACGACGTCTCTGTCCGGCGCGCAGGTCGTCAGCATCAGCCGGGCGCAGGAAACTGCGCTGCTGGCCCAGTACCTGCAGTCGAACGCCAAGGACAGCGCCCAGCAGACGCTGGTGACCGGCCTCGAAAGCCTGAAATCGCTGATGGGAGGCAACGACTACGAGACCTCGCCGAGCACCTATCTCTCGGCATTCCAGCAGGCGCTGCAGACATACGCCACATCGCCGAGCAGCACGACCGCTGCGCAATCGGCCGTCACCGCCGCGCAGGATCTTGCCAATTCCCTGAATACCGCAAGCGACGGCGTCCAGTCGATCAGGGCCGATGCCGATGCGGACATCGCCACGCAGGTCTCCTCGCTGAATACGCTGCTGTCGCAGTTCGAGACGGCCAACAACGCCGTCAAGCAGGCGACGGCGACCGGCGCCGATACGTCCTCGGCACTCGACGAGCGTGAAAAGCTCCTCAAGCAGATCTCCTCGATCGTCGGCGTCACCACCACCGTGCGCGACAACAACGACATGGCGCTCTACACCTCGGACGGCACAGTGCTGTTCGAGACCATACCGCGCACCGTCACATACGTCCCGACGACAACCTACGTCGCTGGAACCGAGGGCAATTCCGTCTATATCGACGGCGTGGCGCTCGACGCCGGTGAGGGATCGACGACGACTGCCTCGGGCAGCCTGCAGGCGCTGCTGCAACTTCGCGACGAAATCGCCCCGACATTCCAGGCCCAGCTCGACGAAATCGGCAAATCTCTCGTCCAGGCCTTCTCGGAAACCGACGGCAGCACCAGCGCGCCCGGACTTTTCGTCTGGACGACGGCGGCCGGCGCAACCGGGGGAACGCCCGGTACTTCCGACGACACGACCGGGATTGCTTCGACGATTTCCGTCAATCTCGCCGTCGTCACCAGCGAGGGCGGCGATGCGACGAAGCTGCGCGATGGAACGATCAGCGGCATCACCGATCTCAACAGCGCCGGCGACAGCGGCTTCTCGGACAATCTCGACGCCCTGTATACGGCGTTGACGGAACAGCGCTCCTTCTCTTCCGACGCCGGTCTCTCCACGACGCAGAGCCTGATGGACTATGCCAGCTCCTCCATCGGTTGGCTGGAACAGTATCGCAGCGATGCGACGTCGGCCTCCGAAAACACCGCGGCGGCGCTTTCGCGCTCCGACGAGGCCTATTCCAACGAAGCCGGCGTCAACCTCGACGAGGAGCTGACGCTCCTTCTCGATATCGAACAATCCTACAAGGCGGCGACGAAGATCCTGAACGTCATCGACGAGATGTTCAAGTCGCTCCTCGACATAGCGAGCTAGTCATGAAAGCCTCTTTTGTCTCATCATCGGCGATGCAGAGCGTCCTGCGTCTGACCATCAGCCAGTCGCAGACCAAGCTGCAGCAGGCCTCGACGGAGGCGACGACCGGAACCTACGCCGATATCGGCGTATCCCTTGGCGCCGGCGCCGCAAAGTCGATCAATCTGACCAGCGCCATCGACCAGGCCACATCATTCCAATCGAGCAATGCCGTCGTCGAATTGCGCATGGACGCATCGCAGACCGCCCTTTCAAGTCTCAAGGACGCCGGCGACAGCCTGGTCACGAACCTGACCGCTCTCCAGGCGAGCCAGGATACGACGAGTATCGCCGTCACCCTGCAGACAGCAGGCGCCACGATTTCGCAGCTGATCTCGACGGCGAATACCTCGGTCAATGGCGAGTTCCTGTTTGCCGGAACGAACCTCGACAGCCAGCCGCTGACCGATCAATCCTCTACCACTTCGGATGCGATCGTCACGGCGCTGGGCGATTATGCAACCGGTCTTGGAAAAGATGTCAACGAGCTGACAGGCGAGGAAATCGGCACTTTCATAACCGACACCGTCGAGCCGATGTTCTCCGAAAGCGCCTGGACGGACGCTTCGAGCGGCTGGTCGACCGCTTCCAGCACCGACATGACCAGCCGGATCAGCAGCTCGGAAACCATCACCTCGTCCACCAACGCCAATTCCGAAGGCATGCGTTATCTGGCGCTTGCCTCCGTCGTCGTCTCCGCCCTCTTCAGCCAGGATCTCAGCGCCGACGCGCAGAGCACCGTCGCGTCGAAGGCGATCGGTTATGCGGCTCAGGCGACGTCAGGCATCGTAACGCAGCAGAGCCAGCTCGGCCTCTCGCAGGAACGGGTCGAAAAAGCGAATGACGCGCTCGATGCCCAGTCGAGCCTGCTTCAAGGAAATCTCGTCGATCTCCAGGGCGTGGATGCCTATGAGGCGTCGACCCTCGTCAACGAACTGCAGACACAACTGGAAACGGCCTACACGCTCGTCTCCAAACTCCAGGGTCTGAGCCTGGTCAACTATCTCTGACGGATCAAAATGAAGGAGTTCAAGCGGTTGCAGATACCAGCCTTAAGGAAACAGCACAGCACAGCCTGCTCCGAAATCGTGGCGGAAGCCGCCTTCGCGCTCGCCTCCGGCATCATCGACACAATCCCTTTCGTCGGCAGCAAGCTGGACGAAGGGCAGGCGCGGGCCTGGCCACGATCGGGTGTCTTCACCGATGACGGCGTCGAGATGACGGGCACCCCTCCTGAAATATTCGAACTCTGCGAGCTGCTGGCAGGCCATATCGAGCGGGGCGCGGCTTTCGACGTCTTCGAGGTTTTCCACAAGATTGCGCGGATCGACCGGCTGATCGACTGGAGCCAGGGAGCGGTGCTTTCACCTGAGCCGCATCCGGTAACGCATTGACTAAAAATCAAAAAGATCGTCCGGAGGGTGGTGCGATCGCACCCTCGCCGCGATGGTGTGCCGGATATGCCGGCCTTGCACTCGGCTTGTCCATTGCAGCATTCTGGACTTTGCCATAGGGAGATCGAAGGCGATTGTCGAAGGTCTGCCGACAGATGGGTCTATGAAAGACCGAGTGTGTTGTTGATGTCGAAGCCGCGCGCGAAGCTGCCCTTCTCCGAAGAGACCTTGCAAGCCATGCTTGTCCGCGTGCTGCGGCCGCTGGTCAAGCTCGCTCTCGCTTCAGGCTTCAACTTCACCGCCTTCGCCGCCGTTCTTCGCCACCTCTATATCGAGGTCGCGGAGAAGGAATTCGCGCTGCCGAACAAGCAGCAGACGGATAGCCGCATCTCGCTTCTGACGGGCATCCATCGCAAGGACGTCAACCGGCTGCGCGGACAGGCGCCTGATGCCTCCTTTTTGACTGTCGGCGTTTCCCAAACGAGCCGGATCCTGGCCAGGTGGCTTGCCGATCCGCTCTATTGCGATGCGGAGAATCGGCCGACCGCCCTGCCCCGGACCTCCAGCGATGGCGGCCCGTCCTTCGAAAGTCTGGTGAGTGACATCACCAAGGACGTCCATCCCCGCTCCATCCTCGATGACTGGCAGGACAGAGGCGTCGTTATTGTCGATGAAAGCGGCTGGGTCCGGCTCAACCTCTCCTCGATCGTCCCCAATGCCGGCGACGAAGCCCGCCGGCATTATTTTACCCGCAATCTTCGTGACCATGTGCAGGCGTCGGTCATGAACCTGATGAACGACCCGCCTCCCTATTTCGAACGCGCGGTTCATTACGACGGCATGTCGCCGGCGCTGGCTGCCCGGCTCGACGAGATCGCGCGCGAGGAAGGCATGGCGCTGCTCCTCAAGCTCAACAAGATCGCCCATCAGGCCATCAAGGGCGATCCCGGTGGCAACAGCCGCTGGATCTCGGGCGTCTACGTCATGACCGAGGAGCGTGAGGCGGATCTTCAGGCAGAAGCCACCGGGACGGAGACTGACGAATGAGTCCGTTGACGATCTCCAGAAGACAGTTTCTGCTGGGCGGAATAGCGCTCCAGGTGCTGATGCCTGCGATGACAGCCGCGCAGCCGACAGGCACCGGCGATCATGGCATCGGCGGCTCCGGGCTTTCCATCGGCGGCGGGGAGAACGATGATCACGGGATCGGTGGAACCGGGATCGTCGGAACGATCCAGGGTTTTGGCAGCATCATCGTCAACAATATCCACATACCGTTCAGCGCGACGACGCCGGTCGAGATCGACGGCCGGCGCGTTCCCGCGAGCGCGATGAAGATCGGTCATGTCGCGCGGGTGCTTTTGACGGGAAAACGTGCCGCCCGCATCACGATCGTCAGCGAAGTCCAGGGCCGTATCGACCGTATGGACAAGACCGGGATAAGAATACTTTCGCAAACCGTCGACACATCAGGTTTGGCGACGAAGGGCCTGCGGAAAGGCAAGCGGGTTGCCGTATTCGGCATCCGCAAACCTGACGGCACGATCATTGCACGGCGTATCGAGCCTCGCTCCGTTTCGGATGGCGCCCATATCCGCGGTGTCCCCGTCAAGAGCGGCAATCGCGTCCTGATCGGCGGCCTTTCACTTGGAAGCACCTATGGCTATCTCGCCGGCAAGCAAACGCTGGTACGTCTCAAAGCGGTCGCCGATCGACTGACCATTACGCGCATTCAGACAGAACCGGTAGTGCCGGGTTTGAAACGCGGCACCGTCAATGTCGAGACGTTCCGGCCCACCGACAGAGGCCAGGCCGGCTCGGGGCCGGGTTCGGCGCCTTCCGGTCCGATGTCGTCGTCGCCTGATGGTCATGGCTTCGTCGATATCGGGGTACGCGATTCGAGCAGGATGACGGGCTTTCCGGGAGGACCTGGTCCGGATGGGTTCGGTCCCCGCCCCCCACACGGCCCCTGGGATGGACCGCGGCCCGATCATTCGCCTTTCGGCAGAGGCCGGCCAGACGGAGATTTTCCGGATCCGAACAGACAAGGCCCGCCATCAGGCCCGGGCGGCCATCCGCCAAGACCACCGCCCGGGGGACCGGGCCCGCACTGAAAGCACAATCAGCCATGTTGACAAATGGGAAATTTTCCCATTTTATGGTCCTTGCGAATCTCGTTTGAGTTACCTCAAGAGGGACTTGCCGATTGGCTAACGGGTCCGCCCCACGCCCGCTAGCCAATCGTTTTGATTTTCAGCCGCTTTTCAGTCGAACCGTGTTCACGAGTCATTGCAAAGGATGGCCGCCCCGATGGGCGCCGCCCGAACAGATCGTCACCGTTCAAGAGGAATCAGAAATTGCTTTTGCTGGAACGTGAACCGGATATTTCGAGCGAGATGGACGAACCGACCGTGGTTGCAACCTGGGAAAACCGCGCGCAAATCATCGACATCATGAACAGCGCGCTGCACATGAGCCACGAATTCCAACTTCTTTGGAATAACAGCGGCGAGACGGGCCGGCTCAGCCAGGACGATACGGATAGATTGGTCGAGCTGTTGCAAGAGATCAGCGACCTCAATGAAATGCTGATGCGCCTAGCCTGAGCCCCGCTGCTAAGCGACTTTCTCAAAGCATCCGAAACAATGCTCGTATCGAGAAAATTAAATCTCGATGCCCTTACGTGCCCGTCGGCCAGCCGTGACGACGGCTTCTAGGTCGATATCCGTCCCGCTTTGCTGCGAAAGCCTGGTGTAGAAGGATGATGCTGGCTCACGACCGGCTTGGCGTAGCTGGGGTTCGGCCATGCCAATCTCCTTTTGCGATAGATAACGCAACGTCCCGCAAGCCGTCAGGATAGCAAGTTGGCGGCTTGATACCGAAATAGTTTCCACAATTCATCAACCACCCCAATTTTGGACGGCTGCACCCAGGCTATGAACATCGGCTAAGCCCCCGATGTTAAAAGAGTTAACCATATCTCAGCGTTCTTCCGAAATAATGCTCTACGTAGATCAGGCCTCTGGACACGCAGAAGCCACAAATTATTTTGGAGACGACCTTGGCTTTTACTATTGCCCGTAGTCTGGTGGCATTTGGTGTCGCCGTTTCAGCCGGCCTTTTCATGTCGATCGGATTGCAGCAATCGGCGCTCGAACGGCTGAAAGTCAATGGCCCTGTCTACGAGCAGGTGGTCTACGGCAAGGATCTGATCGCCGATATTTTGCCGCCGCCGCTCTTCGTGGTCGAATCCTACATGCTCTCCTTCGAAGCAAGCAAATTTCCCGAGCTTACCGAAACCAACCTTGCCAAGATTGCCAATCTGAAGGCCGCCTACGACGACCGTCGCGCCTATTGGAAAACCACTCGGCTTCCGCAGACTTTGAAGGACGAGCTGGAAAACGATGTGCTGGCCAAGGGCGATACATTCTGGGACGTGATGAATCGGGAGATCATCCCGGCGCTGAATGCCAAGGATGAAGACAAGGCGCACGGCGCGATCGAGCAATTGCGCGTCGCCTTCCATGCGCACCAGGATGCGGTGGAGAAACTCGTCGCGAATTCCGACGCCTTCCTGAAGGGCGAAGAAAAGAACGCAGCCTCGGAAATCGTGACCTGGACGATCTATGCGGGCGCTGCCGGCTTCGGATCGTTCGGGCTGCTGTTGGTGGGACTCTACCTTCTGCGCCGCCGGGCAATCTTGCCGCTCGATAGCATGAAGGCCTATATGGGCAACCTCGCCGAAGGCGACTTTTCAACCGACGTTCCCTATGCCAACCGTTCCGACGAGATTGGCGCCATGTCCAAGGCCGTGGCGGTCTTCCGCCGCAATGCGCTCGAGCGGCAGGAGGCTCAGACGCGCGAAACGGCGCGTCGTGATGCGGAATTTGAGCGCGAACGCAGCCAGTTGGCCGAAAAAGCCACCGAGGAGCAGATCCGCCAAACGGTGATCGATCAGTTGACCTATGGCCTGGAACAGCTTTCGACCGGCAAGCTCGACTGCCGGATTACGACACCATTCGCTACCACCTACGAGACTTTGCGCGCAAAATTCAACAACAGCATGGACGCGCTTTCCGCCTCGATGGCCGAAATCGCCCAAACCTCCAAACAGGTGGGCAGTTCCTCGGCCGACATTACGGGCGCAACCGAGAGTCTTGCGGCGCGCACGGAACAGCAAGCAGCGATGCTCGAAGAGGCCACGACGGCGCTTGGTGAAATGAATGCCAAAGCGAAAGACGCCTCCGATCATGCCGGCAAGGCAACCGGCATGATGGTCGAGACGCGCAGCAGCGCCGAACATTCGGCGGCCGTGGTTCGCGAAGCGATCGCTGCGATGGAACGGATCGAAGGCTCGTCCTCGCAGATCGGCGACATCGTCAACGTCATCGACGAAATCGCCTTCCAGACCAATCTTCTGGCGCTCAATGCCGGGGTTGAAGCCGCCCGTGCCGGTGAAGCGGGCAAGGGTTTTGCCGTCGTGGCGCAGGAAGTGCGCGAACTCGCCATGCGCTCGGCCAATGCCGCCAAGGAAATCCGGGCGCTGATTTCCACCTCCTCGGCCCAGGTTTCCACCGGCGTGGAGCTCGTCAACCGCACCGGCAAGGCGCTCCTGGAAATCGAAGGGCAGGTCGAGCAGGTTGCCAACCTGATCGCCCGGATCGTTTCGGTGTCTTCCGAGCAGGCGGTCGCGATCAGCGAGATCAACGCCTCCGTCAACGCCCTGGATCAGGTGACGCAACACAACGCGACGATGGCCGTGGAAACCGCCTCGGCCTGCCGCGCGCTTGGCACTCAAACACAGACACTGGAAGGCGTCGTCAGGCGCTTTCAGATCGATGCGGCGACGAGCATGTCACGACCACAGAAAGCGGCCTGACGCGCCATCGCCTTTCCATCGCTCCAAAGGGCGTCGCGTCGAGCCTGATTCATGTGACGCGCCCGCACGATTGCTGGCCAATGCTCCAACCTAGCAGGGCATCGCAAAGCTCCGCTCTCGCGGGCGCGCCTGTGCGCCCGCCGAACACCTGGCATTTGAGCGCTGCCGCCATGGACGCCACGCGCATCGTCTCTGCGATCGGCAAGCCTTCCGCTGTCGCCAGCGCGAAAGCGCCATGGAAGATATCGCCGGCTGCAAGCGTATCAATCGTCCTCACCTTCGGGGCGGCAAGATGGGCGATTTCACCGCTTCGGTCATCGAACCAGAAGCAGCCGTTCTCGCCTGCCGTAACGCTGATGAAGGCATGCTCGAACCTTCGCTTCAGGAGGCCAACGGTCTTGACCAATTCGGTCGTTCCGGTCAGGCGCTCGGCGGCCGGCTGTGAGAACACGATATGGCTGGCTGCCGGCGCAAGCATCTCGATCACGCCCTCGCCGGCAACGTCGCCATCGAGAATAGCCGGCTTTCCCGTCTCTCTCGCTGCCGAGAGCGTGCGCAGTGCAAGCTTCGGCCACCGGACATCGACGAGCACAGCATCGAAAGACGAAATATCCTGCTGTGTGACCGGTTTGACCGTATCGTGCAGGCCCGCATCGTAGAAGGGCACGATCAGGCGCTCGCCCTGATCGTCAATGAGGATCGTCGAGACGGCCGAGCGTGCACCTGCCACGCGCAGCATGCCGCTCGTGTCTATGCCGCTATTCCCGAGATCTGCCATGATGCGTTCGCCGGTGGCATCGTCACCGACCGAACCCCAGAGGCTGGCATGGCCGCCCAGCCGGGCGACGGCAAAGGCTGCGCTCGACGCCATGCCCTCGGCGACCTGCAGCATATCGTAGGGCAGGATCTTGCCCTGGCCGGTCGGTAACGAGCGCACGCGAAACAGTGTGTCCAAGACCGCCGCACCGACACATAAAACACTGCGCGCCGGACTAGAGCATGATGCCGAAAAGTGTGAGCGGTTTTCGGACGACATCATGCTCTAACTCTTTAATTTGGAACAGGATTCAGATTTTAGGCCGACCGGCCTAAAATCATCCTGTTCTGGCAGGCGGGTCAAAGGCAGAAGAAGTCGTCACGGCCGTCGTCTCATCGGCGGCTCACTTGACGGCGCCGGCCGTCAGGCCCGCCACGATCTGCCGCTGCGCAAACACCGTCAAGATCAGCACCGGTAAGGTGACGATCAACGCTGCTGCCGCGAGCGGCCCCCAGCTGACCTGTTCGAACGACAGCATGTTGTAGACCGCAACCGGAAGTGTGCGCGTCTCGCGGCTGGCGAGCACGATGCCGAAGACGAAGTTGTTCCAGGAAAAGATCACCGAAAGGATGAAGGCGACGACGATGCCGGGCTTGGCGATCGGCAAGGCGACCATGCGGAAGACCTGCCAGGGTGTGGCGCCGTCGATGCTTGCAGCCTCTTCCAGCTCCATCGGCGTCGTCTCGAAATAGCCGATCATGATCCAGACAACGATCGGTACCGTGACGACGAGATGGATGATGATCTGCGGCAGCAGCGTACCGAGCAGGTTCAGCCATTGGAACAGCAGGAAGAGCGGGATCAGGAAGGAGAGGCCCGGCGTCATGCGCGCGATCATGATGACCATTGCCGACTTCTCCGCCTTCAGGCGCGCGATTCCATATCCGGCCGGAACGCCGATCAAGAGCGCCAGAAGCGTTGCCGCACCCGTCACCAGCACCGAATTCCAGAGATAGAGGAAGAAGTTGTTCTCCTCGAAAACCTTCACATAGTTCGACCAGGCAAAACGTTCCGGAATGAAGATCGGCGGATAGGCGCCGTTGTCGATCTCATATTTCAGCGACAGCGAGATCATCCAGAGGAAGAACAGGACGACCGGCGAGATCATCACCACTGCAACGAACAGCAGCCCGATGCGATCGAGCGTCTTGCGCTTCATCAGCGTGCCTCCCCGTCGGACCAGTTCACGCGCTGCCGGATCATCATCAGGACGAAGGAGAGCAGCACGATGAGGATGAAGAAGACGACCGCCATGGCCGAGCCGTAGCCGATGTCGTAATAGGCGAAGGCGGTGTTGTAGAGATAGATGTTGATCGTTTCCGACGCCGTGCCCGGGCCGCCCTGGGTCATGGCATAGATGATGTCGAAGCTCTTCACCGCATCGATGCTGCGGATAATCACCGCGATCATCAGGAACGGCGCGATCATCGGCAGCGTGAGATAGCGGAATTTCTGCCAGACATTGGCACCGTCGATCTCGGCACTCTCATAAGGCTCGCGCGGAACCGCCGCGAGGCCCCCGAGCACGATCAGCATGACGAGCGGCGTCCATTGCCAGCTCTCGACTAGAACCAACGAGGGAATGACGCTCCTCTGATTGTAGATCCATTCCTGCGGGCCGATGCCGGCGAAGGAGAGGAGATAGTTGAGCACGCCGAGCTGCGGGTGGTACATCATCGTCCAGACAAGCGCGATGGCGACCGGCGTAGCCATCATCGGCATCACGAATATGCCTCGTATGAGGCCGCGCAGCGGAAACTGGGCATCGAAGATCAGCGCCGCGAGCGTCCCCAGAAAGAGGGGAGCCACCACGGAGAGCGTCGTATAGAGCACGGTGTGCCACAGCGACTCCCAGAAGCGCATGTCGGTGGCGAGTCTGATATAATTGTCGAGCCCCGCAAAAACCTGAGACTGACCGAGCGTCCAGCTGTTGACGCTCATCCACACCGTAAACACCCATGGAAAGACGATGACGGCCGATATGACGATGAGCGCCGGGATGACGAAGGGCCAGTAGTTGGGAGCAAACCTGTCCGGTTTGCTCCTTCCCTTCGGCGCCTTGGCCACTGCGGCCGTTTCGATGCTTGCCGAGGCCATTATCCCTCGCTTTTCGCCAGGACGGGTTCGAACTGCGCCGTCGCCGCCTTCAACTCGGTTTCGGGATCGGCGCCGCCGATCATATTGGTGAGGCCGACGCCATAGATATCACGGAACTCGGTGACCGGAATGATGACCGGCAGTGCAAGCTGCGAGATCTTGCCGGAGCCGACGACGGCATCCAGCCATGCGCCCGGCATCTTGACGCCTTCGCGGACCTTTGCATCCTCCAGCACGGACTGGCGGAAGGGAACGCCGGCGCCGGCCTGCAGCAGGCGTGCGCCCATTTCATGCGAAATCGCCCATTGGCAGAACAGATAGGCGGCTTCCTTCTTCTGGCTCGCCGCGACGACGCCAAGCCCATCGCCGAAGGTGCCTGCGGCCTGTGCCTTCGGGCCCTTCGGCATGATGCCGTAACCGACCTGGCCGACGACCCGCGACTTTTCCGGGTTTTCGATCGGCGGCGCAAAACCGACGCCGTCAAGCCACATGCCGATCTTGCCCTGGAGGAAGGCCGACTGCGCCTCGGCCCAGTTGAAGCCGGAGACACCGGGAGGGGCGGTCTTGGTCATCAGCTTCTGGTAAAGCTTGGCTGCATCGACCGCTTCCGGCGATGTCGTGCGCAGCTTGCCGTCGGGGCCGAGCGGGCTCGAGCCGTAGCCGAGCAGCAGCGACGTCCAAACCGGCGTATTGGCGTTCTTCAGGCCGCGGGCGACGAAGCCATAGGTGTTGGTCGAAGGATCGGTCAGCGCTTCGGCTGCACTTGCCAGTTCGTCGAAGCTCGTGGGATAGGCAAGTCCCTTCTTCTCGAACAGCGCCTTGTTCCAGTAGATGATCCAGTAATCGACCGAAAAGCGAAGAGAGCGCAGAACGCCGCCGGCGTCCTTGGCGAAGGCAAGACCGGCTTCAGCGAAATCGCCCTCTGTCAGGGACGGGTCGGTCAGCGAGGGATCCTTGAGGAAGCCGCTGATATCGGCAAGCCAGCCACCCTTTTCGAACTGCCGCTTCTGGACGTGATAGCTCATGTGCACGACGTCGAAGCTCGGCTTGCCGGAGCTGAGCTCGATCGTCGTCTTCTGGCGCTGCTGCTGTTCGGGCGTCGCCTCAGCATTGACCTTGATGCCGGTCAGCGTCTCGAATTCAGGCAGGTACTTCAGAAGGATTTCACTGCGCGGGCTCTTGACCAGGTTGACTTCGAGCGTCGTGCCGGTGAAGCGCTTCCAGTCGACGGCAGCAAATGCCGAGCGCATGCCGAGCATGCTGCCGGCCCCAAGCGCGGCCGTGCCCGCCAGAAAGCCTCGGCGCGTCGGGTTCAAAAATGATGGCATGTGATCCTCCTCCTTTTGCCGGCGATCTCCTCACCTCCGGCTGATTATTCCCGATTATATCCTCAGCGCACGATCCCTTGCACCGTTGATGTGTGCGACAAGGCTGTTGACGGCGTCCTCCGCCGATCGTCGCTCGATCGCCTCGAGCACCTTCAGATGCTCGCCCATGACAGGCCCGACGTGACCGTCGATCCGAAACCGATCCTGGCTGATCAGGCGCATCTTGATCGAGTTCACGCGGTAGGCGTTCGAGATGATAGTGTTGCCAAGCGCATCGATAAAGGCATCGTGCATGCCCCAATCGACGGCCTGCGCGCGCAGTTCCAACTCATGCGAGCCGTCGCCGCTGCGGATGGCGTCGGCGATATCGCGATGCTGCTTCAAGAGCTTGGCGATCGTCTCGTCCGACGCGGACCGAGTGAAGAGCGCCACGGCCTCCTTCTCCAGGAAGACACGCAGCTGGAATGCCTCACGAATAAGGTTGAGATCGATGTGAGCGATCTGCAAACCCCGTTGCGGCACGGTCTTGATCAGCCCTTCGGCTTCCAGCCTTGGGATGAGTTCGCGGATGGCGCCGAGCGTCAGTCCGGTCAGCTCCACGAGACGGCGCTGGGAAACGAACTGGCCGGGACGCACGTCACGCGCAAGAAGATGGCGCGTGAAGCTCGCATACGCCTTTTCCCGCAGCGTCGGCTGCTCGTCCGTTTCGTCCATCGCCTCTTCCCGAAACATGCCTGACTATGCCGCTTTCGACTGGAAAAGACGATCGAAAGCAAGAGCGAGTTGCGCCTGCCCCTCGGCGGATATTGAAGCGAGCGGCGGACGAGCGGCAAGCCAGATTTCCTCCGACGTCACGTGCGCCACCATGGCCTTCACGGCCGGGACAACAGGGTATTTCAACAGTTCGGCCACGAAACCCTCGATGCGGGGGTCGTCCTTGCCTTCTTCGGCCATCAGCCTGACGTCGCGGGGGACAATATTCGCCATGCCGGAGATCGCCCCCTGGCCGCCGAGCTGCACGCCCCTGGCGAGATGCCGTTCATCGCCCACCAGGATGATGAGATCGCCATGCGCCTTGAGCAGGCTTTCGGTATACGGCCAGTCGCCGGAAGAATCCTTGACGCCCGTCACGATATTGGGAAAGGCGGTCCGCAGCCGTCCGATCAGCGACACGGTCAGCGGAACCATGGTGAGCGACGGAAGATTGTAGACGATGATGTCCCGCGCCTTGTCTCCCAGCACGGCGAAGACGGCCGCAAACCATTGGAAGACACCGTCGTCGCTGACGTTCTTGAAATAGGACGGCGGGGCAAGAAGGATATTACGAACGCCGTGGGAAAGAGCATGATCGGCCTGCATCGCCGCGTCCTCGGCGGCATCGACCAGCACGCCGACGATGATGTGTTTTGCTGCGATTCCGGCATCGAGGAAGGCCGCGAAGACGCGCTCACGTTCCCGGTTTCCGATGGAGGAGCCTTCCCCCGTCGTTCCGAACAGGCTTACGCTCGAGCATCCGGCAGCGAGGCATCGCCTTGCCTGCGCGATCATAACATCGATCGCAATATCGCCATTGCTGTCGAACGGCGTGGCGAGAGCGACTGACAGCCCGAATTTCTGGGTCAAATATGCTTCCTCCCGATTGTTGGGATTAGATGTAGCAGCCTGACATGTTAGCTGTAAAGAGGTGATTGCATGCTATCCTGCTACACGATCGCCCGCTGCCATTTCCTTGCAATCAGCCCGCATGTTTTGCCGTGCCGCCATTGGCCCGCACGAGCGCCATCAGCATCGGGCCGATCGCAAATTCGCCTCGCTCGGTCCTTCGCGTGAGATCCCGGAGATAGCCGCCTGGCGAATTGATATGCCCGCCCCTTTCCAGGATGCAGGCGATCACCGTCGCGGCGTTTTCCGGTCCCATGCCGGCGCAGGCTTCTTCATAGGCCGAGGGGCTGACGCCGAGCATCGAGCGGACGACGACCGCCGCCGACATCAGGTCGCGCCAATTGCCGATCGTTCCGCCCGGCCCATAATCGAGAATTTGCGGGCACGCCTGAAGAACCAGACCAAGCGGGAAGGATTTCAGCGTATGTCCCGCCGCTGGTTCGGCCACGCCGGATCTCCCGCCGCTGATTGCGCCGGCCGATGCCGGATGTTTCAATCTTTGCTCGTCCTGCGGCCCGGCGATCGGGTCATTATTGGCCGCCGGCTTCGCGCCCTGCTTCGGTTCGAAGCTTGGTTCAAGTTCAGATGTGGAGTTGGGGTTTGAATTCTGTTTGTGATGCTCAATTTGAGACTCATTGGCGTCTATTTTTTGTAATTTTATATGTCTTTCCAGCAGGTTGACGGCCTCATCGCGCAGTAGGCCCATCTCGTCGAGCAATGGCGCCAATTCCTCGGCTCCCGCCACGCGTGGAATCTTGCGGACAAGGTCTCGAAACATCAACGACATCTGCTCCCAGTCGCCGGGCACAGCTTCATCGAGCGCTGCCGAGATCAGCTTGGAGATATCCCGCCGGCAGACAGTGAGGCGTTCCCTGGTCGCCCGGATGAGTTCCCGGTCGGCAATCACCTCGGCGGCCAGACCTTCAATCTCGACCGCACGTGCGAGCAGTGGGGCGACGCTGAAGCCGAAAGCCTCACCGATCTCCCCTGCCCTGTCGCGGCGGGCATAACGCTTTCCGTTCGGGCTGTCCTTGCGCAGGATCAGGCCGGCCTCGACCAGCACAGCCAGATGCCGCCGCAGTGTCGCCGGCGTCATGCCGCGGGCGCGAAGCGAAAGCTGCGCATTCGAGGGAAAGACGATCAGGCCCTTCTCTTCGGAAATCTCGTCATCGGGATAGAAGGTCAAAAGCGCATCGAGCACCGTCAGCGCCCGATCGGTCACGCCGAGCGCCGGCCGAGCTTCGCAGATCGCCCTGAACAGCTTCCACTTGCTGCGTCTCATCCCCGGCTCGATGGTCTCGGCCAGTTGCTGGTTTGCCAGCATGCCAAGCGACATCGGCCGCCGCCCAAAGGGCGTCGTCACATATCCACTCTCCATTTGCCTTCACCTTCGTTCAGGCAAAAGAAAACAGTCCACCAATTTGGTGCCTAAGACGCTTGACTGGGATTCGTGGAAATGCGATTCTCGATGTGCTTAAGATCTGAGAAGGGCTTCCACGACGGCGTCGTTGGGGGCCTTTTTCTTTTGCGCGTTACGCTCCTCTGTCCTTTTTGAACTCCTGAAACAGGCCCTGCAGCCTTTCCTGGACGAATTGATCGAAACCGGGGGCGGTCTTGCCGTCGAAGACGAAAGTCGCACCGGACGCCGTTTTCTTGACCATCACAGGCACACCGCTGACCGCAGTTTTGGCAATTGCTGGCTTCGGCGCCGCCGTCCGCTTCGTTGCCAGCACAAGGGTGCGGTGAAACCGCTCGTCGCTCGAGATTTTGCGCGCGTCGTCCGCGGACAACTCAGCGATGATCTTCTCGATGTCGGCGTCTTCAAGACGCTCACCGAGTTCCAGCCACCGCCGGCGGCCGATATCGGGCGCCGCACCGATGGCATTGATCAGATCGAGGGGCACCTGCCGGATGACGATCAACATTCTCGACAGCGCCGCCTTGTCGACGCCGAGTGCCGCCATGATGACATCACGGCCGAAGCTGCGTTCCTCGAGCCGCGACGCAAACAGCGCCCGTTCGATATAGGAGAGATTGGTTCGAGCGCTGTTTTCCTGCCCCTGGCTGACGACCAGCTGGCCGTCCGTGAGATCGCGGACAACCGCTCGTACCCTGATGCCGATCTCTTTCGTGGCCGCCAGACGACGATGGCCGTAGGCAACCTGATAGCGTCCCCTGGTTTCGGGGTGCGGGCGAACCAGGATCGGAACCTGCTGCCCGTGCTCGCGGATCTGCTCGACGAGCTGGGCGAGTTCGGTCGGATCGATCGCCAATCGGTCGCTGACGAAAGAGGCGTCGATCAGGCCGGTATCGAGCTCGACGATGGTCTGGCCGGCAGCGAGCTGCCGTTCCAGTTCACTCGCCCGCTCCATTTTCTCGGTAATGTTTCCCAGCGTTTTGGTGATGCCGCCGACCGGCGCGGCGCTGCGCTCCTGCGGCACGAAACCGGCGATCGGTCGATTGTCGCGCGGTGCGACTGCTTCGGCCCTTGCCGGGCTCGGGGCGGAAATCTCGATGAGGTTCTTACGCGCCATCTATCTATTTCCTCCCCCAGGTCGAACGAATATGCGCCTCGATCTCGCCGTTCACCAAGTTGAGGGAGTCCAACGCCCGGTCATAGGTTCCGCGGGTGAACTGCGACCGCTCGACCTCGTAGAGGGTCTGCTTGGTAACGCCGGCGTCGGCGACCGCCGTCGACTTTACCATCGCATTGTGGAGCATGCGATTGCCGAAGATCGCCCGCATGAAGCCGGTCATCTGGCTCTGCGGCCCATCGTTCGGCTCGAACCGCGTCACGAGATAACGCATCCAGTCATAGCTGGTGCGTCCACCGGCCTTCTCCACCACCGACATCAGCTCGCTCGTCATCGTCAGAAACTGCGACATCGACATGACGTCGAGCATTTGCGGATGAACCGTGATCAGGACCGAGGTTGCCGCGCAGAGCGCCGACATCGTCAGGAAACCCAGCTGCGGCGGGCAGTCGATGACGACGACGTCGTAAAGGCTTTCGATCTCGGTCAGCACTTCCCCGATGCGAGCGAAGAACATCGTCTCCGCCGTACCCGACGACATCGCCTTCGGCGTCTCGTGCTCGAACTCCATCAGCTCGAGATTTCCCGGAATGAGATGCAGATTGGGCGTGTAGGTGGCGCGCACGATATCAGCGATCGGGCGCGGATCCTCATAGCGGATCGCGCCATAGATCGTTTCACCCTCGCCGACGTCGAATTCCGGCTGATGACCGAACAGGGCCGACAAGGAAGCTTGCGGATCGAGATCGACGGCGAGCACGCGATAGCCCCTCAGCGCCATGAACTGCGCCAGATGGGCCGCGGTGGTGGTCTTGCCCGAGCCACCCTTGAAGTTCATGACGGAGACGATCTGGAGCTTTTCCCCCGGCCTGCGGGCCGGCACATATTTCGGCGTGCCGTTTCGCTCGTCGAGGACCCGGCGAATCCGGTCCATGTCCGTTGCGCTGTAAAGCCGCCGTCCGTTTGCCAGCGGATCGGGTCCATGGCCGTCGGCCGCCACCTGCCGGAGATAACCTTCGCCGATGCCGATAAAGGCTGCGGCCTCCGCCGGAGAAAATGTTCTGATGGTCTTTTGTGACAGCGGGGGGAAGATTTTTGCCTGATGCTGCTGAAGTTGATAGGACAACTCCTTGGCATCCGTTGCCAGAAGCGACGGGAGATGCTCTTGATCGTCCTGAAGAGCAAGACTCGGCTGCATGATCTTTTTCCCAAATAACTGCGCAATTTTGAACGAAAGCGCTTCAGTTGCGCAGTTACTATATGCCGCGATTCGTGACCGAATTACAAATGCTTAACCAAAAGGCAGATCGAGCCACGAAAAACGGGTTCGGCAATCCGGCAGTTTCCGGGTCCAATTACCGGTGATTCGCACCCGCCCGAAGCGCCGGCGAGCAAGGCCGATGCCCCCATTATGCACATGAAGTTCATTGAATTTTTTGCGACGCCGCCGGCGGCCCAGAAAGCCTATTGTCCGTCATTTTTCAGATGGTTGTTACCGGCAGCGCGTAACGGCGGCCTGCGCCCGGCGGCGGCCTGACGGGGTGATCCAGGATTGCGATCGACCCGCAGGCGAAAATAAGCCGCCGGTCAGTTTGAGACGGCTGAGAAAAGGCGATGAGCGAACGGCCGGCAAAATGCCGATCGGCATGATCTAATCCGCCATCGATTGGTAGAGCCATTCGGAGAGCGTCTCGGATGCCATCCGCGCACCAGTGCCCGGAAGCAGTGCATCCTCGGTCAATTCGACACCGAAGTACGACGTGGACGGATCGGTTATCACCGGCCGCTCGTCTTCGTTTGCGGTGAGATAGATCCGTGCGATCTCATCGACACCGAACTGTTCCGGGCCGCCGATCTCGACGATACCGCCCAAAGGCATTGAGACGGTCAATTCGGCAAGGAAGGCGGCGACCTCACCGGCTGCGACAGGTCTCATCAAGGCTGGCGGCAATCGAACGACATCGCCTTGCGCACCGATGTCGATCAATCCGCTGATGAACTCGTAGAACTGTGTGGAGCGGAGGATCGTATAGGGCCGATTAGACGCCCGGATAAGATTTTCCTGCACCATTTTCGCGCGAAAATAGTCGCTTTCGACGAGCAGCGGCGTGCCCACGACGGAAAGGGCGAGATAATGCGCAACACCGGCCTCAGCGGCGGCCGCGAGCAAATTCTTCGTCGATGCCTTGAAGAAATCCAGGGCAGCGCTGTCGCCGAAGGAGGCGGCGTTGGTCACATCGACGACGATGTCGGTTCCCGCTATCGCCGCTTCGAGGCCCGCGCCGGTAACTGTATCGACGCCAAGTGACAAGGATGCCGCCGTGACCTCATGGCCTGAGCGGCGCAGGCCTTCGCTGAGCCGCGTTCCGATGAGGCCGCTTGCTCCTGCCACGGTAATTTTCATGTCGGCATCCTCGCGATCGATTGCATCGACAATGACCGGAAAGCCAAGAGCCTTCCATCATGCATGAGGGTGGCTACCTTAGCCCTAGGTATAGCCGAGCAGACCCAAGGTTTAGGATGGCGAGCGGGAACCGCAAACGGCCTCCCCTCCTCGCTGGCGCTGAAGATCCGGTCGGCGGGCGCAACGCTACCTCTCCGCGCAATCTATGGATTTCCATGAGTTGCGGCTGTGGTGCTGCGGGATTACGGTTCGAGTATGAGCTCGCCGGCCCCGACATCAAGAACGAGTGCTGCACCGAATGCTGGCGATCCCCGCGCTTTGCCTGCCCGACAGGAGCGATTGATGATGAGCGTCTGGTCGCACCGTCCCCGATCCCTGTATCTGGGGCTTTTCATTGCAGCCTATGTGCTCGCCTGCGGCTTCGCCCAGTCGCTGGCGATCGTGCCGGGAACGGGTATTTCCATCTGGCCTCCGGGCGGACTTTTCATCGCGACGCTCGTCCTCGCCTCCAGGCGCAGCTGGCCATGGTGGATAGTGGCGGGCTGCCTTGCCGAGTTGTTCAGCAATGCCCTGTGGTTCTACAGTCCGCTGCCTGCGGCCTTCCTGATCTATGTCGGCAATGCTCTTGAAGCGGTCGTCGCGGCATGGTTGGTCGATCGGAGTTTGAAGCGTCCGGCTCAGTTGGAAACCTTGCAGGAGGTTCTTGCATTTGTCGTCCTGGGCGCCGGAATTGCGCCAATCGTCAGCGCAACGATAGGAAGCGCGACGCTCGCCTGGTTCGGCATTCAATCGCAATCCTTCCTGACGGCCTGGCCGCTCTGGTGGATCGGTGACGCAACCGGTATCCTGATCGTCGCGCCGCTGGCACTCACAGTCTTCCACAACTGGCGCGACAAGACCCGGCTCTCGGCTGCCCAATGGCTGGAAGCCTGCGTCCTGGGGCTGATTTTTCTCGGTGTCGCCGCCCTTTCGCTCAGCGGCTACCTTCCCTTCGCCTATATCATCATGCCGCCGCTTCTTTGGGCCGCGGTCCGCTTCGAATTCAAGGGCGCGGCCATATCGCTTGCTCTCCTCGCCCTGATCACTGCCATCTTCACGATCACAGGCGCCGGCCAGTTTATCGGCGATCCCGGCTCCCAGAAACACCAGCAGGTCATGCTGCAGCTTTTTCTGGCCATCTCGGCGTTTTCGGCGCTCATCGTCGCCGCCATATCAAGGCAACACCAACTGGCCGTGCTGACGTTGCGACAAAGCGTGGAGACGTTACGCGAGCGGGAGCAGGAACTCTCGCAGCTCGTCGACATGGTTCCGAGCCACGTCTGGCGCCTGACGCCCCAGGGCGAACCGACCTTTTTCAATAGACGAATGGTCGATTTCCTCGGTCTCGATGTCGCAGATTCGGACAGGCCCGATATGAGCCGGCTGGAGGCGCTCATCGAGGCCGTCATTCATCCCGATGATGCAGCCGGTTTCAGGGATTCGCTCAACCACTGCCTCGCCACCGGCGAAAACTTCGCGTTGCGGTATCGGCTGCGCCGCGCCGACGGCGTCTATCACTGGATGTCGAGCCGCGCCGAGCCGCTGCGGGATCAGACTGGGAATATCGTCCAGTGGTACGGTCTTTGCCACGACATCGACGATCAGGTCCGCGCCGAAGAGGCCGTGCGACAGAGCGAGCGAGCGCTGCAGCAGATGATCGACGCGGTGCCGGTCCGCGTCTGGAGCGTCGAGCCGACGAGCGGGTCGGTCTATTTCAACAAACGTTATCAGGACCATTTCCGCGCCGTCATCGCCGGTTTCGACGCTCTCGGCGAGCCGCGCATCGAAAAGCTTCTACAGCAGCTGATCCACCCCGAAGATGCGCCCGGCGTTCAGCGCACGCTGCGGAATTGTTTCGAAAACGGCAACGGCACGGCGATGCGGTTTCGCTGGCTCGAAAAGGACGACGTCTACCGCTGGGCGGAATGCAGGGTGGAACCCCGGCGCGATGACGACGGAACCGTCGTGCAATGGTACGGCGTTTCCCTCGACATCGACGAGGAGGTCCGCGCCCTGGAGGCACTGCGTGATCGCGAGCGAGAACTCTCGCAGCTCGTGGACATGGTCCCGGCCCAGATCAGACGCTTGACGCCGGAAGGCGAGCCGGTCTTCTTCAACAAGCGCCTGATCGATTTTTTCGGTCTCGATGTAGGGGATATGGATAGGCCCGGCATGAGCCGGCTCTCATCGATCATTCACACCCTCGTTCACCCCGATGATTCAACGCGACTGCTGGAGACGGTTCACCACTCCCTTTCCAGCGGCGATCCCTTCTCGATAAAATACCGCATGCGCCGTGTCGATGGAGCCTATCGCTGGGTCGACGGCCGCGCCGAGCCGCTGCGGGATCAGAACGGCGCGATCGTCCAATGGTATGTGATATCGGTCGACATCGATGATGAGATGCGCGCGCAGGAAGCGCTGCGCGACCGGGAACGGGAGCTTTCGCAACTCGTGAACATGGTTCCGAGCCTGCTCTGGCGGCTTAATCCGGAAGGCGCTCCGACCTTCTTCAACCAGCGCCTGATCGATTTCCTGGGTCTCGACATCCCTCATATGGAAAAGCCGGGAGTGAGCAGCCTCGCGGCGCTGATCGAAGCTGCCGTCCATCCCGACGATGCGGGGAGCCTCGCCGAAGCTCTCAACCATTCCTTCGCCACCGGCGAGCGCTTCTCCAAGCAGTATCGCCTGCGGCGCGCCGACGGCGTCTACCGCTGGGTCAAAGGCAGCGCCGAGCCGCTGCGGGACGAGAGCGGGCAAATCCTTCAGTGGTACGGCCTCACCAATGACATCGACGATCAATTGCGCATCGAGGAGGAGTTGCGGGAGAGAGAACGTTCGCTCTGGCAAATCGTCGAAACGCTGCCGGCAATGATCGATTGCGCAGCGCCTGATGGAGAACCGGTATACCGCAACCCCCAGCTCCGCGACTTCCTCGGATATAAGCTCGAAGAGCTTGACGGAACGGGAAAAACCCGGCTGGACGGCACGCTCGATGCCGGCGTTCATCCCGACGACGTGGCGGGTGTCAAAGAGAACTACGCCCATTCATTGGCGTCCGGCGAGCCCTATGCGCGCAGACATCGTCTGCGGCGGTTCGACGGCGAATATCGCTGGGTCGAAACACGCGCCGCGCCGATGCGCAATGCCGAAGGCGTCATCATCCAGTGGAACGTCATATGCCTTGATATCGACGGTGAGGTTCGGGCGGAGGAGGATCTGCGTCAGGCACGGGAGGGCCTTGCGCGGGCGAGCCAGGTTGCGAGCCTCGCCGAGCTTTCGGCCTCCATCGCCCACGAGGTGAACCAGCCGCTGGCGGCCGTCGTCGCGAACTCACATGCCTGCCAGCGCTGGCTCCTGGCCGAGCCGCCAAACATGGAGCGGGCACAGAGGACGGTCGAGCGCATCATCCGGGACGCCAACTCGGCCGCGGATGTCGTCAGCCGTATCCGCGCCCTGTTCAAACAATCCGCAGACAGGAGGGCTCATACGGCGCTTTCGGGCGTTGTCAACGAAGCGCGCAACCTCATGGCCGAGGAAGCGGCACGCCGCCGCGCCCGGATCGCGGTGGAGATCGATGGCAACCTTCCGCTCATCGCCATCGACCGCGTCCAGATCCAGCAGGTTCTGATCAATCTCATCCGCAACGGCATCGAGGCGATGGATGCCATTGCCGGCGACAGGGTGATCGAGATGCGCCTGCGCCACATGGGCAACGCCGTCCAGACCGAGATCAGCGATCGCGGCCAGGGGATCGCGTTCCCCGAGAAGATGTTCGAGCCTTTCTTCACCACGAAGGAAAACGGCATGGGCATGGGTCTGGCGATCTGCCGCTCGATCGTCGAGCTGCACGGCGGACGATTGTGGGCAGAGAAGAACAATCCGCACGGAGCGACGTTGATCTTCACCTTGCCCATTGAAATGAAGGCAGCGTCATGACGAGAGACGATCATATAGTCTTCATCGTCGATGACGATGAGCGCATCCGCGAAGCACTCGGCGAGCTGCTGGACTCGCATGGCATGCGCGCCATCGCCTTCGAATCGGCCGGCGATTATGTGAAGACGGACAAGCCGGATGTCCCTGCCTGCCTTATCCTCGATATCGAACTGCCCGATATCAATGGCCTCGACCTGCAAAGACAGATCGCCAACGGCGATCATCCGCCGATCGTCTTCATCACTGGACATGGCGACATCCCCTCCTCCGTGCGTGCGATCAAAAGCGGCGCTGTAGATTTCCTGACCAAACCCTTCAGCGATGCCGATCTCATGGCGGCAATCCACGCAGCGATTGCCCAGGATCAAGAAAAGAGGTCCGAACGCGCCGAAATCACCGCGCTGAAACAACACTACCTCGAGCTGACGCCGCGGGAGCGCGAGGTGCTGCCGCTTGTGGTCAGCGGTCTTTTGAACAAGCAGGCGGCAGCCGAACTCGGCATCAGCGAAGTCACGCTGCAGATCCACAGACGAAATGTGATGCAGAAAATGGCGGCGGCATCGCTCGCCGATCTCGTGCGGATCGCGGAGAAACTGGAAATACCGATTACCCACTCGCGCCGGGTGGGGGGGAATTGAACATGAACGAGACAAGACATGTCGTCGCAATTGTCGACGACGATCCAAGACTGCTTGAATCGATGGGCGACCTTCTGGAATCGGCGGGTTATGTGGCCCGCGGCTTCTCGTCGGCGGGCTCGCTGCTCGTCAACGGGCTGTCGGACCTCGACCTTCTCATCACCGATATCGGAATGCCGGGCATCGACGGGTTCGAACTGCGTGACCTGGTGAGCAAGTCACGCCCGGAGCTGCCGGTATTCCTTATCACCGGGCGCCACGAGATAGCGGATCAGAGCCGCGCGCAAGGCGCGGGCGGGTTTTTCCGCAAACCTTTCGATGCCCAGGCCCTGCTGGCGGCCATCGCCAACGCTTTGCATAAATCGACAGATGGAGGGTAACATGAGAGTTGACCAGCCGTTGCTGCGGAGATCGGCGCCGTTATCATTGCAATACAGATCTGAAGAGGCTGAGCCGCTCGTCCTTATCGTCGATGACGACGTATCGGTTCGCGAGGCGCTGTCGGAGCTGATCCTGTCGGCGGGTTTCCGATCGGCCAGTTATGCCTCGACCCGCGAACTGCTTGACGCCGACATCCTGGATAGTCCCGGCTGCCTGATCCTCGACGTGCGGATGCCGGGGGCAAGCGGCCTCCACTTGCAGCGTCATCTGGCCGAAAACGGCATTCCCAAGCCGATCATCTTCCTGACGGGCCATGGCGACATCCCGATGACCGTCCAGGCGATGAAGGCCGGCGCCGTGGACTTTCTCACCAAGCCGGTGCGAGACCAGACGCTGCTCGACGCCATCACCGCAGCCATAACGATGGATACCGAACGAAGGGCGGAAGCCGCGGTCTCCAAGCGCAACATCGAGCGCCTGGAGACGCTGACGCAGCGTGAACGCGAAGTTCTGCACGAAGTGGCGCACGGCCGTCTCAACAAACAGATCGCCTTCGATCTCGGCATCAGTGAAGTGACGGTCAAACTGCATCGCAGCAATGTCATGCACAAGATGGAGGCCGCTTCGATCGGCGAACTGATCCGGGCATGGGAGACATTGCCGGCGCAGATGCGTCAGGCTGGGTCGCGTTAGCTTTTAGCCACATGCCTATAAGGGGTGCAGGCTGTCCAATTTAATGCGCACCGTATCCGATTCGCGCCAAAAAAGACGATCCGGCACCGACAATGGGTTTCGGCGCCGCACCCTTGCGTTATCTCTAAATTAAAGCTCGGGGATATGATCAGGTGCCCGGCTTTGATTCCCCAAAGGAGATCACGCCTTGAACAATCTATCGTCCGCCGCGCCTTCCCCTGAAACCGACGCCTTCGGCAACGAAGCAACATTCCTGTCGGCCCTGGGGAATGCCAAACGGCTTCACATTCTGCATCTGTTGAGCGCAGGAGAAATGTCCGTGACCGTCCTGGCTGACGAAGTAGGATTGAGCCAATCTTCGACTTCCCAGCATTTGGCAATTCTTCGGGAACAGGAACTCGTGCAGACGCGAAGGGCTGCCCAGACGATCTATTATTCACTTCAATCGAGAGCTGCCAGGGTGATGCTCGACACGCTCGCCGACATTTTCGGATCGCATCCTCGTACAATAGTGGAACGTGTCCGAACCGTGAACGCCTGAGGCAAATGGGGAAGGTACTGCCGCTGAATCAGGGGCAAGGTCAGCGAGCCATGCTTCTGCTTGCTATTATCGGGAAGTATCGGGGCGCCTGAGCTTTGGTATCGGGACTGCAGGCGTGCGGGCGGAATCCGGCTGACCGCATGCCGATGCGCATTGACGGCACGAATGCCATGCCGGCAATTCTCCCAGAAAAACCGGCAGGCAGACATAGGCTTTGGTTTGCTAAGCACGCTCCGGCCGTATGACTGGGCGAACTGCGCGGATTCTGGGAGGTTCGGGGCGTGAGCCGTGTTAACCGAACGCGACAGGGATGATGAACACAGGGGTTTTTTCGGTTTCACCCTGTGGCCGACGAATTGGCAGGCGAGCGTCCCACCTGTCCGGCTCCCACCTTTTTTGCTGCAGGACCGGCCGCTTCCATGCGGGCAACCGCCGGTCCCGTTTTTCAGCGGATCAGGCGAAGGCGTAAGAGCCGTCCGGACGCTTCGGCACGCGCCGCTGCCAATGGATGTAACCTTCATCCTCCATTGCCTTCTCGTCCATTTCAACGCCCCAGCCGGGCCGGTCGGGCCGCAGTTCCAGATAACCGTCCTTCGGCAGATAGGGATCGACGACGTAGCGGGTTTCCCCTTCACGCTTCTCGATATCGAGACCACCATAGACATAGGCTTGCCCCTTCGGCAGCCGGTATTCGAGGATGCGGAAATTCTGCGCCGCGGCCGAAAAATGCACGTTGACCGCCGTTGCAAGCGGTCCCATCGGATTGTGCGGCGCAACGCCGACGAAGAAGGCCTCGGCGAGCGTGGCAATGCGGCGCATTTCGCTGATGCCGCCGACGACGCAGATATCCGGTTGGATGAGATCGGCGCCCTTGACCTGCAGCAGCCGCAGGAACTCGTTTCTGTTGTAAAGCGACTCGCCGGTCGCCAGCGTGCAGTTGAGACCCTGTTTCAGGTCGCCCCAGGCCTCGATATTCTCGGGCCGTAGCGGCTCCTCGAAAAACAGCGGATCGTAGGGGGCCAACGCATTGCCGAGCTGACGCGCGGCGACCGGCTCGAAAATCTTGGCATGCGCGTCGAAAGCGATCTCGTATTCGTCGTTGACCGTTTCGCGCAGCGAACGGAAATAATCCGCCGAAGCTTTGACGACATTGCCCCAGCGATTGGAATGCATGTCGATCCGCCAGGGGCTGAGCTTGAAGGCGGTGAAGCCCCATCCCTCCTTCAGACGATCGAATTCGTCGCGAGCCGCCGGCGCATCCGGCGCGGTGTAGACCCCGGCATAGACTTTGATGCGGTCGCGCACCTCGCCGCCGAGCAGCTTGTAGACCGGGACGTTCGCTGCCTTGGCCGCGAGATCCCACAGGCAATGGTCGAGCGCGGAGATCGCGGCAAGGCCGAGCGCGCCTGGGGGGAAGCGGCTTTGCTGGATCAGCAAATTGACGAGATACTCGACGCGCGTCGGGTCCTGGCCTGAAATAAATCCGTAGAGATAGTCGAGCAGCGGCGGCAGCGCCTTGTCGGGGCCGTGATTGTAGCATTCGCCCCAGCCCGTCAGCCCGTCATCGGTGTCGAGCGCGACGATTACGCGCGGACGGTCCTTATCGCGGGTCATGAAAACCCGCATGCGGTCGATCTTCATCATTCTGTCCTTCTAGCGATTGAAATAGCTGCGGCGCGCCACGCGCGTCTGCACGTAGACATGCTCGTTGTCGGTTCCGGGATTGTAGGCGCCGGCGGCTTGCGGCACCGAGACATTGCCGCCGCTCGGGAAGCGCGCGACGAATTCCTCGTCGATATCGCAGCCGAGCCCCGGGCCATCGGGAACGGCGATCAGGCCATCGACCTGCTGCGGATGCGGCACGATCGTCTGGCGGCGGCCGTCCCAGTCGTCGTCGAGGCGCTCGAGAATGAGGGCGTTGGGGATCGCTGCCAACAGATGCAAGGCTGCATATTCCGCCACCGGCCCGAGCGAGCCCGAATGCGGCGCCATCTGGATATGATGGGCTTCGGCCATGGCGGCGATCTTCTTCATCTGGGTGATGCCGCCGGCCCGGCCGGTGTCCGGCTGGATTACGTCGACCAGTTCCTTCTCGATGAGTTCGCGCTCCCCGAAGATGGTCGCCGAGCGCTCGCCGGCCGCAAGCGGCACGTAAGCGGCGTCGCGAATGCGACGGTAGCCGTCGATATTCTCCGGTGCGATCGGATCTTCCACCCACATCAGTTCATAGGGTTCGAGCGCCCGCACCAGCCGGCAGGCATCCGCGGGCGTCAGCCACGGTGGCCCATGCAGATCGATGGCGATATCCATATCGTCGCCGACGGCATCGCGGAGTGCTGCGACCTTGCAGACCGGGTCGGCGACGCCGCCGCACTTGATCGCCTTGATGCCGCGCTCCTTGAGCGCAAGCGCCCGTTCGGGCGTATTCGCATGCGAATAGATCGGGATCCGATCACGCACCTTGCCGCCGAGCAGCATCCAGACCGGCACGCCGAGCGCCTTGCCCTTGATGTCCCAGAGCGCCATATCGATGCCGGTCATCGCACCGCCGCCGACCGTTCCGAGCATGCCATGGCCCATCATCGCGACATGCATCTTCTGCCACAACCGTTCGATATGGGCCGGATCCTCGCCGATGAGGAGAGCCGCAAGATCATGGATCGCCGTCTCGACGACACGCGGCCAGCCCGAGCACTCGCCGATGCCGGTGATGCCCTCGTCAGTATCGATCTTCAGAAAGAGCCAGTTCCGGGTGCCTCCGAACTGCTTGGAGGCCGCGCCGCCCGGACGATGATCGGAAGCCCAGTTCGAAGGATCGGGCTGACCGACTTGCATGAGAAACGTGCGGATTCCGGTGATTTTCATCTCTGAGAACTTCCATTCTTCAGATTGTCGGGCTTCGGATGATCGGGCGCGACGTAGCGGAAACGTCTGGAATGATCTCGGTCGCGCGGATCGGGGCGCGGGATCGCCGATATCAGCGCCTGGGTGTAGGCGTGCTCGGGTGTGCGGCAGACCTGCTCCGCCTCGCCGATTTCGACGAGCTGGCCTTTGTACATGACGCCGACACGATCGCACATGTAGCGGATGACGCCGATGTCATGGCTGATGAAGATATAGGCAAGGCCGAGTTCGTCCTGCAGGCGCATCAGGAGATCGAGCACCTGCGAGCGCACCGAGACGTCAAGCGCCGAGGTCGCCTCGTCGGCAACGATGACACGCGGATTGAGCGTAATGGCGCGGGCAATACCGATGCGCTGGCGCTGACCGCCGGAGAATGCATGCGGGTAACGTTCGCGCGCCCTGGGATCGAGGCCGACCTGCTCCATCAGATGGCAAACGCGCTCATCCAGCACCCGCCCCTTGGCAATGCCGTTGACCAGCAACGGTTCGCCGATGATCTGGGATACGGTCATGCGCGGATTGAGCGAGCCGAACGGATCCTGAAACACCATGCGCAACTCCCGCCGTGCGGCGGCCAGCGTCTGGCCTTTTGCCGTTGCCAGATCGATGATGTCGCCGCTGGCGTTGCGATAGAGGATTTCGCCTGCCGTGGGATCGAGCAGCCGCATGATCGAGCGGCCCATCGTCGTCTTGCCGGATCCACTTTCGCCGACGATACCGAGCGTTTCGCCCGGCAGAAGCGAAATGGAGACGTCGTTCAGCGCTTTCACCTCGCCGAAGTCCATCGACACGTTGCGCAGTTCGAGGATCGGCGCTTTGGTTCTGTCGAGCGGCGGGCGCGCCAGGCGGATCTCGGCCTTCTGCTCCAGCTTCAGCACCGAGCCGATCAGCATGCGGGTATAGTCGTCTTGCGGCGCATGAAAGATCTGCTCGACCGGACCGTATTCTTTGGCAACACCGTGATGCATGACGAGCACATCGTCGGCGATCTGCGCCACGACGCCCATATCATGCGTGATGAAGAGAACAGCCATGCCGTTGGCTTTTTGCAACCGGGCGATCAGGTCGAGAATTTCGGCCTGTGTCGTCACGTCGAGCGCCGTGGTCGGCTCGTCGGCGATCAGCAGCTGTGGTTTGCAGGCGAGCGCCATGGCAATCATCGCGCGCTGGCGCATGCCGCCGGAATATTGGAAGGCATATCGATCCAGGGCTTTTTCCGGTGAGGGAATCTCAACCTGCTTGAGCAGCGAGATGGCCTCGGCCCGCGCCTCTGCCTTGCTCATCCTGGTGTGCAGCCGAAGAGCCTCGACGATCTGGTTTCCGACCGTGTGGATCGGCGACAGCGACGACATCGGCTCCTGGAAGATCATCGCGATGTCGCGGCCGCGGATCGCCCGAATCTGGCGCCCGCGTGGACTGAGGCTGGTGAGATCGGTCGAGCCGCCGTGTTGATCGTTCAATACGATCGATCCGGCGGCGATGCGGCCGGGCGCATCGACGATCTGCAGGATCGAACGCGCCGTCACCGACTTGCCGGATCCGCTTTCGCCGACGACACAGAGCGTCTTGCCCGGTTCGATCGAGAAAGACAGATCGCTGACGGCGCGAAACACGCCGGTGCGCAGAGGGAACTCGACGGTCAGGTTTTTCACCTGGAGCAGCGGCCTGCCGGCAATGGGAACGATATCGGTCATGCCGGCCTCATTTATTGTAGGGGTCGGCCGCGTCGCGCAGGCCGTCGCCGAGAAGGTTGAGCGCCATGACGGCGACGACGACGGCACAGCCCGGCATGAAGAGCCAGGGCGCCGTGGCGATCGAGCGGATGTTCTGGGCCTCGCGCAGTAGCACGCCCCAGGAGATCGTCGGCGGCTGCAGCCCGAGCCCCAGGAAGGAAAGAGACGTTTCGGCAAGGATCATTGCCGGCACAGCAAGCGTGATCGATGCGATGATGTGGCTGGCAAAGCTCGGCAGCATGTGACGAAAGATGATGCGCCCCTCGAGAACGCCGTCGAGCCTAGCGGCGGCGACAAACTCCTCGGTGCGCAGCGATAGGAAACGTCCGCGAACGACGCGGGCGAGTTGCGCCCAGCCGGTCAGCGACAGGATGATCGTGATCATCATATATTGCAGCGTCGCCGGCCAGTCCTGCGGTAGGGCCGCGGCCATCGCCAGCCAGATCGGGATCGTCGGCAGCGACAGCACGAAATCGATCAGCCGTTGCATGAAGAAATCGATGCGGCCGCCGTAATATCCCGAGATACCGCCGATCACGATGCCGAGCATCAACGACAGAAAGACGCCGACAAGGCCGATCGACAGCGAGACCTGCGAACCCTGCACCGTTCGGCTGAAGACATCGCGCCCAAGCCGGTCGGCGCCGAACAGAAGCAGCGGCGTCGTCTTGTCGGGCGAGGCGATCAGATGGATGTTGGTGTTGAAGAGGCCGAACACGGAATATTCGTAGCCGCGCCCGAAAAACTGGACGTCGACACGTTTGGTCGTGTCTTCCTTGAAGATGGCGGCCAGTGTTTCCGGATCGCGGGTGAGCTTCATCGGGTAATAATGCGGGCCGAAGGAGAACCCGTTCTGAGTATCGATCAGATGCAATCTCTGCGGCGGATGAAAGGTTGCCCGCGCATTTTGCAGGTTCGGATCGTTGATGGCGAAGAAGCCGGGAACCAGGGCGACGATATACATCATCACGGTGACGACGAGCGCCACCATGGCCAGCTTGTGGCGGCGAAACGCCCACCAGATCAGTTGCCACTGCGATGCGACGGCCGCGCGGTCCGGCTGAATGTTTGTAACGGCGATGTCGGCCATATCAGACTCCTATTCCAACCGGATGCGGGGATCGACCAGCGCAAGCAGGATGTCGCTGATCAAAGAGCCTATCAGCGTCAGCGCGCAGATCAGCAGAACGAAGGCGCCCGCCAGATACATGTCCTGGGCCATCAGCGCCTGCAGCAGCAAGGGTGCGGCCGTCGGCAGATTGAGGACGATAGCGACGACGACCGAGCCGGAGATGAGGTTGGGCAGCAGCCAGGCAATCGTCGAGATGAACGGATTGAGCGCGATCATCATGGGGTATTTCATCAGCAGCCGGAATTCCGACAGGCCCTTTGCCCGTGCCGTGGTCACGTAAGGCTTCGGCAGTTCGTCGAGCATGTTCGCGCGCATGACGCGGATGAGGCTCGCCGTCGAGGAGACGGCAAGGATGATGACGGGAAGCCAGAGATGCGAGAAGAGATCGCCCATCTTGGCAAAGCTCCAGGGCGCATTCTCATATTGCGGCGAAAACAGCCCGCCGACATCCTGGCCGAATTCGACCGCCGCGATATACATCAGCACCAGCGCCAGCAGGAAGGACGGAACGGCCAGGCCGAAAAATGTGAATGCGGTGAAGAAATAGTCGCCGATCGAATATTTGCGCACGGCGGAAAAGACGCCGATCGGCAGGGCGATCGCCCAGGTGGCGATCAGTGTCGAAAGAGCCAGGACGAGGGTCAGCGCCATGCGCTCCCAGATCAGATCGGAGACCGGCTGCTGCCACTCGAAGGAGATGCCGAAATCGCCGCGCGAGAGGATGCCCCACATCCATTTGAAATATTGGATGAGCATCGGATCGTCGAGGCCGAAGCGCTCGCGCAATTGCGCCGCCGTGTTCTGATCGACGATCTCGTTGGAGGCCGCCAGCGTCGCGATATAGGTGGTAACATAATCGCCCGGCGGCAGCTGGATCAGCACGAAAGCGAGGAAGCTGACGGCAAAAAGCGATGGAATCATCCATAGAAAGCGTTTGGCGATAAAGACCAGCATGGGGCGCCTCTTGCATTGAACGCCGCCCACCAGACCCTGTCGGCTGTCGAAGCCGGCAAGGCGTCTCGGAAGGCGAACCGAAGAAAGCGCCGTACCGTGGGTACGGCGCTCGATCAAAATCAGCTCGTGAAGGTGAACTGCTGCGGCAGAGCAGGCCCCGGATTGGGCCAGGACCAGCTATCCGGCTCCTTTTCGGGAACATTGCGCAGATTGTTGCGGATGATCCCGAAGCCGCCGACGGCAAGGCAAAGCCCGACGGTCTCGAATTCCTCCGCGGCGATATCGAAGATCTGCTTCATGACCGCACCGCGCTTGTCGAGATCGGCCGTCGAACGCGCCTCGTCGAAGAGCTTCATGCGCTTCTTCTGGCTTTCCGGCGGTTCTTCGCCGCGCGCACCATTGGAGGTGTACCACAGCGTCCATGGAATGGCGTAACGAGAGCCCTGCGGATGGAAGGCGAAGAAATCGCGCGGATCGAGCATCGGATCGAGACCGCCGGGGCCCGGCCACACCTGCGCATCATGGGCATTGTCGTCGCCGCGGGTGTAATAGAGCGCCCGTTCGATAGTATTGACCTTCATGTCGATGCCGATCTGGGCCCAATGCGTCTTGACCAGTTCCAGCGCGTCGACCAGATCGGGATAGAGCGTCGGAATGACGTCGATCGAGAAGAACACCTTCTGACCGTCGGGACGAAGGCGGAAGCCGTCGCCGCCTTTCTTGTAGCCGGCCTGATCGAGCATCGCGCCTGCCTTGTCGGCGTCAAATTCGGTGAACTGGCGCGCGTATTTCTCGTGATACCACGGATGGCTCGGACGCGGCCCGGCCTGGTAGGGCTCGCTCTGCCCGAAATAGACGATATCGATGAGCTCCGGGCGATTGATGCCGATCGACAGCGCCTGCCGGAACGACTTGTCCGCAAACATCTTGCGCATGGCAGGATCTTTGTGGGTGATGTTGAAGTAGATCTGGCACTGTTGCGAGGCCGAGGGCACGAGCGCCAGCAGGCGATAGTCGCCCTTCTGCATGTTCTGAGAGAGCGTCGGCTTGTTGGCCAGCACGCTGATGTGACGTTCCTGGATATCGATCTTGCCGGAGATGACGTTCAGCATCAGCGATTCGACATCCTGCGAGATGCCGAAATTGATCTCATCGATGTAGGGAAGCTGGTTGCCTGCCGTGTCGACCTGCCAGAAATAAGGATTGCGGGTCATGACAACGCGGGTTGCGCCACCGACATAGGGTTCCTTGACAACCCATGGGTCGAGCGTCGGTTTGTCGACATTGCCCCAGCGTGTCGGGATCTCGATATCGCCGCAGCGGCTGCGGAACAGCTCCGTCCAGCTGGTGACGCCGGCCTTCTTCGCATCGGCCTCGATATTGGGATTGTATTTCGGCAGGAACTGGCTGCAGTAATGCTTCGGGAACAGCGTCGGATGCTGGCCGAGCGGCGTGGCGAGGTTTTCCAGGTAAAGCGCGTTGGCCGCCGCAAAGGTGAACTTCACGGTATAATCGTCGATCTTCTCGACCGTGACCGGCTTGCCGGCGACAGCAAGCTGCGCCGGTGTCGCGCTGTAGAGCTCGGTGTTCTTGACGCAGTCTTCGATCGCGAAAACGACGTCATCTGCGGTAAAGGGATGACCGTCGGACCAGCGCACGCCTTCGATCAGATGGAAGGTGAATTGCGTTGCGTCGTCGCTGACTTCCCAGCGCTCGGCAAGGTTCGGCTGCACGGCGGTAAAATCGAGGTTCCAGCGCACGAGACTCTGGTTGCCGACCATGCGCAGGATACCGTTATGGTCCGACGAACCGCGAAGGCCGCGGCGTAGCGAGCCGCCATAGGTACCGACCTTCTCGTACGGCGTCACCACCATCGGCTTTTTCGGCAGGCGCTCGGCGAGCGGCGGCAGTTTTCCATCTTTCACAAGCTGTGCAAGCGCGGGTGCTTCACCACCTGCGGCGGCGGAGACGCGACCAGCGATGGACAAGGCAGCGACGCCGGCCATGCCACCAAGCACAGTGCGGCGGGTAACGCCACGCGACAGTATTTCGTTGGGCATCGAGTTCCTCCCTTTCTACGCCGGTGCAATTTTTGAACCGGCTGATGCGGCGGGTTCCCGACCTGCCGCCTGCGCCCTCCTCGGCGCTGGGACCGAACCATAGACACGTTCCCAAATGATTACAAGAGTTGACAGATAATTACAAATTTCGTAGCGATACGACATCGACATCAGGATTTCACGCCCCGAAATAAGGGCTGCAGCGAACAAAAGGCGGCAACCTGTTAGAATCTGTGCGCCGCCATCGAGATCACCGGCCGGCGCCGGCAAGAGCCCGCAGCGTTCCAAGGAAAAGGACGATAATGACATTTGAGGTCGACGCCGTTTCGAACAGAGGCGCAACGCGCTTCAGCGACATCATCTACGAGAAGATCGTGGGGATGATCGCCGACGGCAACTTTCCGGTGAACGAACGGCTGCCGTCGGAGACGAAGCTCGCCGCTGATTTCGGCGCCTCAAGACCCGTCGTGCGCGAAGCGCTCGAGCGCTTGAGGGCCGATGGCCTGGTGGTTTCACGCAAGGGCTCCGGCTCCTATGTCAGGCAAAGACCGGACTCGTCGATGCTGAAAATGGTGCCTGTGGGATCACTCGCCGATGTCCAGCGTTTTTTCGAATTCCGCGCCGGCCTCGAAGCGGAGGCTGCGGAGCTTGCCGCACGAAACTGGCAGCCGGAGGACCGGGAGCGGATAACGGCGGCACTTCTTTCGATCGAACAATGTCTGCGCAACGGAGAGCTCGGCGCCGAGCAGGACCAGGCTCTGCACGATGCCATCGCCATGGCGACCGGCAACCAGTTCCATATCACCGTGCGCGAATGGTTCAGGCCGCATTTCGCGATCGGGCATTCCGTGACGCGAAGCTTGAGCCTGAAACGGACGCCGGAGCAGATCCGCAGCGTCCAGGATGAGCATGCGGTGATCGTCGAGGCGATCTTCGCGCGCAACGAAACCGAGGCCCATGACGCCATGAAAAGACACATACTGAATGCTCGCGCCCGCATGTTCCAGGGCGTTTGAGCGGGGATGGGAGGAAGAACGATGAAACGGATCGCTGTGACGGGTGCTGCCGGACGGGTTGGAACGCTGCTGCGCCCGCTGCTTCGCGCGCACGCCGAATACGTCAGCCTGATCGATCTGCAGGAGCCTGCCGGGCTTGGCGAAAACGAGACGTTCGTAAGGGCCGATCTTACAAAGCTTGACGAGGCAACGGCTGCATTGAAGCATATCGACGGCGTCGTTCATCTCGCCGGCATCGCAAGCGGCATCGACATGAATGCCATTCTGCACGCAAATGTGCTTGGAACCTACAATCTCTACGAAGCCGCGCGAGCCAACGGAGTCCAGCGGGTCGTCTATGCATCGAGCAACCATGCGACCGGCTTCTATCCGCGTGGAGAAATCATCTCGCCGCTCGATCCCATGCGCCCCGACAGCCCATACGGGCTTTCCAAATGCTGGGGCGAACTGGTGGCGGGGCTCTACTACGACACCTCGGGCATTCGCTCTCTTTCCATCCGTATCGGCAATGCCGGCACCTATCCCAACAGCGAGCGATCGGTTGCGATCTGGATCAGCGCGCGGGATCTGGCGCAACTGGTGCGGATCGGGCTCATTCACCCGCTGATCGCCGCGACAGTCGTCTATGGCGTTTCCGATACGGACGAGAAATGGTGGGACAACGATCTGGCGACGAGGCTCGGCTACCGGCCGCAGGACCGGCCGCGCGATCACGCCCGCATCGAACAGGGATCGGAAGGGCCGGTCGCGCTTGCGTTCCAGGGCGGCGGCTTCTGCGAGATCAATCATGACGGCACCATCCGCATGCGTGACGCCGAAGGTTTGGCCAAGAGCCTGGAGGCGGCTGAATGACGGCGCCTCGGATCATCCGCCCGGACATTCGTTCCGTGATCCAGCAACCGCTGACGGTCGGTGAATCGCCGGTATGGGACGATGAGACCGGCACGCTGTGGTTCGTCGATATCCTGGCGCCGGCGGTTGTGCGGCTGTCGGCCTCGGGACAAATTGATCGCTTCGACATGCCGGCCGCAATCGGTTGTCTCGGGCTTTGCCGCGATCACAGGATCGTCGTCGGCCTCCAGACGGGCGTCCATCTCTTCGATCCTGTCTCCGGCGATATCGATTTTTTGTGCGACCCGGTCGGGCGCGATATGAATGGCCGCCTCAATGACGGCAAAATCGGCCCCGACGGCTGCTTCTGGGTCGGCTCGATCAGCGAAGCCAAGCCGCAGGTGAGTGACGCTGCACTTTTCCGCGTCGGGGCCGATGGCAGCACGCGGACCGTCGCCACGGGGCTGACAAGTTCCAA
Organism: Rhizobium sp. CIAT894; assembly: GCF_000172795.2. Classification (NCBI taxonomy): domain Bacteria; kingdom Pseudomonadati; phylum Pseudomonadota; class Alphaproteobacteria; order Hyphomicrobiales; family Rhizobiaceae; genus Rhizobium; species Rhizobium sp. CIAT894. The sequence continues at coordinate 337,264 of NZ_CP020952.1, forward strand.
CGGCCTCGCCTGGTCGCCGGACGGCCGGCGGATGTATCACTCCGACAGCCGCCAATGTTTCCTGCAGGCATTCGACTTCGATCCCGAGACGGGCAGCCTCGGCGAAGGACGTCGCCTGCGCGGCTTCACCGAAGATGAGGGGCGCCCGGACGGAGCCGCCATCGATCGCGACGGGTTTTACTGGAGCGCCGGCGTCTCGGCCGGCCGCCTCAACCGCATATCGCGCGAAGGCGAAATCGTCGAGATTTACATTCTGCCGATCCCGGCACCGACGATGCCGTGTTTCGGGGGGCCGGATCTCCGGACCCTCTTCGTCACCAGCCTGTCGACGGACCGCACCGGCCGTTTCGAGGCGGGCACGGTCATCGCCTTCGATTTGGATGCGGAGGGGCTGCCGCCCTTCCGCTTCGGATGACGATCATTTGGATGGAAAGCAAACGGGGAAAGAAAAATGAGCATCGCGATCATGCGCAAGGCGCTCACGGGCGTGTCGGGCGTTCCCGTCACGGCCTATAACGGTAAAGGCGAAGTCGAACCGCGGGTGACCGCCAAGGTCTATGCGCGGGTGGCGGCGGCCGGCATCCACAACATTGTCGCTGCCGGCAATACCGGCGAATTCTATGCGCTGACGCCGCAGGAGATCCGGATCGTCCACGAGGCGGCGGTTTCAGGCGTTGGCGGCCGGGCGCCGGTGACGGCGGCGATCGGCCGGTCGCTGCGCGAGGCGATCGGCATGGCCAGGGATGCGGCCGCGATCGGCGCATCCGCCGTGATGTCGCATCAACCCGTCGATCCTTTCGCGGCACCTTCGGCCCAGATCGGCTATTTCTGCAATCTAGCCGATGCATCCACCGTGCCGCTCGTCGCCTATGTCAGGGCCGAGGGTTTCGGTGTCGAGGATATCGTCCGCCTCGCAAACCACGGCAATATTGCCGGCATCAAGTTTGCCACAACAGATCTGATGCTGCTGTCACGAGCAATCCCGGCCGCCGATCCGGCCGGTGCGTTGTTCGTCTGCGGCCTGGCGGAGAGCTGGGCGCCGACATTCACCGCGGCCGGCGCGCGCGGCTTCACATCGGGCCTCGTCAACGTCGCGCCGAAACTGTCGCTTGCCGTCCACGAAGCGCTTGAGAAAGGCGACTTCGGTGCGGCGAGAGCAATCGTCAACAAGCTCGAACCCTTCGAGCGGATGCGCACCAAATTCCGCAACGGCGCGAACGTGACCGTCGTGAAAGAGGCCGTCACCTATTCCGGCCTCGATGTCGGCCCGGTGCGCGTGCCGGGATTGCCGCGGCTCGATGCACATGATCGCGAGGAATTGCATCGGTTGCTACAAGCCTGGCAGGCCGGCGGCGACATTCAGGTCCAAGCGGACGAAGAGTCCATAAAGGCAGCCGGCTGAGCCGGCAAGAATTTCCACAAGCAACAGGCGTGGGGGATGGCCGCGCCACAGGATTGGGAGGTCTAGAGATGCTAAAACAGCTACTGACAACGATCGCGATTACCGGTGCTCTGATGACGACGCAGCCTGCCTGGGCGGCATCGCCGCCAAATATGCTGGTGATCGGGACGAATCTCACCGGGATCCGCACGCTCGATCCGGCCCAGAACAACGCCCGCACGGTCTCCGAGCTGATCTCGAATCTCTACGACAATCTCGTGCAGCTGTCGCCTGACGATCTCAAGACGCTGAAGCCAATGCTTGCGACGCAATGGAGCGTCTCGGACGACGGCAAGATCATTACGCTGACCTTGCGCGACGACGCCGTCTTCCAGAGCGGCAACAAGGTGACCGCCGAGGATGCGGCCTGGTCGATTCAGCGCGTCATCAAGATGGGTCAGGTCGGCTCCACCGATGTGGCGCTCTGGGGCTTCAAGCCCGACAATGTCGAAAAACTCGTCCGCGCCAGGGACGAACACACGCTGGAGATCGAGCTGCCGCAGGCTGTCAATACCGATCTGGTGCTCTATTCGCTGGCAGGCTCGTCGCTCGGCATCGTCGACAAGAAGACGGTGCTGTCGCATGAAGCGAACGGCGATTTCGGCGGCGCCTGGCTTTCCGCCAATTCCGCCGGCAGCGGACCGTTCAGCCTGGCGCAATGGCGGCCGAACGATGTGGCGATCTTCAATGCGCAGCCGAAATATTGGGGCGGCAAGCCTGAAATGGCCCGCGTCGTCGCCCGCCATATCCCGGAATCCGGCAATCTCCGGCTTCAGCTCGAAGCAGGCGACGTCGATGTCGGCCAGTATGTGGCAAGTGGCGATCTCGATGCGCTCGCCACCAATAAGGATATGGTGATCGAGAACGTGCCGGGTCTCGGCTTCTACTACATCGCCCTCAACCAGAAAGATCCGGACCTGCAGAAGCCGAAGGTCCGAGAGGCCTTCCAGCACGCCTTCGACTGGAAGGCGATCTCCGGTAACATCATGCGTTATACCGGCTTTCCCTGGCAGTCGATGATCCCGCGCGGGATGATCGGCGCGCCCGGCGAAGCGGCGGCTCGTTATGATTACGACCCCGCCAAGGCCAAGCAGCTGCTGGCGGAGGCCGGATATCCCAACGGCCTGAAGAAGGTGCTCAATCCCTCGGGAGCCCCGACCCTGCCCTTCGCAGAAGCGCTGCAGGCGAGTGCGCGCGCCGCCGGTTTCGATCTCGATCTCGTGCCCGGCGAATTCACGCCCGCCTTCCGCGAGCGCAAATTCGAAGTGCTGCTCGGCAATTCCGGCGCCCGCCTGCCCGATCCCTTCGCTGTCGCCACGCAATATGCCTTCAACCCCGACAATAGCGACGAGGCGCGCCTCGGCAGCTATTATCTCTGGCGGACGGGCATGAAGGTGGACGAGCTCAACACGCTCATCGACCAATCGATGCGGGAGCGCGACACGGAAAAGCGCACCGACATCTTCAAGAAGATGGACGGCATCTATTCCGGCATGGCTTCGCCGCTCGTCATCTTCTTCCAGCGAACCGACCCCTATGTCATGCGCGCCAACGTCAAGGGTTATCACGGCCATACGACCTGGTCGACGCGCTGGCATGACGTGACCAAGGAGTAGAGCGCGTGGCAAGCGCCGATCTGACATCGAAGCAGGAGAGCCGTCATTCCAGGGCGGGCGGGTTTGCCGATGCGGCCCCGCACCCCTTGACGAGCCTGTTGCGGCGCCTGGCAGGGCGCGTGGTGGCTATCGTCACCACGCTGCTCGGCCTGCTTTTCCTAACCTTTTCGATGGGCCGTCTGCTGCCTGCCGATCCGGTACTGGCCATCACCGGGGCGGAGGTCAGCAAGGAGGTCTATGATCGGGTCTATAACGAGTTGGGACTTGGGCAGCCGATCTGGATGCAGTTCTTCTCCTATGTCGGGAAGGTCGCCACAGGCGATCTCGGCACGGCGGCGACGACGGGCCAGCCGATCCTCACCGATCTGATGACGATCTTTCCCGCCACGATCGAGCTTGCGATCATTGCCATGATCATCGGCGCCGTCATCGGCATTCCCTTGGGCGTCACGGCTGCGGTGAAGCGCGGAACGATCATCGATCATATCGCCCGGATCGTAGCGCTTGCCGGCCACTCCATCCCGATCTTCTGGACCGGGCTGATGGCGCTGTTCATCTTCTATGCCAAGCTCAAGCTCGTCGGCGCATCCGGCCGGATCGACGTCTTCTACGAGGGCCTCGTCACGCCGATGACCGGCTTTCTGCTGATCGACGCCGCGATACAGGGCCAATGGGACGTTTTTCACAACGCGCTCGGCCACATCATCCTGCCGGCGGCGATCCTCGGTTATTACTCGGTCGCCTATATCAGCCGCATGTCGCGCAGTTTCATGCTGGAACAACTCAGCCAGGAATACATCATCACCGCGCGTGCAAAGGGGCTCGGCACCCGCAAGGTCGTCTGGCGCCATGCCTTCAGAAACATTCGCGTACAATTGCTGACGATCCTGGCGCTGACGTTCGGCGGGCTGCTCGAAGGCGCGGTGTTGATCGAGACGGTCTTCGGCTGGCCCGGGCTCGGCCAGTATCTCACCCGCGGACTGCAGATGAACGACATGAACGTGGTGATGGGTTCGGTGCTGACGATCGGCGCCGTCTTCCTGATCATCAATATCGTGTCCGACGTCCTCTATCGCATCCTTGATCCGAGAACACGGTGACGCCATGACGATCTCCACCGAAGACGCAGACAGCACCCATGCTGGCGGCTTTCGCAAATGGCTGCTGGCGCCGGAGCCACAGGGCTGGTTTCAGTCGTCGATGCAGCAGATCCATCAGGGCTGGCTGAAGTTCAGCCTGCATCCGCTTGGTCTCGCCGGCCTCGTCATCATCGTGCTCCTGATCGGGGTGGCGACGGCCGCCCCTCTGCTGACGAGCTACGATCCGATCGTGCAGGACATGGCCGGGCGGCTTGCGCCGCCCTCGGCCGCCCATTGGCTCGGCACCGACAATTTCGGCCGCGATGTCTTTGCGCGGGTAATCTACGGCGCCCGCACGACGCTCTACATCATCATGCTGGTGACGATCATCGTCGCACCGCTCGGCCTGCTGATCGGCACCTTCTCCGGCTATTTCGGCGGCATCGTCGATGAAATCCTGATGCGCATCACCGATATCTTCCTCTCCTTCCCCGGGCTGGTGCTGGCACTCGGTTTTGCCGCAGCCCTCGGCCCCGGTATCACCAACGCGATCATCGCGATCTCGCTGACCGCCTGGCCGCCGATCGCCCGGCTGGCGCGCGCCGAGACGCTCAGTCTTCGCAAGGCGGATTATATAGCCGCCGTGCGCCTGCAGGGCGCGACGTCAATTGCGATCATCACCCGCCACATCCTGCCGATGTGCATTCCCTCGGTGATCGTCCGCGTCACCCTCAACATGGCCGGCATCATCATCACTGCGGCCGGCCTCGGCTTTCTCGGCCTCGGCGCGCAGCCACCCTGGCCGGAATGGGGTTCGATGGCGGCCAGCGGCCGCGAATTCATGCTCGACAGCCCATGGGTGATCGCAGCACCCGGCATTGCCATCGCGCTCGTCAGCCTCGCCTTCAATCTCGTCGGCGATGCCCTTCGCGACGTGCTCGACCCAAGAGGTTCGGAATGACGGAGCCCCTGATCGATATCCGCAACCTCGAAATCGCCTATGGCGGCGGCCACATGCGCGCGGTACGCGGCGTCAGTTTTGCGCTCGGCCAGGAAAAGCTCGGCATCGTCGGTGAATCCGGATCGGGCAAATCCACCGTCGGCCGGGCGATCATGAAGCTGCTGCCGCCGACCGCAAAGGTCAGCGCCGAGCGGATGCGCTTTCGCGACGTCGACCTCATCACGGCAGACGAACGGAGGATGATGACGATCAGGGGGCGGCGGATCGGCCTGATCCTGCAGGACCCGAAATATTCGCTCAATCCGGTCATGCGGATCGGCGAACAGATTGCCGAGACCTACCGCTTCCATCATCCAAAGGTAAACAAGGCAAAAACCTACGCCCAGGCGCTCGACATGCTCGAAGCCGTCCAGATCCGCGATCCCGAGCGCGTCGCCCGCCTCTATCCGCACGAAATATCCGGCGGCATGGGCCAGCGCGTGATGATCGCCATGATGCTGATCGCCGAACCGGAAGTGCTGATCGCCGACGAGCCGACCTCGGCGCTCGATGTCACGGTCAGGCTGGAGATTCTGGCCCTGCTCGACGAACTCGTTGCCCGCCGCAATCTCGGCCTGATCTTCATCAGTCACGATCTCAATCTGATCCGGAATTTCTGCGATCGCGTCCTCATCATGTATGCCGGCCGCGTCGTGGAAGTGCTTGAGGCGCGCGATCTCGACAAGGCCAGACACCCTTATACGCAAGGGTTACTGGCGTCCCTGCCGACGATCGAGGATCCGCCTGCCCGGCTGCCGATCCTGAAGCGCGATCCCGCCTGGCTTGACGACCGCGCATTGGAGCCGCCGCGATGATCCGGATCGACAATCTCACCATTCGTTTCGCGCACGGCCAAAGGCCTGTTGTCAGAGACGTAAACCTCGTCATCGAAAAAGGGACAGCGTTCGGCCTGGTCGGCGAATCCGGCTGCGGAAAATCTACCGTCCTCAGAGCTCTCTCCGGCCTCAACGCAAATTATGACGGCCGTATCGAGCTCCAGGGCGAGATTCTGGAGCGGCAGCGCAGCCGGCCATTCTTCCGCCGGGTACAGATGGTGTTTCAGGACCCCTACGGATCGCTCCACCCTCGCAAAACCGTCCGCTCGCAGCTCAAGGAACCGCTGCGCAACCAGGGACTGGATACGAACTCCGTCGATGTCGACGCGGTGCTGAGATCGGTCGGCCTCGATCCGGCGCTGAGCCACAGATTTCCGCACCAGCTCTCCGGCGGGCAGCGCCAGCGCGTGGCGATCGCCCGAGCCTTGATGCTCAACCCGGACGTCCTGATTCTGGACGAACCGACATCGGCGCTCGATGTGTCGGTGCAGGCCGAAATCCTCAATCTCCTGCAGGATCTGCGCAAAGAGCGCGGCCTGACCTACCTCCTCGTCAGCCATGATCTGGCCGTCGTCTCCCACATGTGCGGCCGCGTCGCCATCATGGAAGCGGGCGAGATCGTCGAACAGGTCGATATCGAGGCATTGCGAAAGGGCGCCGTCGAACATCCCTATTCGCAGCGCCTGCTGCGGGCGAGCCGGATGTACGGGAGGGCATAACCGCTACCGGCACGCCCCGGCGTCTATTTCCAGCTGGTATAATCGGCAGCAACGCAACCAAACGGTGCGCGTTCCTGAGCAAACCGGTTCTTCAACTGCTCGCATCCCCACTCGTTCAGCGGCGCCGGCATGAGATTGTTGATGTCCATGCCAGGCGATTGGAATTGCGTCGAGGAACTCGTGACGTACCAAAGCCAGAAGCCGACCACACCGACGGCGATCAGAAGCAACACACCGAAGAAAAGCTTCAGCCGCTTCCAGACCGATACCGTCCTTATCGGTTCTTCGATCAACATCGGCCCACTCGGATCGCCGTCCCGCCGATATGGCGCAAGAGCCGCGGTGCGCTCGGCATCGGTCAGCTCAACGCGCTGCAGACGATCGTCCAGAAGCACCGGCAGGGCTGTGTTGCCGTGCCTGACGGCCAGCCCGATAGCCTTGCCGTTGGCTTCACCGACGATCAGCGGCTCCTGTCCACTCTTCATGCGCGTATAAGCCGATCGCCCCGTTTTGTCGGCGGCAATCTTGTCATTGTAGGTGATGGAGAGAACGCCGCGTTTGCGGTCGAATGCACCGATCTCGACCGGGACGGGGATCAGCCTGGCAGGCCGGCGCAACTGTCCCTTGACCCGCCAAATGCGGAGACCGAGAAAAATCGTTCCCAGGCTCGTGCCGCCAAGCAGGAGGACGAATAGAGTGAGCGTGATGATCCTGTTCCAGAGCATGTCCAGACCCAGGCTTATCGTCGCGAGTTCCGGATGATCGGCCGAAATCACAAGATCGGTTTCATAGTCGCCGGTGTGGAAATCGACGAACATCACCTCGACCTCGGTGTCGTAGTTTCGCCCACCGTAGCTGTAGACAAGGCGTGCCTCGCAGTCCGTGAAGACTGCCTTGCGTGTCGTGCATCGCCCGTTTTGCACGTCGCCATCTTCGAGCACCAAGGGGTTCTGGCTGATCTGGAAATCACGGATCACCCCCGGGGCTTCCCAGACGAATAGAAAGACAGCCAGTGCCAGGATTACAGGCGTTGACCAGAAGTAAGCGTTCGGCGTGGAAATGACGTCGCGCGCCAATGAAAGCGGGCGACTTGGAAGAACAAGCGAAGTCAATGGGCGCGGCCCCCTCGAGTGACAGCGCAGCGCGCCGGTAAAGCTTCAAACAGCGGCCAATGATCAACGAGCGGAGTTGACGTCATTGCGACCAGACTGCACAATCCCCTTGTGCGATACCGATCTACAACCTGAGGCGGGCGATCGGCAATCCCTATCGGCACGCGTAAGCAGCATTGGCGCGTTGAATCCTGTCGATAAGCGAGTATGCCGTGCCGGTTGCAAGTCCGAACGCTTCCCATGCGGAACCAAATCGCCGCCGAACGATTACCATGACAGCCGTCGTCCGCCTTGATTGGCTGCGCCGTGATGCTGATGTTCCCCTGAGAGTGACTGGCATGATCAAGGTCCTTGCATGCTCCATCGCTATGGCGACCGCGTCAATGGTCACGGCCGGTGCCGCCTATGCCGACGAATCCGCCTTCTTGAAAACACTCGCGGGGAGTTGGAGCGGTAACGGGACGGTGAAAGTGCGGACAAATGCACCGACCATCAAAGTCACTTGCCGCTTCAAGTCGGACACGAACGCAGCTTCCCTTGCGCTCATCGGACGCTGCACCAGCCTCATGATTTTTTCCCGTGTCATCAGCGCCAACCTCAAGGCGAGCGGCGATAGCTATACCGGCTCCTATATTGGGGCGGGAAGCGGCACTGCGGGTCTAGGCGGCAAGCGCAACGGTGATGCCATAAACCTCGCGATAAGATGGGCGAAAGAGGTAAACGGCGATCGAAGTGCTGAGATGACGATCAAAAAGATCGGAGCGTCGGGCATGCGTCTCACCACCGTCGATACCGACCCGGCGACAGGCCGGTCCGTTGTCACGAGCCGGATCGACCTTCGACGAAGCTGACGCTCTCTGCTTGCGTCACCGGCATGCAGGTTGATAGAAGAGCGGCGGCGGTATAGTTTCGCTTTGCAAATCGACGAATGATACAAGGAATAGTTTCTCATGCCGACAGGTACGGTTAAATTCTTCAATGACGACAAGGGCTTCGGCTTCATCACCCCCGAGGACGGCGGTCAAGACGTGTTCGTGCACGTGTCCGCGTTGCAGCGCGGCGGTTCGCTCCGCGAAGGCGACAAGGTCAGCTTCGACGTCGGACAGGATCGCAAGACCGGAAAGTCGAAGGCCGAGAACGTCTCGACCCTCTGATCGAAAATCGAAGATCGCCCAGCCCGCCTTGAGCGGGTTGGGCTCGTCGTCACGATCTGCAGGCGCGAATGCCTGGCTGCGCCATAAACCGTCACGACGGTGATCGAGCTTATATCTGCCGTTTTAGGTTACCCAAGACGGCAAGAATTTTTTCGCGCAATCACTTCAGCCAAATGTGAGGCGCTATTTGCGCCTCTGGTAGAACGCTCTCGGCCGTCTTTTTGGCAATCATCATCACCGGCGAGTTGGTGGCACCCGAGACGATCGTCGGCATGATCGAGGTATCGATTATTCTCAGCTGCGCCAGCCCACGCACCCGCAATTGCGGATCGACCACCGCCATCAGACCAGACCCGGCACGACGAACACCAGCCAGGCAACGATCGGGCCGATGATCGCGATCAAGGCGCTGTAGAGCAGCAATTGTCGCAGCACCTGCTCTCGCCTGTCATCCGGCGCATTGGCGACGACAAGGGCACCATTGGTGGAAAACGGGCTGGTATCGACGATCGTGGTCGAAATTGCGATCGCGGCGACCACACCGACGGCGCTGATGTGTCCTTGCAGGAGGAATGGAACGGCGAGAGGGATAATCGCGCCGAGCAGCGCGGTCGACGATGCAAAGGCCGAGACGATTGCGCCGGTGAAACAAAGCAGAAGCGCCACCAGAAGCGGCATGCCCAGACTGGATATGCCGTTCGCCACATAATCGACCGTACCGGCTTTTTCCATGACGCCGACATAGGTGATAATGCCGGCGATCAACAGCACGGTCGACCAGCTGACTTTGTCGATCGCTGTCTTCTGAGCCTTCGGCGACAGCAGCGCGAGAACGACGGCCACCGTCATTGCGACGAGGCCAACATTGAACTTGAAAACCAGGGCGCCGATGCCAAGCGCCGTCAAGCCGATCAAGGTGGTGATTCTCTCATTGTTCAGGCGCAAGGTCGTCGCGGTATCCGCCGCCGTGCCATAGGCATGCTCTCTGATCGGTTTTGCAGGCGTGCCGCCATGACCTCTGATCGACGCCGATACGCCCTCGGGATGCAGTTCCGGCAAGGGGCCGAGTGACGAGGCTTCTTGCCTCACTACTTTCGCGCCGCCGAAAATGAAGAAAACCAGCACTGCTATCGCCAGGTTGAAGAAGAAGCTGGAGAGAAACAGCGATGTCGGGGCGAAAGGCAGTCCGGCCTTCGCAACGATCTGGTTGGTGATGCCGCCATAAATACTGATCGGCGAAAAACCGCCCGCCTGCGCGCCGTGGATCACCATCAGGCCCATCATGACAGGGTGGATGCGGTACTGCACGGCAAAGCTCAACGCGACGGGCGCGAGGATCGCGACCGCAGCCGGGCCCAGGGCACCGAAACCGGTGATCACAGCGGCGACGAGAAACATCACCCAGGGAATCAAGGCGATCCGGCCGCGCACCAGGCGGACGGCACACTCGACGAGCCAGTCGATCGTGCCGTTGATCTGCGCTATGGCAAAGAGGTAGGTGACCGCCACCAGCGTCAGGAACAGGTCGCTCGGAAAGCCGGCGAAAATGTCGTTGGTTTTCATCCCGAGAATCATCGAGCCGAGCACGAAGGCGCCGGCAAAGGCGAGCGCACCCATATTGATCGGCTGGATCGTCGCAATGATGAACATCGCGACCAGCAGGCCTATGGCCAGTAATTCAATACCCATGATTCCCCTCCCTCCGACGCCTCCAGCGCCGCAGCTTTTGTGTTCCAGATCGATGCGGGATGCAGCCGCACCCTCCTCCCAGAGGGCGCGGCGCCTTACGTCCTTGTGTAGAGATCGGCGTATTGCTGCCGCAGGATATTTTTCTGCACCTTGCCCATCGTGTTGCGCGGCAGGTCCTCGGCAAAGATGATCCGCTTGGGTTGTTTGTAGCGGGCGAGACGGTCCTGGAGAGCGCTGACGATGGTCTTTTCATCCAGGTCGGCGCCGGGTTTGCACACGACGACGGCGGTCACGCCTTCTCCGAAATCGGGATGCGGCACGCCGATGACGGCGCTCTCGACCACGCCCTCGATCTGGTCGATTTCGCCTTCGACCTCTTTCGGATAGATGTTGTATCCCCCCGAAATCACCAGATCCTTGCCGCGGCCGACGATATGGACATAGCCGTCCCGATCGATCTTGCCGAGGTCGCCGCTGATGAAGAAACCGTCCGCCGTGAATTCCGCCGCGGTCTTTTCCGGCATGCGCCAATAGCCCTTGAAGACGTTCGGTCCCTTGATCTCGATCATGCCCGTTTCGTCAGGCGGCAGCACCAGTCCGGTGACTGGATCGGTGACACGCACCGTCACGTCAGGCAGTGGAAAGCCGACCGTTCCGGCAATCCGTTTTCCCTCGTAAGGGTTCGACGTGTTCATATTGGTTTCCGTCATGCCGTAACGCTCCAGAATCGCGTGACCGGTGCGCGCCTGAAACGCGGCATGGGTCTCGGCAAGCAGTGGAGCCGAGCCGGAAATGAAGAGGCGGATGTTGGCGACGCTCTCTCTGTCGAGGCGCGGGCTTTGCAGGAGACGTACATAGAAGGTCGGCACGCCCATCAGCATCGTTGCCTGCGGCATCAGCGAAACCACTACCTCCGGATCGAACTTCGACAGCAGGAACATCGAGGCGCCGGCCAGCAATGTGACGTTCGTGGCGACGAACAGCCCATGCGTGTGAAAGATCGGCAAGGCATGGATCAGCCGATCCTCGGCGGTGACGCGCCAATAATCTCGCAGGGTCAGGGCATTCGACAGCAGGTTCCCATGCGTGAGCATCGCTCCCTTGGAGCGTCCCGTCGTTCCCGACGTGTAGAGGATCGCGGCCAGATCATCGGCGGAGCGCGAGGCATCGATAAAATCGGCCGGCTCATCGCGTGCGAGATCGAACAGCGAGCCGCTGCCATCAGCGTCGAGCGTTTCGACGATCGCGCCGTGCGACTTCGCGATCTTCTCCACCCCCTCTCGGGCAGCCGGCGCCACCACCACCAGACGCGGCTCCGCATCGCCGATAAAGTAATCGAGCTCAGCCAGCGTATAGGCAGTGTTGAGCGGCAGATAGACCGCGCCGCTGCGAAGGCAGGCGAGATAGAGGATCAATGCCTCGGCACTCTTCTCGACTTGCACCGCCACCCGGTCGCCCGGGCGAATGCCGAGCGCGTCCATCGCGCTGGCAATACGGCCGGAAAGAGCGAATGCGTCGTTGTAGGTCCATGTCTGCGTGCTGTCGATACGGATGAATGGTGCGTCGCCGGGTGCTGCGGCCCGCATGGCGTCGAAAAGATGGTTGCTCACTTTCGCCCTCCTCCAAGCGTTGAGTTCATGATCTGTGCGAATGGCCGGGAGCCCTGTTGGCCATTGCCGCCATTGCGGCTGTCGTCTTGATTGACCAGTTTTTTGACATCAGATGAGGCGATCACCTCGCCGCGCTGCGCCAGAGCCTCGTGATTGGCCACGATATCGTCGAGCTTGTAGAGGTAATTGACCATCAGCCCGTGTGCTTGCTGCATCGCCTTGGTCGAGCGGTCGCCAAGAAAATTCAGTCTTTCAAGCCGAGCGCCGTTGCCGAGATGGAAGCGGGCAACGGGATCGACGGGGCGCCCTTCCGGCGTCCGCTCCATCAGGAAATAGCCCGCCGCCAGCGGCAGCAGCACGCGCTCCACTTCGGCCGCCGTCTTCTCGTTGGCGGGCCAGTTCGGATCGTCCAGCAACATCAGCGTTTTGCGGGCCGCTGACGGCAGCAACCGGTCGGCTGCCGAAGCGCGCGCCTTGGCAAGCCAACTGGCAAAGCCCGGCACCGGCGATAGCGTCACGAAATTCTTCAGGCCGGGCAGGTCCCTGCGCAAGTCTTCCACGACCTGCTTGATCAGAAAGTTGCCGAACGAAATTCCGCGCAAGCCATCCTGGCAGTTGGAAATCGAATAGAAGACGGCCGTCGTCGCCTCGTCGGCATTGATCTGCTCCCTGCCCTCGTCGAGGACATCTCCAATCGCTCTCGGCACCGATCGTGTGAGCGCCACCTCGACGAACACGAGCGGCTCGTCGGCCAGCCGGGGGTGAAAGAAGGCGAAGCATCGACGGTCGGCCGGCGCCAACCGACGGTGCAACTCCTCCCAGCCGGCAATTTCGTGCACCGCCTCGTATTTGATGATCTTTTCAAGGATGTAAGCCGGCGTCGTCCAGTCGATTGGCCTGAGCGTCAGGAAGCCGCGGTTGAACCAGGAACCGAACAGATGCGTGAGATCGGCATCAACGGCGTGATAACCTGCCGATTGGTCCTTCGAAGCAAGCAGCTGCTGGCGCATCCGCACGAGCTTGGCGGTGCCGTTCGGCGCATGGTTCAATCGGCGCAGGAGTTCCTGTCGCCGCGGCTCAGCCGCCTGATGGAGCGCAATGGTGGTGGCAGAGCTTTTGTCGGCGCGGTAATTTTCAATCGCCTGGTCGAGCCTCGCCGTGTCGGGGCCGAACTTTTCATGCAGCATATGGAGGAATGCCTGCGCGCCCTCGCTGTCGAGCGCTTCCCAGCGATCGAGTATCTCGGCCGCAAGGGCCATGCCCGACGCTTCGCCCCGGCTCGACAGCAGCATTTCACAAAGTGTTTGGAGATCGACCTTGGCTGCGGCCTGTGTAGCGCGTGAGCCGGAAAACAGAAGCTGGCGCCCGCGGTCCGTGATGCTCTGCAGCATGTCGGTGAAGAAGGAAGCCTCGGACATGCCATTTCTCCTCTCTGCTGACGGTCGGCCGCATAGGAGCACTGTTTGACCGCTGCTTCCCATCGGCTGAATTCACCTGTAGTATGTAAGTTGCCATCTTTCGTACACGAGGTCAATAATCTTGTATACAAGAATGGCCTTTTTGTATGAAGGAAGTGAAGCGAATGTCCGAGAATGTCGGCAGGTGGCTGCGGGATGAAATTGAAAACTCAATTCTTTCCAACGAGTTCTCCCCCGGTGAGCGGCTCGATGAAACGGTGCTCGCGACGCGGTTCGGGGTCTCCCGTACGCCGGTGCGCGAGGCGCTGATGCAACTCGATGCCATCGGCCTCATCGAAATTCGACCGCGCCGGGGCGCTGTCGTCATCGATCCGGGACCGCACCGCGTCTACGAGATGTTCGAGGTTATGGCTGAGCTAGAGGGCCTGGCCGGATCGCTCGCCGCACGACGGCTGGACAAGGTCTCCCGGGAAGCGATCACGGCCACCCATAGCCGCTGCGAACAATCAGCCGGCGCCGGTGACAGCGATGCCTATTATTACGACAATGAGGAATTCCATAAGGCCATCTATGCTGCAGGCCGAAGCGATTTCCTCGAGGAGCAATGTGTGCAATTGCATCGACGCCTGCGCCCCTACCGCCGCCTCCAGTTGCGCGTCCGAAACCGCCTGTCGACATCCTTCTTGGAACATTGCGCCATCGTCGATGCGATCTTTGCCGGAGATGGAGATGAAGCCCGTCGCCTGCTGCGGACGCATGTCGGAATTCAGGGTGAGAGGTTCAGCGATCTGGTCGCAAGCATGGCAACCAGATAGGCTTTGTCACATCGGTTCATCTCCACCACAAATGCGCCAGTATTCGACGCACCGCCGCAGGGTGCAGCAACCTCATTGATGATTTACTCAGCCCACTGCCGAAGGGCGTGCGCAATCCCCAACAGCGCACATCACACCATTGACATTGGCAGTGTTAAGGCCGAAGCCGCACTCGGTCGCGCAGGCGCGGCCGTTTTCGCGAGGATTCGAAAGATGAAGACCAAGGCGGCTGCAGCCAATGCCGGAAACCTGATCATGACGGGTGTCCTGCTGATGTTGCTCGGCGATCTACTCTTTGCGCTGAACGATGCGATGGGCAAGTGGCTGGTTGCAAGCTTCGCCGTCGGCCAGGTGCTGGTGATCCGTTCGGTCGGCGCCTTCATCGTGCTCGGACCGATGATCGCACGCCAAGGACCGATGGCCCTGTTCCGCGTCGAGCAGAAGGGCCTCCAATTCATACGTGTTTTCATGGCGACCTGCGATGTCGCCCTGTTCTACGCTGCCGTCGCCTATCTGCCGCTCGCAGACGTCATGACCTTCTATATGGCTGGGCCGATCTACATTGCGGCGCTCTCGCATTTCTTTCTCGGGGAAAAGATCGGCTGGCGCCGGTGGCTTGCCGTTCTGGTCGGCTTCACAGGCGTCGTCATCGCGCTGCGTCCGTCGACCGCGATGCTGTCGCTTCCGTCACTCTTCGGCCTTGCGGGCAGCTTGGCCTTCGCGCTGTCGCTTGTCATGAGCCGCTATCTGCGCTCGACCAGCGACACGACGCTGGTGACATGGCAGACCGTCGCCGCCCTTGCCACCGGCATCGTTCTCAGCATCGGCCACTGGCAGTCGGCAACGCTGATCGATTGGTCCGGCATGCTGCTGCTCGGGATCGTCGCCACCTGCGCGCATCTGCTCATCACGCGCTCGTTGAAGCTTGCCCCGGCATCGCTGCTCGCGCCGCTGCAATATACGCTGCTGCTCTGGGCGATCGTGCTCGGCTATGTCTTCTTCAACGATATTCCCGACATGCAGATCGTCGTCGGCGCCGCAATCATCGTCTTTGCCGGCCTGTTCATCTTCCACCGGAAGAACCTGAAGGAGACGGTGCCGGCGGAAGCCGTCCCGCCGGACGGGCATTGAAAGGCGAACCCGATCGGCATTCAGGAATGCCTCTCGCCGATCATCTCTTGCTGGCGCCGCTCCGACGGGCACGGACAAACCGCGCCCGGATATATTGGACTGTCGTCCGCTCGTAAGACTTTTTGTTTTGTCCGATGCGGACTGGACAAGCGCCCTCAGTTCACTGCAGATTGTTCGCCATCCCGCCCGCCACGGGAGCCGGACCATCCCGAGCATCGAAATCATCGATTGACCTTCAATAAGGATAGGAAGGCGTCATGAGTTTCAACAACAGCCAAAGTGCGTCAAGATCTGCGGGCAGCGGCAAGCGCCCCTCCCCGTTCGGATAATGTTTCGGGCCGCAAAGGCTGTCTTCGGTTTAGCGTTTCTGCTGGCGACCATATGGGCCTCTCTCGCGCTATTCTACCGCCTGCCGGTTTCCCTGCCCATCCGAGAGGTCGCGGCAGGAGTCCTCGCGCTGGTCGGTGTTGCCGCGGTAATTTCCATCACCTGGAAGCCGCGCCCCCTTATTATCCTTTCTTTCGTCCTGTGTTTTGCAGGCATCGCCTTGTGGTGGAACTCGATCAAGCCCCCGGTGACGGCCGACTGGGCGGGAGACGTCGCGAGGCAAGTGACAGGCACGGTCGACGGCAACATCCTCACGCTGACCAATGTCAGAAATTTCGCCTGGAAACCGGATGGCGGTTTTGTGGAGAAATGGGAGTCGCGCACCTACGACCTGAACAAGCTCAGAAGCCTCGACTTGTTCATGTCCTATTGGGCCGGGCCTGAGATGGCGCACATGATCCTGAGTTTCGGGTTCGATGACGATCAATACCTGGCATGGTCGATCGAGGTGCGGAGAACAGCCGAGGGTAAATTCTCTCCGATCGGCGACCTCTTCAAAAGCAATCCCCTCGTCATCATCGCGGCGGCCGAAAGCGACGTCATTCGTGTCCGATCCGACATACGCGGCGAGGACGTCCAACTCTTTCGCATGCGCGTTCCGCCGGCCAATGCCGCACGGCTTCTCCTGCAATATGTAAGCGATGCCAACACGCTCGCCGAACACCCGCGCTTCTACAACTCGCTCACCACCAACTGCACCACGACTGCCGCCAAAATGATGCGGGCCGTCGGCGCTACATTTCCGTTCGATTGGCGGCTGATCGTGAACGGTTATCTTCCGGAATTCGCCTATGACCGGAATGCGCTCGACATGAAGCGGCCGTTTGAGGAGCTGAAAGCGGCGGCGCATATCGCCGCACGGGCAAAAGGCGCCGGCACCTCAGAGAATTTTTCGAAAGCGATCCGTGAGGGTGTGCCTTCACCGCTCGATTGAACGGCGCATCGGCCCACGAAAGTTGCAATCGAGGGCGCCCGGAAATCGCTGACACTTTCGCCGTCATGGCCTAATCCTCACCCCTGGGCGGCTCCCAGCCGAAGACGCTGCGGCCACCGAAATCGGCGGATTGGCGGAATTCGCCGGCGATGATTTCCTTGAGATCGGGGCCGGTGACATAGCGTTCCATCTGCCGAGATTGCTCATCCAGGCGCCTGAGCGCCTGCAGCTCTTCCTCCCGGCCGAGCCTGCCTTTCTGCACCGCCGATTTCATCACGCCGATCGTCTCGTCATAAACCTTGAGCGGCACCGGGAAAGGATGGCGGTCCTTGCCGCCATGGGCGATTGAGAAGCGTGCCGGATCGGAAAAACGGCAGGGCGCGCCGTGCACGACTTCCGCCACCATCGCCAGCGCCCTCACCGTGCGGGCGCCGACGCCGGGAACGAGCAGCAGTTCCTGGAAGTCCGCCGGCCCGCGGTCGACGGCGGCGGCCAGATTTCCATGCAGCCGGCGCATATGCACATCGCTCTCACGCACGTCGTGATGGGCGGGCATGATCAGGTGCGGCAGCATCGGCTGTCGGGCGGGCTCGGGCTCCGGCTCTTCGGTGCGCAGCAGTGCGGCGGCCTCGCGGACGATCCTGTCGGGACCGAGCGTTGCCAGCAGGTCGAGCTGGCCGCGCCGCGAGCGCTCGGCGCGCCTGTCGGCGAGATTGACGATCTCGCCCTGGCTGCGTCCCTCGATCGCCGCATGCGGCGAATCGACGAAACTCTCCAGTCCCTCCGACAACCAGTGATAACGCCGGGCCTGCCGCCTGTCGCCGTTCATGCCCTGCTGCACGACCACCCAATGGCCGTCATCGGCGACGATAAAGCCATGGAGATAAAGGTCGAAGCCGTCCTGAAGGGCGGCGCTGTCGACCTTGGCGATCAGACGGCTCGTCGTCGCCAGTCCCTCCCCGTCGAGGCCGACCCGCTCGCCGATCGAGACGAGTTCCTGCGGGGTCTTGCGCGATTGCGCCCCGCGGCCACCGCAGACATGTAGGCCGAGTTCGCCGGCACGCGGCTTCAGCCCGCGCTTCAGCGCGCCGAGAACGCTCGTCGTAATGCCAGAGGAATGCCAGTCCATGCCCATCACGGCGCCGAAAGACTGGAACCAGAAGGGATGGGCGAGCCTGCGCAGGAATTCATCGCGGCCATAGTGATGGATGATCGCCTCGGTGATCAGCGTGCCGAGCCGCGTCATCCGGTCGCCGAGCCAATGCGGCACACGTCCTCCGTGAAGCGGAAGATCGGCGCTGCCTGCTCGTTGTGACATTTCGTTTCCTATATCCTCTATGCCCGAACGCTATGCATAGCAGCCTCCTGCCGTCGGGAACCGTGTGAAATTTCAGGCGTTTGCTTTCAGTCAAACGGCCGAGGCAAACATGAGCGCATTCGAAACCACATCCGAACAAGCGTACCTGACCCGAACAAAAGCGCAACATCCTGGAAGCCAAAAAGAGGGGAATACGGCATTGCGGCTCCAAGGACGCGCGGAAAAAGCCGCCTTTCTGATCAACGGCGACAGATATTTCGCCGAAGTCGCGCGAGCATTACGGCAGGCGCGGCGCACTGTCTGGATCGTCGGCTGGGATTTCAATCCCGACATTCTGTTGGAACCGGAAAAATCCGGCGAAACATTGGCCGATCTGCTGCATGCGGCGGCGGCGGCCAATCCCGAACTCGAAATACGTATCCTCATCTGGGCACTCGGACCGATCTATTCGGACAAATCCCTGCAGGTGCTTCGGAAGAAGAATTTCCCGAAGAACGCCAGGATCGATCTGCGCTTCGATCTTCCGGGCGCCCTGCGAGGCTGTCATCATCAAAAGCTCGTCTGCATCGACGATGCACTGTCCTTCATCGGCGGCATGGATCTGACGTCGCGGCGATGGGATACAAGGCGCCACCGCGCCAGGGAAAAGCTGCGGTGCGACCCCGAGGGCGTTTCCTACGATCCGCTGCATGACGTTCAGGCGATGGTCACGGGCGACGCGGCCGGGCTGATCGGCGATATCGCCAGGCAACGCTGGGAAAAAGCCACCGGCGAAAAGCACCTGCCGCTCGCCGAGGGCTCGCCGTTCGCATGGCCGGACGATCTAGCCGTTTCACTGCGAGAAATCCCGGTCGGCTTGGTGCTGACGGAGCCGTCGACCACCTTCCGAACCGGCATCAGCGACGGCATCGCCTCGACATTGAACATCATCTCCCGGGCGCGGCGCCAGCTTTACATCGAGGCGCAATATCTCGCCTCCTTTCGTGTCGCCGACGCCATTGCCGCGCGGCTGCGGGAAGAAGATGGGCCGGAAGTGGTCATCATCTGCACGCGCAGCTCTCACGGGCTGATCGAAAAACTCGTCATGGGCAGCAACCGCGACCGCCTCATCCGACGCCTCAAGAGGGCTGATCGCGCAGATCGCCTGCGGGTCTATTATCCCGTCGTGCCCGGCCCCGTGCCCATGCCGGGAAAGGATAGCGAGGTGGAGGTCCTGATCCATTCCAAACTGATACTTGCCGATGACGCGTTGGTCCGGATCGGCTCCTCCAATCTCAACAACCGCTCGGAAGGACTGGATTGCGAATGCGACATGCTGTTCGAGGCGGCCTGCGACGAGCATCACCGTGCTATCGCAGATCTGCGCAACCGCCTGCTGGCCGAATATCTCGGAACGACCAGCGAAACCTTTGCCGCGGCCTTTGGGGAAAGCGGCTCGATGATTGCGGCGATCGATGCGTTGAGTAACGGGCCGCGCCGCTTGAGGGAATTCACGGTCGAACCGTCCGGCAGTGTTTCACCGATCGCAGGCACCGCGATCTTCGACCCGGCTCGCCCCTTCCTCCCTCTACACCGACTGGGCCTCGGCTCCCTCGTCCGCCTGCTGGCCCGCCCGGCGTGAGCCTCGCCGGAAGACGACCTCGGTGATGAGAAGAAGCGTTGTGCCGAGCGCCAGCGGAATGAAGAAATAGGTGCAACGGAACGCAATCAGCGCGCCGATCGAAGCCTCTTGCGGCACGGCATAGGAGACCGTCGCTTCCAGCACACCGAGACCGCCCGGCACATGGGTTGCAAGGATCGCCGAATTGGCGAGAACGTAAGCCGTCACCGAGCGGAAGAAGGCGACGTCGCCAAAGGCCGAGAGCATCTGGTGCAGGCAGGCGGAAACGAACATGAAATTGATTGTCCCGATTCCGATCTGCGCCAGCGCGATCGAAAATCGTGGCAATTGAAACGACCAGCGCCATAGGCGCAGCTTGCCGCGGATAAAAGACGCCAGGCCGGCATAGGTGACCGGAGCGATCAGCGCCATCGCGCCGAAGAGGCGAGCACTTACCGCGTCGAGGCGCAGCAGACGCGCTGCATCCTCGGGATTGACGATCAGGGCAAGGCTGCCGAGCGTGATGAGCCCGAGCCCCACCGTGACACCGCAAAACAGGATGATCTTCGCTACGTCCTCCGTCGTCAGGCCCCAGCGGGAATAATATCGATAGCGGAAGGCGCCGCTGCTCAGCCCGGCAAAGCCGATATTGTGGCCGAGCGAAAGGCTGATGAACGAGGCCAGCGCGATCTTCCGGTAAGGCAGGGACTTGCCAAGTGAACGGATCGCCAGGAGATCGAAGCAGCTCAGGCAGAGATAGGATGCCGCAGCAAAGAGAAGCGCCATGCAGAAATTCGAAAGGGGGATGCTCCCAACCGACTTGACGATCTGCTCCAGGCTGTACTGTTGAAATATGCGGTAGAGAAGAAAGATCGCAAGGCAAAAGGCGGCTACGAGCAGTCCATTCCAGATTATGTTTTTCAAGCTCATCGATCATTCCATTTCCGAGGTGAGAGTCCAACGCATCGTGTTCTCCGAAAGAAGGCGCGACACTCCAGGCTCGATTATCCGGAACGATCAAACGAGTTCTGTGTTCCCCCGCAGGAACAGTTCGCTGTTCTCCCCGGGAAACGCGTTCTGAGTTGGGACGAACGAGCTTTCAGCAGGTCCATGCCGGATAAATCGATCAAACTCCTGACCTATAACGTACACAGCTGCATCGGCAGCGACCGGAAGCTCGATCCCGGTCGTATCGCCTCCGTCATTGCCGAAGCGGAGGCCGACATCGTGGCACTTCAGGAGGTCGATGTCTCAAGGCGCAGGACCGGCGGCGTCGACCAGGCGCATGCAATCGCTTCGCCTCTGAAGATGCAGGCGCATTTCCACCCGGCATTGTCGATTGCCGAAGAGCAGTATGGCGATGCGATCATCACCGCGCTGCCGACAGGCGCGGTGAAGGCCGGTCCGCTGCCATCCATCGGCGAGCAGCGCGGCGCGCTTTCCGTCGAAGTCCTGGTTGGCGACAGGAAGCTGCTCGTCGTCAATACCCATCTCGGCCTTCGAGGGCGCGAGCGCATCCGGCAGATGACGACGCTGTTGAACGCCGGCTGGCTGCATGGGAGCGTGGGCGAATCCCTTCCCGCGATCCTCTGCGGCGACTTTAATGCCATTCCGGCATCGGCGACTTATCGGCTGGCTGCACGGTCATTGAAGGACGCCCAACTCGCAGGCAGCACCGCGGCGAGAGCGACCTTTCCCGCCCGCTACCCACTGATGCGCATCGACCATATCTTCGTCACCGACGATCTCGTCGTCAAAAGATCGGCGGTCATGGAAAGCCGGCTGACGAGAGTGGCGTCCGATCACCTCCCCCTGCTTGCTGAAATCGGCTTCGCCTGATCGGCCGATGTCCTGCCGGCTCTCAGATCCGCCTAAAAAACGACATTCACCAGAGCCTACAACGACATTGAAACGAATATTTCACAAATTTTATGATATGGAATATTCATTCCGCCGGCGTCTGAGCGGGGATAGTAGTCGGTTCGAGCGGTTCCGGACTTCACTCGAAATCGACGGTTCTTCTGGGAGGAAGGTTGATGTTGGGCAGGCTGTTGTCACGTGTGCGCATCCAGACGCAGGTGATGGTATTCATCGTTCCGTTCATCTTGAGCATCATGGCCGTGGGTGCGACGGGCCTTTATGCTTCGAGCCTGCTTCAGGGGCGGATGGATATTTCCAACTCCGTCCTCCAGTCCTTAAGCGGCTTTCGCGATCTATCCGCTGCGATGGCGGAGTTCCTGGCCAATGCCACGCAGGAAAACCGGGACCTTGTCACTGCAAAGCTTGGCGATCAACGCGGCCTTTTGAAATCCGGCCTCGACCGGCTTGCCGCGGATCGCAGCGGCCAGCAGGAACTGGAACAGACACTCTCTTCCATCGACGGAATTTCCGTACGCATGGACTCGCTGTGGCAGCTTCAGGAGAGCCGGACCGCCCTCCTCGCCGATCTCCAGAAGGCGCAGAGCGTCGTTGTCTCCGCCCAGACCGATATTGTCGAAGGCTCCAAGGTTCTCCAGCGTGCTGCCGACATGAAGGAAGATGAAGCCCGCAATACGCTGGGCGACGCACAGCGCATATCGGACTTCGCCTCTTTCGCCCAGTCATTGAACGACAAGGCTCAAGCCGCCGGCCCGATCGGCGGTTCCGACATGGAGGAACTTGGCCGGCAGCAGCGCATCGTCGCAATGGCGCTTGGCGGCGAGGCGCCGGAGGCCAAAAAGGCGATCGACGATGCCATTGCCTCGTTGAAGCCGCTGGTCGAAGCCACCGGCCAGACCGAGGAGCGCGCAGCCGGCCTCAAGGACGCGACGGGCCAGATCGTCGCCAGGCTGCCGGAATTGCAGGCGGTCGCCGCACGGCGGCTGAAGACGGTAACGGACAAGGCGGCCGAGACCGCCAAATCGGTCGAGCGCGCCAAAACCAGTCAGAGAGACGGCCAGAAGCTGACGACCTCGGCTTACGTGATCCAGATCGTCATGGCGAAACTGACGCTGGCGCCGACCGATGCCAATCTCCAGAGACTGTCGCAGGAAATCACAGCCGTCAGGAAGGGGCTGGACATGCTGATTTCCAATGCCGGCGGCGTTGCACAATTCGACAATCTCAAGCCTAAACTCCTGCCGGCACTGGACAAGATGCAGCAGGCCGCCGCCGACCTCGTCCGCGTCAGCGCGCAGCGCCAGGACGAATTCCGCGCCGCAGCCGCCGATGTGGACGGCATGTGGTCCCAACTGACGGCCTTCGCCGAAATGCAGCGGCAGAACGCGGCCGCAGAACGCACCGACGCCAATTCCATGTCTCTCGGAACGACGATCCTCGGCGTGGTGATCGCAGTCCTCGCCGGCATAGGTCTGACCGTCACGCTCAAAGGCCCGATCAACCAGATCACCTCGGCCATGCGGCGGCTCGCCGACGGCAAGCTCGAAACCTCGATCGTCGGTGATAACAGAGCCGATGAAATCGGCGACATGGCCCGTGCGCTCGGGGTCTTCAAGAATAATGCCATCGCCAAGGTCGAGATCGAGGAACGCAGCGAGATCGAACGGACAAGGGCCGAAGAGGAAAGGCATCGCAACGACGAAGAAAAACGCGTGGTCGAGCAGCAGATCGACTTTGCGGTCACGGCGCTGGCCGAAGGTCTCGGGCGTCTGGCGCGGGGCGATATTTCGCAGACCATCGCAACACCCTTCTTCGGGCGGTTGGAGCAGCTTCGCAACGATTTCAATTCGTCGCTGCTTCGCCTGCAGGAAACGATCGACCAGATCCGCACCAATACCCGCATGATCGAAGGAAATGCCGGCCAGATGGATCTGGCCGCAGGCAACCTCGCAAAACGCACCGAACAGCAGGCCGTCGCACTGGAAGAGATCGCCGCGGCCATAGAGGAGATCACCACCACGGTTCGCTCTTCCGCGCTGTGCGCCGACGATGCCCGCCAGATCATCACCGATACCAAAGAGACGGCCGATTCCTCATCCGAGGTGGTCGCCAGCGCAATCGACGCGATGGGCAAGATCGAAGCGGCTTCCGACGAGATCGTGCAGATCATCGGCGTCATCGATGAGATCGCATTCCAGACGAACCTGCTCGCGCTCAACGCCGGCATCGAAGCGGCCCGCGCCGGCGAGGCTGGAAAGGGTTTTGCGGTCGTGGCTCAGGAAGTCCGCGATCTCGCTCAGCGCTCCGCCGAAGCCGGCCAACGGATCAAGCAGCTGATCGGGCGCTCGCGGGCCGAGATTACCAATGGCGCGCGTGTGGTGCGCGAAACGAGTGAAGTCCTCGAAAATATTTCCGCAAAAGTGGTCACCGCATCCGAGCAGATGGACGTCATTGCCCGCTCGAGCAGGGAGCAATACAACGCCCTGCACGAAGTCAATTCCTCGGTGAACCGGATGGACCAGATGACGCAGCAGAATGCTGCCATGGTCGAGGAAACCAGCGCGGCGACGAAGGAACTTGCCGACGAGACGAGAACGCTCCTGCAGCTCATCGACCAGTTCCAACTGGATGAAACGGACATACAACGCGTAGCCGCAGCATAGAGAGGTCTGCTGCTCCGCATCGCATAGGCCCACGATGCGCGGCGCAGGTCAGTGACGGCTGTAGAGCGGCGGCATTACCTCTTCGTCCGCGAACTCCGGATAGAGACGCCTGCGCATGCGGTCGAGCACCTCCGCTTCCCTGCGGTTTCGTTCCAGGAGAACGGCGGTGACGTCCTTATAGGGCGCGCCGTCCGATAAGCCAACGCAGACCGTAGCGCCCTGCGAAAGAAAGTCGCAGAACGACCGTACCGAGCGCAGACGCGTGGTAATCTCGATGTAGCGATCGTCATGTCCAGCCATGTTCGTCTCCCTTTCGAAAATAAGGTGCCACTAATATTTCGGCGAGAAGATGGCGCCCGCTTCATTACGGTTCGAGACCTGACAGCCGAGTATCCGGGATGCAAATCGACGATCGAGGCCCGATCTCGTCGGAGGAACCCACACGTCTTCCGGCATCATCCTCTGGCGAACTTCCGATTCATCGCGGCAGCGACCAGGGGCATCGCCGCCGTCGCCAGAGTGCCCAGAGGTAGCCGCCTGATGCCCTTCGTGACGACGAACGTTGCCGCCATTGCGCCGGCCAGCTTGAGCCAGGGCTGCGTGCCGAGCTGTGCATGCGCGCTTGCATCGGCCCACCGGAGGTTCTCCGCAACCACGGTTTCCGCCTGACGCTTGATCACGTGAAGGCGAGCACGGAGGTTTTCGAGTTCTTCCCTCAAGTCTTGCAGACGGCTTTCCAGCGCATGGTGGTCGGGGGCCGGGAGAGTGGTATCGGCGAGATCTTCAGCCGGAACATGACCGCCGAGCGTCGCAATATATGCCCGATATTCGGCCTCGCTCGCGAAACCCTCAGGCCTGATCAGATGGGGATTGGCCTTCGCCTCTCCGTAGGCGGCCGGTGCGGTGCCGACATTGTCGCGCATACCCTCGTCTGTACCGATATCGCCGAGTTCGTCCTTGAACATGATGCATCTCCAGCTATTTCCTGGCGATAGAACGCTCGACGGCTCAAAAGGATGCATCCGGCCGCCGACGCCAACAGGGCCAGCGTCACCGTTGCACCGATCATCATCGCCGGCCAGCACGTCTTCGAGATGGGCAAGTCGCCGCCGCGTCGCGGCTTCCCTTGCACTGCTCTAATCGTAGAGCTCGCCGTGACCGATCTGCTCCTGCCTGGCAGTGTCGCTGCTCACAGGATCCTCAGCCGGATCGGGATCTTTCTTGTTGGCATCACTCAGAAACTGCGCAGCCTTAAGGATTGCCGCGGTTATCTCTCCCGTTGCCCATCCGGCTTCATTGGCGGCTGCGATCAGCCTTTCCAGAGCGTCGCGCGCGGCAATGGTTGCCTCTTCGAAGCGCGGCACGGGAGCTTCGGTTTTCGGTGGTGGAAAGGTCATCGGCATTCCCTCCATGGCTCGGGCTGTTGGAGATGAACGCAGGCTGGGGGAAATGGATGCACGATCACGCCGATTTCATGAACGGATGCCTTGTCCACGCGACGCAGACAAGGGCCGGCGCCGATTCCCGCCTCAAATGACGGTCTGCAACAGAAACGGTGAGCGCTCGAGCGGACGCTGGGCAAGAATCCTCAACATCGCTGGGCCTTGTATGCCGGTCGTCGTTATCGAGCGGCCGTCGTGATAGACCACCGTCATAACTTTGCTGAGGCTATCGTACCTGATTTGTGCGATCGTGCGCGTGTGAACCGGAAAGATGAATTCGTGGGGCTGAGATTTTCGCCCAGAGGTCTTCGAGGTCATCGTGATGCCCCACCGAAATAATAGCAGGATTGACCCGGCTGTCCCCAGCTCGGGACGAGCATGATATTAGCCAGCATATCCCTCATCGCGTGTCTCCACTGGAAAATCGATCGAACAACAGAGCCGCCAGCTCCGGCAATCGGGCCGGCGGCCTGCAAGACCTCGGCTGAACCCCAACGATACCGATCAAGCACATATTGTTTCAATGGTCGCGTGACATCGGCGTGACACGCGGATCGCGGCTCGAAAACCCGTCCAGAACGGCTTCGTGCAGTGTCAGTTCCCTGGAAGCGGATGACCAGGCTGCTGCCTAAACCACTTAGAGGCGGCGGCCGTTCATCAATGCAATCTTCTCGCCGTCCTGTGGACCGGGGCGGTCTGCGGCCAGCATTCGACGGCACGTGCAAGCGACCGAATGGCTTCATCCACGACGAAAACCGCATCCCCGAGCCGTTCGATCTCGTAATCGAGCTCGTACATCTCAACTTCGCCAAGGCTCTTACTGTCCAGCAGCCGCCGGCTTGCCTCGATCAGGCGCTCCGTACGCCCAACAATATCAAGAGCGTCTCGTATGATGATGTCGAGCATGCAGTTGCCCTCGCTTGGATGATCAAGTGTCGGGCATAACAGGCATGCTGACAATCCCGAAATCTTGTCAGATGCGCTCCCGGATGGTGTCGTAAAGTTCCCTCAGATCGCGCAACGCCGGTTGATGGCGCGGCAGGGAGGCGCGGCGCGCGGCGAAGACGAACGCAGCCGCAGCCGCAGCCGCCGCAGCGAGGAGAAGCGTCGAGGCCGGATAACGCTTCACCGCCGCTTCTGTCTGACGCATTGCCTTCCCGGCACCGCCCTTTACCAATCGGGCGCCATCGAGGAACTGCTGCCGGAGCGCGTCGATTTGCTGTCGCAGCGTGTTCAGCTCCTCCTGGAGACCGTGGTCAGGCTGCCGGGGAATGCCGACAGAGGCGGTGGCGGTATCAATGACAGCCTTCGGGACCGGCTCGCCTATCCTCGCTCCTTTGGTGTCGAGCATCGTCGTCTGAGAATTCCTGCGTCGCGGCATGATCAATTCTCCTTCTCAGGGCGGCGCGCAAAATCGCTTCCGCACTTTTGCTCTAGTGGTCGTCGAGCGAGAAGATCGGCCGGTAGTGGCGCTCGGCGATGAGCAAGCTCCGGTCGGGCCGGATGATGTAAATTTCCTCGACCTCGCGCCCCCACTGATCTGTAAAGCTGTGCGGGAAGGAAGAACCGGCAGGCGATTTCGTCAGCTTTGCGCGCGGCTGACCATTATAGGTAATGCTGCCCGGAATAGGGGCCAGCCCCGCCGACGAGTAATTGCCTGAGCCAGTCGTGCAGCCCATCAATGCAACGGCAAAAACCAGCCCCAATCCCATGCTCTGCTTCATCGACCCCTCCCGGCTTCGCTCTTTACGCGTCACTGATTTTATCGCCAGTGTAACAGGGGACGGCAGATATTGTTCCAGAATTCGGCTGAAAACCGGAACAGATCGCCCGCAACCGGAACAACCGCGCGATCGCGTCGTTCGACCGGCAAAGAGGCGTCGGGCGGGGCGTTTGCTCGCCCTTGCCGAACAGCCCCCTACCCCGGCAATTCAGCCCGAGCCCAAAGCCCTTCTGTCGCGTTAGCTGACCGCCGATACGCCGCTTTAGCGGCCGTTCACCTTCCGCCAGTCTGCAAAGAGCGCCAGATTGCTTTCGTCGGTGGCCGGATAGAGACCAATGATCGTATGTCCTTGCTTGACGCGCTCGGTGACGAAATCCTCGTAAGCGGTCATATCGACCGCTTCGTCAGCGATCTCGTCGGCAATCTCAGCCGGAATAACGATTACGCTGTCGTCGTCGCCAACCATGATGTCGCCCGGGAAGACCGCGACATCCCCGCATCCGATCGGCACATTGATGTCGATCGCCTCGTGGAGCGTGAGATTGGTCGGGCTGGAGGGACGATGGTGATAGGCGGGTATATCAAGACCGCCGATGGTCATGGCGTCGCGGAAGCCGCCGTCGGTGACGACGCCGGCGCCGCCTCGCATCATCAGGCGGGTAATCAGTATGTCGCCGGCGGAGGCGGCGCGCGGATCCTTGCGGCTGTCCATCACCAGAACATGGCCTTCGGGACAGGTCTCGATGGCAAGCCGTTGCGGATGTTTCGGGTTGCGAAAGACGCTCATGGCGTTGCGGTCCTCGCGCGCCGGCATGTAACGCAGCGTGAAGGCTGGCCCGACCATATTGCGGCCCTTCGGTTGCACCGGCCGGACATCCTGCACCGTCTGGTTTCTCAGGCCGCGCTTGAACAACGCCGAACAGAGCGTCGCGACGGAGACACCCATCAGCTTTTCGCGGGTTGCGGGGTTCATAATTCCTTCTCCTCATTCAAATTCAAGCGCCGAAACCGATTGGGATCAAACATCGTGGCGCCTCAGTTGATGGCCGGTTCAGGCGTCTTGCCGCCGAATTCCGTCGTCAGGAAATCGAAGTCGCAGCCTTTGTCGGCCTGCTCGATATGGCTGGAGAACATGAAGCCGTAACCGCGCTCATAGTGCCGCTTGGGCGCCACCCAGGCGGCCCGCCGCGCTGCGATCTCCTCTTCGGAAACCAGCATATTGAGGCTGCGCGTGGGAATATCGAGTTCGACCATGTCCCCGGTTCTCAGCAATGCCAGAGGGCCGCCGATGTAAGATTCCGGCGCGACGTGCAGCACGCAGGCGCCGAAACTGGTTCCGGACATGCGGGCATCCGAGATGCGTACCATGTCGCGCAGGCCAAGCTTCAACAGCGCCTTCGGCATCGGGATCATGCCCCATTCCGGCATGCCCGGGCCGCCCTGCGGGCCGGCGTTGCGCAATACGAGCACGGTGTCCGGCGTCAGCGGATAATCGGGATCGTCGATGATCTTCTTCATCTCGGCATAGTTGTCGGCGACCAGCGCCGGGCCGCAATGGCGATGGAATTTTGGATCGCAGGCCGCGGGTTTGATGACCGCGCCATCGGGACACAGGTTCCCCTTGAGCACCGCGAGCGAACCTTCGTGATAGACCGGGTTCGACAATGGCCGGATAACGTCGTCATTGTAGATCTTCACCTGGTCGAGACCGTCCACCAGCGGTTTTCCCGTGACGGTAATCGCGGTTGGATCCAGCTTTTCGCCGAGTTGTTTCATCAGCGCACGCAAGCCGCCCGCATAAAAGAAATCCTCCATCAGGTAGGTCGAACCGGAAGGCCGGATGTTGGCAAGAACCGGCGTCGTGCGACCGATGCGATCGAGGTCGTCGAGTTCCAGCGGGACGCCGGCGCGCCGCGCCATGGCGATCACGTGAATGATCGCATTGGTGGAGCAGCCGGTCGCCATGGCGACCGTGACGGCATTGTCGACCGCCGCCCGCGTAATGATCCGGTCCGGCGTCAGATCCTCCCATACCATATCGACGATCCGCCGCCCGCAGGCCGCCGACATGCGCTGGTGGTTGGCGTCGGCTGCGGGAATCGAGGACGCGCCCGGCAGCGTCAATCCCATAGCCTCGGCGATCGCCGTCATCGTCGACGCCGTGCCCATGGTCATGCAATGGCCGTAGCTGCGGGCAATCCCGCCTTCGATGCCCTGCCACTCCTCCTTGGTGATCGTGCCGGCGCGCCGCTCATCCCAATATTTGAAGCCGTCAGTCCCGGAGCCCAGCGTCTTGCCGGCATAATTGCCGCGAAGCATCGGACCGGCAGGCAGATAGACAAAGGGAATGCCCATGCTGACGGCGCCCATGACAAGACCCGGCGTGGTCTTGTCGCAGCCCCCCATCAGAACGGCACCGTCGACAGGATGGCTCCGTAACAGCTCCTCGGTCTCCATCGCCAGCATATTGCGATAGAGCATTGTGGTCGGCTTGACGAAGTTTTCGGAAAGGGAAAGGGCCGGCAGTTCCATGGGGAATCCGCCCGACTGAAGAATTCCCCGCTTCACCCATTCGGCGCGCTCGCGGAAATGCATGTGGCAGGGCTGGGCATCGGACCAGGTGTTGATGACGGCGATGATCGGCTTTCCCTGCCAATCCTCCGGTGCATACCCCATCTGCATGGTCCGCGACCGGTGACCGAACGAGCGCTGATCATCCGGCAGCATCCATCGGGCCGACCGCAATTGCTCGTAAGTTTTCCCAGCGGCCACGGCTCTCTCCCAACTTTTTGCTTGCTCATCTCAGCCCTCGTAACTGATATTTTAGTTTGACATATATATCAACGGGAACCTTGTATTCTTGTGCCTCAGGCCATGCAAAGCTATGAGTGGTGCGAAAGGAACGACCCACATGAATTCCCAGTTCGCCTCCACATTCGGCCTGACTGCACCCGGTTTTCCGGCCGCAGCCGGCAGCACGGTCCAGCGGGTCTATGACGATCTCAGGAAGCGGATCATCACCATCCAGCTGCCCCCGGACACCACGCTGTCACGCACTGAGCTTACCGAGACCTATGAAGTCAGCCAGACTCCCATTCGTGACGCGCTTCAGCTTCTCAAACAGGAAGGCCTGGTTCGCATTCACCCGCAGTCCCGCACTGTGGTGACCAGGATCGATGTCCTGCAAATTTACGAGGCGCATTTCCTTCGCGTCGCCCTGGAATCGGAAGTCTGCCGCCGCCTCGCGACCGATCCCGATCCGGATCCGAGCGTCCTCACCCGAGCCCGCTCGATCATCAAAATGCAGTCGGCGGTCGCCGACGACATCGATCAGATTGCCATGTTCCAGGAACTCGACGAGCTCTTTCACCAGACATTATTCGCAGGCGCCAAACGCAGCAGCCTGCATCAGCTGGTTCGCGAGCGCTCCGGCCATCTTGACCGCGTTCGTCGTCTGCATCTGCCCGAGAAGGGCAAGATCATAAGCATTCTCGATGGTCACCACGCCATCATCGACGCAATTACCGCCCGCGATGAACAGCGTGCCGTCGGCGCGATCCGTGAACATCTCAGCCAGACCGTCGCAAAAGTCGAAGAGCTCAGGAAGGCGTTTCCCGATTATTTCGTATGAACCGGCCGCGCCGCAGCGAAGGGACTGACCCTTCCGCTTACGGCACTGAAAACGCGTAAAAAATCCGGCGATGATTCCCTGTCGTTCGGTCGTTTGAGGCTTGCAAAAATCAGGGGAATACACTTTATGTGTGACAATGAACCGCAAAACTACCTCTGCTAGAGAAAATGCTGCCGTCCATTCCCGGCGGAAGAGCGGCCATGTCTCTTCAGCCCAGCGGTTCCGACGGAGCCCGACCTCCTCGCCCCCCAATTAGCCGACCAGATGCAACCCTGACATCCCCGCCGCCTCTCAGACCCGAGAGGCTGCTCGGATATGTCCGGGAATTTCGCAATCCCCGCATCCACTTTCGACATAAGGATATCTTCATGAAGCATATGCGCAATTTTCACCTGATGATGGCAAGCACCGCCTTCCTGACACTCGCCGGTCCGGCGCTTGCTCTTGACGGCGCCGACATGATGAAGAAGCTCAATGCCGCAACCAGTGCGGGCGGCACGGTCATCACCTTCGAGAAGGCCGATGTCGATGGCGACACGGTAACGGCTACCGGCGTCCAGGTGGGATATGCCAATCTGCCCGGCGATACTTTGAAAATCGGCGAACTCACCTTCGAGGGCGTCGAGGAAACCGAAGGCGGCGGTTACCGCGCCAAGACCGTCTCTTTCCCGGATATCGACATGAGCCAGGAGGAAGGCCGCTTCTCCGCCAAGGACATCGAGATTACCGGCTTGACGATTCCCGCCAACGCAACGGGCGGCACGCTGAACGATATTCTCCTGTACGAGACGTTCAGCACCGGTCCGATCGCTGTCGACATCAAGGGCAAGGACGTCTTTGCCATCGAGGGTATCGAGTCGAACCTGGAACGCCAGGACGGCGGCTTTGCCTATGACGCCAATGTCGCCGGCCTGAAAGCCGACCTGTCGCAGGTCGAGGATGCGAGCTCGAAGGAGGCCATCGAGAAACTCGGGCTGACGACGCTCGACGGCACGGTGACGATGAAGGGCAGCTGGGAAGTCGAAAGCGGCAAGATTGCTGTCGACGAATACGCTTTCGACTTCAAGAATATCGGCCGGCTGAATATCGCCGTCGACTTTTCCGGTTACACGCTGGGCTTCGTCAAATCGCTGCAGGAGGCGATGAAAACCGCCGAGGCCAATCCGAACAAGGAAGAGGCCAACCAAGCCGCCGGCCTGGCAATGCTGGGGCTGGTGCAGCAGCTGACGTTTAACAGCGCCTCGATCCGCTTCGACGATGCCTCGATCACCAAGAAGGCGCTCGACTATGCCGGTTCGCAGCAGGGCGTCACGGGCGAGCAACTGACGCAATCTTTGAAAGGCCTCGTACCGATAATGATGGCGCAGCTCAACCTCCCGGAGCTGCAAAACCAGGTATCGGCAGCCGTCAACACCTATCTCGACGCGCCGAAAAGCCTGACGATCAGCGCCGCACCTGAAAAGCCGGTTCCATTTCCGATGATCATAGGCGCGGCCATGGGTGCTCCGAACACCATTCCTTCGGTACTCGGCGTCAAGGTCACGGCGAACGACTAAAGCGCGTCGCATCTCCCAGGGGCGGGTTTTCCGACCTGCCTCTGGTCCCTTCCCCAGACAACCAAACAACGTCGACGGTCGAGCCTGATTCCAGAAAAAGCGATTTCCCAGGAGTGGCTAAAGCTCGTCACTGCGACGCTTCACGACGTGCTTTAGCGCGATCATATGTCTTCGCCGCTCCAGCAGATAATCGGCATAGCCGACGCAGATGAACAGCAATGTCGGGCCGGCGTAGATGATGATCAGAGCCAATGCGATAACGATGAATGCGGTCGTCATGGTTTTGTTTCCATATTGGTCGTGCCGCAGTTAGAGCGGCGGAAGCGGATAGGCCCTCATCTCGACATTCGCTGTCCTTCTTTGTTCAAAATTCGCCGGCTCCGTATTCGTTCCTTCTCGGATCGATTTCCATTCGCGCGACGGGCCAGATCGGGCGACAATCGCGAATCGGACAATTCGCTCAACCGCGATCACTCCCGTGGCCTTTCCTCCCGCATTGCCGTCGTTACGCTGTTAAACAGCGGACTCGACATCAGATCCTCCAGCAAAACCGATAGCTTCGGCTTCCAGTTCGGATAGCTGTCGCTGGTGCCCGGAATATTGGTCGGTCTTTTCTCGTCGGTCAGATCGGCAAGCCGCACGGCGGCAAGAAGCGACGGAGTCCGGGCAATGAAACGGTAGGCGCTGACGGTCAGATCTTTCAGCATCTCTTCGCTTGCCCGCGCAGCAGGGAGCCTGGGCGGCAAGGCGAGGCCGGCGGCCTTGAATGCCGCTTTCAAATATCTCCGCTCTCGCTTGCGGTATTCGAGATGTTTTTCGGTGAGATCGGGCGGCACGATACCGTGTTCGCAGCGATTCTGAATGTCGGCGCCGCGCCACCAGCCGGCAAGGGTCTGATGGTCGTGCGTCGAAAGGCAGACGAGTGCGAGGACGGGATAGGCATCGGCCGGCTTGAAGCCCTTCTTGCCCTGTTCATAGGAAAGGATCCGATAGGAGAGGATGCCGGCGGCGGCCAGATCCTCCGGCAATCCCTCCGGAATCATTCCCAGTGATTCTCCGATGACGAGGCATCGATGTTCGGCAGAAGCCTCAGCCAGGATCTGCAGCAGCCGGCCTTCGGGATAGCGGACATAGGCGCCGCTATCCGGCCTGTCGCCCAAGGGAACCAGGAAAAGGCGGCGGACCGCCGGGGCGTGGTCGATGCGAATGGCGCCTGCATAACGCATGGCCGCACTCACCATGCGCTGGTAAGGCGACATGCCGCCTCCGGCAATTTCGGAAGGCAGGTATCCGGCAAGATGCCAGTCCTGCCCCTCGACGGCGAAGGGGTCGGGAGGGCTGCCGATCGTGGCCTTGGAGACGTAGACCTCAGGCTCGCTCCACGTTGCCGAGCCGTCGACCGCCTCCCCGACGGCAAGGTCCATATAGAGCCCGATGCGCAGGCCGGCCCTGCGCGCCCGATCTGCCGCCTGCATCAGTTGGCGGTGGGCGAGCCATTGCAGCCACATATGGAAGAAAACATCGTCCGTGTGCTCGCGTTCGAAATCGTCGACGGCGGCGCTGTCGAAACGCTGAAACTCGGCCGGCCACCGCTGCCAACCGGCGCCGGCCCCGCGCTCGACCATGGAAAACGACAGGCATTCGAAAAGCGCATGCAGCCGCAAGCTGTCACCGCCTCGCGCGACAAAGGCGTCGAAATCGGCTGGGCTATAGTCCTTATCACCGGCGCGGCGCTGTCGCCACGCCGGCCAGAGATCATGAAGGGCTCCAAGCTTGGCTCGTGCGACGCCGACGTAATCGACGAGATTGGATTGGCGGAGGCGCTTCAATTCGCGTTCGAGTTCGGGACTGCCGGCGAAACCTGGCACCTCGTCGACCGCGATATAGAGTGGGTTGAGATGCTGACGGCTTGAGGGTTCGTAGGGGCTGCAGCGGTCGGGATCGGCAAGGAACGGCGCGTGAAGCGGGTTGAGTCCGATGAAATCCGCCCCCAGCGATCCTGCCAGATCGGGCAGATCAGACAGATCCTTGAAGTCTCCGATACCCCAGTTGCGGGCCGAACGGAGCTCGTAAAGCTGCAGGCTCACACCCCAGACCCGTGTGCCGGAAAGGAAATCCGGCAGAAACGACACCGGGATCTTCCTGCCGTCCGGTTTGACTTGCCGCCCCGGCGCGCCACTCTGCGGATCTGCCGTCGCCGTCAGCTCGATGTTGAGCGCCGAGAGTATCTTGCGCTTGGTCGCGGCGGAAATCGCCACTTCCCTGTTGTCGGGGCTGGGCCTTGTCGGGCTGATGCCGTAAAGTCGGGCAAGCTTGTCGAGCTCGGCGGGTTTCATCCTTCGATCCTTTTCTCCCACCGCCGTCACCCCGCGCTGATGCTCCAGATCACCGTCCACGGGCCGAGACCGCCGCCGCCGCTTCCGCCAAGACGGAATATCGTCTCGGTGTCGTCCTGCCGCGGCTCGAGCAGCGGCGCCGCCGCGTTGCCGAGATTGGCGCGCAGATGAAGCCGCCGGTTTTCCGCAAGGGTCCAATCCACCGCGATCGCATTTCCCGCCGAGCGGTAGACCGCGCCTCCGCCAACGGCACCTTTCAGCAAAGGAACGATCCGCCGGTGCCGGAGGTCGAGAAGTGTTCTGTAATAATCAAGCATGTCGGAGGTGGTGCGTTTCGACCAGTCGAGCTTGGCCGCAGCAAAGGTCGATGGCGCCGTCGGGTCGAGAAGGTCGTCCGCGTCGAAGCCGGGCAGACGCGAAAGCTCCTGGCGCCGGCCTTGCCTGACCTTCTCGTTCAGATCTTCATCGAAATCGCAGAAAAAGGGAAAAGGCTCTCTGGCGCACCATTCCTCTCCCATGAACAGCATCGGTATCTCGGGCGCCAGCAGATAGATTGATATGACGGCCTTGACGGCATCGACCGGGCTCGACGCCAGAACCCGGTCGCCCAGTGCCCTGTTGCCGATCTGATCATGGTTCTGGATGAAGGACACGAAGGCTGTGGGCGGCAGGTGGCCGCTCGGCCTGCCCCGCCTTCCGCCGCGATATGGCATATGTTCGCCCTGGAACACGAAACCCTCCGCCAGCGCCCGCCCGAGCTTGCCGACGTCGCCGGCGTAATCGGCATAATAGCCGAAGGTTTCGTCCGTGGCGGCAACATGCAGCACATGGTGCACATCATCGTTCCACTGGGCGGTGAACAGCCTCGCCTCGCCCTTATCGTCACGCTGCAGGAGGTCGGCATCGTTCTCCTCGTTTTCGACGATCAGATGAACATGCCGGTTGCCGGCCGCAGCCCTGACGCGGCGGGCAAGCGCCTGAAGAAGATGCTCGTCGCTGTCGTCCTTGATGGCGTGGACGGCATCAAAGCGGAAACCGTCAAGCCTGAACTCGGTGATCCAGTAGATGGCATTCTCGATGATGAATTCGCGGATCGCCTCCGACCCGTCGCCGTCGTAATTGACCCCGTGCCCCCAGGGCGTTTTGTGATGGTCGGTAAAGAGCGGCGCATAGGACGGGATATAGTTTCCGTCAGGCCCGAAGTGATTGTAGACGACATCGAGAAACACGGAGATGCCGCGCTCATGCGCCGCATCCACCAGCGCCAGGAAATCTTCCGGCCGGCCGTAACTGCTGTCGGGCGCATAGGGAAGCACGCCGTCATACCCCCAGCTGTAACGACCCGGAAACTCACTGAGCGGCATGATCTGCAACGCCGTGATACCAAGCTCTTGCAGATGATCCAGCCGCTCGATAGCGGCCCTGAAGCTGCCCTCCGGCGTAAAGCCGCCGATATGCATCTCGTAGATGACCATCTCCTCCCAGGGCCGGCCGGTCCAGTCGCCCGCCTTCCAATGATAGGAGGAAAGGTCGACCACTTCGCTCGGGCCATGTACGTCCAGCGGCTGAAACCGCGAGGCAGGATCGGGAATTTCAAGACCGTCCGGCAGGGCGAAGCGATAGCGCGTCCCGGGACGAGCATCCTCAACCGTGCAGCGGTGCCATCCGTCTTCGCCCGCGCGCATCGGCCGTAAACCGGCCCCGTCGATCTTTAAGGACACGCTTTCATGCAGGGGAGCCCAGAGGCGAAACAGAATACCCTCTTCGGTGAAAACGGGGCCGAACGTCATTCTGGTCAAGGGAAAGCCTTCGATGGAGTGAAGATGGGATTTGGGTAACTTTTGCAGAAGCAAAAAGTTTCGTCCGCGGGGGAGGCAAAGCGGCTGCAGCCGCTGGACGCTTTATCGGCGGACATCAGGAAGATTAATATCCACCCTATCGGGAGTAGGATTTTATCCTATCGAGTGCTATATGAATGCAAACGATAGGAGTGCAATCGATGCGTTCGACGCAACAGATGAGCATCACATTGCCCGTAGAAATGGCGAAGCGCGTCAAGCAACGGGTATCCGACGGCGATTACGCCTCTGAGAGCGAAGTTATACGCGAGGGTCTGCGGGCTCTGCAGGAACGTGAAAATGCCGTCGAGCATTGGCTGCGAACGGAAGTTGCGGCTACCTATGACGTCCATAAGGCCGATCCCACCAAGGCCAAACCTCTCGACGAAGTCTGGAAACGGCTCGAAGCACGGATGGACGAAATCGATCGGGAAGAGGATTGATGAAACGCTATTATATCCGCTTCACCGATGAGGCGGAGTTGGATTTGGCGTGCATCTATGGTTTCGTCCGTAAGAAATCCGCATCTTCTGTCGTCGCCCGCAAATATATCGCCCGCATCAAGACCTTTGTGGATGGGTTCGAAACATATCCCGAACGTGGCAGCGTCCGTGATGATGTCCGACCGGGATTGCGGATTGTCGGTTTTGAGCGCCGGGTAAGCGTGGCGTTCGTCGTCGACTCCGCCGAGGTTGTTATCCTCCGTATCCTCCATGCCGGGCAGCAGTTTGAAAGCGGCGAAAGTTAGAGCTGCCTGTGAAACACACCTGCACCCCAACCGTCAGGCCGCCGCAACCTTGCCCGAAAGCGCCTGATCCATGGCCCTTTGAAGCTGTTCCTGGGTGAACGGCTTGGTCATTCTGAGCATCCGGCCGAGCCCATGGTCTTCGGAAAACTCGGCATAGCCCGAAGCGAGAATAATGGGCAGGCCCGGGAAGGACGAACGAAGATGACGCGCAAGCTCGGCGCCGGTCATGCCGGGCATGGCGTGATCGGTGATGACGAGATCGCAATTCGGTCCGCCGGCAAGGAATTCCAAAGCCTGGGAAGCCGAAGACGCTTCCCGCGGCAGATGCCCGAGATCCTCCAGCATCGCCACGGTTCCTGTCCGGACAAGCGCATCGTCATCGACGACGAGAATGGCAAGCGGACGCGATACCGGCATCAAGGGTTCCGTCGCTGGGGGCTCGACGGCCGGCTCCGTCTTGACGAAAGTCTCGGCGACGGGCAGCCACAGGGAGACGGTCGTGCCCTTGCCCCTGACGCTCGATATCTGGATCGAGCCGCCAGATTGCGCGGCCAGGCCATGAACCATAGACAGGCCGAGGCCGGTGCCCTTGCCAACGCCTTTGGTGGTGAAAAACGGTTCGGCGGCGCGCGAGACGGTTGCCTCATCCATGCCCTCGCCATCGTCCGACACCGATATTCTGATGTAATTGCCGCCCGTCAAACCA
The DNA here is from genome assembly GCF_000172795.2 of Rhizobium sp. CIAT894. NCBI lineage: Bacteria > Pseudomonadati > Pseudomonadota > Alphaproteobacteria > Hyphomicrobiales > Rhizobiaceae > Rhizobium > Rhizobium sp. CIAT894. The sequence goes on from NZ_CP020952.1 coordinate 375,644, forward strand.
GCCGGCCGGGCCTCGTCGGCGTGAGCCGCGGCAACCGTCACCGCCCCCCCGCTTTCCAGCGCGTCGCGCGCATTGACGAAGAGGTTGAGCAGCGCCAGCTCCAGCTGGTTGCTGTCCACCAGTAGGGGCGCGAGATCGGCCGGGATACTTTTGCGGATTTCGATACGCGGACCCACCGCCTTTGCGAGAAGATCCTCGACATTTTCGAACAGGCGCAGGAAATCGATCGCTTGCGGCTTCAATTCCTGGCGGCGGGCGAAGGCGAGCAGGCGCTGGGTCAGCGCCGTGCCGCGCTCGGCCGCCTGGATCGCGTTGGTCACCAGGCGCTCACTGCGTTCATCGGCCGGAAGCCGCTTCTTCAACAGGCTCAGGCTGCCGAGCACCGCCATGAGGAGGTTGTTGAAGTCATGCGCCACGCCGCCTGTGAGGTGGCCGATCGTGTCGAGCTTCTGCGCCTCGAACAGCTGGGCAAGCGCCTCCTCGCGCTCGCGCGTCCTTTGATCGATCCGGTTCTCGAGCTCCTCGTTGAGCTGACGCAGTTGCGCCGCCGAAGCCTCGAGCTCGCCGGTGCGCTGGCGAACCCGGGCCTCCAGATCGGCGTTCAGGCGCTCGAGCTCCCGCGTCTTCCGATAAAGATCGGCAAAGACCCTGACCTTGGCTCTCAGCACCTCCGGAACGATCGGCACGGAGACGTAGTCGACGGCACCGACGGCATAACCGCGCAGCCGGTCGGGTTCGGCCAGCATTACCGCGGAAACGAAGATGATCGGCGTGTTCTGGTAGCGTGGATGTTGCCGGATCATGCCGACGAGTTCGAAACCATCCTGTTCCGGCATACAGACATCGACGAGAATGACCGCGATTTCGGTGCGCAACAGATGCTCGAAGGCTTCGCGCGCCGATTGCGCCTTGATGAGGTTTTCCTCGAGCTCTTCGAGAATGACCTCATAGCTCAGGAGCTTGGCAGGCTGGTCGTCGACGAGGAGGATGTTGACGGGGTTCATGGCCAGGTCCTCAGCGGTGCAGCCACATGCGCAGCGCCGACAGGAGCTGTTCGGTATTGACCGGCTTCGCCAGGTAATCGGAGGCGCCAGCTTCCAGGCATTTCTCGCGGTCTCCCTTCATCGCCTTGGCCGTCAGCGCCAGGATCGGCAGCCGCCGGAAGCGGGGCTCGGAGCGGATGACCTGCATCGTCTCGTAGCCGTCCATTCCGGGCATCATGATGTCCATCAGCACGATCGCCACCGAGGGCTCATTGTTGATGACCTCGATCGCCTCGCTTCCGGTCGTCGCCGTCAGCACCTTCATGCCGCGACGTTCGAGAACACTGCTCAGCGCGAAGATGTTGCGCGCGTCGTCGTCGACGAGCAGCACCGTTTCACCGACAAGATCCTCGTCCGAGCTGTGCAACTCCTGCAGCGTCGCCTGTTTTGCTGCCGGCAGGTCTGCGACGACCCGGTGCAGGAACAGCGCCGTTTCATCGAGCAGCCGCTCGGGCGACTCCACCCCCTTCACCACGACGCTGCGGGCCATACTGTGCAGCGTTGCGTCTTCCTCAAGCGAAAGCTCCCGGCCGGTGAAGACGACCACCGGCACTTCGGCGATCGCGGCATCGTCGCGGATCTGCTCCAGCACGTCGAAGCCGGACATGTCCGGCAGCGTGAGATCGAGCACCACGCAATCGGCCGAGCCCTGCCGGAGAACGGCGAGCGCCTCCGATCCGGAGCCGACGCTTGTTATGTCGATGTCGTCATGCCCGAGAAGGGCGGTGACGCTCATGCGCTCGGCTTCATTGTCTTCCACCAGCAACAATTGCTTGCGGCGCGGCTCGGCATAGGCTTTCAGACGAGACAAGGCTTTGCCGAGGCCTTCCGGCGTCGTCGGTTTGCTCATGAAGGCAAAGGCACCGCGGGTCAGCCCATGCTGGCGGTCCTCGTCTAGACTGATGATCTGCACCGGAATATGCCGCGTCTGGGAATTCTGCTTGAGCTGGCTCAGCACCGTCCAGCCGAGCATATCGGGCAGGAAGATATCAAGCGAGATCGCTGACGGCTTGTATTCCTGCGCGAGAACAAGCGCATCGCTGCCGCGCATCGCGACCAGCACCTTGAAGCCATTGTCGCGGGCCAGATCGACGAGGACGCGGGCGTAATGGGCATCGTCTTCGACGATGAGCAATACCGAGTCGCCAACTGCTATCCGATGACGATCGTCTGCGACATGTTCGACAGGTTTTTCGGCGCGGCGGGCGGCCGCTTCGGCAAATTCCACGACGTTCGCCGGCGCTGGGGCCGGCCTGGGCGCAACCGCACCGGCACCGACATATGTCAGCGGCAGGTAAAGCACGAAGGTGCTGCCGACGCCCGGCGTGCTGCGCAACTGGATCTCACCACCGAGCAGGTTCGCCAGTTCGCGGCTGATCGCCAGGCCGAGGCCGGTGCCGCCATATTTGCGGCTGGTCGAAGCATCCGCCTGCTGGAACGCCTCGAAAATGATGCGCTGCTTTTCCGGCGGAATGCCGATGCCGGTGTCGACGACTTCGAAGGCGATCACCGAAGGCGCATGCCGGAGCGACGGATGATCGGGCGACCAGCCGCTGGTTGCCAAGGCGACGCGAAGCGTCACGCCGCCCTGCGCGGTGAATTTGAAGGCGTTCGACAGCAGGTTTTTGAGGATCTGCTGCAGGCGCTTCGAATCCGTAATGATGCTCTTCGTGAGATCGCCGCCCACCTCGACCGCGAACGACAGGTTCCGGTTTTCGGCCTCATGCCGGAAAGGCCGGGCCATCATCTCGAGCAGGTTGCTGACGAAGATCTCCTCGGCATCGACCGAGACCGTCCCGGACTCGATCTTCGACAGGTCGAGAATATCGCTGATGAGGTTCAGAAGATCGGTTCCTGCGCCGTGGATCGTCTTTGCGAACTCGACCTGTTTACCCGACAGGTTGCCGTCGGGGTTTTCCCCGAGCTGCTGGCCGAGGATGAGGATCGAATTCAGCGGCGTGCGCAGCTCGTGCGACATGTTGGCGAGGAATTCGGATTTGTATTTCGAAGTCAGCGCCAGCTCGGTCGCCTTTTCCTCCAGCGCGCGTCTTGCCTGCTCGATTTCCTGGTTCTTCGCCTCGACTTCGACGTTGCGTTCCTCCAACTGCTGCGCCTTCTGGCCGAGTTGCTCGTTGGTCTGCTGCAGCTCGCGCTGCTGCGTCTGCAGCTCGGCGGCGAGTTGCTGCGACTGTTTGAGCAGGCCTTCGGTCTGCATGGTCGCTTCGATCGAGTTGAGGACGATGCCGATCGAGGTCGTCAACTGGTCGAGGAAAGAGAGCTGCAACTCGGTGAATTCGCCGGCGGAAGCAAGCTCGATCACCGCCTTCACCTGCCCCTCGAAATGGACGGGCAGCACGATCGCGCTCCGCGGCAGGGTCGTGAAAACGCCGGAGCTGATCGGGACGACATTGTCGGGAAGATCGGTGACGAGGATGCGGCGGGCGTCGCTGGCGCATTGGCCGACGAGGCCCTGGCCGAAATCGAGCCGCAGCGGGTGCGCCGCCTCGACGCCCTGCGCATAGACCGACAGCAGCGACAGAAACGCCTGCTCCTCATCGGCATCCACCTGATAGATGACGCCCTGATGCGCGCCGACCAGCGGCGCCAGCTCCGAAAGCATCAGCTTACCGACCAGCGTCAGGTCGCGCTGGCCCTGCAGCATGTTGGTGAAGCGCGCCAGATTGGTCTTCAGCCAGTCCTGCTCGGTGTTGCGCTCCGTCGTCAGGCGCAGGTTGTCGATCATCGTGTTGATGTTGTCCTTGAGCTCGGCCACTTCGCCGCGCGCATCGACCTTGATCGACCGCGTCAGGTCGCCCTTGGTGACGGCGGTGGCAACCTCGGCGATGGCGCGCACCTGGGTCGTCAGGTTGGCGGCAAGCAGGTTGACGTTGCCGGTCAGGTCTTTCCACGTTCCCGCGGCACCGGGAACATTCGCTTGGCCGCCGAGGCGGCCTTCGACGCCGACTTCACGCGCCACCGTCGTCACCTGATCGGCGAAGGTCGCAAGCGTGTTGGTCATGTTGTTGATGGTTTCGGCAAGGGCGGCCACCTCGCCCTTGGAGGCGACGGTGAGGTTCTGCTTGAGATCGCCGTTCGCCACCGCCGTCACCACCTTGACGATGCCGCGCACCTGTTCGGTGAGGTTGGCGGCCATGACGTTGACGGTGTCGGTCAGATCCTTCCAGGTGCCGGCGACACCCGGCACTTGCGCCTGGCCGCCGAGCTTGCCTTCGGTGCCGACTTCACGGGCCACACGCGTCACTTCGCCGGCAAAGGCGTTGAGCTGGTCCACCATGGTGTTGATAGTGTTCTTCAACTCGAGGATTTCGCCCTTTACGTCGACAGTGATCTTGCGCGAGAGGTCGCCGCGCGCCACGGCAGTCGTCACCTCGGCAATGTTGCGCACCTGGGTCGTCAGATTGGCGGCGAGAAGGTTGACGTTGTCAGTCAGGTCCTTCCAGGTGCCGGCGACCCCGGGAACGACGGCCTGGCCGCCAAGGCGGCCATCCGTGCCGACTTCGCGGGCGACGCGCGTGACTTCGCCGGCGAAGGAGCGAAGCTGATCCACCATGGTGTTCAAAGTGTCTTTGAGGAGCAGGATTTCGCCGCGCACGTCGACGGTAATCTTGCGCGACAGGTCGCCATTGGCGATGGCAGTCGCCACTTCGGCGATGTTGCGCACCTGCGCCGTCAGGTTGCCGGCCATGGAGTTGACGCTGTCGGTCAGGTCCTTCCAGGTGCCGGCCACGCCCGAGACCTGCGCCTGGCCGCCGAGCTTGCCTTCGGTGCCTACTTCGCGGGCGACGCGCGTCACTTCGCCGGCGAAGGCGTTGAGCTGGTCCACCATCGTGTTGATAGTGTTCTTCAGCTCGAGGATTTCCCCCTTCACGTCGACGGTGATCTTGCGCGAGAGGTCGCCGCGCGCCACCGCGGTCGTAACTTCGGCGATGTTGCGCACCTGGCCCGTCAGGTTCGAGGCCATGGAGTTGACGTTTTCGGTCAAGTCCTTCCAGGTGCCGGCCACACCCGGCACCTGCGCCTGGCCGCCGAGCTTGCCTTCGGTGCCGACTTCGCGGGCGACGCGCGTCACTTCCGAGGCGAAGCGGTTCAGCTGATCCACCATGGTGTTCAGCGTTTCCTTGAGCTCGAGAATTTCCCCCGAGACCGACACCGTGATCTTTTTCGACAGGTCGCCATTGGCGATCGCCGTGGAGACTTCGGCGATGTTGCGCACCTGCGCCGTCAGGTTGCCGGCCATGGAGTTGACGCTGTCGGTCAGGTCCTTCCAGGTGCCGGCCACACCAAGCACGTTCGCTTGGCCGCCGAGCCGGCCTTCCGTGCCGACTTCGCGGGCAACACGCGTCACTTCGCCGGCGAAACCATTCAACTGGTCGACCATCGTATTGATGGTCTCCTTCAGTTCGAGGATTTCCCCCGACACCGGCACGGTGATCTTCTTCGACAGGTCGCCCTGGGCGACCGCGGTCGCGACTTCGGCGATGTTGCGCACCTGACCTGTCAGATTCGAGGCCATGGAATTGACGCTGTCGGTCAGGTCCTTCCAGGTGCCAGCCACACCGCGCACATTCGCCTGGCCGCCGAGCCGGCCTTCCGTGCCGACTTCGCGGGCAACACGCGTCACCTCAGAGGCGAAGGCGTTCAACTGGTCGACCATCGTATTGATGGTTTCCTTCAGTTCGAGGATTTCGCCCTTCACGTCGACGGTGATCTTTTTCGACAGGTCGCCATTGGCGATGGCCGTGGAAACCTCGGCAATGTTGCGCACCTGCGCCGTCAGGTTACCGCCCATAGAGTTGACGTTCTCGGTCAAATCCTTCCAGGTGCCGGCGACGCCGCGCACGTTGGCCTGCCCCCCGAGCCGGCCCTCCGTGCCGACTTCACGCGCCACGCGCGTCACTTCCGAGGCGAAGGCATTCAACTGGTCGACCATCGTATTGATAGTCTCCTTCAGCTCGAGGATTTCGCCCGACACCGTCACCGTGATCTTCTTCGACAGATCGCCATTGGCGATCGCCGTGGACACTTCGGCGATATTGCGCACCTGCGCCGTCAGGTTCGACGCCATGGAATTGACGTTGTCGGTCAGGTCCTTCCAGGTACCCGCGACACCCGGGACCTGCGCCTGACCGCCGAGCCGGCCTTCCGTGCCGACTTCGCGCGCAACGCGCGTGACTTCACCGGCAAAGCCATTGAGCTGATCCACCATCGTATTGATGGTTTCCTTGAGCTCCAGGATTTCGCCCGAGACGTCGACGGTGATCTTGCGCGAGAGGTCGCCGCGCGCCACCGCCGTCGTCACCTGGGCGATGTTACGCACCTGCGCCGTCAGGTTGCCGCACATGGCGTTGACACTGTCCGTCAGGTCCTTCCAGGTGCCGGCGACGCCTGGCACCAACGCCTGTCCACCGAGCTTGCCTTCGGTGCCGACCTCGCGGGCCACACGCGTCACTTCCGAGGCGAAGGAGCGAAGCTGGTCGACCATCGTATTGATCGCTTCCTTCAGCTGCAGAATCTCGCCGCGCACGTCGACAGTGATCTTCTTGGAGAGGTCGCCGTTCGCAACCGCGATCGTCACCTCGGCGATGTTGCGCACCTGCGCCGTCAGGTTCGACGCCATCGAGTTGACGCTTTCGGTCAGGTCCTTCCAGACGCCGGTGACTTCAGGCACCTGCGCCTGCCCGCCGAGCTTTCCGTCGGTGCCGACTTCGCGGGCGACACGCGTCACTTCAGAGGTGAAAACACTCAGCTGTTTGATCATCGTGTTGACGATATCGGCCGAGCGCAGGAATTCGCCTTTCAGAGCCCGCCCATCGACATCGAGCGGCACGGTCTGCAGCAGATCGCCCTTGGCAACCGCGGTGATCGTACGGGTGACCGCCGTCGTCGGCCACAGGAGATCGTCAATCAGGCCGTTGATCGAGCCCTCCATCTCGGACCAGGAGCCGTCGGACAGGCCGAAGCGCACCCGCGTGCTCGTCCGCCCGTCCCGACCGACCACCTGCCCGACGTGTTCGAGCTGCTGGGCCATGCGCTGGTTGGCGGCGATAATGTCGTTCAGGGCATCGGCGACCTTGCCGGTGACGCCGGTGAGATCCGACCGCATCCGCACGGAAAAATCACCGCGCCTGACGGCGACCAGAACCTCCAGAAGCGCGCTGGCATCGTCGAACGCCATGCTTTTGTGGTCGTGCCCATTGAGGCTTTCGGCCGCAGCGTCGTCGCGCGAAAATTTACTGGTTTGCTTGCTCACGAAATCCCCCTGTTCGACAGGAGGTAATTAGTGCTCCGCTGGAAAAAGGGTATGGGTGTGCCGCAGGGTTGCAGAGATAGGCCTAACCCAACGTCAACGGCCAAACTTTGCCTGCGCGGGAACAGTTTCCCGGCGGCCGTCGTTTCCGTCCTGACAAGGAGAACGACATGTCGAACGTCTCAAGAACCGGCAAGGACGAGATCAACAACGCGACCAGCCCGACCACATTCGGAAGATCGGTCGAGAGCCAGGCGCAGATGCAGGATGCGGCGGCGGAGGCATCGCCCGAAGCCGGCGGCGAGATGCTCAACATTTACCGACTGGAGCCGATCGCCAATTCAGACGATCCTAGATGGGGCAATGCCCCCAACCACGGCACCATCATCGTGGCCGCCCGGACGCCTGGCGATGCCAGGATCGTCGCCGCCAGCCGCGAACTCGATTTCATGGAAGTCGATGCCGCGCCCGCCGAGGATGTCACGACGGCCAACGCCAGCGCTTTTCGGGACGACAAGCTTTACACTGTGATCGAGATCGACCGGGATAGGGGCGACGTCAAACGCGGGGTCGTCGACGGTGTGATTTCGGTCGACACGATCCGGCCGGTAGAGCAGGATTGATGTGGATTTTACAGCGGCGGGAGAGACCGCTTTTTTTCGTTGGAGGGCACGATGAATACAGCGAACCTGCAGCTCGAAGGCCTCATAATGGCCATGGCGTCGATATCCGAGGCGATCGTCGAAAAAGGACTGCTTACCCATGAAGAGATGGCCGTTGCGCTTTCGAAGGCCAAGAAGACGGTCGAAGATGACAACGGACCCGAATTATCCGGCGCCAACCGGGCAGCGACCCTCTTTCCCCTTCGCGTGCTTCTGCTTGCCAACGAGGCAAGCCAGAAGGGGGAGCGGCTGACGTTCTCGAACTATGCCAAGCTGGTGGCAAAACTGAGCTGAACAGGTTCGACGGCTTTATTGCTAATTCTGCAGAACAGATCCGCCACATCGACTGTTCCCGCGAGCGCTGTCGACTTTTCATATAAGTTGATTTTTTTTGTCTTGTTTTCGGGTGATCCCTGAGGCTATACCGCGGCCACACATATTCACGCACCGGGATTTCTTCGTGACCAGCCTCAAATCCATTCTCACCGCCTGCGGCCTCTCCGCTCTGATCGGCCTTGCCGCAACCCCGTCTTGGGCCGGTTCGACGACCTATCCGCTGACTTTGAAAAATTGCGGCGCCGAGGTGACCTTCAAGAAGGCACCAGAGCGGGCCATCGGGCTTGGCCAGAACAGCGCGGAAATCCTGCTGCTGCTCGGTCTTCAGAACAAGATGGTCGGCACGGCCTTCTGGCCGAGCAAGGTGCTGCCGCAGCTTGCCGAAGCCAATTCCCAGGTCAAGCTTCTCACCGTCGAGATGCCGACGTTCGAATCCATACTCGCCGAAAATCCCGATTTCGTGGCCGTCGCCCTGCCGAGCCTCGTCGGCCCGAACAGCAAGATCGCCAAGCGCGAGGATTTCGACAAGGTCGGCGTTTCAACCTATCTCTCGCCGAGCACCTGCCTCAGTACCAAGGACGTCAAGGACCAGTACGGCAGCCGCGGCGAGCTGTGGAACATGGATCTCCTCTACAGGGAGATCGATGAACTCTCTCAGATTTTTGACGTCGCCGATCGCGGCCAGGCCCTGATCGCCGACTTTAAGGCGCGCGAAGCTAAGCTTCGCGGGAGCGTTGCCAAGGACGGTCAGAGCCTCTCCTACGTCTTCTGGTTCTCCAGCCCCAGCCCGTCGGCCGACGCCTATGTCGGCGGCAAGAACAGCGCCTCCGGTTTCATCGCCGACCTGCTCGGCGGCCACAATGCGATCACCGCGGACGCGGAATGGCCAACCGTCGGCTGGGAAGGCATCATCGCCTCCAATCCCGATGTCATCGTCGTCGCCAGCCTCGACCGCAACCGCTGGGAGCTCGACAAACCGGAAGCCAAGATCAACTTCCTGAACACCGATCCGGCCGTCAGCCAGATCCCGGCCGTCAAGAACAAGGCGCTCGTCGTGATGGACGGCCAGGCGATGAACCCGACCATCCGCACGATCTACGGCGCCGAGCAGGTGGCCGAGCAGCTGAAGGCCCTCGGTCTCCTGAAGTGACCGACGCGGGCCGTCTCTTCCGGCGGCTGGGAGCCGTCACCGCACTGCTGCTCGCCTCCCTCTGCCTCATCGCTGTCGCCATCGGCGTCAGCGTCGGGATCGGCGACCTGCCGATTCCGCTTGCGACCACATTTTCGGCCGTCACCAACCGGCTCGGCTGGACCGCGGTCGAGCTGAACCGCATCCATGAGACCGTGATCTGGGATTATCGCCTGAGCCGCGCGCTCGTCGCCGCCTTCTGCGGCGCGGGACTGGCACTGTCGGGCGCCATCATGCAGTCGCTGCTGCGCAACCCTCTGGCCGAGCCCTATGTGCTCGGCATCTCGGCCGGCGCCTCCACCGGCGCCGTCGCGATCGTCATCTTGGGTGTCGGTGCCGGCGCGGTGTCGCTTTCGGCAGGCGCCTTTGCCGGCGCCTTCGCGGCCTTCTTCTTCGTGGCGCTGCTGTCGAACGGCACACGCGGCGGAGCGGACCGCACCATCCTTGCCGGTGTCGCCGCATCGCAACTCTTCAACGCCTCGACCTCCTATATCGTCACCACCTCGGCCAATGCGCAGCAGGCGCGCGACGTCATGTTCTGGCTGCTCGGCAGCTTCAGCGGCGTGCGCTGGCCGGAATTCGCGCTGGTCTCGATCGTCGTCGGCTTCGGCCTCGCCGCCTGTCTGCTCTATGCCCGCGTGCTCGACGCCTTTGCGTTCGGCGACGAGGCGGCATCCTCGCTCGGCGTCAATGTCAGCCGCGCCCGCATGGTGCTCTTCGCGCTGACCGCGATGATGACGGCCACCATCGTCAGTATGGTCGGCTCGATCGGCTTCGTCGGCCTCGTCGTGCCGCATGTCGCCCGCTTCGTCGTCGGGCCGCTGCATATCCGTCTCCTGCCGGCCTGCGCCATCGCGGGAGCGATCTTCATGGTGCTCGCCGACATTGCCGCGCGCGCCCTCATTCCCAACCAGATTCTGCCGATCGGCGTCGTCACGGCACTGGTGGGTGTGCCCTTCTTCTCGATCATCCTCTACCGGTTCCAGCGCGCGTCATGAGCATCAAGGCCGACAATCTCACCTGGAGAATTGGCAGGAAGACCATCCTGGACGGCGTCTCCATGGAGGCGCAGCCGGGTCGGATGCTCGGCCTGCTCGGCCCCAACGGCTCGGGAAAGACCTCGCTGCTGCGGCTTCTCGCCGGCCTGAAGCGGCCGCATTCCGGCCGCGTCACCCTCGACCGGAGCGATATCGGCACGATCAGCCGCCGGTCGATCGCCCGTCGCATTGCCTTCGTCGAACAGCACGCGACGACGAACGCCAATCTGAAGGTCGTCGACGTCGTCAAGCTCGGCCGCTTCCCGCACCGCTCGATGTTCTCGGGCTGGACGAGATCCGACGAAGAGGCGGTCGAGGCCGCACTCGCGCGCGCCGGCATGGCGGAAAAGCGCGACGAGCGCTGGCAGAACCTGTCGGGCGGCGAAAAACAGCGCACCCATATCGCCAGGGCGCTCGCCCAGTCGCCGCAGGAATTGATCCTCGACGAACCCACAAACCATCTCGACATCCAGCACCAGATCGGCCTGATGCGGCTCGTCTCCGGCCTGCCGATCACCAGCATCGTCGCTCTGCACGATCTCAACCATGCCGCCATGTTCTGCGATGAGCTCATCATCATGCAGCAGGGCAGGATCGTCGCCTCCGGCGCGCCTGACGACGTGCTGAGCGAGAAACTGCTGCGCGAGGTCTTTTCCGTCGAGGCCCGCATCGAAGCCTCGCCCCATCATTCGCGCCCGCACATCCACTATCTCAGGTGAGAGCGCCCGCCCTCACGTCACGATCTGCAGCGGCAAGGCGGTCGTCTTTTTCAGCGTCTTGAGCACGATGCTCGATTTGACCGAGGCCAGGTTGTCGGTGACCCGGATCATTCTTTCGAGAAACTGGCTGAGATGGTCGAGGTCACGGGTCATGACCTTCATCAGAAAATCGGCGTCGCCGGTCTGCGAATAACATTCCAGAATCTCCGGCGCGGTCTCGATGAAGCGATGCAGCCTCTCGTTTCCGCCTTCGGTATGGGCGCGCAGGCTGACAAGCGTATGAGCGACAACACTGAAACCCAATTTTACTGGATTGAGGATGGCCACGACGTTCTGAATGTACTGCTCATTGCGCAGCCGTTCCAAACGGCGTGCACATTGGGTCGCGGAGAGATTGACCTTCTGAGACAGTTCACCCTGCGTCAGCTCGCTGTTTTGCTGAAGCGCGGCAAGCAATTTGATATCGAACTGGTCAAGCATCGACGCCACTCGAATTAGGAGAATTTCTGCATGTTATAGCCAGACCATGCCGATTGTCTGCATGAATGCATCCACATAGGGAGATATTCGCAGAAATTCGCCGTGGGAACTCAGTTAATCTCCGACCCAAATTTACAGAAACGAGGTGGACTTGTGTTTGAGCAACTGAATACCCGGCCGGCCGACAGCCTGCTTGCACTCATCAAGACTTTTCAGGCTGACGATCGCAGCGGAAAGATCGACCTCGGCGTCGGCGTCTATCGTGACGCCATGGGGCGCACGCCCGTTATGCGTGCCGTGAAGGCGGCTGAACAGTTTCTTCTCGAAACCCAGGACAGCAAGAAATATCTCGGCCCCGAGGGCGATCTGCAATTCGTCCGCCTGCTGCAGCCGATTATTTTCGGCAAATCGCCAAAGTTCGATCACCGTCTTGTCGGCATTCAGACACCGGGTGGAAGCGGCGCGCTGCGCCTCGGCGCTGAGCTCATCCAGACGGCAAATCCTTCGGCAAAAGTTCTGCTGGGCACACCGAGCTGGCCAAACCATGCACCGATCTTCGGCTCGGCGCGTTTGGCGGTAAAAGACTACGCCTTCGTCGACCTGACATTGCAGCAGGTCAAATTCGAAAACGTCATCGATGCCTTGTCTTCTGCGAGCGAGGGCGATGTCGTGCTCCTTCACGGTTGCTGCCATAATCCGACCGGCATCGATTTTACCATGGAGCAGTGGCGAGAGATCACCGATCTCCTCGTTGCGCAGAAGCTGGTGCCGTTCATCGATCTTGCCTATCAGGGGCTTGGCGATGGTCTCGAACAGGACGCCGCACCGACACGCATGGTCCTCGACGCGGTCGATGAGGCGCTGGTCGCCTATTCCTGCGACAAGAATTTCGGTCTCTATCGCGAGCGCGTCGGCGCGCTTTACGTCATGACCCGCAATGTCGACGACATCGGCAAGGCCGAGAGCAACATGGCAGCACTTGCCCGTGTGAACTGGTCCATGCCGCCCGATCACGGCGCCGCGATCGTCAGGACCATCCTCGAAAGCCCCGAAATGTCGGCAATGTGGCGTGCCGAACTCGATGAGATGTGCCAGCGCGTCAACGGCAACCGCGCCGCGCTTGCCGCCGCAGCCCCCGATCTCGTCTTCATCAGCCGGCAACGCGGGCTGTTCTCCAATCTCTCCATGTCCAAAGAAACGGCCGCGGCGCTCCGCGCCACACACGGCATCTACATGGCCGATTCCGGCCGTATGAATCTTGCAGGCATGCAGCCGGCCGATGCCGGCGCCATCGTCACTGCACTTCGCGCTGAAGGTTGCTTGAAATGAGCAAGAAAGAAACGACCGGCCAGGCACTGACCCGTTCCCTCGTCGCCCATGGCATCGACACGGTGTTCGGCATCCCAGGCGCCCACATGTATGATTTCAACGATGCCCTCCACGGCGCCCGTGACGAGGTCCGGTTCATTCATACCCGGCACGAACAGGGCGCCGGATATATGGCCTATGGCTATGCCAAATCCACCGGACGGATCGGTGCCTATACCGTCGTCCCCGGCCCCGGCGTTCTCAATTCGGGTGCTGCTCTTTGCACCGCTTACGGCGCCAACGCGCCGGTGCTTTGTGTCACCGGCAACATCATGTCTCACCTGATCGGCCAGGGCAGAGGGCAGTTGCACGAACTGCCCGATCAACTCGCGACGATGCGCGGCATTACCAAGGTGGCGGAACGCATCAATCATCAGTCCGAGGCCGGACCTGTCATGGCCGAGGTCGTCGGCAAAATGCTTTCCGGCCGTCAGGGTCCGGGAGCGGTCGAAGCCCCATGGGACGTGTTTGGCCAATCCGGCCCCGAAGTCGATCTTCCCGTGGGCACGGGGACGCCTCGTCCCGCCGTCAACCCCGATCAGATCGCCGCCGCCGCCGCACTGATATCGGGTGCCGAGAATCCGATGATCATGGTCGGCGGTGGTGCGGCGGATGCCGGGGCCGAGATCGCCGCTCTCGCGGAATTGCTGCAGTCGCCCGTTACCTCCCATCGTTCCGGCAAGGGCATCGTCGCCGACGACCACCCGAACACCCTGAATTTCGTCGCCGCTTATGAATACTGGAAGAAGACCGACGTTCTGATCGGGATCGGCAGCCGGCTCGAATTGCAGTTCATGCGCTGGAAATGGCTTCCCAAAGGCCTCAAGGTCATCCGCATCGACATCGATCCGACCGAAATGGTCCGCCTCAAGCCTGAAGTCGGCATTGTCGCCGATGCCAAGGCCGGAACGCAGGCGCTGATCGACGCATTGGCAGGTTCCCACCGCGAGGATCGCGGCGGCGAATTCGCCGACCTCAACAAAGATGCCAGATCTCGTTTCTCGGGAGTGCGGCCGCAACTCGCCTATCTCGACGCCATTCGCCAGGCTCTTCCGAGAGACGGCTTCTTCGTCGAGGAGGTGAGCCAGATGGGCTTTACCGCCCGATTTGCCTTCCCGGTCTACGGCCCGCGACAATACGTGACCTGCGGTTATCAGGACAATCTGGGTTTTGGTTTCAATACAGCCCTTGGCGTGAAAGTCGCCAATCCCGACAAAGCGGTTATTTCTGTTTCCGGCGATGGCGGCTTCATGTTCGGCGTTCAGGAACTTGCCACCGCCGTCCAGCACAAGATCAATGTCGTCGCCATCGTCTTCAACAATTCGGCTTATGGCAACGTGCTGCGCGACCAGAAGCAGGCCTATCACGGCCGCTATCTCGGTTCGGATCTCACCAATCCCGATTTTGTCGCCCTTGGGGAAAGCTTCGGCATCCGGTCATTCAGGGTAACGAGCCCCGGCGAACTGAAAGAGACGATCGGTAAGGCCCTCTCTCTCGACGAACCCGTGCTCATCGAGGTTCCCATCGAGAAAGGATCCGAGGCAAGCCCCTGGCCCTTCATTCATCCGGCGCCGCACGCCGAATGAATCCCGATCAAGGCGACGGTCCCTTGAAAAAGACCGTCGCCAACGGCGGCAGCGTCAGCGACAAGGAAGCCGGCCTGCCGTGGGCCGGTACGGGTTCGCTCGGCAGCGCACCGTTGACAAGGCCGGAACCGCCATATTCCCGCGCATCCGTCGTGATCCGCTCGATCCACACACCATCCTGCGGCACGCCGATCCTGTAACCGTAACGCGGCACCGGCGTGAAATTCGATACGACCAGGACAGACGAGGAACGGTCGGGTGCATAACGGAGCATGCCGAGAACGGAATTGACGGCATCGTCGGCGGCCGCCCATTCGAAGCCCTCGGGATGAAAATCACCGAACTGCAACGCTGGCTCGTCCCCGTAGAGGCTATTCATATCCTTGACGAGGCGTTGAATGCCGATATGCGCCGGCCGGTCCAGCACGTCCCAGGTCACCGAAGCGTCATGGCTCCATTCGCGCGGCTGGGCGACTTCGCTTCCCATGAACAGGAGCTTCTTGCCGGGATGGCCCCACATGAAGGCGAGATAGCTGCGCAGATTGGCGAATTTCTGCCAATCGTCGCCCGGCATCTTCGTCAGCAGCGAGCCTTTTCCGTAGACCACCTCGTCATGGGAAATCGGCAGCATGAAGCGCTCGGAATAGGCATAGATCATGCCGAAGGTCATCGTGCCGTGATGATAACTCCGATAGACCGGGTCCTTCTCGATGTAGCTTAGGCTGTCATGCATCCAGCCCATGTTCCATTTGATGTCGAAGCCCAGGCCGCCCTCAGCCGGCGGCTTGGTGACGCCAGGCCAGGCCGTCGATTCCTCGGCTATAACAATTGCATGCGGGCAGCGCTCGTGGATGATGCTGTTCAGGTGCTTGAAGAATTCGACCGCCTCAAGGTTCTCACGCCCGCCAAACTGATTTGGGATCCACTCGCCTTCATTGCGGCTGTAGTCGCGGTAAAGCATCGAGGCCACGGCATCGACGCGCAAGCCGTCGACATGATAGCGCTCGAGCCACTCGAGCGCGCTGGCGATCAGGAAACCCTTCACCTCGTTGCGGCCGAGATTGTAGATCAGCGTGTTCCAGTCACGGTGAAAGCCCTCGCGGGGGTCCTCGTGTTCGTAGAGCGCGGTGCCATCGAAGCGGGCAAGACCCCAGACATCCGTGGGGAAATGGGCCGGTACCCAGTCGAGAATGACGCCGATCCCGGCACCGTGACAGCGGTCGACGAAATAGGCGAAATCCTCCGGCGTTCCATATCGGCCGGTCGGGGCAAACAGGCCGAGCGGCTGATAGCCCCAGGATCCGCCGAAGGGATGCTCCATAATCGGCAGCAGCTCGATATGGGTAAATCCCATGTCGCTGGCATAGGGAACGAGCCGCTGGCTGAGCTCGACCCAGTCGAGATGCCTGTTACCGTCCTTCTGGTCGCGCAGCCAGGAACCGGCATGAACCTCGTAAACGGACATTGCGCCCTCCAATCTCGCCTGCCCGGACCGGCCCTTCATCCAGCCGTCATCGCTCCATCGAAACGGTGTCGACGATGCGACGATGGATGCGGTGGAAGGGGCCGGCTCGCTGGCTCTCGCAACTGGATCAGCCTTCTGCGGCAGGCAGATTCCCTCGGCATCGACGATCTCGAATTTATATCTCTCCCCGGGCGCCAGCCGAGGAATAAACAGTTCCCAGACGCCCGCCGACTGTCTCAGACGCATCGGGTTTCGCCGCCCGTCCCAAGCGTTGAAATCGCCGACGACCGAGACACGGCGGGCATTCGGCGCCCAGACGGCGAAACGAACGCCGGCCACGCCGTCGACCGACATCTCGACCGCGCCGAGCGTCCGGCTCAGGCTGTAATGGGTGCCCTCGGATATCAGGTGGAGATCGAGTTCTCCGAGCAGAAGCCCGAAACTGTAGGGGTCCTCGGTGATCTGCTCGCCGTCCGGCCAAGTGATCCGCAACCGGTAGGGCATCCTGGAACCCGTCGCCGCCGCAAACAAGCCGGAGGGGTGAGCGATGCTGAAAGGCGCGACCACCCTGCCGCTCGCTGCGTCGATGAGATCGACGCCTTCGGCGCCCGGCAGATAGACGCGCACGATCGTCATGCCGCCGCTCTCGTGCGGACCGAGGATCGAGAAGGGGTCGCCGTGGCGCCCCTCGAGCAAGGCCCAGAGTGCATCGTGCCCGATGCCTGAGAGAAGTTCCGAGCGATCAACATTCATGCGGTTACTCCCGCCAAGCGCGATACGATTTCAGTTAGGCCGGCAAGCGGGATCGGTAGCCACTTCGGCCTGATGCGGGCTTCATAGGCGACTTCGTAAGCGGCCTTTTCGAGAAGAAAGGCATCGAGAACCCTCCGCCGTTGTTCCGTCGGCATGGCGAGCGCCTTCGATGCGGATACCGCTTGCCAATAGGTATCGAGAAAGGCCTTCTCGGCATTGCGCCCGAAACGGGCGATGGCGTCGCGGCGTACCTCGTTTTCGTGTTCGGTGACCGCGTCATTGTCGAGCTGAGCGGTGGCGACGAGGTAGCTCAGCGACCTCAGAAGCCCGGCGACGTCACGCAGCGGAACCGTCTTCGCCCGGCGCTCCGCGAGATTTTTCGCGGGCTCGCCTTCGAAGTCGATGATGACGGCATCGCCCTCGCTGACCAGGATCTGGCCGAGATGGAAGTCGCCATGCGTGCGCGTCATCAGCGTGCCGCGGACGCTCTCCGCCAAGCTCGCGCCAAGCTCGACGAGTTCGGAACGGCGCTCCAGAAGCGGGCGAGCGAGCAGATCGATCGCGGGATCAACATTCTCCTCGCGTTCCGCCAGCTTCGACATGGCATAGGCGACTTCGCCCGCCACCGCCTTCTTGATCGCCTCGACCTCATCGTCGCTGGCGACGACAGGGCTGAAAGCCTCGTCCGCATTTTCCCCGGAGAGCACGACATGCAACTCGCCGAGCCTCATGCCGACCATGGCGACGAAGCTGATAAGCGGCTGGAAGACGTCGTCGCCGGGCTCGACGGCGGGGTCGTTCAGCACGAGTTCGTCGGCGCCGCGGCGCAGGTTGTTCAGCATCCAGTTCCAGGCGTCGCCCTGGTTGCGGATCGCTCCCTGGACGATGATCAGGGTCGAGCGGCGCCCGCTGGAATCGGTGTGTGCGACCTCGCCGAGCAGTGGAGCGGTGTGATCGTAACCCGCGCAGGTCAAAAACCGCGTCATCTCGACCTCCGGATGGACGCCCGGAAAGATGTGCCGGATCAGCTTGATCATGGCGACATCACCGACGATCAGCGAACTGTTGGATTGTTCGGCCGAGAGCCAATGAACCGGCATGTCGTCGGTCACATCAAGACGGTCGAGCCGCTCGGAGCCGAGAAATTCGAGGGTGCCGGTGCGTCCGGTGATGCGCGAGCGGTCCGTCAGCCCGCGCAGGATGCCGCGTGCCATCGGCTCGACCGCGAACCCATCCGTCAAGAAGCCGACCCGCCTGCCCTGGCGAACCCGCCCGAGCGCAAGCTGCTGGGTCAGAGCGGAGGGCTGCGCGTCGTCCCAGGCGACCGCCAGCGGCAGCTGGTAGGATTCGCTGTGATCCGGCAGGTCCACCTCCAGTTCGCCGAGAACGACCCCGTCGGCATAGGGGATCGGTGTCGCCGAGATCAGCCGCGCCGCCTGAAGCGGCTGATCCTTTGCGCCGAACCACCGCCGCTTGGCGAGATAAGCGGGCAGAATTTCGTTGCTGAGGACGCGTCCGAGCCGCGGCTCGTCGACGAGATCGAGCAAGCCGCGGCGAATGACCATCGTCACGAGATCGGGCAATTGTTCGGGCGGCGCGGTGCGCCATGCCGGCGGATCGGCATCGGCCTCCAGCTGGAACCAGAAAAAGCCGTAGGGCGGCAGCGTCAGCAGATAGGTCAGTTGCCCGATCGGCGGAAAGGGCGACATGCCGGTCAGTTCGATCGGCACGCGGCCCTCGAAGGCCGAGAGGTCGAGTTCGACCGCCTGCGGCAGGCGCGACAGGTTTGCGACGCACATCAAGGTCTCGCCGTCATATTCCCTGAGATAGGCGAGGATCTTGCGGTTCTCGGGCGAGAGAAACCGCAGCGAACCGCGCCCGAAAGCCGGATGCCGCCCACGCAGCGCCAGCATCTTGCGCGTCCAGTTGAGCAGCGAATGCGCGTCGGTGCTCTGCGCCTCGACATTGACGGCCTCGAAACCGTAGAGAGGATCGCCGATCAGCGGCAGGACGAGACGCGCCGGGTCCGTCCGGGAGAAGCCGCCATTGCGGTCGGGCGACCATTGCATCGGCGTCCTCACCCCGTCGCGGTCACCGAGATAGATGTTATCGCCCATGCCGATCTCGTCGCCGTAATAGATCACGGGCGTTCCCGGCATCGAAAGCAGAAGCGCGTTCATCAGCTCGATGCGCCGGCGGTCGCGCTCCATCAGCGGCGCCAGACGCCGCCTGATGCCGAGATTGATGCGGGCGCGCTTGTCGGAGGCGTAGGTCTCCCAGAGATAATCCCGCTCGGCATCCGTGACCATTTCCAGCGTTAGTTCGTCGTGATTGCGCAGGAAGATCGCCCACTGGCAGTTCTCGGGGATTTCGGGGGTCTGGCGCAGGATGTCGGTGATCGGGAACCGGTCCTCCTTGGCGATCGCCATATACATGCGCGGCATCAGCGGGAAGTGGAAGGCCATATGGCACTCGTCGCCCTCGCCGAAATATTCACGCGTATCCTCCGGCCACTGATTGGCCTCGGCCAGAAGCATGACGCCAGGGTGCGTGGCGTCGAGGGCGGCGCGGATGCGCTTGAGGATCGCATGGGTTTCCGGAAGGTTCTCGTTGATCGTGTCCTCGCGCTCGACGAGATAAGGTATCGCGTCGAGACGAAAACCATCGATGCCGGTTTCCAGCCAGAAGCGCATCACCTTCAGCAATTCCTCCATGACGAGCGGGCTGTCGAAGTTGAGATCCGGCTGGTGGGAATAGAAACGGTGCCAGTAATAGGCGCCGGCCACCGCATCCCATGTCCAGTTCGATTTTTCCGTATCGAGGAAGATGATGCGCGTTTCCGGAAATTTCTGATCGGTATCGGCCCAGACATAGAAGTCGCGCTCCGGCGAACCTGCTGGCGCCTGGCGCGCACGCTGGAACCAGGGATGCTGGTCGGAGGTGTGGTTGATGACGAGCTCGATAATGACGCGGATGTTGCGCTGGTGAGCGGCGTCGACGAAAGCGCGGAAGTCCTCCAGCGTCCCGTAATCGGGGCTGACATTGCCGTAATCGGCGATGTCATAGCCATCGTCGCGGCGCGGCGAGGGAAAGAAAGGCAGAAGCCAGATGGCGTTGACGCCAAGTGCCGCGATGTGATCGAGCTTGGCGTGCAGGCCGGCAAAATCACCGACGCCATCGCCATTGGCGTCGTAGAACGACTTGATGTGCAGCTGGTAGATGATTGCATCCTTGTACCAGAGCGGCTGCTCGGTGTTGCCGGGATTCATCGTATCCATTCATGCCTCCGCTGCGCGAACGCGCCAGATCGCAAAGGGCAGGATCTGAGGATTGAAGCTCACTCTCTGCCGCTTGCCGTTCCATCTGAACCGATGCCCCGTCACCAAATCCTCCGCGTCGAGCCCGCCGCTGTCGCCAAGCGACCACTTCCAGAGCGGTAGCTCGACATCGCTTTCCTGAAAATTATGGGGGTCGAGGCTGATCGCGATCAGCAAAACATTGTCTCGGGCGCGGCTTGCCTTTTCGAAGAACAGGATGTTGTCATTCCAGGCATTCAGCAGCGTCAGCCCGAGATGCGAATGCAGCGCGGGGTTTTCGTTCCGAATGCGGTTCAGCATCCTGATTTCGGCGATGATGTTGCCCGGCCTGTTATAATCCCAGGCGCGGATCTCGTATTTCTCGCTGTCGGCATATTCCTTGCGCTTGGCATCGGGACGCCCTTCGCAAAGCTCGAAACCGTTATAGACGCCCCACAGCCCTGAAAGCGTGGCAGCCAAAGCCGCGCGGATCAGAAAGGCCGGGCGCGGCGCGTTCTGGAGGAAATCCGGATTGATGTCATGGGTGTTGACGAAGAAATGCGGGCGGAAGAATTCCTTCGGCGCCGTCTCCGTCAGCTCCCGCATATATTGCTCGAGTTCCCACTTGGCATTGCGCCAAGTGAAATAGGTGTAGGACTGGGAAAAGCCGATCTTCGCCAACCGGTACATGACTTTCGGCTTGGTGAAGGCTTCCGACAGGAAGACGACGTCGGGATGGCGTGCCCGGATATCGCCGATCAACCATTCCCAGAATGGGAAAGGCTTGGTGTGCGGATTGTCGACGCGAAACAGCTTGACGCCCTGGTCGACCCAGAGCTGGACGATATCCCTGATCTCCACCCATAGGGAGGGCAGCGCCTCCTTCGTGTAGAAATCGACATTGACGATATCCTCGTATTTCTTCGGCGGGTTCTCGGCATATTTGATCGTGCCGTCGGGCCTCCAGTCGAACCAGCCGGGATGCTCCTTCAGCCACGGGTGATCCGGCGAAGCCTGGATGGCAAGATCGAGCGCGATCTCCAGCCCATGCCGGCCTGCCTCCTCGACCAGCCGGCCGAAATCCTCGAAATCACCGAGTTCGGGATGGATGGCATCATGGCCGCCCTCCTCGGAGCCGATGGCATAAGGGCTGCCGGGATCGTCCGGCCCAGCCTTCAGGCTGTTGTTACGTCCCTTCCGGTTGGTCGTTCCGATCGGGTGGATGGGCGGAAAGTAGAGCACGTCGAAACCCATGTCGCGGATGGCGGGCAATCTCGGAATGACGTCGTCGAAGGTGCCGTGCCGGTCCGGATCGCCACTCTGCGAGCGCGGAAAGATCTGGTACCAGCTGGCAAAGGCCGCCGCCTTACGCTCGGCATCGACCGCACTTGCCGCCGAGCGCAGCCGAAACGGCCGCTTGTCGGCCTTGTTCATCAGCGCGGCTGTCTCGGGATCGAGCAGGACCGTCGTCCGCTCGGCATCGGACGCGCTTTCAAGACTGTCGCTCAGGGCCTGCAATTCTGAGCTGAGCGATGCGGAGGCCCCGGCCTGTGCGGCGCGAACGAGGTTCAGCCCCTCCTGCAGTTCGAGCTTCAGGTCCAGCCGGGCGTCGTTCTTCTTGGTCAACTCATAGCGGAAGATCGCAAACGGGTTCTTCCACGCCTCGACGGCAAATTCATAGCGTCCGATACGCTCCAGCAGGAATTCGGCGCGCCAGCGGTCGTTTTCGACCAGATGCATCTCCGCCTCGCTCCACTCCGCCATGGCATCGAGCGGCCGCCAAAGCAGGACGGCTGCAAGCGGATCGTGACCATCGGCGAATATATCCGCTTCGACGGTGACGGTCTCGCCAACCACGCGCTTGACCGGAAAGCGCCCGTCATCAACCCGCGGCGCGATGTTTTCGATGGCAAGCCGCGCCGACACCGTTGCCTGCTCGACCTCGAGGGCGGGCCTGGAGGTAATTGCCTCCGGCGCCTTGCCTTCAATCACCCGGATCTCCCCTGCCCGCAGACGCAAGGCCGCGCCATCGGCGGCGACGGGAAGAAAACCGGCGGCGGCCTCGCGAAGCGCCGTCACCGGCGCAGGCGCGCTTCGCCTGAGGTCCCGGTTGAGCAGGATGAAGCGCACATCGGACGCGCTACGAAGATCCTGCGCCTCGGATTGAACAAGAACCGTAACCGGCCCGTTGGCATTGCGGATCAGGCGAAGCGACGGAGCCCGCATCTCGCCGGCCTTGCCGATATCGCCATTGGCGAGCCTGATCTCGGATGAGATATCGAAGGCGAGATCATGGCGGAGCCTGCGCAAGCCCGAGCCGTCGCCACGCGTCGGATCAAGCGGTGTCGCCGCACCATATTCGAAGCCCATGGGGACCATGAGGCCGCCGCCAAGCGAGGCGGCAAGCCGCAGCGCCCGGACGGCGCGCCGCTCGAGAACTTCACGGCTCTCCGTCCCATGCGCGATACGCCGGGCAAACGGTGGCTCGGGAAAGGCGATCTGCCAGCCGAGCGACTCCTGGATGCGATGCTCCTCGACGAACCATCTTTCGTCGAGATCCCACCAGGCCATCGATGAAAAACATCCGGCGAAACCCGCATCGGCGATGGCGCTTCTCACCGCAAAATCGGTGCCGGGCGTCCACGCGAAGAATTGCACCTCCGCCTTCTCGCGCACGGCCGCAATCAGCGCTTTGAAAAGCGCCGGTGTTGCCCGATCAATCCCCAGCACCCGATAGCCGGCAAGACCGGCGTCGGACAGCCGCTGCAGCCGTTCGACCCATTCTGCCGAGAGCTGCGATTGCCGCTCCGTTCCCATCATGCTCATCGGCTCCGCCGGGTCGAGCGGCGAGCACCTGGGATCGACGGGGCGAAAGCCCGCTTGCCGATCCTGCCTTTTTCCGTCGAGCATCAGGTCCATCATCAAGCCGACGCCGCTCTTGCCGGCGGCCTCCACCAGACGCGACACCCCATCCTCGACCGCGCTTCCAAGCTGCAGTTGAGGATCGAGGCGATCGACGTCCTGTGAGGTGAAGACGCTGCGGTCCCCGCCCCTGTTGAAAAGGGGCGCCGTCAGCACATGGTCGAAACCGGTATCCGCCGCATGGTCGAAAACCTCGCGCCATGCATCGACGCCTTGGAGGAGCAGCGGATTGACATAATAGATCCGGGGTGGGGTGCTGTGCGCACCCTGCTTCGCAGAGAATAACATCGGCCGCCGCCTCGCGTTTGCTTTTCAGGCAAACTTCCTTTGGCAGAGGTTGTTCCACGCAACCCATCAATTCACGGCTGCATCGACATCGCAGACAGCATCGAATGCGGGGCTTGCTCAATCACACTGGCAGGTCACACCGCCCGATCGAGCCGCGCACGGCGATATCCGAGGGCCTCATGATTTGCCTGTAGAGATATTGCCGCCATGCGCTAAAAGATGCCCTGACTGTTTCGCATCCAGAACCTATCGGGCGGTTGAGAACGCGACAATGCTTCGATCAATACTCCTCACTGTCGCCCTGTCGGCTTGCGTGACATGCCTCGCCTCCTGGAGCATCGACACCGATCGCTCGACACCAGACAAGCACGGGCTCTTCGAAATCCGCGAAGAGGCCAGGCACTTCATCGCTCAGGAGAACGCCAAAGGCCGCGATCAGTGGGACGTGCTGGACCCCAATGCGAAGGTGCTGGTTCCCCGCTGCGCGGTCCCGCTCCAGGCGCAATGGACACCGAAGAGCCTCGGTCGCTCGCTACCCAGCGTGATGGTGATATGTACGGCCGCCGCGCCGAACGCCGTGATGAGGCGGTGGGATGTACATGTGCCGGTGCGGCAGAAATCTGCCCGTCCTTAAAGGAAGGCGATCCCGCAATATTTGATGTAGTGATGAAATCCGCGCAATTGCATGAGAGGTTGTCGGACGTGAATCCATCAGTGGAACTGTGCTCCCATCCCGAACTCGACGAGCGGATCGTGATTGTCCGTGCCGGAGACGAAGTGGATGCCGTATTTGTCAGGACCGAGAGGTTCAACGTCCTCATCGATACGCTCGGCACGCCCGAGCTTTGCCGGACGGCGTTGGTCCTGCTTGAAGATAGGGCCGGGGATCGTCCGCTGATCGTCGTCAATTCGCACATGGATTGGGATCATTTCTGGGGGAATGCCGCTGTTGCCGGGCGCGCTCCGATCATTGCGCATGCCGCGGCGCTCGACCGTCTGCGCGATCCCGCGACACAGCAGGTTTTGAAGAACAAGGTGCGCGAGGATTCGCGGTTTGGCGATGTCGAGCTCATCGCCCCCGATATCACCTTCTCCGGCTCGATGGTCCTCAACGGCGGCAATCTTACGCTCGAGCTCATCCATACGCCGGGACACACGCCCGACCATGTCGCCATCTGGATTCCCGAACTTCGCATCTGTCTCGCAGTCGACGCGGTGGAATATCCTGTCCCCGAAGTCTGGAGCAGAAGTGCCGAAGACCTTCGCCTGATCCGTTCCTCGCTGGAGCGGATCCGCGACCTCGACGCCAGGCTGGTCATTCCCGCGCATGGCCAGACGTCTTCGCCTTCGACTGTTATGGCGAACCTTGCCTATTTCGACGCCCTGGCCGCCCGGGTTGAGGGATTGAGCGAAACGCAGCTGGCGGATGGACAGCTCAGCCGGTCAAACGGTTTCCGGCTTGACGATTTCGTCGCCATTCCTGCGGGTACGCCCTCGGAGACGGTCACGTTCTACCGGAGCTGCCATGAGACAAATCTTGGCGCCACGGTTCAGGCTCATTTCGAAAAGTGCAAACGCGCATAGAGGACGGTATGCGGGGAGACAATGGCGTGAAACCGTTGGAAGGCGGGCGAACCGGACAGATCTGGCGCGACGGCGATACCGTCATCAGACCATCAGGCGCGTGGACGCCGACGGTGCATCGGTTCTTGCGGCATCTCAGGAGCAGAGGCTTTGCGGCGGCGCCGGAGCCAATCGCCATCACCGGGGAAAACCAGGAGATCGTCAGCTACGTCTCCGGGCGCGTCTGCGAAGACTTGGCGGATCCATTTGTCGGATCAGAGACGATGCTGCTGTCTGCGGCCAGGCTTCTGCGGGATTTTCATTCGGCATCTGAAGGATTTCTGGCAAGGGATCAAGAGGTCCAGACATGGATGCTGCCCCCGCAAGAACCGCGCGAGATTGTCTGCCACGGAGATTATGCGCCTTACAACCTTGCCACAGCAGGTCATCAGGCTGTCGGGATTATCGATTTCGATACGGCCCATCCTGGTCCGCGCCTGTGGGATCTGGCCTATGCGGTCTATCGCTGGGCGCCCTTGTCCGATCCCTCCAATCCCGGCGTGATATCGGGCCTCGACGAACAGCTGCGGCGAGCGGAAATCTTCTGCACGGCCTATGGCACGACGGCAGAAGAACGGCGCCAGCTCCCGGAGATGATCTGCAGGCGGCTGCAGGCGCTCGTCGATTTCATGCAGGCAAGGGCCTCGGCCGGAGACGAGACCTTCGTGGAGGACGTGGCCGCAGGCGACGCGCAGCTGTATCTGAGCGATATCGGCTATATCCAGAAATATCGAGATCGGCTGCTGAAAGCGCTCTCCTAAGCCGCCTGCGAAAACTAGAGCCACTTCCTCCGGCGGAAGAAGCCGAACAGCCCCAGACACAGCACGGCGATGACGCCAAGCACGACGAAATAGCCATATTGGGTTTTCAGTTCGGGCATATCGCTGAAATTCATCCCGTAAATACCGGCGATCGCGGTGGGAACGGCGAGGATTGCCGCCCAGGCGGCGAGCTTACGGGCAATCGCCGTCTGTTCCGTCTGGCCGATCATTACGCTCGCCTCGAAGGCGAAAGCGAGGACTTCGCGCAGAGCGTCGATATCTTCCTGTACCCGGCGCACGTGATCCGTCACATCGCGAAACAGCGACTGGAGCGTCGGGTCCATGCCGGGAAGATCGATGTGTTCATATCGCCGGCAGACGTCGACGAGCGGCACCACGGCATTGCGCAGGCGCAGCAGCTTGCGCCGCAACAGGTAAAGCCGCTCGATATCGGACTTTCCCAGCTGTTCGCGCAGCACCAGATCCTCGAGCTTCTCGACCTCCTCCTGCACGACTTCGATGACAGGCATGTAGTTGTCGACGATGAAATCGAGGATGGAATAAAGGATATAATTTTCGCCGTGAGCGAGCGCCGTCGGGGTCGCTTCACATCGTTGCCGCACCGCCAGATAAGAGGACGAGTCCCCATGGCGAACGGAGACCACATACCCGCGGCCGACGAACAAATGCGTTTCGCCGAAGACGATTTCGCCATCCTTCATATGGGCGGTGCGGGCAACGATGAACATCGCCTCACCATAGATCTCCAGCTTCGGGCGCTGGTGGGGCTGCGCCGCATCCTCGATCGCCAGGGGATGCAGATTGAATTCGGCCTGAACCTGGTGCAGCAGCACCTCATCCGGCTCGTGCAGGCCGATCCAGACGATGGCGTTCTCCCGGCTGCGCCATTCCCCGGCCTCCTCTATCCTGATGTCGCGGATGCGCTGCCCATGCTGATACACGGCGGCAGCCACCACGCCCCGCCGCTCATGCGGCAGCGATGCAGAGCCGCTGCCGGCCTGCGGGGAAACACTGTCCAGATCCTTCAGCTGTTCCAAATCCTGCCGTCCTCCCACTCCCGCGCGGACAGATCCGCCACCGACGCCGGCTACGCGTTGCGCCGATCATAATGCTATTTCGTAAAACATGCATCCGCTTCAGTACGGGTGCTGAATGAGAATACCCCTGCCCGGCGACATCAGCTATCCGTGGAAATATCGCACCAGTCCTGATCCATGTAGCCGATTAGCCAGTTGAGGGCGTAGTCCATTCGTAGACCACGCCCTTGTCCAATCCGGCCGGCGAAGGGCGGAAAATATGCGTCTGATCATGCCTCACTCATTTCTCGTCTCTGGCGACGGATCGATAAACATTTCCTGCGTTATCGGGATATGCCTTGCGCAAAAACGGCCTCGCTTCTGCGCGAAGGTGGTAAACGGCATTTTACCCATTGAGCAAATCGTTAAATTTTTTTTGTTAGAAAATGCCTCATCGGTCCGGCCTGAAGCCGGAGGTTCTATTGAGGACTTTCAATGCGTCGCCCAAACATCAAATCCAGTTTGCTGTTGATTTTCAGTGTCATAGCCATTCTTTTCGGCGTTGTCGCCTACCTCGCGGTCGACGGTCTTCGCAAGACGAACGGCTCGACCGAGGAAATCGCCACCGACTGGCTACCGAGCGTGCAGGCCTCGCAGGCAATCAATCTCAGCATGACGAATTTGCGCCTCGCTTACCGCGATCACATCATCGCACAGTCGGAGGCGGAAAAGAAAACACGCGAGGACGCCATCAAGGTCGCCGAGGATGCGATTCGCAAATCGGCAGACGCCTATCTTCCACTGGCTTCGTCCGATCGGGAGCGCGACTTGATCAAGACGATCAAGGAAAGCGTTGAAGGCTACATCTCCAGCAGCTCGCAGCTTCTCGTCCTTTCGCGCGCCAACAAAACCGAGGAAGCCGGCCAGTATCTGGGCGGAGAGATGCGCTCTTATTCCGACAAGCTCAAGGAAGCTACAGTCGCCCTGGTCGAATTGAACGTCAGCGGCAGTAAGAAGGCTGCCGACCTCAGCGCGGAGACTTTCGACTCCATAGAATTCTATCTGCTTGCAACGATCGGTGTCGCCGGATTGCTCGTTCTCGGCGCTGTCGCCTTTGTGCTGACCGCCATCGCCAATCCGATTACCGGCATCACCGCTTCGATGCGGCGGCTGGCCGAGGGAGACACCGGTTCGGAGATCCCCTTTGCCGACCGCGCCGACGAGATCGGATCGATGGCGGGCGCGGTGGAGATTTTCCGCCAGGCCGCCATCAAGAACAAGCAGATGGCACTGGAAGCCGAGGAAAATCGCGGCCGGGCGGAAGCCGATCGCCTCGATGCGCAAAGGCAGGCGGAAACCGCTGCATCGGAGCGGTTGCGCATCGCCACCTCGGGTCTTGCCGCCGGTTTGAAGCGGCTCGCCGCAGGTGACCTGGCCTTCCAGCTCAACGAGGCCTTCGCCCCCGATTTCGAGGCGCTGCGCCATGACTTCAATCAGTCCGTCACCCAGCTCGGTGCAACGCTGAGAGCGATTTCCGAAAGCATCGGCACGATCGACGAAGGCACACGGGAAATCTCCTCAGGAGCGAGCGATCTTTCAAAGCGCACGGAGCAACAGGCAGCTTCGCTGGAAGAGACGGCGGCCGCACTGGAAGAGATCACGGCGAACGTATCGAACTCCAGCAAGCGAACCGAGGAGACCCGCACGGTGGCCACCGAGGCAAATCGCAGCGCCGGGGTCTCCGCAGAAGTCGTTTCCCACGCCGAAGAGGCGATGGAGCGCATCGAGACCTCGTCGCAGCAGATTTCCAATATCATCAGCGTCATCGACGAAATCGCCTTCCAGACCAACCTTCTCGCACTGAATGCCGGCGTCGAAGCGGCAAGAGCGGGCGAAGCCGGCAAGGGTTTTGCGGTCGTCGCCCAGGAAGTGCGCGAACTTGCCCAACGCTCGGCAAGTGCCGCCAAGGAAATCAAGGGCTTGATCCAGAACTCCTCCAAGGAGGTGGAAAGCGGCGTCAAGCTGGTGCGCGACACCGGCCAGGCCCTGAAGACCATCGGCGGCTTCATCACCCAGATCAATCACCATATGGATTCGATCGCCACCTCTGCGAAAGAGCAGTCTATAGGACTCAGCGAAGTCAATGTCGCGGTCAACCGCATGGACCAGACCACGCAACAGAACGCCACCATGGTGCAACAGTCGACCGCCGCATCCGATTCACTCGCTCAGCAGGCCCAGACGCTTCGTGAACTTATCGCCCAATTCAGGCTTGACGATGCGGCCAGCCAATCGTCCGCCCTTCGCTCGACGGCGAGAACGATGGCGCAGCCCGCGCCGCGTCCAGCCATGCACGCGGTTGCCGCACGCCGCTGATACAGACGACTTAGGTAAACCGCTCATGAAAAGGCGCCCGGCTATTTGCCGGGCGCCTTTTATTCATTCGGTCACGACGCGAACGCCGGATTGCGCCGCGCGCCCATTCTCAGAACAAAATAGATCGCCCCACCAATCCCGACGCCGAAGAACCAGCCATAGGTCCCCCACCAATCCGGCAGGATGCTGGTGAAGGTCGGCAGGATCGACGAGAACAGCGCGCCGACCACAAAGGCGATGAAGGCATTGCCGTGCCAACCGTTCTGGAATCGGAACTCGCCATTCTCGTGATAGAGCGCCTCGACGTTCAACTGGCCCTTCCGGATGAGGTAGTAGTCCACCATCATGATGCCGAAGATCGGCCCCATCGTCGACCCGATGAAGTTGACGAAATGCGCTGCACCCGTCTCCCAGGGGGCAAACGGATAAAGCACCAAAGCGATCAAGGCGGCGATGTATCCGCCGCGTTTGAAATTGATCTGGCGGGGGAAGACATTGGCGAAGTCGAAGGCCGGCGAAACGAAATTCGCCACGACGTTGATGCCGAGCGTTGCAATCGCGAATGTCAGTGCCGCAAGCAGCGCCAGGAACCAGCTGTCGAATTTCGCCGATATCATTTCCGGATGCAGCAGGACCTCGCCATATACGGTGAAGGCGGCCGTGGTCGTGACACCCGCGACAAGGCAGAACGCCAGGAGGTTGATCGGCAGGCCCCAGAGGTTGCCTTTGCGCAGCGCCTTTTCGCTCGTCGCGTAACGCGAGAAATCGCAGAAATTCAGATAGAGCGCTGCGAAATAGGTGATCCAGGTGGCGGCCACTGCGGCAAGTGCGGCAAACGAGCCGGGCTCGCCCGGCACACCGGCATCCTTGGTCTTCTCGATCAGCACGTCGCGCGGGATTTCCGAACCGAAGGAGAAGGTGCCCGATTTGACGACCAGATAGACGGCCAGGATCAGCATCATGATCCAGACGGCGGGACCGGCCCAATCCTGGAACTTGCGAACCGTTTCCATTCCCCGCTGGATGATCAGCAACTGCAGCGCCCAGACGATAACGTAGCAGATGAGTTCGAGGGTCGAATGACCGAGCATATGGCTGTTCTGGTGGAACGCGAGCAGGCTCTCGTTCCTGATCAGCAAGGCGACGATGGCGCCGGATGCGGCGGCGGTCTGCGCGCCGTACCAGAAGCAGGCGACAACCGCCCGGACCAGGGCCGGAACGTTGGCGCCGAACGTGCCGAAGGAGGCGCGCGCCAGAACCGGAAAGGGCACACCCGTGCGCACACCCGCATTGCCGACCAGGCTCATCAGCAGGAAGATGACCAACGAGCCGATTCCGATGGCGATGACGAAGTTCACGAAGCTGCCGCACAGCAGGAACAGGCTCGCCGCCAGATAGTAGCCCCACAGGCTGTGAACATCAGATGTCCAGACGTTAAAGATACTGAACGCACCCCATTTGCGCTCCTCGGCGGGTGCAAGATCCTCGTTGTATAACGAGGGAGACGGATTTCGAATGCTCATGAATGCCCTCCCATATCCCCAGTGGCCGACTCGACCACGGACGGAAGTCTGCGCCTCATTTAGGCATCTGACAATTTAATAGTCACATTGTACACAATGTTGGCGGCCGCCTGTACAGATGTGCCTGAGCGTGCTCGCAGCTATTGGGCGCCGACGACCCGTCCGGCCAGGCGAAACGGGCTCGCGACTGCGGCACCGGCGGCATCGAAGACGAAGGCGCCGACATCGCCGGCGGTCGCGCGTCTGCCGCTCTCGAAGGAGGCAAGCTGCGCTCCGAACTTGGCGAGTGACGCGTATCGGTCATGGCCCAATCCATCGGAGGTCTTGATGGACGTGATGTCGATGACCCGAAGCCTCGCCTTCAAGGCCGCCTCCTCGATGACGGGATCGTCAATATCGAGGCGCCCGACGCGCGGCCGCTCGCCCGCTATGAAGCTCGAGGCCACGAGCGCCCGGTCGTCCTTGGAAACCAGAAGGGAGATCGGCATCGGCATCGGACCGATATCCTTGAGCTGCGAGCGGAAGACGTCGACGTCGATGTCGGGGGCGGCGAGCACCACCGCCAGCTTGCCGATGACGGCGTCGCGATGCTGCAGCTTGAGCTCTCGCACCGTCTCCATGACGAGGAACCCGCCCATGCTGTGCCCGAACAGGATGATGCGCTTCACCTTGGCCGATGCCGCGAGCGATGTGACGAGGGAATCGAGTTCGCTGCGCGAGGAAAGCGCAGCGTCGCGGTCGGCGACATATCCGGCGACGGATGCGGCCGAAGGCCAGGAAAACAGGATCG
The DNA here is from genome assembly GCF_000172795.2 of Rhizobium sp. CIAT894. Classification (NCBI taxonomy): domain Bacteria; kingdom Pseudomonadati; phylum Pseudomonadota; class Alphaproteobacteria; order Hyphomicrobiales; family Rhizobiaceae; genus Rhizobium; species Rhizobium sp. CIAT894. The sequence goes on from NZ_CP020952.1 coordinate 407,166, forward strand.
GAGCGCCCGGGAGCTTCGCATCGGCGGCGATCTGGGCGGTGCGGTAAAGCGCCTCCTGGTAACTGTAGTTGTAGCCATGGACGAAGATGCCGACGGTGCCGTCGGGCTGCACAGAGGCGAGCGCCTGCTGCACGAAAGCATCCCCAGGCAGTTGCTTGCGCTCGATGACGGCAAATTGCCGTTCCGGATCCGGCTTCGCCTTGGGGTAGGTAATCACGGTATCCGTCCTGCCGGGAGGAACCGAGAACGCGTATTGCTCATAGGTCAGTTTCTCGGCCGATGTGCTGCCGAAGCCGCCCCGCACGCTATCGGGAGTTCTGTTGGTCGCGACGAGCACGCTCACCTTGTCCGGAGCCGTTTGGGAGGAGGCCGGCTCGCTCAGATGAACCGGCGTCAAGACCTCAGGCGATGGCCGCGTGGCGCAGCCGGCAAGCATCGCCAGGCCGATGGTGACGATGATCGCCGGCATTGCCCTTGGCAGGTCTCGGAAATGTCGCTGCATTATCGCTCCGTTTTCCTTCGAGCCAGACGCTCTCCTGCGTGTGGCTCTGTCCGCGTCATCATTCGCCATGCCGTTTCCGCGCCGGTGCGAGACGGCATCGCCTGCGCCGTCCCACCCGTCTTGCCGCCGCCCGCGTTGCAACGGCCGCCGCAACGGCCGCAGGCGATAGACGGCGAAGCCTGGTCCTCATGCGTCTGCCGAGGCTTCGGCCCGAACACTTTCATCCCTGGGGATTCTGAACCACGCGACATAGAGTGCCGGCAGGAACAGCAGAGTGAGTGCGGTGCCGATGACGATGCCGCCCATCATGGCGTAGGCCATCGGCCCCCAGAAGATCTCGCGCGAGATCGGGATCAGCGCGAGCGTGGCGGCGGCCGCCGTCAGCATGATCGGCCGCATGCGGTGTTCGGTCGCCTCGATGACCGCCTGCCATGGCGCCATCCCTTCGGCGCGCAGATGCTCGATCTGCACGACCAGGATAACGGAGTTGCGGATGAGGATACCGATCAGCGCCAGCACCCCGAGGATCGCGACAAAGCCCATCGGCGCATTGCTCAACAGCAGTGCCGCGACCACGCCGATCAGAGCCGTCGGCGCCACCGCAAAGACCAGGAACAGGCGGCTGAAGCTCTGCAGCTGGATCATCAGGATCGTCGCCATCGTAAACAGCATCAGCGGAGCCACGGCGGCGATCGGCCCCTGGGCCTCGGCGCTGGACTCGACTGCACCGCCGATTTCCACCTTGTATCCCACAGGAAGGGCCTTCTGGAACTCCTCCACCTTCGGCTTCAGCTGTTCGACGATGGTAGCGGGCTGCGTCGGCCCGATAACGGCCGCTTTGAGCGTGATTGTGGGTTGACGGTCACGACGCCAGATCGTCGGCTGCTCCAGCTCGTAGCGGAAATTCGCGACCGCCGAGAGAGGAACAACCTTGCCGTTCGAGGTGGAGAGCTGCAGATTCTGCAGCGTCTGGACGGAATCGCGCTCGGATTTGCTGGCCCGGCCGATCACGTTGACGAGGTAGATATCGTCGCGAATCTGTGTCGCCGTAGAGCCTTCGACGATGCCGTTGAGGGCGGTGGCGATATCCTCGGAGGAAACCCCGAGCTGCCGCGCCTTGTCCTGTAGCACATCGACCTTCACCACACGGGAGGGCTCGTTCCAGTCCAGGACCATGTTCGACAGCAGCGGATGTGTGCCGACCACACCGGCAAATTGCTGGGAGATGTCGCGGACCTTTTGAATATCGGGACCGCTGATCCGGTACTGGACCGGCTTGCCCACCGGCGGGCCGATATCGAGAAGCTTCACGAAGGCGTCGGTGCCCGGGAAGGTTTTCGTCAGATAATCCTGCAGTTCCGCCCGCACCTTGTCACGCACGTCGAGGCCTTTGGTGACGATGATGGTCTGTCCAAAGGTGACATCGGGCGTCTGCACATCGAAGGACAGGATGAAGCGCGGCGCGCCCGCCCCGACATAGGTCGTCCAGTGGTCGATATCCTTGTTGTCGGCCAGTATCTCCTTTTCGAACTTCGCCATCTGCCTGTTGGTCTCGGCGATCGAGCTGTTGTGAGGCAGATTCCAGTCGATGACGAGCTCGGTTCTGTCCGAGTTCGGGAAGAACTGCTGCTGCACCAGCCCCATGCCGCCGACCGAAAGAGCGAAGACGCCGACCGTCAGCACGATGGTGATCCAGCGCCAGCGCATCGCAAGCTTTAAAAGCCAGGAGAACACGGAGGCGAAGCGTCCCTTCTTCTCGTGGTGCGACTTCATGGTCTTCGGCAGGATGGTGACGCCGAGAAGCGGCGTGAACAACACGGCGACGATCCAGGAAACAACCAGCGAAACCGCAATGACCACGAAAAGCGTAAAGGTGAATTCGCCGGCGGCGCTGCTGTTGAGGCCGACCGGGATGAAGCCCGCGACGGTGACCAGCGTCCCGGTCAACATCGGGAAAGCCGTCGATGTATAGACGTGGGTAGCGGCTTTTCTCAGGTCGTCGCCCGCCTCCAGACGGGCCACCATCATCTCAACGGCGATCATGGCATCGTCGACGAGCAGGCCGAGCGCAATGATAAGCGCGCCGAGCGAGATACGCTGAAGCGAAATGCCGGAATATTCCATGACCACGAAGGTGATGGCGAGCACGAGCGGAATGGAAATCGCCACCACCATGCCGGCACGGGCACCGAGGCTGATGAAGCTGATGACCAGTACGATGACGATCGCTTCAAAGAGCGCGCGGGTAAAGCCCGAAACCGCTTCGTCGACGACGGCCGGCTGATCGGAAACGCGGTGGACATCCACGCCGATCGGCAGATCGGCCACGACGTGCTTCATCTGCGCGTCGAGCGCCTCGCCGAATTCGAGCAGATTGGCGCCCTGCTTCATGCCGATGGCAAGCCCGATCGCCGGCTCGCCGTTAAACCGGAACAGCGACGACGCTGGATCCACATAGCCGCGCGTGATCGTGGCGACGTCGGTCAGCGGGAAGAAACGGTTGTTGATTCTGAGGTTGATCGACCGCAGGCTTTCCTCGGAGGTGAACTGTCCGCTGACCCGCAAGGCGATACGTTCCGGCCCGGCATCGCCGAAGCCGGATTGCGTTACGGCATTCTGCGCCTGCAGGGTCTGGATGACCGACTGCTGGTCGATCCCGAGGGCTGCGATCTGACGTGTGGAGAATTCGAGATAGATCGCCTCGTCCTGAGCGCCGATGACATCGACCTTGCCGACATTGGGCACGGTCAGCACTTCGGAGCGGGCGTTTTCCACGAGGTCGCGAAGCTGCCGCTGGGTCAGGCCGTCACTGGTAAAGGCGTAGATATTGCCGAAGACATCGCCGAAGCGATCGTTGAAGAAGGGACCGACGACACCGCTCGGGAAATCGCCTTTGATGTCGGCGATCATGTTGCGGATGCGCAGCCAGGTCGGCGCAACGTCCTTAGCCTTCGTCGTCGGCAGCAGCTCGACGAAGACGGTCGTCTGGCCGGCAACGGTCTCGCTTTTGGTGTAATCGAGCGATTCCAGTTCCTGCAGCTTCTTCTCGATCCTGTCGGTCACCTGCCGCGTCACCTCGTCGGCGGAGGCGCCGGGCCATTGCGCGGTGATCACCATCGTCTTGATCGTGAAGTTCGGATCTTCCTCACGGCCGAGGTTCAGATAAGAGAAGGCGCCGGCGAGAATGAAGACGATCATGAAGTACCAGACGAGCGAACGGTGTTCGAGCGCCCAGTCGGAAAGATTGAAGGACTTCACTGGCTGATCTCCTGGTCGATCCTGATGGCCTGGCCATCTTCAAGTTTATGCACGCCTGCCACGACCACCTGTTCTCCGGGAGCAAGCCCTTCGGTGACGCGGACAGTGCCGCCGTCGACGACGTCGCCGTCGATCTTCACGCGGCGGAGCGTCACCTTCTTGGCCGGCACGTCGACGATCCAGACGCTCGGGCCTTCGCTGCCGGCAAGGATTGCCGAGGAAGGCAGCACGATCTCGGGATCGGCCGCGATGGTTGCGGAGGCTGTGATGACCGCGCCGAGCCGGAAGGCTTCAGGCGGATCGGCGAGCGCGATCTTGGTCCTGCTCGTGCGAGTGGCGGTTTCCGCCTCCGGCGCGATCTCGCGCACGACCCCTGTCGTGCGGATCGAAGGCTCGAGCTGCAGGGTCACTTCGAAGGGCGCACCGATCTTCAGTTTCTGGGCGGCGGCCTGGGGCACGTCGACCACCGCGTCGCGCTTGTCCGGCCGCGCTATCGTGACGACCGTCTGGCCGGCCGAGACGACCTGGCCGACCTCCGCCGAGGTCGCCGTCACGACGCCATCGAACTCCGCCTGAAGCTGGGCGTAACCGAGCTGCTCCCTGGCCTTGTCGAGATTGGCCTGCGCCTTGGCGACCGCGGCTGCGGCCGTCCGTCTCGCCTGTTCGGCCTCTTCGAGCGAGGCTTCTGTGCCGGAGCGCGATTCCACCAGCGCGCGCTGGCGTTGCTCCGTGGTCACCGCATTCCTGAGCTGGGCATCGCTGTTTTCCACGTCGGACTGGGCGTTGCGCACGGCAAGTTCCAACGCCAGCGGATCGATTGCGGCAACAACGTCACCCTTTTTGACGATGTCACCGACATTGACGTTGCGGGTGATCATCCGCCCGAGAATCCGGAAGCCGAGCTCGGTCTCGATCGTCGGTTCGATCGTTCCGGTCAGGCCGAGGCTCGAAGCAGCGGTCTGCTTGACAGTCGTCGACAGCACGGGACGGGGCGCTTCATCCTTGCTTTCCTCCTGCTTCGTGCAAGAGATCAGGGCCGTACCCATCATCAGTGCGATTATCTTGGGACGAATACTCACTTGGAAGCTTCCTTGACATAAGACACGATTTCAGCGGGCCTGAGGAATTGGGTCCCCTCGGTCACCACGACCTCTCCTGCCGACACACCCGACTTGACGATGAAGCTGCCGGTTTCGTAGCCGGCGACGTCGATTACCCTCACCGAAACCGCAGAGGATGCGGGATCGACGATCCAGACCGCCGGCTTGCCGTGCTTGGAGGTGATGGCCGACCAGGGCAGTTGAATGACGTCCTGCGCAGCGTAATTGAATTTCCCCACGACGGGAGCGCCGAGCGGAATGGGGGCGTCGCTCGACAGCGCGACCTTCACCTTGACGGTGCCGGTGGAGGAATCGATCGTCGGTGAAATCTCGCGAACCTTCGCCGTGATCTTCTGCGCCGGGTCCGACAGAAGGTTCACCGTTCCGTCGCCGTCGATCGGGCGCAGGAATGCGCTTTCGACCACCTCGAAAACGGCGTCCCGGCCGCCGTCATGGGCAAGGGTGAAGACGACCTGGGCGGCCTGCGCCACTTGCCCAACCTCGGCATTGCGGGCGGTGATCATGCCGTCGGCGTCGGCCTTCAGCTCCGTATAGGTCAGAGTGTCCTGCGCGGTCTCCAGCAGCGCCTGCGCCGACTTCGTCGATGCCTGCGCGGTCAGAAGCGCCTCTTGCGCCTGGTCGAGCGCGGCGCGCGTCGTTACCTGCGTTCGAAACAGGCTCTGCTGGCGGTCGAATGCGAGCTGAGCCTGGGTCTGCTGCGCCTCAGCGGACTGAAGATTGGCCGCCGCCACATCCAGATCGGCCTTCTGCTCTTCCGGGTCGATACGTGCCAGAACCTGCCCGGCCTTCACCGATTGCCCGACGTCGACCAGCCGCTCGATGATCTTGCCGCTGACGCGGAAGGACAGATCGGTCTGGACGCGCGCCCGGACTTCTCCCGTAATTGCGCCGCCCTGAACCAGCGGCTCAGATTTGGCGACGACGACGCCGACCTGCCGCGCGGCAGGTTTGGTCGGCCCTTCCCCATCGCTGCAGGATGCGAGACCGGCGGCGCATACGATCGCTGTGGCGACCAGAATGGTTCTCATAGTTGACCTCTTGCTCTCAACGGCAGGTGCTATATAATTGACTGACGGATTAGTCAATGAAACTTTTGCCGCGGGGACGAGAGCGGGCAACAAGGGAGGCGAGGCACGAATGGCAGCACAGAAGAAACTCACGCGCGCGGAACAGAAGGCGCTGCGCCCCTTGCAGATCCTCGATGCGGCATTCGAGGAATTCGTCAGAAACGGGTTCGCGGGAGCCCGCGTCGACGACATCGCCGACAGGGTCGGCGTCACCAAGGGCACGGTCTACGTCTACTTCGAAACGAAGGAAAAGCTCTTCGAGGCGATGATCCGTCACTTCTCCGTCCCCTTCGAGGAATTGCTTGCGATCACCGCCGGCCTCCGCGGCAGCGCCACCGACAGACTGATGTCCATTCTCGGTCTGCTCTACGACCAAATTGCCGAAGATCGCACGACCCGGGAGTTGACGCGGCTCGTCATCTCGGAGGGGCAGCGGTTCCCCGATCTGATCGATCGGCACCATGATCAGTTCATCGCGCCGATCATCGCCAAGATCGACGCCCTTATCCTGGAAGGGGCGGCATCAGGGGAATTCCGCGAAATTCCGGTCGAATTTTCCGATCTCGTCGTCGCGCCCATCCTGACGACCACGGTTCTGCGGCTGATATTCGACGACCGCCGTGTGCCCACCCCCAACAAGGAGGCCTTCCTGCGGAGCTATTTCGACCTGCTGTTCAACGGCCTGCTGGCAAAGTCTCCCTGATTGCTAATGCCCCGCAATCGTCACTCGTTTGCGGCAGTGCTGCAGCCGTTTTCGGCGAAAGAGGAAAATAGGCTGCAGCGCAAGTAGCTTTTTTGAAGTCTTTATGTGAAAACATTGAGTTAGCTTGTGCCTTCGTAGGCACGACCCCAATTCGCGACGGAATAAAGTGGAACGCAAAGTCAATCTCAAGGATGTCGCGCGCGACGCTGATGTATCGCTGAGCACGGCCTCGCACGCGCTGAACGGTACCGCGCCGCTGACGCTCGAAGTGCGCGAAAGGGTGCTGGATTCGGCCAAACGCCTAGGTTACCTGGATCGCCGACGGAAGAAAGCGACGATTGCGGCGCTGCGTGTCCTGCTTCTCGCCATTCCAGACGATGCCGCGCCGGAAAGCGACCTCAACCTGGTGAGCTGGACGATCCTCAACGGCCTCAGAAAGGAATGCGAACGCCGCGGCATCCGAATCGTGCCCTTCGTCAGCACCGGCCGGCGCATCGACGGTGCCCAGGTCAGGCAGATCGCCCTCATGGAGCGTGCCGACGGCATCGTCGTCCTGAATGACGATCAGCCGGAACTGATCCGCAGCCTCGCCTCCCCCGATATGCCCGTTGTCATTGTCAACGGCGAGGATCCGGCGATGCTGGTCGATACGGTGACACCCGAAAACCGCTTCGGCGCTCGGCTCGGCATCGAGCATCTGCTGGCGCTCGGGCATCGCCGCATCCTGCATCTGACCTGGAAGGGCCGCACAACGATCCAGCGCCGATATGACGGCTTTTCCGATGCCTATTTCGCCGCACAGCTTCCTATGCCCGACGACATGATTCTGGAGGCCGAGGGATATGAGCCAAAGCACGGCGAGGCCGCCATCAATGCGCTGCTCGACCGCGATTCCAGGATGAAAGGCGCCACCGCCGTCTTCTGCGCCGCCGACAATCTGGCGCTCGGCTGCCTGAAGGCCTTGGCCGATCGCGACATACGCGTGCCCGAAGCGATATCGGTGCTGGGCTTCGACGATATTGTCCCCGGCGAATTCAGCCGCCCGCCGCTTTCAACGGTCAGCGTTCCCACCGACAAGCTCGGTGCCGCCGCCTTGGCGCTCATCGAACAGAGATTGATCGCCAACGACCCGCAACGGCCCGCCCATCGCCTGGAGCTCGGGTGCCATCTCGTCCTGCGCGGCAGCATCGCACCACCCCGCCTCTGAAAGATCGCGCCGCGCTCAGCGCGGCGAACTCTCCGCCCGCAGGCGTGTATCGCGCGGGCTTTCTCCGAAGGCACTGCGATAGATCGCGGAAAACCTGCCCGGATGAAAGAAGCCCCACGTGGTGCAGATGTCGCGAAGGGTCTGCTGGTTGAAGGGATCCCGCAACTGGTCGTGAACGGCTTTCAGCCTGATCGTGCGCAGATAGGCGCCAGGCGACGTTCCCCGGAAGGCTTTGAAGCCCGTTTGCAGCGCGCGCAGTGAAATCCCGACTTGATCAGCAACCATCGACATGGTGAAAGGCTCGGCGATATTGGCGTGCATATAGTCGATGGCGCGCCGGACATGCCACGGTGCAACCGCCGATACTTTCTTCTTTTCGAAATGGCCGGAGAGACGATGATGGCCAAATCGAATCACGAGGTCGGCGAGCGTTTCGCTCATCGTCGATACGGCCAGCGGCGAGGATAGAAGCGGACCGCCGTTGCGCATGCCCTGCACGACGGTTTGCGCGAGGTTGCCGATAAGCCGGCCTGACGGCGTTGCAAGATCCACGACGGGTTCCAAATCGATCGAATCGAGGGTCGGCGTTTCCAGGAGAGAAAAAAGCGTTCGCCTGACGACCTTCCAATCCAGGAAAAGAGCGTCCGAACAGTGCTCATCGCCTTGAACCACCCGATCACCGGCTTGGTGATTATTGGCCATGAGAATACGACCCGCCCCGCCTTCGACCGTCCGATTCCCGACAGTCAGGCGAAAAGATCCTGAGTGCGGAATATAGAACGCAAGGTGTTCCGGGGTTTCATCGAGCGTTCGAATCTCCCAGGAGCTCTGAAAAACCGAATGAACCGCGGTCAGCGTTCCGCTTGTCCTCAAATCGGTCGCCCAGGCAAAGTTTCGCTCATTGTGCAGCGGCTTCGCACCAAAGACCCCATAGCCCGTGGTAAAGGCTTGCACCATCGACTCAAAGTCACCGCCTTCATGAGTCGGCATGAAGCCGTAGTCACGTTCGCGCGGATAAGCCGGTTTCTGAGATCTCAACCATACCATGCAGCTCGGTTCTTCTCCTTCTTCATGCCCGCCGATCCCGCCGCGCTCCTTATCTTCTCGGATATAGTCCCCTCGTCTCCAGGAAATACCGTCACCTCGGCTGGCTTGGCCGACTTCGATGCGGTAAGCAGGACTTACAAATTGGGGACTGACCCTCGGTTTGACAGAAGCAAAGCATTTCCCTCGGCAGGTTTCACACCTGCAGTGTAAATCAAAACGATCCGAAAATGAAGTACGTCCCTCTCAATCATGTTGCGACGCAATTCTTGCGGGATACGCAACCTGCGCGCGTTGCCTCCCGCAATGAGCGGGACCTTTTGCGGCTGATCTGGAAGTCGCCGGGGATCGAACGCTCCGACCTGACCGAGCCGCTCGACCTCACCCAGCAATCGCTGCACAGGATCGTCGGACGGCTTCACGATCGGGGAATGATCGTCTTTTCCCCATCGGAAACCCGACGCCCCGGACCGCCCAGTCCCGAGCTTAGCCTCTGCAGGGATTGGTGTTTGACGCTCGGCATCTCCGTGAATGTCGGTTCGATCGGCCTTTGCCTCATGGGCTTTGGCGAACCGTTGGAAAACATGGAAATTCCGCAGATCGGATCGTCGCTCGCCGCGGAGATGGCGCGGATAGAAGCGGCGGCCGAAGAGCTTCTTGCCCGTCGGCATGCCGAGCGACGCGATATTCTCGGCGTGGGGCTGGCCGTTGCCGGCCACCGCATGCTGGACACGGCCTTCAACTGCCCTCTGCCGCTTGCTCATTGGTCGTTGATCGACTTGGCACCCGTGCTTGGAGAGCAGCTCGGCCTGCCGGTCTGGGTAGACAACGTGGCCAGAACCGCCGCTTTGGCGGAAGCGATTTTCGGCGTTGGCCGCGATGTCGCGGATTTCGCCTATATTGCGCATCTTCACGGCTATGGCGGCGGCCTCGTTTCCGGCGGAATGCCGTTTCGCGGCAGTTTCGGCAATGCCGGCGAATATTCGGTTCTTTTCAACCGTCAGGAATACGACGATCGCCCTGCGCTCAGCCTCCTGCTTCAACATCTTCATACCAAGGGTCGCTCCGACCTGACGCTGGCGGACTTGAAAAACGAGGCTTTGGTGGATTGGGACGGCGTTGCGGAATGGGTCGACCGCGTCGCGCCGGCACATAATCGAGCCATCAACGCGATCTGCGCAGTCTTCGACCCGGCCTTGATCGTGCTAGGCGGCGGGTTTCCGCATTCGCTGGCAAGAATGCTTATCGACCGGACCGAATTCAACAATCTGCCTCGGCACGGCGTCCTGCGTGACGTCCCCAGCCTTGCGGTGGCTGAGGTCGTCGATGCCCCAGGCGCCATCGGCGCGGCCTTGGTCCCGCTCTTCGAAACGGTTTTGTGACACAATGAATTCGCAGTCACAAAACCCTGCACCGCTTCATGAATGGATGTCGATCGCCCGGCCGACAAGCCGAAGGACCGCTGAATCGAGCGGCTCAAGCGATCGGGCCTGAACCGCTCTTCTCCGAAGCGCGCCGCACGAACCGAGTTCTTTACGGCGCGCTTCAGCGGCGCGTGAGACGTGGAATGCGGTTCTTGGACGCTTGGGAGGAGGCCTCCGCGCCTCGGAATTACGCGCCGACCTCGTTTACTTCATGCCGGTTCCGGCAATACCTGTGGTGATGTACTTCTGCAGGAACAGGAAGACGGCGGTGACGGGCAGCAGGCTGAGGAAGGTCATCGCCAGAATGTAGTGCCACTGCACCGAGAACTCTCCCTGGAAGGCGTTCAAGCCGACCTGCAGCGTGAAATTCTCGCGGCTGTTGAGAACGATCAGCGGCCAGAGGAAGTCGTTCCAGCGCCAGAGCACCGAGAAGATTGCCAGCACCGCGAGCGCGGGCGCCGTCAGCGGCAGGATGATACGCCAGAAGATGCAGAATTCGCTCGCCGCATCGACGCGCGCCGCCTCGATCAGCTCGTCGGGTATGGTCAGCATATATTGCCGCAGCAGAAAGACGGCCGTCGGAGAGGCGATCGTCGGCAGGATGACGCCCCAGAGATTGTCGGCAAGCCCGACCCCGACGATGACGAGATAGGCAGGGACCATGACAACGGCGAGCGGGATCATCAGCGTCGAAATGATGATGACGAAAACCGTCGTGTCGCCGCGAAATTTATATTTCGACAGCGCAAAGGCGGCCATGGCATTGACAACAAGCGTCAGAAGCGTCGCGACCACGGTGACGAACACCGAATTTTTGAGGAAGGTCAGGAAGCTGAAGCGTGTCAGCGGATCGGTGTAATTCTCAGTGGCGACGGTCAGGTGCTGCACCGGCGTGATCCCCTTCACGTCAACGCTGACCGGCGGTCCCGAATTTGCCGGATCGACCATCTGGGCCTTGAGGCCGATGCGCCGAACCATCGCCATTTCGCGTTGCTGACCGTCGATGGTGACCTGCCAGAGACTGAGCGGTTTGTCGAAGCCGGGCACGGTCTGCTCCACGGCGGCGCGCGGCAGCAGCGTCGGCGGAAAGCGGGTAATTTCGGCCGCCGGCTTCAGCGAGGAGAGGCCGGCCCAGAGGACCGGTAGGAGCACGGCGAGCGTGCCGCCGATCAGCCAGACCCACGACAGGATGTCGGTGATGTCGATGCGGCCGGCTCGGCGGGTGCGCGTCATGAAGCGGATCGGGTTCATAGAGCTGTTCATCTCAGGACTCCATTCGCTTGCCGAGGCGCAGCTGTATGAGGGTGAGAACCAGCAGCACCAGTCCCATGAGAACCGAGGCGGCCGAGGCAAGGCCGAAGAGGCGCAAATCGCTGCTGAACGCCATCTGGTAGATATATTGAACGATGAAGCTGTTGGCCGTGCCCGGGCCGCCGCCGTTGGTCAGAACCCACGCCTCGTCAAAGATCTGCACGGACTTGATCATCAGAAGGATGAAGACGACGAGCAGGTTCGGCGCCAGCAGCGGCAGCGTGATCCTGAACAGGGTGCGCCGCGGCGAAGCGGCATCGATGGAGGCCGCCTCATAGAGTTCCTTCGGGATCGCCTGAAGGCCGGCGAGCAGGATGAGGGTGTAAAAACCCATGTGGAACCAGACCGACACAACAACGACGAAGAAGCGCGACCAGCCGACATCGAGCAGGAAGATCTCCGGCGGCACGCCGACCATCTGAAAGAAGGCGTTCAGCAGCCCGTTGCGATCGAGGAACCATTTCCAGATCAGGCCGATGACGACGGGCGACAGCAGGACGGGATAGAAGAACATCGCGCGGAAGAAGCCGCGCGCGAAGATCGCCCGATTGAGGATCAGCGCCGTGATCAACGCCACCAGCAATGTGGCGGTGACGTTCAATGCCACGAACCAGAGCGTGTTCCACACCGCCGTCCAGAACAGCGATTCCTGGCAGGTTCCAGGCTGCAGGTAATTGCCGCAGGATAGCAGGGCGCGGAAATTGTCGAAGCCGACGAAGGGCCGCTCCGAGACGAAAAGATTGGTGCCGCCGGTAAAGGCGTAGCCGACCGCGATCGCAATCGGAAGAAAGGTGAAGATGGCGAAGAGAACGAGGTTCGGCGCCAGGAACATCCAGGGCATACGCTTGCGGCCGAAGATGCGCTCGAACGCATTCATCGGAGCTTCGACGACCCTCATCGCCGTCTCGCCCGCCTGGGAGAGCAATGCAACAGCCGCCATTGTCAGCGCCTCCCCTGTTCAGATCGTCGGGCAAAAGCAAGTTCGCTTTTGGGATCGAACAGATGAACCCGTGCCGGATCGGCATCGATCACGAGCCGGTCGCCCTGGTGAGGTGCGAAATGACCGGCCTCATGGATGATGATCTGCTCGTCCTGTCCCTCGAGATTGCCGTAGACGTAAGTCTCGGTCCCGAGGCCCTCGTGGTACTGCACGACGAAAGGCAGACCCTGGCCGCTGGAGCGCGAGAAATGCGCGGGCCTTATGCCGGCCAGAACCTCCTGCCCCACGGCAATGCCGGCCGGATCGACATCGCTGACGATCCGGCCGCCGCTGGCGACATCGACGGCGATGCCGCTTTCCGTGATGGCTGCGACCTTGCCCTTGATGATGTTCATGCGCGGCGAGCCGAGGAAGCCGGCGACGAAGAGATTGCGCGGGTGGTCGAATAGTTCGAGCGGTGCGCCGACCTGCTCGACCCGCCCGGCGCGCAGGACGACGATCTTGTCGGCCATCGTCATCGCCTCGACCTGGTCGTGGGTGACGTAGATCATCGTCGTCTTGATCTCCCGATGGAGCTTGGTGATCTCGGCGCGGGTCTGGACGCGCAGCGCTGCATCGAGGTTCGACAGCGGCTCGTCGAAAAGGAAGATATCGGGTTCGCGCACGATCGCCCGGCCGATCGCCACGCGCTGGCGCTGGCCGCCCGAAAGCTGCTTCGGGCGCCGGTCGAGATAGGGTTCGATCGCCAGCATCCGAGCGGCCTCGGCAATTCGCGCCTCGATCTCGGCGCGCTTGAACTTCAGGTTCTCAAGGCCGAAGGCGAGGTTCTTGCGCACGCTCATATGCGGATAGAGCGCATACGACTGGAAGACCATGGCGATCTTGCGCTCGGCCGGCGAGAGCGCGCTGACGTCACGCCCGCCAATCGCGACCGTGCCCTCCGTCACCTCTTCGAGGCCGGCGATGACGCGCAGCAGAGTCGACTTGCCGCATCCGGACGGTCCGACGAAGACGACGAATTCGCCGTCCTTGATGTCGAGTTCGACGTCATGCAGGACCTTGACCGTGCCATATGCCTTGTTGACGGTAGAAAGTTTCAGTTCTGCCATGCCTCACTCCCATCAGATGCCGCCGTTTCGAAGACGACGTCGTTTTTGTTCCAGCCTTGCGGCAGCGGTGTCGGCCTTGTCATCCGCACCTCGTTCATCAGTATCCCCTTGACGCCGGCCACGTAGACGGCCGGCATTCCTCCTGGATAGCGCTCGAGACCGATCACCCGCCCGTCCGAGCCTCGGGTCCAGGCATTGGCGCGCCCGCCGCCCTCAGCCTTCGGCGCAAGGTCGGCATTCGTCGGGCGCAGATCGTAGGATTGCCCGGTGCCGAGTTCGCCGGGCTGCTGTTCGATGGCAACGCGCCTCAGCCATATGTTTCGGATTCCGGACGGTGCGGCGGCGATGACGGTGATCGCCCCCTCCATACGCCCGGTTATGTCCTCGACGATGAGATTTTCAATCGCGCCCGCCGGCCGTTCGGCGACACGGTCGACGACGTTGACGGTCAGCGCCTCCCCCGAGCCCCAGAAGCCATCCAGCGTTTCGCGGCACTCAACCGCGATCCTCGAAAACCGCACATTCGATATCCGGCCGCCGTCACGCGAGAAGAGGCCGAGCGCCCGATTGGAGGAGGAGACATTGCAATCCTCGAACACGATGTTGGTGACGTCGCCATGCGTTTCCGTGCCGATCTTCAGCGCGCAGCTAAGGCTCTGGACGGAGCATCGGCGCACGAGAATGTTCTCGCACCGGCCGATAGCGACGCCTTGAGGACCGATGCTGGTCTTCAGGCAGATGCCGTCGTCGGCCGTCGATATATTGCAGTCCTCGATGACGGCGCCGCGGCAGGCATCGAGCACGATGCCATCCGTATTGGGAAGGCGGCGGTCGTTCTCGATGGTGACGTTCCGGACGACGACATCTGTGCAGTCGACGAAATGCAGTGTCCACATCGGCGAGCGGCTGACGTGGATGGAACTGATCTCGACCTCGTCGCAGCCTTCGAAGACGACGACGCGGGGGCGGAATTCGGCCGGGATGAAGGTTCCCACAGTCTCGTCGTCGCCAATGATGAAGCTCTCGCAGCCGGCTTCGATGCGCCCTTCCCCCGTCAGGCTGATCCGCCGCGCATCCCTAGCGACGATCATGCCGCGATCCGATTTTTCGGCGATCACGGAAACGGTCGTATGCGCATAAGCCGCATAATCGGCAACGGGACGCAGGATCGCACCGGCGGCCAGATGCAGATCGACGCCGGAGCGCAGCCGGAGCCCCCGGCAGATGTGGATACCCGCCCGGAGCTCCAGGCGTCCGCCGCCGGAAGCCGAAAGGCTGTCGATCGCCGCCTGCAGACGGTCGGTATTGTCGCTGTCGAGCGCCTCGATTGCGACAAGGGAGGGAGTACTCATTGGCGGCGGCCGTTCTCAATGACGACTTCCGTCAAAAGCAGCATGGTCAGTGCCTGGCCATAGGGGGTCGGCAGGTTCGGGATGCGTCGGTAGAAATCGAGGTCATGGCCCATCGGCGTGCCGTCGGAGACGCCGTGGACAACGCCTTCCTCATCAATCTCAGCCAGCACCGCTGCAAGCGCGCGCTCGGCATAGACCTTGTCGCTCTTGTCGAGAATGCCGGCATCGATGGCGCGCAGGATGCCATAGGCGATGCCTGCCGTGGCCGAGGTTTCCAACGGCGAGGACGGATCGTCCAGAAGCGTCGTGAACATGCCGTCCGGCCGCTGATATGCCTTCAGCGAGCGCACCTGGCTGACGAGAACGTTGGAGAGGAAACGCCGGTCCTTCTCGGCGAGGGTCGGGACGAGATCGAAGAGTTCGGGGATTGCCACCGTGATCCAGGCATTGCCGCGCGCCCAGAAGGCGTTGGCGAAATTGTGGCGGCCGTTGAAGGTCCAGCCGTGATACCAGAGGCCGCTCACCGGATCGGAGAGATAGCGGGTGTGGAGCACGAATTGATAGACGGCCTCGTCGATCCAATCTTTGCGCTGGCAGAGCACGCCGGCCTGGGCAAGGAAGAGGCAGGCCATGAACAGCGTGTCGTCCCACAATTCGCCGTCGTTGAGGCGTTCCTTGACGACGTGCTGGAAGCCGCCGTCTTCGGTCTTCGGCAATTCCTTGATGAGCCAGTCGGCCCAGTCCTCGACGAGGGCGCGGAAATCCGGGCGGTCGACATGCTGGACGAGGATTGCGAGCGGCAGCATCGGCGCCGTGCTGTTGATCTGGCGCGGCGGGATGCCGCGTTCGATCTGGGCGCTGTACCAGGCAACAAGTTCCTGCAGCGCTTTCTGGTCGTTGGTAGAAATTGCGCGCCTGAGAAATCCGTAGAGGCCGACGCCGACTTCCCAATCCCATTCGTCGAACTGGATGCCGGAGGTGGCGCCTCCCGTCACGAGACCTTCCTTGATGCCCTTGAGCCGGCTGAAAGCCGTCGCCACGCGATCGATCGTCGTCAGGAGAGCGGCGCTATCGACAGATGCTGTGTTCATGCTGGAAACCTATGTTTCAGGAGTAGAAGGGCCCGTCAGTGCCGGCGACGGATGCCGCACTGTCGTGGGTGAGGATCGGATGCGGCTGGTCATGCGTGAACGGCCGTCCCACGCCGCCGATCGAAAGACCGTCGGCATAGGAAAGAGAAAACGCCGGGCCGCCCGGCGGCGTCAGGGAGAGACGCCGAAACGCGGGATCGAAGGAAACCGTCGTCTGGCACAGGCGCTCGATGAAGGCCTTGAAGGCGTCGCCGTTGCCGCAGCCGATGATGGCGGCCCAGCCGCCGAGCGGTCCGTAAGAGCGCACCTCGCGGCCGGCGGTCGGGCCTTCGGTGATCAGCTCCAGGCCGTTAGACGCCCACAGGGCGGCAAATCCTCGGCCCGATCGCGCAATCAGCCACTTGTCTTCGATGATAAGATCATCCAGGCCGTCGCGGCCAATATAGGCGTGCGTCCATGCATGCCGTGCGTCGCCTGTGTCCTCGACCAGGAGGGCGACATCGCGATGCTGGGCGACGCGCGGCAGGATGCCGTTGCCGGCCCAATAGGACGGCCTTTGATTGCCCCACGGGTCGTCTTCACCCGGATGATTGACCCACAGCCTCGCCATCGGATGGCCGGCCAGCCTGACATCGAGAACGTGCTGCTGGTGGCCTTTCCGGCCTGTCTTGTGATCGACAACCGTCGAAAGCTGCGCCGCCTCGTTCTTGAACAGTACGAGTTTGCCGCTCTCGAGCCCCTGGCTGTAACGCGCCTCGACGTTTCGGCCCTTGGGAAGGACGGCAAGCTCGGTCAGGTCGGCGGGCGGCTCGTAGCCGCCGGCGCAGAACATCGTCAATGCCGCCACACCATTGTTGAGCCAGCCGGTGCCGAAGGCCACCTGAGCGAAGGGCGCAAGCTCGGTCAGCGGGCCGGCGCGCAATTCCTTGTCGTAGGCGCGGCCCTGCGAGCCGGCCGGAACGCCGGCGAGCGTGTGAAGGGCGATCATACGGAAGATGAGATCGATCTGGCCGCGGGCGCGATCGGCGATCCCGCTTTCCGCCCAGCGCTCCAGCGCCAGCAGGCCGATGAAATCGATCGGGTAGTAGGCGGCCGAATTCCATTCCGCCAGACCATGGGCCTCGACGCTGTCGAACCAGCGCCCGAGACGCTCGACGGCGAGTTCCGCCTGCTGCCGTCCCGTCCGGCCGGAAGCCGAAAACACCTCGTCGGGCAGGAGAAGCCCAGCGAGCAACTGGCTCGTATGGAAGCAGAGCACGTGGTTCTCGCTCCAGAACCACATGGCATCATTGCCCGGCTCGTCGACCCAGTAGCGGTAGGAGAGAACGGAATGGCGGATGCGGGCGACGATCGCCTCGGGCATGCGGTCGCCATAGGCGCCCAGCAGCCAGAGCAGCGGCACCATGATGAAATCCGAGCAATCCTCTCGCGCATCGATGGAGGCAAGCGTCGCATCGACGATACGCTCGAAGCTCCCCGGGTCGTCATAACCGGTTTCCATCATCGCGATGAGGCGGCCGGCGCGATTGGCGCCGAAGCGGGCGCTGTATTCCAGCGCCTCCCGCTTGCGGGCGGAAAGCGACGCCTCCGACGGCAACGGAGAGGTGTCGCTCATGAAGGCGGCGTCGATGACGCGCGTGACCGAACCTGGCCCGGAACCGATCGTCATGTGCACGCCGTGATAACCATCGGCGATGCCGCAGATATCCTCGACGATCAGACGATCCTGATGGGCGCGCAGGCTCAGTTTGACATCAGCGAGAACCGGCCGCTCGTGACCATGGCCGACGACCTTGATCTCCACCGGCAGGTCGCGCACGGGCGCCGTGTCGAAAATGATCTCCAGCGGCTGATTGACGAAGACGTCGCGCGCCGGGCGCACACCGCGCGAAAGCGCTTCCAGCTCGCGAACCTCGTCCTGGTCGAGTGATACCGGCAGCAGCACGCAGAGCGGCTCCTCGTCGAGCATTTCGAGCTCGAAGAACCACGTCGTGTCGCGCTCGGCCAGGTCTTCGGTGTGAACGAGAATCTCATTGTCGCCGGCTTCGAGCTGCAAGCTGATCTCGGTCGCGCTTTCGACGTTGCGCTTGAAGGGCTCGAATCGCACGGCCTCCTCGCCGTTGACCCAGATGCGAACGCCGCCGCAGGTCTTCAGCGCCAGATTGAGCGTGCGCGAGGTCCCGGTCCGAAACGTGCCTTTCAGCCATTTGCTGACATGCGTCGGCACGTGCCAGAAGCTGGTGAACTCGACGCGGCGGTTCGAGCCGGGAAGATAGAGGCTTTCGGTCGGCCAGGACGTGTCGGGCAGAAGCGGCCGCCCCACCATGGTCGACCAGAAGGCCTTGCGGCAGGGCAGGTCACCAACATCGACGAAACCGTTGATGAAGCGGTAGTTCACGCGATCTTCGGCCGGGGCCGGTTCCCCGGGAAAATAGCTGGCGATGAGGCCGGAAACGGCCCATGCCGTTATCGTCTGTCCCTTGGCCACGCCATAGGCTGGCGCCACGGCGTCCGGCTGCTTGATGCTTTCCGCTTTCACAGATCGCCTCCTCCGCAATCTAATGAAAATATTTTCATTCGGTTATTTGGGTGCGTGATTTTTGAAAATTGCTCAAAAACATCGCTATTCGCGTAGAAAACAGCTTGACGGAACGAATGTCAAGTATATGAAATTCACTTATCGACGGCCGATGCCGCGATTGATGAAAATGTTTTCATGGGAGGATGGAAATGAAAACGTATCTTTCAGGGGCTTTCGCACTGGCGCTGGCCACAGTTTCTTTCGCATGGTCGAGTGTCGCCATGGCGGAAACCCAGACGATTACCTTTCTCTTCACCGACGACGACCAGGCTTATGTCGAGCGCATGGAAGCGCTGAGCAAGGAATTCGAGACCGCACATCCCGACATCAAGGTGAATTTCGTCTCGTCGGGCTATGATGCCGTTGCCAAGCAACTGCCGGTGCAGCTCGCCATCGGTGAAGGCCCCGACGTTGCAAAGATCACCGACTGGCAGCTGGCGCCCTATTACCTCGACATGCGCCCGCTGATGAAGGATCCGGACGGCTTCGCCAAGCTGCACGGCGACAGCCTCAACACGCTTCGCTTCCCCGGCGTCAACGATCCGAACTCGATCAACGGCTACGTCGCCTCGCAGACCTTCAACCTGCCCTTCGTCAACAAGACGCTGTTCGACCAGGCTAAGGAACCGCTTCCCAAACCGACCGCCACGCTGAAGGAGATCGTCGAAGCTTCCGCCCGCGTTGCCAAGGCGACCGGCGCCCAGATCCCGTTCACAATGGACCGCTCGGGCCACCGTTTCTCGGGTGCGGCCTTCTCCTACGGCTCCAACTACGTCAAGGACGGCAAGTTCTCGTTCCCGGACGATGCCGCCAAGCACTACATCACCGATCTCTACAACTGGACGAAGGACGGCTCCTTCCCCAAGGAAATGTGGGGTGCTGCCGGCGGAACCCAGTACAAGAACATGGGTGACGAGTTCGTCAACGGCAATGTCGTGACCTATATCGCCGGCAACTGGATGGTCAATCCGTTCCAGCAGAAGATCGGCGACGGCTTCGACTGGACGGCGATCAGCGCGCCCTGCGGTGACGCCGGCTGCTACGCGATGCCGGGCGGCACGGCGATCGTCGGCTTCAAGCGCACCAAGTATCCGCAGGCCGTCGCCTCGTTCATCGAGTTCCTCGGCTCCGAAAAGGTCCAGCGTGAAATCGCCGAAAACTACGTCATCCTGACCGGCGCCGACATCAAGGATCCGCAGTACAAGCTGACCAGCAAGAACGCGAAGGACGCCATGGCCGTCTTCCTCGCAGCCCGCGACAGCGCGCCGCAGGCCGCCCGCGACCTGGAACGCCTCAAGGGATCCGGGGCCATCTATCAGTTGATCGTCCAGCGGATGAGCCAGTTGATCGTCGGCGAACTTTCCCTCGAGGACACCTTCAAGGCAATGAGCGCAGACGTCGACAAGATCAACGTGGCACTCGCCGCCAACAAGTAATCGGCCGCGTCTGCGCCCTCCGCAGAATGCGCGCTGAATCAGCCACGGCCTCGCAACGGGCCGTGGCTGATCGTTTTTTGCCCTGCTTACATTCAGTCTCGAACAGTTCGATCGGTTTCGAATTGTCGATCAACTCAACCACGCTAGGTCTTTCCGCAAGGAAAGGTAGCGTCATGAATGTCATCGAACGAAGCAGACAGTCCCGTTCAAACCTGAAGCCTGCCGCCCTCGCAATTCTGTGCCTCGGCGTGGTCGTGGCGCAGATCGATACATCCGTCGTCAATCTGGCAGTCCAGCCCATTGGGCTCGATCTCGGGGCCTCGGTCACGCAGCTGCAATGGGTCATCGACGCCTACAATCTCGTCTACGCAGCACTTCTGATGGCGACGGGGCCTCTGACGGCAGTCGCGGTGGTGACCGTGACCGCGCCGATCGCGCCGGCACGGCGAGCGCCCTGATCAACGTCGCCCGCATGGTGGGAGCGACGATCGGCGTCGCCGTCCTAGGCGCTATCTTCGCCTTCCTCGGCGAAGCCGAAACGGCCTTCATCGTCGCGATTGCGGCCGGCGGCAGCGTGCAGATGCTTGGAAGCTTCATTGCATGGTGCTCGCTCTGAACGCGCGGCCAGATGCGGAGACCGCGTGCGATCCATCTGTCTTCCAGGCGCACTCACCTCGGCAGAAATGGTCCCGCGTTCCGATACAGGATGTACCCCGCGACTACGAAGACGAGCACCGCGAAGAGGCGGTTGAGGACGTTCTTGTAAACGCTTAGACGGGCGGCAAGGAGCATGCCGAGCGTTCCTCCCATGATGCCGCCACCAATGAACTCGGTGGCAAGCCACCAGTCCACCAGCCCGGAACTGGCATAGTTCAGGGCCGTCGCCAGTCCGAATACACCGACAGACAGAAGCGAGGTGCCGACCGCATTGATCATCGGCATGCCTGTGGCCATCATCAGGCCGGGAACGATCAGAAATCCCCCGCCGATGCCGAAGAACCCGGATGTCGCGCCGGCGGCAAGTGCCACGGCGCCGGTGGCAAGGCACATTCTCAAGTCGACCGGGCGACATTCTGCCGCCACCGCCTTTTTAGGCTTCAACATCAGGACGCCGACGACCAGCATCAGAATGCCGAACAGGAAGATCAGATGGTCTCCGTCCATCGCCTTGCCAAGGCTGGAACCGGCGAGAGCGCCGACAATGCCGAGTAAGGAGAAGACGACCGCGCAGCGCCACCAAACGTGCCCCTTGATTGCATGGCCGGCAAAGTTGGCGAATGCGTTCACCGAAACCGCAAGCGCCCCGGTGCCTATGGCGACATGCGGCTGCGCCACGCCGACGACATAGAGCAGCAGTGGGGTGGCCAGAATGGATCCGCCTCCGCCGAGGAGACCGAGCATGAACCCGACGAGCCCGCCGGAACCGATTATCGATAAACTCGAATAGTTCACGGGCGTCGGTTCCATACCCTGTCATGCAAGGTCATCCCGACCAGCATTGCGGCGACAAAAAGGACCGTCTGGGGAAGGCCGATTGAGAGGGAAGCGACTGCCGGGCCGGGACAGAATCCGCCGATCCCCCAGCCCAGACCGAAAAGCGCGGAACCGACGACCAAAGGAGCGTCTATCTCACGGTTCTCGGGCACATGGAAGCTGTCGTCGAAGGCTGGATGCGTCATCCGTTTCATCACCTGCACGCCGATGAAAGTGACGATCACCGCGCCGCCGAGAACGAATGCCAAGCTTGGATCCCAAGCGCCGAAGATTTCGAGGAAGCCTTGAACGCGAACTGGATTCAGCATGCCGGATAAGGATAGCCCAAAGCCGAAGACGATGCCGGATGCGAAGGCTGCGGAGGATCGGCGGAGATTCCGGTTCATGATCCGAACGTTCTCAGAGCTGCGACGGCGACCACGCCTGCCGTCAGAAAGGTGGCGACCGCCACCATCGATCTTGGCGACAAGCGGGCAAGCCCGAGTACACCGTGTCCGCTGGTGCAGCCCGATCCCATTCTTGAGCCGAAACCGACGAGCAGTCCCGCAACCACGATCAGCGGCCAGCCGGCGGTGATCTGCACGGCCGGCAAGTCGCCGAACATCGTGAGGTAGGATAGCGGCCCGAGTAGTAATCCAAGGACGAAGGCAAGGTTGTTGGTTATGCCGGCGCCTTGTATCAGTCGACCGACGATCCCGCTGATCCCGGCAATCCGGCCGTTGAGGAGGAGAAACATGACCGCGGAGGCGCCGATCAGCACGCCTCCCATCAACGATGGAAGATAGGCACTCATTTTTCTTCCTTCACGCAGAAAATGTCGTACAGCGCGCCGACCAGTTGGGCCGCCTTCTCCTCCGTCAGCCGGTAGAAGATCTGCTTGCCTTCCCGCCGGGTTTCGACGATGCTCGAACCGCGCAGCACCGTCAGATGCTGCGACAGATGCGGCTGGTGGACGTCAAGCTTCTCTTCCAGCTCGCCGACCGCATACTCCCCCTGTACAAGCGTGCAGACGATCATCAGGCGCGCCGGGTGAGACAGTGTCTTCAACAGGTCGGCGACCTCGCCGGCACGCGACAACAGCTCGGCGGGCGATAGCCCCGCTTTCATCATTTCTTTCGGATCGGAACTCATGCCCATGCGGCTCCCTGCAATGCGTTCAACGGAAACTTGAGATAGCGCTTGCCGTTGGCTTCCGGTTCCGGCAGGCGCCCACCGCATATGTTCACCTGCAAGGCATGCAGGATCAGCTTCGGCATCGGCAGCGTCTTGTCGCGCTTCGTTCGCAGCGCCACGAACTCTTCCTCCGTCACGTCGGCAAGATGCGGATTGAATTTCTTCTGATCCGCGACCGTGCTTTCCCAGCGAGGTTCGCGACCGTCGGGCTGATAATCGTGGCCCGTAAAGATCCGGGTGTCGTCCGGCTGCGCCAGAATGTCCTGGATCGACCTCCAGAGAATACGGGCATCGCCGCCAGGAAAGTCGGCGCGTGCCGTGCCGCTATCCGGCATGAAAAGCGTGTCGTGCACAAAGGCAGCGTCGCCAATCACATAGGTGACGGAGGCTATCGTGTGCCCGGGAGAGAACAGCACCTTCGCGTCGATCGAACCAATCTTAAAGGTTTCACCATGGGCGAATAGCCGGTCCCATTGCGAACCATCGGTCGCGAGGTCCGTCCAATTATAGATGCCTTTCCACAGCTTCTGGACGTCAACGACGCGCTCGCCAATGGCCGTGCGAGCACCGGTCTTCTCCTTCAGATATCGGGCCGCCGAGAAGTGGTCGGCATGCGGATGCGTATCGAGAATCCATTCAACGATCAGGTCGCGATCACTGATATAGTCGAGAATAGCATCGGCATTGATGGTCGCCGTTGCTCCGGCCTTCTCGTCGAAGTCGAGAACCGGATCGATGATGGCACATTTGCGCGTGACGGGATCGGACACCACGTACTGGACGCTCCAGGTGCGCTTGTCGAAGAAACCCTTCACCTGCGGCCTGCGCGCGGCATGCTTCTCGAGCCAGGCTGCGGCGGAAGCGGTATCGAAACCGCGGCTACGTCCGAACTCGACGACTTCGCCGACAGACATGCGACCATCGAGAACCTCACCAATGAGGTAAAGGCTCAAAGACCGTCTGCCCGTCTGGCAATGCGCAACGACGGGCCCCTCCGCCTCGGCGACGGCCCGCTGGAAAGCGCGCACATCCGTTTCGGTGATCGTATCGGCCGTAACCGGAATGAATGTGTAGGACAGGCCGTAGCGTCTCACCTCCTGCCCTTGCGCGCGCGTCCCCGGCTGAATGGAGTCTTCGCGGTCAGGCCTGTTGTTAATGAGCATCCGGAACCCGCTATCACGCAGCAACCGGATCTCCTCGATACTTGGCTGCGGCGAGATCGAGAGTTTCTCCGAAATTTCGGTGACAGGCATGATTGGCTCCGTGGCAAAAGTCATTATACATTATAATATAATATATAGTTTTTAATTCTGAACGAGTCAAGCAGCGACCGATGCAGTCTCCACATCCGATGGCGAAGCCGTCGTGACACGAGCCTCGGGAGAGGCTATAGGCGTCGTGGTCAATTCCAAAAGCCGGCAACCCCGGTCATGCCAGCCGTCGATCTGTCTACCATATAGAGGTGCATCTCCATGCCGATGGGTTCCGAGCATCCGCTGCGCAGGGAGTTGCATGACGAGCTCCATGCGCGGCCCTCGCTTTACTTCGACGGCGACACCGATGTCTGGCACGTCGCCATCGTCGGCGAAAACGGCTCGCCTCCGCTGCCGGTTTCCTTGCCGGGGCTGGAGGACGTCTCGACCACCCACGGAGGCAACCACGGCATCGGCCGCTTCGGCGACGGCCGGCTGAAGTGGGAGGCCCATACCGAGTTCCTGACGCTGACCTTCGTCACGCCCGCGGCCTCCGCGCCCGGCAGCCATCCGCCGGAAGCCTTTCATGCCTGCTACCGCAAGATCGAAGGAAAGGTGATCGCTGCCGTCCGGGTGCTGGTGCGCGACGAAAAGAACGGACAGGCTCTCGAAAAACCGAATCTTGATTATGTCGCCTCCGAGGTCGGCGGTGGCGATGCCGAAGTGCATACGAACTTCCGGCTGAGCGACAGCGGTTTCGTCGAATTCCTGTTCTTCAACCGCAATCTCAATGCCTATCGCACCGGCCGCATGGTCCGGCGGTTCCTGGAGATCGAGACGTACAGGATGATGGCGATGCTGGCGATGCCGATGGCGCGCGAAACGATCTCGCAGCTTTCGGCCTTCGACCAGCGCCTCGATCTCCTGATCGCGCACATGCAGAGCGCCGTCAAAGTCGACAAGGCGCTGCTGTCCGAGGTCACCAGGCTTTCTTCAGATGTCCTCAATTTCTCTGCCCTTGCCCGCCACCGCTTCGGGGCGACGACAGCCTATGCCGAAATCGTCGCGAGCCGGGTGTCGGAACTGCGCGAAGAACGCGTCGAGCAGCGCCAGCGGATCGGCACCTTCATCCGCCGGCGCTTCCAGCCGGCCGTCCGCTCGGTGCATGCCGCCGAACGCCGCCTCGATGAACTCGCCGAACGCGTCAGTCTCGCCGGCGATCTCTTGAGAACCACCGTGCAGGTCCAGCTCGAAGATCAGAACGCCTCGCTCTTGACCTCGATGGAAGAGCGGGCGCGCATCCAGGTGCATATCCAGCAGGCGGTCGAAGGCTTTTCGGTCATTGCCATTACCTACTATACCGTCGGCCTGGTGAAGATCTGCCTCGAGAGCATTTCCGCAGTGGGCGTCGATCCGCACGTGGCAAAACTCGCCGTTCTCGGCGCCATTCCACTCGTGCTCTTCGCCGTCTGGACCGCTGTCCGTCATGTGCGCAAAAGCATCGCCGGCGTGCCGCACGGCCCGGCATCCGGAAGCCACTGACGCCGGGTCTGCCACTCGTCTACACGGTTCGCGGTCGGATAGCACGCAACCAGATCGTTGCCGGAAACGCGTCACAGTAAACATGAGTCCGCTGCACACTTTGCGAGGCATGCTCTAATCTAAGCCCGAGGCTTCCCGATGCCTGAGGGCTTCGCATTCTCTGCGTCAACCTTCGTCCGCCATTGCTTGACGAGGTCGCGACGGCGGCCGGGATAGCGTTCCTCTTGCCATTCCACGTGCGTAATCCTATCGGCGCGGAACAGCCGGAAATCATGCCGCAGTTCGCACCAGCCAGCGATGAAGCGGTTCGTCTGAACAAAACCGAGCATGATCGGCCAGATGATCCTTTGGGAGTCGAGATCGTTCGGATCGCGATAACTGATGCGTAGCTTTCGCTGCTCCCGCATCGCCCGCCGAACGATCCCAAGATCGAGGTCGCCTGCCTTGGCCGGTGCTCGACCAACGTGAAAGGCATTTTCGTGCAGGGCCGGACGCAGTTCGACAGGCACCACGGCGCCAATTTTTCCGATCGCGTTTTGCGCAGCCATCGCCAGACCCGCATCCGTCTGCCGGCTGACCCATTGCGCCCCCAAGGTCAGCGCATGCAGTTCCTCCTCGGAAAACATCAGGGGCGGCAGCAGAAAGCCGGGCTTCAGGACATAACCAAAACCCGGCTCGCCATCGATCTGCGCCCCCAATGCCTGCAAAGCGGCGATGTCGCGATAGATCGTTCGCAGAGATACTCCAGCTTCGCGCGCAAGCTCCGGACCTGGCACCGGACGCTGGTGCCGCCGCAACGTCTGCATAAGGTCGAAAAGCCGGTTACTCTTGGACATAAGGCAATGCTAGCACAGATCGTGCCAAGATTTGGCAGCATGCCGCCTAAAACGCCTCTACATACGTGTCGTCCTGCACAGCTTTCTCCGGCATGCATCAAGCCATCGAGATCAACCCTTTCCCTCGAAGCTTTCGGCCGGCCTCGAGCGCGGTCACCAAAGAAATGGCATCTCTCAGCGGGACGATCTCGGCGACCGGCAGCTTCAGCTTTCCTTCACCTGCCGCACGGGCAAGACCATCCAGAATGTCGGCTCTCGCAGTGCAGATGATCGGCCTTAGCCGCCGATCGAAAATCGCGCGAATGAACTTGACCGGCGTGGGGTTGATGTCCAGGAAAGTACCGCCCTTGCGAAGCAGGCTCATTCCAACCGCAACGGTCATCGTGGCCGAAGTGTCGTACACAACGTCGTAGCGATCGCCGATCTTGGACAGATCGGTCACTCGGTAGTCAAATATGGTCTGAACGCTCAGATCTCGCGCTCTTTGCACATCTTCGGCACTGCAACTGCCTGAGACGGTCACGCCGACCATGTGGGCAAGCTGAACCGCCGATTCTCCAACCGAGCCGCCGCAACCGTTGACGAACAGGCGTTGCCCTTGTTTCAGGCCCGCCTTGTCGACGAGACCATTCCAAGCCGTGACGCCGGGAGTTGCAAGACAGGCTGCATCCTCGAAAGAAATCGAATCCGGCTTCCTGGCGAGGAAAGTCTCGGGTGCGATCACGGCTTCGCCGATCGCCCCCGCCTCTTGGATCCGCGCGAGGCCGAACACCGCATCCCCAGGTTTCATGCGTGTTACGCCGGGTCCGACGGAAATCACAACCCCCGAAAAATCGCTTCCGAGAGCGCGTGGGAATTTCTTCCCCGTCACCATTTTCAAAGCGCCGTTGCGAACCTTCCAATCGATTGGGTTGACGGCCGCAAAGCTGACCTTCACGGCGACCTCACCCCTGCCGGGCTCACGAAGCTCGAAATCTTCGAGTTTCATCAACTCCGGGCCGCCGTATGCGTTGTACTGAATGCGCTTCATATCAGACCATTTCTCTTGAGGGTGACCGAGACGACTTCTGCTAAAGGGGTCGTCGGCCGACCGAGAAGACGTTCGAGATCCGTGCTTTCGCTGAACCAGTCGCCGCGCTGAGTGGCGAAACTCGCATCGGCCACAATCTCTGCAAGGAAACCCGGCATAAAGGTCGCCAACACTTGCCGGTATTGCTCGACGGGCATGTCCTGATAGACGAGTGGTTTGCCAGTGAGCTTCGAGATCGTCGCTGCCATGTCCGTCATGGTGAAAGATGTGCCGGCAAGTTCGTAAACTGCGTTGCCTTCCGCTTCGCTCGACAGAACGACAGCCGCCGCTTCTGCCAGATCGGCGCGGCTCGCGCCCGACACATAGCCGTTTGCGGCAGCACCCATGAGTTCCCCTGCCGTTAGGGCATAGCCGATGTCACCCAGATCACCGGCGTAGACCTCGATATAAGCTCCATTGCGCAGGAAGATGTGAGGCAATCCGGTCGCCGTGATAGCCTCTTCCGTCTGCTTATGCTCGTCGCCCAAAAGCAGGGTGCTGGTTTCGCCGTTGACGAAGCCCGCATAGGCGATCAGCCCGACTTGCGCTTCAACTGCTGCATTCACGGCGCGTTGCATTTGCGAATAGCGCCGCCCGAAATCTGCGGAAGGAACAAGCAGGATCTTGTCGGCGCCCGCAAAGGCTGACGCCAAAGTTTCCGGTCGATCGTAATCGGCCTCTCGAACCTTCAAGCCTTTGGCTGCCAGGTCCGATGCCTTGCCTGGATCGCGAACGGCGGCGACGACCTCATGGGCGGGCACGCCGCGTTTCAACAGGGCGTCGATAACAAGCCGGCCGTAGCGACCGGTTGCAGCGGTGATTGTAATCATTGGCAACCCTCGCCGATTCCGGTCAGTGCGGCCGTACGGTTTTCATATATTCAGCGAAAGGCGTGGCGTCGTACATGACGGTCGTCGACGCCAGCTTGCCGTCCCTGACGGTGAGGTGCTCGGCTACGATTGCGCTTGGCACCGGATGAGTTTGCGAGAGATAGATAATGACGGCGTGTTCGTCGTCGCCGAAGGCTGCGACGAGCGTCAGCTTCTCTATCATCCTGGCGAAGCCTTCCTGGAAGCCGCGGAACGCCTGCGCGCCTTGAAGCTCTCCGAGCGGGGACGTGCAGACGACATCCTCCGCGACAATCGAGGCGATCGTGTCGATGTCCTTGCTGGTCATGGCATCGAAATAGGTGTGGGCGAGCGCCAAGGCTCTGCCGTTTGCTGCAGCCATCGTTCTTTCCTTTCAGTGAAGTGGCGATGACCGATGTATAGTGCAGGGCAGTGACAAATTTTGTCAGCAGGATGCATTCGCCGGGAATTTCCGGGCGGGCCGACACGAGTTTGCGAGCGGGGCCGCATACGGCGTGATCGCGCAGGCAGCAAGGACGCCCTTGCCGCCTTCATAGTCTTCCGGCTTGGCAGGAAGGCCTTCACGACACAGCGCGCGCTCCGCGGCCGCCTGATACTTCGCCGGTTATGCCTTGGCGGCACGCCAAAGCGCCTCGCAGGGGATTGGGACCCGTGCGAGGCGCTTTCGGGTGAAATACCTCAGGACGCCATGGCGTAATGGCGATGGTCCGATGCCCGGGCGCTGCCCGTCTTGAAGCGCCGCAGCAGTTCGGCGAGGCTTTCGGTTTCCTGCGTCAGGCTCTGGGCGGCGGCCGTAGTCTCTTCGACCATTGCGGCGTTCTGCTGCGTCACCTTGTCCATCTGGTCGCCGGCGGCCGAGACCTCGCGCAGGCTTGTCGCTTGCTCGCGGGCGGCCACCGCGATCTCGGCGACGGTCGCATTCATGGCGGTGACGTGCTCGACGATCTGTTCGAGCGAGACGCCGGATTCGCCGACCAGCTCGACGCCCGTCTTGACCTGCGTCGAGGAGGTGGAGATCAGCTCCTTGATCTCCCGCGCCGCATTGGCCGAGCGCTGGGCAAGCTCGCGGACTTCCTGGGCGACGACGGCGAAGCCCTTGCCCGCTTCACCGGCGCGCGCGGCTTCGACGCCGGCGTTCAGCGCAAGCAGGTTGGTCTGGAAGGCGATCTCGTCGATGACGCTGATGATATTGCCGATCTTCGACGACGAATTCTGGATTTCCGTCATCGCCGCGATGGCGCGGGAAACGATCTCGCCGCCCTTTTCGGCATTGGTGCGGGCCGTCGCCACGACAGCCTGGGCGCGGCTTGCGCCCTCCGCCGTGCCGTTGACGCCGCGGGTGACGTCACCGAGTGCCGCGACGGTTTCTTCCAGCGAAGCGGCCTGCTGCTCGGTGCGGCGGGCAAGATCGTTGGAGGCCGTGGAGATTTCCGCAAGGCCGGAGCGGATGGTGGCGACCGCACGGATGACGGAGCCGACCGCCTCTTCAAGGCTAGCGACCGAATTGTTGAAATGGTCGCGAATCCTGACATAGCGATGATCGACTTCGCCGACGCGCACGGTGAGGTCGCCCTTGGAAAGCGCATCGAGACCAATCGAAATCTGACGGAAGGCGTGCTCCATCACCTGCGCGTCGGAAAGCCGCTCGGCTTCCTGGCGCAGCCGCTCTTCTTCAGCGGCGAGGCGGGCACGTTCGGCATTGGCTTCGGCGATCAGCTTGGCGCGTCCGGTCTCCTGGAAAACCTTCAGCGAACGTGCCATGGCGCCCAGTTCGTGGCGGTGCTCGACGCCGGCGATCACGATCCGTTCGTCGCCGCGGGCAAGCTGCTCCATGGACTGCGCCATTTTGCGAACGGCCGAGGAAATCAGGCGACCGACGAAATAGGAGAGCACGAGGCCGATGACGATCAACAGGCCGCTGATGACGAGCGTCGTACTGGTCGCGGAGGCAACGGTTGCTTCCACAGAACCGTCAAGGTTCTTCTGTGCGCCGGTGACGGTCGCCTGCAGATCCTTGAACTCGCCTGCGATCTTCGGCGCCAAAACGTTGAGCTGCGTCTGGCGGACATTGCCGGACGCCTGCAGCACTTCCTTCATGTCGCCGAGACGGGCCGTGTAGTTCTGCATGAGCTGGCCGGCGCCCATCAGGCGCTTCTTCTGCAGCTCGTTCTTGGCGGCCTTGGCGGCGGCATCGTTCAGCGCCACCGCTTCGGCAAGCGCTGCCTGCGCCTTGTCATAGGCGGCGAAATCGTTGGAATGGACGAAGCGCTCGGAGAAATAAAGGCTGCGGTTCAGGGCTTCCAGCGTTTCCGCCGTCATGTGCAGCAGGGCCACGTCATTCTGGCGCCAGGCGCTACGCATGACGTCATTGAGCGCGATACTGGTCCAGGGCCCGAATTCGGTGACCTTGGAGATCAGCAGGTCGCGCCGGGCCTGAAGGGTGACGATCTGTTCGAAGGCCTTGCCATAGGCGGCAATATCCTGACGGATCACCGCAAGACCAGCTTGCAGATCCTTGTTGTCGGCAAAACGCGGATCGTCCGCTTCGAAAGCTTTGACGCCGGCACGGAAACTGTCGACGACAGCCTGCGACGGCGTGGAGCGGAAAGCCTCGGCCGACATCTGGATCTCGTGCAGTTGGTCGCTGTAATCCGAGATGGCGAGGCTCTGGCCGGCGGTGGAGCGATAGGAAGCGAAGATGGCGGCGAGCCCGTTCATGCCGGAGATCGCGCTGACGGTGAGAAGGCTCATCAGCAGGATCAGCGGCACGAAGCCCGAGGTGATCTGCGCGCGAATGCCGAATTTATTCCAGAAATGCAACATCATAGGCCTCTTATGCTCACTGGCTCTTCGGCAGGTATTGGGCAATGTTCTCAGGTGTGACGAGTTCGAAGGGAACGTTGTTTTCGCGTGGCACCTTCTCCTTGTTGATGAGCTTCATGGCGGCATCGACCGCGGCCGCGCCCTGCCCGACGGCGCTCTGGAGAACGGTGACATCGAGATCGCCCGCCACCATTGCGGCAAGCGCATCGTCGGTCGCGTCGACGCCGCCGACGACGACGTCCTTCATCGGGATATTGGCTTTCTTCATGGCGCGGATCGCACCGAGCGCCATCTCGTCATTGTTGGCGATCACAGCATCGAACTTGACGCCGGCCGCCAGCCATTCCTGCATCTGCTGATCCGCATAATCGCGCGACCAATAGGCCGCTTGCTGCTCGACGATCTCAAGGCCCTTGCATTCCGGCGTCGCGATGACATCAGCGATGTCCTGGGTGCGGGTGCGGGCAGCCACATGGAAGACCTCCCCCATCAGCACGACGACGCGGCCCTTGCCCTTGAGGAGAGAGCATACCTGCTTCGTCTCCAGCGTACCGGAGTCTTTCTCATCGGAGGCGACAACAACCTGATTGTCCGGCAAGTCCGAGAGATTGGAGGGCGTCGTGTTGATGTAGATCAGCGGAATGCCGGCATCCGCTGCGATCTTGGTCATTTGCGGCCCGAGATCGCCATCAGACAGCATCATGATAATGGCATCGACCTTGTCGGCGACGAACTGCTGAACCTGCTTCTTCTGCAGCTCATTATCGCCATTGGCATTTTCGGTGATGAGCTTGAGGCCCGATATCGTCTTCCCGTGCGAGACGACGCCGTTCACAAGCATCTCTCTGAACTTGTCGAGATTGGTCATCGAAACCCCGATCGTCTGCGCATTGGCAACAGAGACCGATATCGCCAGAGCGATGGATGCAAGCGTGGCCGTTTTCATGAATTCCCCTGCGCAATTCGGATATGAATGCGTTATTTCAAATCTTGGTTAAATTTTACTTTTCGACCGGAAGCAAAAGTTAAGCGCAGGATATGATCTCGCAGCAGCGCGCGCCCCTTTGTTTTAATGGGAATTAACGGCCACCGAAGCCGGAACTGACGGTGATGCCCCTGTAGATCACCCTCTGCAGCACGATGGCCAGGATGACGCCTGGCACCATGGAAATCGTCGCACCGGCCATGATGTAGTTCCACGCGGTGCCCTGCTGTGTCTGGAACAAGGTGAGCCCGAGCGGCAACATCGCCTTCTCGACGCCGCTGGTGGCGATCAGCGGCCAGAGGAAGCTCTTCCATTGCGCGATGAAGGTGAAGAGCGCGAGCAGGCCGATCGCCGGCATTGCGAGCGGAACGATCACCGTCACCAGGATGCGCAGCCGCGAAGCCCCGTCCATCATCGCCGCCTCGTCGAGATCCTTGGGAATGCCGAGGATGAACTGGCGCAGCAGGAAGGTGCCGAAGGAAGAAAAGGCGACCGGCAGGATCATGCCGTGATAGGTGTTGATCCAACCGAGTTTGCTGACGACGAGGAAGAGCGGGATGACCAGCATCACCTGCGGGATCATCAGCGTGCTGAGATAGGTGAGCAGCAGCCCTTCCTGTCCCGGAAACCGCAGCCGGGCGAAAGCATAGGCGGAAAGGCAGGATACCACGATGACGATTGCGGTCACGCCGCAGGCGACGACGAGGGAATTCAACAGGAAGATGCCGAAGGGCAGCGACACCAGGGCTTCGACGAAATTGCCCCACTGGTACTCCTCGGGGAAGATGCGGACCGGCACGGCCATCACCTCGGCATTGGAGCGCACCGCGTTCGACACCATCCAGAAGAAGGGAAAGAGGAAGAGCAGCGCGACCAGTGAAAGCCCCACATAACTGACGAAGGTGCCGATGCGCCGCAACAGGCGATGGCGGTTCGCCGAGACGGAATGCGGATGCCGTGAGGTCGGGCTATTCGTCATAATGCACCCATTTACGCTGCATGCGGAACTGCAGGATGGTGAGCGCCATGATCATGACGAACATCACCCAGGCGAGCGCCGAGGCATAGCCCATCTGGAAATTGGTGAAGCCCTTCTGATAGATGGCAAAGCCCAGCGTCGCCGTCGCCGAGCCGGGACCGCCGCGCGTCATCGCAAAGATCTCGTCGAAGACCTGCAGCGAGGTGATGGCCGTCATCACGGTGGCGAAGAAGACCGTCGGCGAGATGAGCGGCAGGCGGATGCGCCAGAAGCGCCGCCAGGGACCGGCGCCGTCGATCATCGCCGCTTCGAGATAATGCTTCGGCACCAGATCGAGCGCGGCGTTGAACATCACGACGTTGTAGCCGACATTGGCCCAGAGCGTGACGATCACGACCGCCTGCATCGCCCAGCTCGAACTCAGCAGGAAATTCGGCAGGCCGAGGCCGAGCGAGCGGATGACGCTGTCGGCGAGGCCGTCCGGCGTGAAGATCAGCAGCCACACCACGGAAGCCGCAATCGTCGGCGTGAAGGTCGGCAGGAAGAAGATCACCCTGAAGATCGCCTTGCCGTGCTTGAGGCTTGATATCCACACCGCGAGCGTCAGCGAGACGATGATGTTCACGGCCAGATATTCGACGGCGAAGAACAGCGTGTTTCCCAATATGGTGTAGAATGAGGGATCAACGGTGAAGAGCTTGATATAATTCTGAAAGCCGACGAAGGACGGCGTCGAGATCAGCTGCCAGTTGGTGAAGGAGAGCGCGAACGACGCCACGATCGGCAGAGCCATGAAGATCATGAAACCGAGGAAACTCGGCAGCAGGAACACCATCGCAGTCTGCGTCTCAGGCTTCAGGAAGCGCCGTGGCTGAACGGGTTGCAAGGGAAGTTCGGCGACGGCGCTTTCCGACATGTCTTCCTCCATGCCCGGCGGGTTCCGCCACGGCGAGAGCTGGCGCATGATCCCCGATATCGCAGTGGATTTTCCGAGGGATCATGCACGGGTTCAAAGCGACGGCGCCCTATTGCTGCGCGAGGCTCTGGATGGCGTCCATCGTCTGTTTGGCGTCGGCGCTGCCGGCGAAGGCGGGCGGGAAATACTGGTTGAAGAGGTTTTCCACCGCCGCCCAGTTATTGGTGATCACGTAGGGCACCGAATGCGCCAGGGAATAGTCGATGGCCTCGCCGCCATTGGTAATGTCCTTGGCAGCCACCTTGTACCAGGAGGATTGCGAGGCCGTGCGCGCCGGCAGCGCCCGGCCCTGTTCGGCGAGGTACTGCAAAGCCTCCGGGCTGGTCAGCACCTGGATCGCCTTCCAGGCCGCATCCTTGTTCTTGCTCGTCGTGGCGATGCCGAAACCGGAGCCCGCCGTGACGGCCGTCAGCTCTCGTTCTCCGCGCGGCAGGGTGGTGGAACCGACCTTGAACTTGACCTTGTCCTTCATGCCGATGATCGACCATGGACCGTCGACATACATGGCGACATTGCCTGAATAGAACCGGCCTTGGATGACCGTGCCGGCATCGGCGCTCGACGGCACCAGCGGCGCGATCTTGTCCTTGGCGGCAAAGCCGATCACCGTCTCGGCAGCGGTAATAGCGCCTGGATTGGTGAGGTCGAGTTCTCGAGCGTCGTTGACGTATTTGTCGCCCCAGGCCGAAGCCAGGACCGAATAGTTCTGCGGGGTAATGCCGAAGCCGTATTTGCCGTCCTTCGTCAGCTTCTTGGCGGCATCGGTGAACTCGGCCAGTGTCCAGCCCGGTTTCGGCAAGGCAATGCCGGCGGCTTCGAAGGCATCCTGGTTATAATAGACGACCCACGGACCGACGTCATACGGCAGGCCGTACAGCTGCTTGTCGATGGACATGCCGCCGATGATCGAGGGCGTAAACGCGCCGACGTCGAATTTATCGGCCGCGATCCGATCGTTCAGCGGCTCCAGCAGCGAATAGAAGTTCGGCATGCGTAGCGATTGCATGGAAACGATGTCGGCAAGCTGGCCCGACGCCGCCAGCACAGGCAACCGGGTCCAATAATCGACCCAGCCCGTCGTCGTCAGCGTCACCTTGATATCGGGATATTTGGCGGTCACCATGTCGGCCAGGTGCTGCCAGCCCTTGGTGTCGGCATCGGAGCCGGTCCACATCTGCCAAGTCAGGCTGACCTGCTCGGCCGATGCGGCTGTGGCAAAAAGGCTGCCGCCGATTGTGGCAAGCATAAGCGTCTTCTGCAGAACCTTCATGGGTTTCTCCTCCCTCCATGAACGCAATGGACAGGCAAGTGCGATCGACTACGCCTTGAGGACGATCTCGATCACGGGCACGGTAACGTCGGGTCGCCGGACCGGCAGTTCGAGCATGATCATGCCTTCCGGCACCATCACGCCGATATTGGAATCCACATCCCTGGTATGACTGAGCCAGCGAACTTCGCTCGCGTCATGCAGGAACTGCGCATAGGCGATCCTGTCGGCAAGGCCCTCGATATGGATGTGGCGGTAGGGCCAGTTATAGACATGCAGGTAGAGGCGATTGCCGCGCTGGGTATAGCGGCAGCCGGCTGGCGCCGGATAGGCGGACGGCCCTGCCCCGTAGATGGAACGTCCGTTGACGGACGTCCAGTTCTGGTAGACTTCGAGCGCATCGATGGCGCGCGCGTCGAACGTGCCGCGGCCGGTCGGACCGACATTCATCAGGAGGTTGCCGCCGAGCGCGACGGAATCGATCAGCAATTGGATGATCTGCTCCGGGCTCTTCCAGCTATCCTCGTCGCGGTGATAGCCCCAGGAGCCGCTGAAGGTGTGGCAGGCTTCCCAGAGCACCCCCTGGCTCACGATGGCAGGCGCCACGCGCGGCGTATATTGCTCCGGCGTCGTCACATCGGGCAGCGTTCCCGGCGGCAGATCGAGGCGGTTGTTGACGATGATTTCGGGCTGCAGTTCGCGCACCAGCTCGAGCAGCCGCTCGCTCTCCCAATCGGCGCGCCCCTTGCCGGGCAGGCCGCGATATTCACGCCGGGGATAGCTGAAATCGAACCAGATGATGTCGATGCGGCCGAAGCCGGTCAGGAGCTCACGCACCTGTTCGCGCATATAGGCAGCGTAGTTGGCGATGTTGCGCCCGGCATTCAGCGCCGCGGCCTCGGGATGGTTGCGCAGGGGATGATGAACATCGATCGGGAAATCCGGATGATGCCAGTCGAGCAGCGAATAGTAGAAACCGATCTTCAATCCTTCGGCGCGGAAGGCTTCGACGAGCGGCGTCAACAGGTCCTTGCCGCAGGGCGTGTTCGGCGCCTTGTAGTCGGTAACCCTGCTGTCCCAGAGGCAGAAACCCTCGTGATGCTTGGTCGTCACCACGACATATTTCATGCCGGCAAGACGCGCGCAACGCGCCCACTCCTTGGGATCGTAGAGATCGGGATCGAAATTGTCGAAATAACGCTGATAGTGATCGTCGCTCAGCTCTTCGCGGTTCTTCAACCACTCGTGCCGCGCTCCAAGCGCATAAAGGCCCCAATGGATGAACATGCCGAGGCGATCATGGCTGAACCAGGCGTGTTTGCCCGCTCCCGATGCCGGATTTTCCGGCAGGCGCTCCGAACTCGTCACAGGTTTCTCCTCCCTGTTTTCCGGTTCCACATCATGTCGAACCGGTTCGGTGACTGACCATCTTCCTTGATCCCATATCTGTCAAGCCGAAATTCGCGAATTGCAGAACTGCGAAGTAAATGCACCACAGATGAGTAATCCAGCAGGATATGTTGCGCATACGAATAAAATCTGACAAAAGAAAGCTTTAGAACCGGTTCGATAGACATGACAACCATACGCGATGTCGCACGCCTTGCGGGGGTTTCGATCTCGACCGTCTCGCTGGCGCTCAACAGCCCGAAGCGGGTCGGCGCCGAGACACTCGACCGCATCCAGCAGGCGATACAATCGACGGGCTACCGCATCGATCCGGTGGCCCAGACGCTGGCGCGCGGGCGCAGTTCGCTGATCGGCTTCGTCTCGGCCAATCTCGGCAACATGTTCTTCGGCGACATCCGCCGCGAGATCGAGCACCAGGCGCTCGACCACGGCTATTTCGTGCTGATCGCCGACTCCTCCGGCCGGGCCAATCTCGAACGGGCGCTACTGGAGCGACTGGAGGCACAGAAGATCGCCGGCATTGCGCTGGCGACAAACGGGCGCGGCGCGGAATACGCAACCTTCCTGCGCGACTTCAAGACACCGATCGTCATGTTCGACCAGAAGGTCGAGGGCGCCGAGCGCGATTTCGTCGGTTCCGACAACCCGCTGACGACCACCATCCTGACCGAGCATCTGCTGCAGCTAGGCCACCGGCGCATCGCCTTCATATCAGGCCCCTCCGGCCTGCATACCGCCGACGAGCGCCTGAGAGGCTTCATGGACACGATGGCAGGCGCCGGCGCCGACGTCGATCCGTCGCTGGTGGTCGAGGGCGGTTATACCAGGAGCGGCGGCCATGCGCAGGCAATGCGCCTGCTCACCCGCCGCGACCGGCCGACCGCCATCATCGGCGCGAACAACATGACGGGGCTGGCAACCCTGCAGGTGATGCAGGAAATGGGCTTCCGCTGTCCCGACGACGTCTCGCTGGCGATGGTCGACGACGTACCCTGGAGCAATGTCATCACGCCGCGCATCACCATGGTCGTGCAGGATGCACAGAAACTCGGCGAGTTGGCCGCCCAGCGCCTGCTGGCCAGGATCGCAAACCCGGAAGCCGCCGCCGAGCCGCCGAAGGATTTCATCCTGACGCCGAGATTCGTGCGCGGGGAGTCGACCAGGCGGCTTTAAGCCTCCTCCCTCGATCTCTATTGACCAGGCAAAGGACGAGGCGGGTGCTCAGGCGCTGATACATGCAAGAAGCAGCGTTGCGGCGCGCTTCGAGGCTTCGCCCTTCGGGCTGCGCACCTCAGCATGAGGAGCGTCGGAGGATGTCGCAGCAAGGCTCACAAGACGCTCTGCGCCCGGCGACACTCCCCGCAAAACAGGTAGCAACGGTGCCGTTCATCATTGAAAGATCGGAGGATTTGTCATACATGTGTGATGAATTGAGATTCCGCATGCCGCCAAGCTTGGCGGCATGCGGATCAAAGCCGATGCGGGGGACAAGGCGTGGCTATGCAGATGAAGGATCGCAGCAGAGGTTCGGGGTCGCTGGTCGCACAGGTCGGCGAGAGCCTTCGGCAAGCGATCCTGAGCGGCCAATATGCCGCCGGCGACAAGCTTCCGAGCGAGCACGAACTGACGCAAACACATAGCGTCAGCCGAACCGTGGTGCGCGAAGCCGTGGCAGCCCTTCGCTCTGACGGGCTGGTCGAGGTGCGCCAGGGCGCGGGCATTTTCGTGCTCGGCGCCGATCCCTCTCTCTCCGGACGGAAAGTGGACAAGGCTCGTGTCGCCTCCGATCTGGAAGTGCTGGAGATCCGCACACCTGTCGAAATCGAGGCGGCGGGGCTTGCCGCGCTCCGCCGTTCGCCGGCGCAGGAGGAAGCGATCTTCGAATGCCACCGGAAAATCCTCCAGTGCATCGAGGCCGATCAATCCATCCGCGAGGCCGATCTCGAACTCCATGTCGCAATCGCGGAGGCGACGAACAATCCGCTGTTCAAGCATTTCCTGGAATCTCAGGGTGCAGCGATCATTCCGCAGTCGAGGCTCGTTCCGGAAACCAGAACGGCCGAGCAGACCGCCTACCGAAAGCTGATCCACAGGGAACACGAAGCGATCGTCGTCGCCATTTCCGACAGGGACGATCAGGCCGCCCGCAATGCGATGCGCGAGCATCTCGTTGGCAGCCAGGCGAGATATCGCAACCTGCTCAAGGATCTGCGAAGCTTTACCAGCTGATATCTGCTCCCGAGAGCCCGAACGCCCTGGCGGAGACAAAGCCGGCGAAAAGCTCTTCCGCGTTGTAAGCCGCCACCCTGCAGGCGTGGGCGTCGACGCATCACTTTCCCGCCGGTTCACTCAATAGATTGATCGTTTGCGGCTGAAAGCTAGTTGAAAGCTTCGACGTCTTACGAAAGGGCTGCATCGTGGAGGAGACACGGGTTGAGGTGACGAGACGACGATGCAGGCAAACCATCAGGAGGAGATATCAATGCGTTCTTCACGCAGCCTTTTTCACACCGTCGCTTTTTCCGCGCTTCTCGCCGCAGCCACGTTCACATCAGGCGCCGCCCACGCGGCCGACAAGATCACCATCATGGTCGGCGGCTATGAGAAGCAGATCTATCTGCCCGCCAAGCTCGCGGAATCCCTCGGCTACTTCAAAGATGAGGGTCTCGACGTCGAACTGCTGAACGAAGCTGCCGGCGTCGATGCCGAAAACCAGCTTCTGGCAGGCGCCGTGCAGGGTGTCGTCGGCTTCTATGACCACTGTGTGGACCTCCAGGCCAAGGGCAAATTCGTCGAATCCGTCGTTCAGTTCAGCCAGGCGCCGGGCGAGGTCGAGATGGTCTCGAGCAAGCACCCCGAAATCAAGTCGCCGGCCGACTTCAAGGGCAAGAACCTCGGCGTCACCGGCCTCGGCTCGTCCACCAACTTCCTGACGCTGTTCATGGCCTCGAAGGCCGGCCTGCAGCCGGGCGACGTCGTCACCATTCCGGTCGGAGCCGGCGGCACGTTCATCGCCGCCATGCAGCAGGATCAGATCCAGGCCGGCATGACGACGGAGCCGACGATCTCGCGCCTGATCAAGACGGGCGAAGCGAGCGTTCTCGTCGACATGCGCACGGTCGACTCGACCCGCAAGGCACTCGGCGGAACCTATCCGGCCGCCTCGCTCTACATGGAAACCTCCTGGGTCGACGCGCACAAGGAAGAGGCGCAGAAGCTCGCCAACGCCTTCGTCAAGACGCTGAAGTACATCAATACGCATTCCGCCGCCGAGATCGCGGAGAAGATGCCGAAGGATTTCTACGTCGGCGACAAGGACGGCTACATCAAGGCTCTCGACGAGGGCAAGGGCATGTTCACGCCTGATGGCGTGATGCCGGAAGACGGTCCGAAGACCGTGCTTGCCGTGCTGTCGGAGTTCTCCAAGAACGTCAAGGGCAAGCAGATCGACCTTTCCAAGACTTACACGACTGAGTTCGTCAAGAACGCCAAGTAATCAGTCGCGCCGCTTCCCGCATTCGCCGGAAGCGGCGTCCGTTCGATCATGGGCTTTGCGTGCGCGCCCTCAAGCACGCCTAGGGTATCACCATGCAACAGGACAACAAACAGATCCCGGCGATCGAGCTGATCAATGTCAGCCGGCGCTTCGTCTCGCCGACCGGCAAGTCCCTGACGGCGCTGCGCGATTTCAACATGACGGTCGCCCGCGGCGAATTCGTCGCCGTCGTCGGCCCCACAGGATGCGGCAAGTCGACGACGCTCAACCTCGTGACGGGCCTTGCACGCCCGAGCGCCGGCGAAGTGCGCCTGATGGGCGGGCCGATCACCGGCATCGACCCGCGTGTCGGCTTCGCCTTCCAGACCGATGCGCTCTTTCCCTGGAAGAACGTAATCGAAAACGTCATGGCCGGCCCGCTGTTTCGCGGCAAGTCGCGCGCGGAGGCGGAACAGAGCGCCCGCGACTGGCTGGCCCGCGTGGGCCTGTCGAAGTTTCTGCATCACTATCCCCATCAGCTCTCCGGCGGCATGCGCAAGCGCGTCTCGCTGGCCCAGACCTTCATCAACGAGCCTGAGATCCTGCTGATGGACGAGCCCTTCTCGGCACTCGACGTGCAGACCCGTACGGTCATGCACGAAGAGCTGCTGAAGCTCTGGGCCGAGCGCAAGGCGTCCGTGGTGTTCGTCACCCACGATCTCGAAGAAGCCGTAGCGCTTGCCGACAAGGTCTATGTGCTCACCGCCGGCCCGGCCACGGTCAAGTCGGTCTATCCGATCGATCTTCCGCGCCCGCGCGTGGTGTCGGAGATCCGTTACGAGCAGAGCTTCATCGACTATTGCAAGACCATCTGGGAGGACCTGCGCGAAGAGGTCGAGACCAGCTACCGCCGCGCAAGCGAAGCGGCCTGAGGGGAGGATATCATGGCAAACACGACTTTCGAGGCCGGTTCGGCCACCTTGTTTCGCCCGGGCACGTCGGATGCCGAGATCGAAGCCTCCGCAATGAAGGCGATACGCCGGCGCAACACGCTGGTGCGTTTCTGGCAGATCGCCATCCTGGTCTTCGTGATCGGCATGTGGGAACTCTCATCCAACATGAACTGGATCGATCCGTTCTTCTATTCGAGCCCGAGCGGCGTCCTTGAACGCCTCTACGAATGGGCAACCGAGGGCACCACCGAAGGGTCGCTCTGGTATAATCTCTGGGTGACGATGGAAGAGGCGCTGATCGGCTTCTTCGCGGGCTCGATCACCGGCGTCTTCGTCGGCATCGGCCTTGGCCGCAACCGTTTCCTGTCCGACATTTTCTCCGTCTACATCAAGGCGATCAACTCGATCCCCCGCGTCGTTCTTGCCCCGATCTTCATCATGATCATGGGTCTCGGCCTGCCGTCCAAGGTCGCGCTCGCCTTCATCATGGTGTTCTTCGTCGTCTTCGCCAACGCCTTCCAGGGTGTGCGCGAAGCCGACCGCAACATGATCGCCAATGCCCGCATCCTCGGCGCGTCAGACTGGCAGGTGACGCGCACGGTGGTCATTCCCTCGGCAATGAGCTGGATCTTCGCCAGCCTTCACGTCTCCTTCGGCTTTGCGATCATCGGCGCCATCGTCGGCGAATTCGTCGGCGCCCGCTTCGGCATCGGCCAGTTGATCTCGATCGCCAAGGGCACCTTCGACGCCGCCGGCATGTTCGCGGCCATCCTCCTCGTCATGGTCGTCACGCTCGTTGCCGAATACATCATGACGCTGGTCGAAAACCGCCTGGCGAAATGGCGCCCGCAGCAGCACCTCGATACGCAGTAATCAGATCGACCTCCTCCCAAGGCAGATCGAAGTGAAGGCCGGGCGCCATGCCCGGCCTTCTGTTTATTGACGGTGTCATCCGGCGCCTGCCCATCCGCCCTACGGGCACCTTCTCCAAGCTTGCGAGACGCAAGGGACCACGCCGCACCGGCTTTCCCCAACCTCAACGC
This sequence comes from Rhizobium sp. CIAT894, assembly GCF_000172795.2. Classification (NCBI taxonomy): domain Bacteria; kingdom Pseudomonadati; phylum Pseudomonadota; class Alphaproteobacteria; order Hyphomicrobiales; family Rhizobiaceae; genus Rhizobium; species Rhizobium sp. CIAT894. The sequence continues at coordinate 449,402 of NZ_CP020952.1, forward strand.
TGCGTTTGGCACGCCCCCTCTCCCCGTCAAAAGCGGGAGGTTACGGGCAAAGCCGCGCTAACCGAACAGCATGGGCAAGCCCGAGGATGACCGTTCAAGCAAGCGGAAGCCGCACGGTCACGACGAGACCGCCGCCGTCCGCATCATCCAGCGAGACCGAACCTCCGGCCCCCTCGACGACCTCGCGCACGATCGCAAGCCCGAGGCCGCTTCCTTCACTTTCGGTTCCCATAATCCGGTAAAACCGTTCGAAAACCTGTTCGCGCTCCCCGGCGGGGATGCCCGGCCCATTGTCCTCGACGGCAATCAAGGCGCTTCCATCCGCCTGCCCGACGGCGACGGTCACCCGTCCATCGGCACTGGTATAGCGGATTGCGTTGTCGATGAGATTGACCAGCATCTCGCGCAGCATCGTGCCGTCACCCTCGACGATGACAGCCCCGTCCGCTTCCAGCCCGAGATCGATGTTGCGTCTCAACGCCTCTTCGGCATAGGCCTCCAGGATCTCGCGGGCAGCCCTGCTGAGATCGGTCGCATCGCTGCGCGGGCGGCGGCTGCCGGGCTCGGCCCGCGACAAGGTAAGAAGCTGGCTGGCGAGACGCGAAATCTGCCGGGTGCTGGTGCGTAGCGCAGCCAGCGCCTCGTCGCGGCGGGCGGCATCGTCTTCGCGGGAGGCCACGCTCGCCTGCGTCGAAATCAATGCGAGCGGCGTTCTCAACTGATGCGCCGCGTTCGATACGAACCGCCGCTGCGCTGCCATCTGGTTCTGGACGCGCTCCATGTAATCGTTCAGCGCATGCACGAGCGGGCGCAGTTCGCTCTGGACCATCTCCGGCGGCAGCGGATCGAGACGGTTGCGCCCTCGCCGGCGCACAGCGTCCCGCAGCCTCAGAGCAGGTGCGAGGCCGCGCTGAAGCCCAAGGATCGTCACCAAGCTTGCGACGAAGACAAGCACGAACTGCTTGGAAAAGTCCGAAAGCCACAGTTGCCGCCGCATCGCATACTGGCTCTTATGGGTCACCGCGACGGTCACCGAGACCGTGCCGTCATCGGGAAGGCCGACGACGGGATGGTCGAGCATGATGACGCGCACGTCAGCGCCATGGAAGGTCCGATCCTCGCCCGCCCGCTGGACAGCCGGCCTCGGCAGGTCGGGAAAGCCGCTCACCAGACTGCCCCAGGCGGTGATGACCTGGTAGGATACGCGGTCGCCGAAGCCTGTATCGAACATCTCGAGAGCAGCCGGCGGCACATCCACCTGAACATTGCCGCCCTCATCGACGCGGACGGCCTCGGCGATGACGCGGGCCGAGGCCAGAAGCGTTCGATCCGTCACCAGCTTTGCCGTCGCGTCAGCCGACCAGAAGCTGTCGTAAAGATTGAAGGCAATCGCGCCGAAGAGCGTCAACAGCACCCAGCAGAGCAGTTGCACCCTCAGGCTCTGGCTGAGCCGCGCGATCGTTCCGCCAGCCTTTGTCACGACGCTATTGGACATGTCTGAGGAGATAGCCGAGCCCGCGCAGCGTCGCGATCTGAACCGAACTGCTCTCGAGCTTCTTGCGGAGCCTGTGGACGTAAATTTCGATGGCGCTCGGATCGGCCTCGTCGTCAAAGCCGAAGACGCTTTCGGAAAGGGCGGCTTTCGAGACCGTAGTGCCGAGCTTCGTGACGAGCTGTTCGAGAACGGCATATTCCCGCGGGGTCAGTTGCAGCGGTTCGTCTGCGACGAAAAACTGCCGCGTGCCGCCGGAAAAGCGCAGGTTTCCGACCGTTATCTCCGAGGATGCCCGGTCCTGGCCGCGGCGGACGACCGCGCGGATCCTCGCCTCGAGTTCGGCGATTTCGAAGGGCTTGGCGAGATAATCGTCGGCACCGCTGTCGAGCCCGGCCACACGGCCGTCCAGGCTCGCATTGGCGGTCAGAATGATGACCGGCAGCTTGTTTCCCGATTGCCTCAGCCGCTTCAAAAGCGTCAGCCCGTCAAGCTTGGGCAGCGAAAGATCGAGGATCATCGCCGAATATTCCGCCACCTTGAGCATATGCTCAGCGTCCTCGCCGTCATAAGCAATGTCGATAGCGTATTGCGCCTGTCGCAGGGCTTTGCCCAGCCAGGCCGCCAGATCCTTGTTGTCCTCCACCACAAGCAGTCTCATTCATCCCCCTTAGCATGTGCAGAGGGCTTGGCGGAAGCGTGCCTATGGCGTTGTCGCTCCAAGCGTGGGACTGCGTCCGGTAATCACTGGCGCGAATTGTCCGCTATTTGTCCGACGCGTGCATTTTCCTCTGTCGTGAAGTCGCCGAATATGGCTTCATGATCAACCGCATGGAGCAAAAAATGTCCGACCATGAAACCATTCTTCTCGTCATAGACGCCCAGGAGTCTTTCCGGCAGCGCGACTATTGGGATGAAGGTCTCGCCTCCGCCTATATCGAACGCCAGCAGGCACTGATCGACGGCGCCGAGGCCGGCGGGATACCCGTCATCCAGATCTTCCATGTCGATGGAAGCGGGCCGTTTTCGGAGGCCTCGGGCTTCGTCAGAACGCTCGCGCCGCTCAGGATCGCACCCGAAGCCATCTTCAAGAAGAGCCGCCACAGCGCGCTCGTCGGCTCAGGGCTCGACGTGTGGCTGACCGAGAATGGCGTTCGTCGCATCATCGTCTCCGGCATCCGCACTGAGCAGTGCTGCGAGACAACGACCCGCCACGCCTCGGATCTTGGCTATCAGGTCGACTATGCCGGCGAAGCGACCCTGACCTTCCCGATGACCGACGCGGCAGGGCGCACCTGGAGCGCCGGAGAAATCCGGGGCCGCACGGAACTGGTCCTGTCTGGACGTTTCGCCCGGATCGCCACGGTCGAACAGGCGCTGGCGGGGCGCGGAGAGCAACTCGCGGCATGACTGATACAGCGCAGCCCTTCGCTATTCCCGTCTACGTCGTCGTGCCGCCGCGCGTGCTGCTGCTCGATGTCGCCGGCCCGATCGAAGTGCTGCGCAAGGCGAACCTCGAACAGACGGCGGTGCGCTTCAGTGTCACCTACATCGGTCCGTCGGCAACGGTCGGCAGCTCGGTCGGCCTTGCCGTGACCGGGGTCGCCGCCTTGCCGGAGCGATTGCCCGATCAGGCGCTTGTCGTCATCGCCGGCAGCGCCGACGCGCCGATGGAGAACAATCGTCCGTGGGACGGAGAGGAGCGCGCCGCCCAGGCTGCCATTGTCGCTTGGCTGAAGCGGGCCGTTCGTCCGGGGGTTCGGCTGGCCTCGATCTGCTCGGGCGCTTTGCTCGCCGCCGAGGCCGGAATGCTCGACGGCCGCGAATGCACAACGCATCACGGCTGCATGGAAGATCTGGCGCGGCTTGCGCCCACCGCGCGCATCCGGGACAACCGGCTCTATGTCGAGGATGGAGAGCGCCTGACGAGCGCCGGCATCACCGCCGGCATCGACCTCATGCTGCACATCGTCGCCGAAGCGGCGGGACATGCCTGTGCGCTTGCGGTGGCGCGCTATCTCGTCGTCTATCTCAGGCGCGGCGGCGCGGACCCTCAGCTTTCGCCCTGGCTCGAAGGCCGCAACCATATCCACCCGGCCATTCATCGCGCCCAGGACGCCGTCGCCGCCGATCCCTCCCGCGACTGGTCAGTCGCCTCGCTCGCGCGCCTCAGCGGCGCCAGTTCGCGAAACCTCTCGCGGCTCTTCAACGAACATACCGGCATGAGCGTCACGGATTTCGTCAACCGCATGCGCGTGGCCTTCGCCCGCGAGATGCTCGCCGGCTCGAGGCTGGATATGGAGGCCGTGGCGATGCGCGCCGGCTTCGGCTCGGCTCGGCAGTTGCGCCGCGCCTGGAACCGCCTGCATGACAGCCCGCCGAGCGCGGCGCGGCCCAAGCCGGCCGTCGGTTCATAAAGGAAGGGGAAGGGAGGCGTGCCCGGCCTCGTCTTCGACGGCGACGGCCACAGCGGCAGCCGCTTCCGTCCCCCAGATTTCGATCTGCGTCAGCGCCGGAAAGGGCGAACTGTCCTCGGCTTTTACAAGCCCGTGCAGTTGCACCCATTCGATGATGCACGGCTCTATCGCAAAGCTCTGCGCGGCACCCGATTTCAGCAGCGGGAATGAGAAACTCCTGCCATTCGAGAAGGTGACGCTTGCCTTTTCCCACCAGGAATCATGCGGGAAATCCGCCCGCAGATATAAGACGATCTCATCGATCCGGATCGGCCGGCCGAATTCCACCGTTAGCGCAGCTTGAGGATCGCGGTTGATACCCCAGCTCGTATAGGGCCAGAAGCCATGATTGTCGTTGGCCTTTTCACCGTCGATGGCATTGCGCGCGGCGAAGGCGGCCTCGCAGCGGGTCTCCACATTGGCATGCGCATGCGGAAACAGCGTGCGGTTGGCGTGATCGTCCCAAGGGTTCAGGGCGAGATTTCGCCTTTGAGCGACCTCGTCCGGCCGCGCACGTCTTGCTGAAAGCCGGTGGATATCGCCCTTGAAGGCGTTGGGCGAATAGGATTTGCGCTTGTCGCCGAAGGGTACGGCAAGCGAATAGGCGCCTTCCCTGATGTAGACCAGGGCGGGATGAACCGCGCTGTCCAGCGCGAGGAAGACATGTCCCGGCTCCGAGGTCTCGACGATGAGGCAGTCGCCCCCGCTATAGCTCAGACGATAGACCAGAAACGCCTCGTCCTGCCCTGTCGAGCTTGCCAGCACGAACCCATCGGCATCCACGATCTTCAGCGTCAATTCCATGCTTACCCTCCTCAGACGATCCGCAGTCTCAGGCGCTTGCCGGTAAGCGGCACGCGCAGACGGAAGAGTTTTTCCGGCCAGGCCGATCTCAGCCTGAGATCATCCACCTCGATCTCGTCGATCTCGATCGCGCCGGCGCCCTCGACGAAGATGCTGCCGAGATCGGAAAGTTCGATTTTCTCCGGGGTGACGGCCGGCGCGAGGCACGTCATCAGAGACAGGACGGCCGGTTTGTCTCCGTCATAAGTGTCGACGATCTCGACATGGCGGCCCCGCATCAGGGAAACGGTGCGCCGATAGCTGCGCAGTTCCGCGTCCGGGGGATAAGCGCCTGATATGTCGAGCGATATGCGCGCACGATCATCGCCGAACTCGACCTCGACGTCGCGCGCGCCGAAAGCTTCGCCGGCGGACTGCATCACGCCTTCGAAACTCGGCAGGTTGTGGTAAGCCGATTGCATCGTCCATATTTCGTAGCGGCGCGGCGAGAAGGTCTTGGCGGTATAGGTCTCGACGCCGACATCGATCAGGAACGGGCGTCCGTTCTTGTGGAGCGTGACGCTGCCGACATCGTTGTGATTATGGCCTTCGCCATTGTTGCCGCCCTTGACCGCGAGGGAAAACTCTCCGTCGCGGGCGACGAACAGGCCGATGCCGGGATAGAAGATATCGCGCGGAGGTTCCGGACGCGGCTCGGCTGCGGGCAGCGTTCCCGCCAGCAATTCCTGCACGCGATACCAGAGGTTCCATTCCCCGGGCAGGTGCGGATTATCCGCCGTGGCCCTGTCGGCTGCGGCGAAATCCGCCAGCATCTCGGAACCAACAGCCTTTCCGAACAGATATTCCCGCGCACTGCAGGGTTCGACGACGGCGGAAGAATCCGCGAAGTTGAAATAATAACGGCCGGCCACATGCATGTTGGCGATATATTCGGCCATGTTGCGGATCTTCGGCTGCCGCCAGATCCTGTCGAACAGGCCGGGTGCTGCGCTATCGAGAACGGTCAGCGCCCCGTGAAGGCAGAGTGCGGCATGGCGGTAATAGAGCACGCCCTCCTCGCAGGCGCCGTCCTCGGCATAATCCTTCAGGAATGCATCGAGACTGCCGAGCGCCTTTTCGACGACGGCGCGGCGCGTCGGTTGATCTGTCTTCAGCGAGAAGGCGGTCAGCAGGACGTTCTGGCTGATCCAGGCCGTCCAATTGTTCATCCGCTCGTCGCCGCGGCCCATCCACCAGAAATGCCGGCCGAGATAGGGCGTCAGGATGCGGATTTCGATCTCGCGTTTCACACGCGCGGCAATCTCCGGGCTGATGCCGTCGAGCTCATCGCCCAGCAAGGCGACGATCGTTGCAAGCAGGGCCGCCGTTTCAGCGGCGAAGAGATCGACGACCGGCTGGGAGTTGTCAGGCAACGGCAGACGCGGGCCACCGCGTTGATAGGCATTATGCGCCGGAAGCTGCCAGCCGCTCTCCTCCGTTATCAGGAAGATGCCGTCGACGATGCCAGGCAGGAACCGCCTGGTCCCTTCGACGAGTTCGCCCAGCACCAGATCGTTGAGCATCCGCCGCCGCGTGAAATAAAGCTCCTCGAAGCGCCAGCGGTTGCCCGTCTCCGTATACTGCCGGTAATCGGAGGCCGTGATGAGAGGCCAGCTACGCGCAAGCGTGGTTTCGGCATCGCGAAGGACGGCATCCCGCAACGTCTGCGGCACGGCGTTCCATATGGCGCGATCCGCAGCAATCGCCCCGGGAGGGAAATCGCCCAAACTGTCCGGCAACTCTCCTGAAATCTCGCTGAACATATCCCTCCCCGCACTCGAAAAACCTCGACGCGCAACCGGTCTCCCCGCTCACCTATCATATGTTTCTAGCGATCGCCATAAAATTTGTAGGATCTATTTATAACTTGTTTGACCAATGCCGGATATGTGCTATGTCGACGGCAGGAGGAAGAACTGGCGGCATTCGGCCGCCCGGATGTTCCGGATCGAGGATTCGGAAATCCCCGCGAGCCGTCAGCTGCAGAATGTCCGCCCAGGAGGAAACATCGGTGTCCATATCGAATTCGGCCATCGCAACGGATGGCGTTCCGACAACGCCCCGCCGGAAGGTCGCCGTCCTGTCCAGGCGCCAGCGCAAGATACGCAATGCGCTCGTTGCCTATTCCTTCATCGCGCCGAATTTCCTCGGTTTCGCCGTCTTCACGCTCGGCCCGATCCTCTTCGCCTTCGCGCTCGCCTTCATGCATTGGGACGGCTCGAATGCGATCACATTCGCTGGCCTCGACAATTTCTGGCGGCTCTTCGAGGACAAGGCCTTCATCGCCGCCTTCTGGAATACAGTCATCTATACGGTCGCCTCGGTTCCGGCGACGCTGCTCTGCGCGCTCGGTCTCGCCGTCCTCCTCAACCAGAAAATCGCCGGGCGGAATTTCTTCCGCACAGCAATGTTTTTCCCCTATGTCGCCTCGCTGGTCGCCGTCGCCGTCGTCTGGAACATGATCTTCAATCCCGAGATGGGACCGGTGAACATGATCCTCTACACGCTCGGCCTCGATCCGCAGAACATGCCCGGATGGGCAGCCGATCGCCATTGGGCGATGGTCACCGTGATCCTCTTCGGCATCTGGAAGAACATGGGCTATTACATGGTCATCTATCTGGCCGGGCTGCAGGGCATCAATGCCGAGCTTTATGAGGCCGCCGATCTCGACGGCGCCAATTCCTGGCAGAAATTCATCCACGTCACCGTACCGCAGCTCGGGCCGACGACCTTCTTCGTCACCGTCATGCTGACGATCCAGTCCTTCAAGGTGTTCGATCAGATCTTCATGATCACCCAGGGCGGCCCCGGCACTTCGACGCTCGTCCTCGTCTATCACATCTACAACGAGGCCTTCATCTCCTGGGATCTCGGCTATTCCAGCATGGTGTCGCTGGTGCTGTTTTTCCTCGTGCTCGCCGTCACGGTCTTCCAGTTCCGGCGCCAGCGGGAGGACGAGGCATGAGGATCGCCGGACGCAAGATCACCCTCAAGACGGTCCTTCTCTATGTAATCGTCATCACGGTGACGCTGGTCATGCTGATGCCCTTCGCCTGGATGCTCTCGGCCTCCCTGAAGCTTAGCCGCGACGTCTTCGCCTTCCCGATCGAGTGGATACCGTCTGAGCCGCAATGGCAGAACTATGTGGATATCTGGACGAAGATCCCGCTCGCCCTTTTCATCTACAACACCTCGAAGCTGACGATCATCGTCACGCTGCTGCAGCTCCTGACATCGAGCTTTGCCGCCTACGCCTTCGCCAAGCTGAATTTCCCCTACAAGAACACGCTGTTCCTCGGCTATATCGCCACCATCGCCATGCCCTGGCAGGTCTATATGGTGCCGCAATTCCTGCTGATGCGCGAGTTCGGCCTCAACAACACGCATCTGGCGCTGATCTGCCTGCAGGCTTTCACCGCCTTCGGCGTCTTCCTGATGCGCCAGTTCTATATGTCGATCCCGACCGAGCTCTGCGAGGCGGCCCGCATCGACGGCATGAACGAGTACCAGATCTGGGCGCGCATCATACTGCCGCTCTCCAAGCCCGCGCTCTCGACGCTGACGATCTTCACTTTCGTCACCACCTGGAACGATTTCCTCGGGCCGATGATCTATCTCACCAAGACCGAACTGAAGACCGTCCAGATTGGTTTGCGCATGTTCATCTCGCAATATTCGGCCGAATACGGGCTGATCATGGCCGCCTCCGTCGTCGCCCTCATTCCAGTTCTCGTCGTCTTCCTCTCTCTCCAGCGCTTCTTCGTCGAAGGCATCGCCTCGACGGGACTGAAGGGTTAAGCCATGAACGCCGTTTCAACAGTTGCCCCGCAGCCGATCACCGATGAGGAAGTGAAGGCCGCGCTCGATATCGCCGTCGAGCAGGTCAGGCGCAATCTTCCCGAATTCACTCACGCTGCGCAGAACCATTCAAGTGTGGGCAACTTTTATGCCGCCGTGGCAAACGACCAATGGACCGCCGGCTTCTGGCCCGGCGAACTGTGGCTCGCCTTCGAGCACAGCGGTGACGCGGCTTTCCGGGATGCAGCACAGATCCAGGTCCAATCCTTCCTGCATCGGATCGTCAACCGCATCGAGACCGATCACCACGACATGGGCTTTCTCTATTCGCCCTCCTGCATCGCAGCCTGGAAGCTCGTCGGAGACGAAGACGGCCGCAAGGCGGCGATCCTCGCTGCCGACCAGCTGATCGAGCGCTTTCAGCCGATCGGCCAGTTCATCCAGGCCTGGGGCCACAAGGGCAAGGCGGAGGAATACCGCTACATCATCGACTGCCTGTTGAACCTGCCGCTCCTCTATTGGGCAAGCCGCGAGACCGGCGATCCGAAATATCGCGAGATCGCACTCATTCATGCCCGCACCACGCTCGCCCATTCGGTGCGGCCCGACGATTCCACCTATCACACCTTCTACATGGACCCGGTCACCGGCGCGCCGGTGCGCGGCGCCACCAAACAGGGCTACCGGGACGACAGCGCCTGGGCGCGCGGGCAGGCCTGGGGCATCGCGGGCATGGCGATCTCCTACCGCTATGAGCGGATCAGTGAATATCGACAAACCTTCGACCGGCTGCTCGCCTTCTATCTCAACCGGCTGCCGGCCGACATGGTGCCCTATTGGGATCTCGTCTTTTCCGATGGCGACGGCGAGCCGCGCGACAGCTCTTCGGCCTCGATCACCGCCTGCGGCCTGCTTGAGATGGCCGATCTCGTCGACGCCGACACCGCCGAGCGCTACCGCATGCTGGCGCGGCGCATGGTGAAGAGCCTTGCCGATCACTATGCGGTCAAGGATGCCACCGTCTCCAACGGCCTGGTGCTGCATGCCACCTATTCGAAAAAGTCGCCCTTCAACACCTGCCGCGGCGAGGGCGTCGATGAATGCGTCTCCTGGGGAGATTATTATTACATGGAAGCTTTGACGCGCCTTTCGCGCCGCTGGTCTTCCTATTGGTGACGTCAGGAGAATCCGATGGCCAGCATTTCGCTTAAAGAGCTGAACAAATCCTACGGTGCGCTCACCGTCGTCCACGATATCGATCTCGAAATCGCCGATAAGGAATTCATCATCCTGGTCGGCCCTTCCGGCTGCGGCAAATCGACGACGCTGAGGATGATCGCCGGCCTCGAGGAAATTTCCGGCGGCGAACTCCGGATCGGCGGCGACGTGATGAATGACGTGCCCTCCAAGGACCGGGATATCGCCATGGTCTTCCAGAACTATGCGCTCTACCCGCATATGACCGTCTACAAGAACATGGCCTTCGGCCTGCAGCTCCGGAAGGTATCGCGCGATTTCATCGACAAGCAGGTCCAGGACGCCGCGAAGATCCTCGACATCACCCATCTGCTGAACCGCAAGCCGAAGGCGCTTTCGGGCGGGCAGCGCCAGCGCGTGGCGCTCGGCCGCGCCATGGTGCGCAATCCCGCCGTCTTCCTTCTCGACGAGCCGCTTTCTAATCTCGACGCCAAACTGCGCGGTACGATGCGGAGCGAAATCACCAAGCTGCACAAGCGCCTCGACGCCACCTTCATCTATGTCACCCACGACCAGGTGGAGGCCATGACCATGGCGGACCGCATCGTCGTCATGAAGGACGGGCACATCCAGCAGGTCGACACGCCGCAGAACCTCTACGACCGCCCCGTCAACATGTTCGTCGCCGGCTTCATCGGCGCGCCGCAGATGAACATGCTGCCCTCGACCATCCTTCGCCGGGGCGAAGGTTACGTCGCGGTTTTCGACGGACGGGAACTGCCGCTGCCTGCCAATTTCGACAGGAGCAGGATCGCACCCTATGAGGGTCGCGACGTGGTGCTCGGCATCCGTCCGGAGAATTTCCACGAACTGCCGCCGGCCGATATTCCGGCTGAGAATCTCGCGCCACTCAAGGCCGTGGTGGAGCTCGCAGAACCCATGGGCTCCGAAGTGCACCTGAACATGGTGGCGGACGGACGCAATCTCATCGCCCGCGTCTCGCCTCGCTTCCGGCCTGGCATCGGCGAAGAGGCGACGCTCGTCGCCGACATGAGCAATGCGCAGCTGTTCGACAAGGAAACGGAACGCTCGATCCTTTACTGAGGCGCCTGCAGGAGACAGCCATGCAGTGGTTGCGGGATATGTGGACGAAGGAGGGACCGGGCATTCCGAAGGATGCGCCTGCAAAGACAGGCCTTGCACTCTTCGCCGACATCCTCGCCCGCGAATGGTGGGAGATGGTCAAGCTGAACATCCTGTTCCTGCTGGCCTCGCTCCTCGTGGTGACGCTGCCGGCAGCCCTCGTCGCCATGGCCCGCGTCTCGGTCGCCTTGGTCGAAGACCGCAACACCTATCTGCTCAGGGACTTCACGGAAGCATTCCGGCGATACTTCCTGCGCGCCACAGCCTGGGGCTTAGCGATGGCGGGCGGGCTTGCAATCGGCGTCCACGCGATCATTACCTATGCCGCCGGTGCGCGTGATAATCTGATTCTGACCGCACCGCTTGCGATCGCCCTCGTCGCGACTGCCTTCCTTGCCGTCGCCGCCTGCCATCTCATCGTGCTGATGGTGATGCGCGATCTGTCGGCTCTGCGGCTGCTGCGCCTCGCTGCGCTCGCCTCCCTCCTCCGTCCGCTTCCGGCGCTTGCCGCACTCGCCTTCAATGCCGCCCTGTGGCTCACGCATATCCTCTTCTATCCGGTTTCCGTGTTCATGCCGGCAACCTTCAATTTTTCACTCGGAATGTTCGCCGTCGCATTCGGCGTCCATCGGGCGGCGGTGATGGTTCTGGACTTGCCTCCACACCGTAAACCGCATGCACCAAACGCTTCACAAAACAACTGATCCAGAGACGATCCAGGGAAGGAGAACAGGAATGTATTTGGAGAAATTCGGGAGAACGATGAAACTCGCCGTGGCGGGCTTCACCCTGGCCGCAACGACGGCAGGTGCCGCACTTGCCGAAGACGCCGTGACGCTCAAATGGGCTTTGTGGGACTGGGACAAAACAGCCTATTACAAGCCGCTGATCGAGGCCTATCAGGCCAAGCACCCCAACGTGAAGTTCGAGCCGATGGATCTCGGCTCGCAGGACTATCAGCAGATGATCTCGACGCAGCTGACCGGCGGCTCCAAGGACATCGACATCGTCACCGTCAAGGACGTGCCGGGCTACACCAACCTGGTCCGCGCCGGCAACATCGCCGATCTCAGCGGTTTCGTGAAGGACCAGAAGATCGATCCGGCGCCCTATGGCGGCCTGATCGAAGAACTGACCATCGACGGCAAGATCTATTCGATACCGTTCCGCTCCGACTTCTGGGTCGTCTATTACAACAAGGACATTTTCGATAAGGCCGGCGTGCCCTATCCCACGAATGACATGACCTGGGCGCAGTTCGACGCGACCGCCGAGAAGCTTGCCGGCGGCATGGGCACCAACAAGACCTATGGCGCGTTGCTGCACACCTGGCGCTCCACCGTCCAGCTGCCCGGCATCCTCGACGGAAAACACACGCTGGTCGATGGCGATTATGCTTTCCTGAAGCCCTGGTACGAGCGGGCACTCACCCTGCAGAAAGACGGCGCGATTCCCTCCTACGCCTTCCTGAAGACGTCGAATACTCATTATTCCGCGCTCTTCTTCAACGGCACGATCGGCATGCTGCCGATGGGAACCTGGTTCGTCGGCACCCAGATCGCCAAGGTGAAGTCGGGTGAATCGAAGAGCAAGAACTGGGGCATCGTGAAGTTCCCGCATCCGGACGGCGTTGCGGCCGGCACGACGGCAGCGCAGATTTCGGGTCTCGCGGTCAACGCCAATTCCGAACACAAGGAAGCCGCCCTCGATTTCATCAAGTTCGTCACCGGTCCGGAGGGCGCAGCCGTCATCGCCTCGACTGGCACCTTCCCCGCGCTCAAGACCGCTGACGTCAGCGCCAAGATCGCGGCAACGCCCGGCTTCCCCGAGGACGCGGCCAGCAAGGAAGCACTGATACCCTCGAAGGCCTATCTGGAAATGGCGGTCAACCCGAACGCCGCCAAGATCGAAGTGGTGCTCAACCGCGCCCATGACGCGATCATGACCGACAACACCTCCATCGACGATGGGCTGAAGGAAATGACCGAAGGCGTGAAGGCCATCAAGTAAGCCTCACGCGATATTCACGGCCGCGGGTCAGCATCCGGCCCGCGGCCGATCCCCTTTTTAAGTATCGAGCTGACGATGATTTATGATCCCGCCAGGGCCAACCCGCTTTTCGGCAATCCCCTGAAGACCCGCGACGACCTCGTAAAGGCCGTCAACGATCTCTTCGGGCCGCTCCTGCCTTACTTTTCCGAAGGCGGCGCCCGTGTCCGCCTGGGTGCAGCCGGCGCGATCTTCGACCGGGCGGCGGCTGACCTGGAAGGGTTTGCCCGGCCGCTCTGGGGCATCGTCCCCCTTGCTGCCGGCGGCGGTCATTTTCCGCATTGGGATCTTTATCGGCGCGGTCTCGCGAACGGGACCAATCCCGCTCATTCCGAATATTGGGGCGATCTCGCCGACCGCAACCAGCGGCTGGTCGAACTCGCCGCCGTCGGCTTCGCGCTGGCGCTCGTGCCCGAACATATCTGGGAGCCGCTTGACGTCGATCAGAAGAAGACGGTTGCCGCCTATCTGCTTGCGGCGCGCGAATTGGAATTCATAGACAACAATTGGAAATTCTTCCGCGTCCTCATCGATCTCGGTCTGGAACGTGTCGGCGTAGCGTTCGACCACGGCAAAACCGTCGCCTATCTCGACGAGCTGGAAGCTTTCGACATCGGCGAAGGCTGGTATCGCGACGGACCGGTACGGCGGGTCGACCACTACATTCCCTTCGCCATGCATTTCTACGGCCTGATCTACACGGTGCTGGCACGCGGCGACGAAGCCCGCAAGGAGCGCTTCCGCGATCGCGCCCGGACCTTTGCCGGGGATATCCGCCACTGGTTCGGCCCGGATGGCGCCGCCCTCGCCTTCGGCCGCAGCCAAGCCTACCGCTTCGCGGCCGGCGGCTTCTGGGGCGCGCTCGCCTTTGCGGGGCAAGAAGCGCTGCCCTGGGCTGAGATCAAGGGCTATTACATGCGTCATATCCGCTGGTGGTCGGCGATGCCCATTGCGGACCGCGACGGCGTTCTTTCCGTCGGCTATGGCTATCCGAACCTCTTGATGGGCGAAAGCTACAATTCGCCCGGCTCGCCCTATTGGGCGCTAAAATTCTTCCTGCCGCTCGCCCTTGCCCAGGACCACCCCTTCTGGACCGCCGAAGAGGCGCCGCAGCCGGAATTCCCCGAACCGGTGGCGTTAGAGCAAGCCGGCATGGTCGCCATGCACACGCCGGGAAACGTCGTCGTGCTTTCCTCCGGCCAGCAGCACGACAAGATGCGCGGCGCCAACGAGAAATATTCGAAATTCGTCTATTCCACCCGCTACGCCTTCAACATCGAAGCCGACGACCGGAATTTTTCAGCTGCAAGCTTCGACGGCATGCTCGGCCTCTCGGACGACGGCGTGCACTTCCGCATGCGCGAAACCATGGAAGAGGCGCTGATCGCAGGCAACCGGCTCTACTCGCGCTGGCGCCCCTGGAACGACGTCACCATCGAAACCTGGCTGCTTCCGGCAAATCCCTGGCACATCCGCATCCACCGCATCGCGACGCCACGTGCGCTCAAAACCATCGAGGGCGGCTTTGCGATCGAGCGCGCCGATTTCAATGCCGATCGCTCCGAACAGGCGGAAGGCAGGGCCGTCTGGTACGGACAGACCGACATCAGCGCGATCATGGATTTATCGCTTCGTCCGAGAGGCGGACATGCGATGACTCCCATCCCGAACACCAACCTTGTCCACGCCAAAACGCTACTGCCGCAACTGCGCGGCGAAATCGCCCCGGGAACAACCGTGCTGGTGACCGCGGCGATAGCGCTACCGAGCCACGAGGATTGGGCAGCAGCGCTCGATAACCCGCCAGCCCGTCCCGATCTCGACAAGCTGGAGCAGCTCTTTCGCAAGAAAGGCGTGCGGGTGACGGCCTTCGCCCTCCAGCCTTAGCTCGGGATTGAAGGACACGGTAGAGGCGCTCGTTCCCCGGATTTCAGCCGGGCTGGGATGATTGTGGCTATCGTCACCCGCGGAGAAGCGCGACCGAAGGCCATAATATTTTCGAATTACCTACAATAATTATACATGCACCCTCAGAAATAAGATCAACACCTCATTCCATGCAATATTATTGAAATGAAATGCAATGCAACACCATGGTATACTCCGGATCCATTCTCAGACCATGAGAGGAGGACGCAATGCCTACCATAATGATCTGTCACGACGTCAAAGACACGAAACACTGGCTCGCCTCACCTGTTCGCAAGCAGGTATTGGAACCCGTTGGCGTCACGAATATTCGCACCTTTACAGACCCTCAAATGTCCAACCACGTCGGTTTGGTCATGGACGTTGCAGACATGGAAAAGTTGATGGCTTTCATGCAGACCAAGGCAGCCGCCGATGCCATGGCGAGTGACGGCGTGTTGCCCGAGACCTTGATGTTCCTGGTTCAATCCTGACACACATCTCGGCGAGATTTGGAAATGCAACGCTGGAGGATGACATGACGACGCTATTCGTGAGGCACGAAGTCTCCGACTATGCCACCTGGCGCAAGATATATGATGCGTTTCATTCGGTGCAAAAGGCCAATGGCGTAATGGCCGAAGCCGTCTACCGAGCCACCGACAATCCGAACGACATTACCGTTACGCACGAATTTGCCACGCTGGAAGCGGCACAGGCCTTCGGCAAGCTGGAAGAGCTGAAGGCGGCGATGCAGAAGGGAGGCGTGCTCGGCACTCCGACCGTCTGGTTTGCCAATAAAACATGAAATAGGCAAAAATGCTTTCGCTGGCGAGCGATGGAGGCCGTTGCGGCCGCTCTCTGCAGAGCGGGTGCAGCCAATGGCGTTCTATTGCCCATTCCGAATGTCGCGCAGGAGAGTCAGGCCGCGTCGGTATTTTTCGGTTTTCCTGCCGGCTTGTTCGGCCTGCCGGAGATTGTCTTCAAGGTCAGCCTGTTTGACGGGCAGAGCCAGCGGGTTTGATGCGGCACGCCTGACGAAGTCATCGTCCGGCTCGTCCGGCCGCCGTGTCAAAGCATCCACCGCGGGGATAATTGCCGGTGGAAAACCTTCCTCTCTCAACCTGTCGAGCGTCCACCCGCTTCCTTTCTCGACGACGTCATGAAGATAGGCGACCGTCCGCGCCTCATCGCTGGAAACACGAAGTGCAACCCGCTGGCAGTGCTCGAAGAACGGCCGGCCGGTTTTGTCCTCCTGCCCTTCATGCGCTGTGAGAGCGATTTGGATTGCGTGGTCGAGATGCTGCATGGGATCACGGCCCTTCGGTCTTCCTGATCTTCCCCTGCGGCCGCCTTTCGCCCGTCGTCATCTCGATATCAGGCACGCGAACCCCGGCCATCCGGCGGAGCTTTGCCGGTGGCGGATCGAAATCGCCGCTCTCACCGGCGCCTTGAAGCAGGGCGGTATCATCCCTGTCGTCTTGATCGAGCAGGTCCTGCAGCGTCTCATGCTCGTCCTCGCCGGCCAGTTCGTCGCAGGCTTGCAACCAATGGCGCTGGTCCGCGCCGTCCGGGCGGCCTTCGGCCTCCCAGATTTCGTAGGCGCGGCGACGTATCTGCTCGTGCTTGTCTATAGCCATGATCGCCTCCAGGCATATTTGAAGCAGCCAGTCAGGGCGTGTTGATCGTCGGGAGAAAAACCTCCACCTGTTTACGCTCGTCCTTTGAAAGCGTCTCCACCCGTTCCCTCCAGAACCGTTCGGCCTCCGGCGGGTCCTCTTCCCATTGGCGCACATCGGTGATGTTGTCGTCAATTTTGGACCGGCGGCGACCGCCAAGGCTGAGATATTCCTTCGCAAGCTTCAGGCTTGGGGTTTCGGTGTCGCAACCGCCGCCTAGCGCCGAACCTGGGTTGCGCCGCGCCGCAGCGCTCTCGGGCGGGACGTTGGATCTGGAAGTCGCCATGGGTCACCTTTCGCTGTTGTGGTTCAATAACCTCCGCAGGCGGCGAGAGTTCCGCGAGGGTAGCGTGTGACCAAAGCGATCGAGGCTGGACCGCCGGCCTGTCATCAATGAACAGCCATGCTCACCATGCGATAGGGGTGGACGGCATCGAACTGCGAGATCATCGCCGTTGCCTGCTGCAAGACGAGTTCGGCATTATCGGGATCATCGCGGGCGAGTTCATCGGCATTGATACGGATCGCTTCGGCCATGTCGTTGGAAATTGCTGCGAAATGCATGTTGCCCTCGACCAGCGCCTCACGCGCAGTACACTCCAGCATACGCGCGATATCGACGAAGATTTCCTCGCGTTCCTCGATACTGAGGTCTCTGATTAGACTGGTGATTTCTTCCATTTCATTCACTCACTCCAAGAGATGCGGGAAGCGGCCGAGCTCATCGAGCCCCGATCACCAACGAGCAGAAAACACCGAAATCCGGTTCAAACCTCGGTGCGGCTTGCCCCTTTCAACTCGAGGGCAACAGCCATTCATTATTTCGAACGCAGGGGCCGATCTTCTGTTCCCTGAGGGGCCGGATTGGCGCGTGGCGCCGATATCGTCCGTCCGCCCACGTCTGCTCGCAGATGGTGGAAAATGCCGGAGCGGACGGCTCGGGCGCCGTCGGCAACGGCCAGAGAAGAACGACTTTTCCTTCGGCTCGACCGCGCAAACGGGAATATGGTGAGCTGCAGGGTAGCCTTAGCAAGCCGCCATGCATAACGGATGGCGTCAGCGCAGGGGCGGCCCGGAGGTTTTCCCCCGGAAAACGGTCATCTGTTCCTGCTGCACTTCATTGTCGCCGTTCAGAACGGCGCGCCAAAGCCTGTTGCCGAGCCGGAGCGACACCCGCGTGGTCCCCGCGTGTTCAGCGGTGCCTATTTCCACGGTGCTGACGACGGAGCCATGGTCGCATGTGACGGCGGAGGTCGGCTAGCGACAGTCCGAAGCGCTCCGCAAGTTCGGATGACTCCAGAATGAAATCCCCATTCGGATCACGTTCGATCAACACCGGTCTATTACCCGCTTTGCTTCACATGTCTTCGACAATCGGTTACGCCACCGCCGAGATCGGGGCGCTGTCGTTCGGCAGCAGCCGCGCCACGGCACTCAGGAGATCGGTCTGCGAGATCAGGCCGAGGATCCGGTAATCGTCATCGACGATAATGACGGCATGGGTGCGCCCGTCCGTCAGAACGGGCAGCAGCGACAGGGCCGGATCGGAAGGTCTTGCCACTGCCGGTTTTGAAATCGCGCCTGCGATCGCATCGATGCTGGTTGACAATTCCCGCAAGCCGACGCTGCCGACGAGGCGGCCCTCCGGGTCCTTTACCGGCAGCGTGCGGATATTGTGCTTCAAAAGCAGGTGCCGTGCGGCATCCGGTTCTGCAGCCTCGCCAACAGCAACCACGTCCCGCGACATGATATCGGCACAGCTGATCTTGCCGTTTGAGCGGATCGCCGCCTGCAGTTCGACCTGCTGCAGCAGGCGGCCGAGATCAGCGCGATCGATATCGAAGGTTTCATCGAGCGCGGCAAGGGCGGCGTCGACATCCTCTTCGCGAAAACCAACCCGCACGGCGGACGGCAGGTCGATCGTGCGATGAGTGTTTTCCGCAGGTTTCGGAATGACATGCGGATAGTTTCGCCGGGAAAGCTTGTGGAACAGCAGGCCGAGGCCGACGAGGATGCAGGAATTCAAGGCGACGGGCACGAAGGGAAAGAGAAATCCCCAGCCGGCGACGACAGGACCGCCGAGTACGGCGGTCAGCGCCGCCGCGCCTCCCGGCGGATGCAGGCATCGCGTGAAAGACATCGCGCCGATGGCCAGCGACACCCCGACGCCGGTCGCGATGATCGGATCACGGATGAAATAGGCGGCGATAATCCCCATCAGGGCGGAAATGGTATTGCCGCCGATGATCGACCACGGCTGCGCAAGCGGGCTGGCCGGCACCGCGAAAAGAAGCACCGCAGAAGCGCCCATCGGCGCAACGATCAAAGGAAGATGCGGTCCCTGCCCGAAAAGATAACCGCTGATGACGCCGGTCAGGCCAATCGCCACCAAAGCGCCGAGACATGCGATCAACCGCTCCCGCAAGGTCGCGCCGGCCAAGATGGGTGAAAACAGACGGAAGCGACGGAAGCGGCTCGGCCCCACCTTCGGGGAAACGGGATACTGCATGACAAGACCAATTTTGAGCGAGGATTACCCGGCGGATTGAGGAGAAGGTGAGGACTAGTTTGTTGCCAGCCTGATATCTCTGCCTTTTGTCGCGCTGAGGACTTCGTGGAATGCGTTGAATGCGCTGGGGCGATCGTTCTTGCGGGAGACAAGCAGCGTCTCGACGAACCCGAGTTGGTAGGTCTGCACAGAGGTCGGCCAAGGCATGAGGTCAAGAACGGATCTCGGCATGACACCGGCGGCCTTGCCGGTCGCAACGCTCGCCAGGATCGCATGGTAGGAGCCGAGTTCGCTCGTCGGCAGGACGCTCGATTTGCGCGCCCAGTTTTCGGCGATCCTGCGATAGGTGCAGCCGGGTTCCAAAGCGGCAATCGAACCGACGCGAAGGTCGACAGCCGACTTGATCGCGGGATGCCCGGACGGCAGCACGATCAACAGCTCTTCGACAAAGACCGGTTCCATCTCCAGCGCCTTGAGCTCAGCCTCGAAATCCGCGTCTTCCCCGCGCATCGCCTTCGGCGGGCGAGCGATCAGCGCGCAATCCAGCGCATCGCTCACGACGGCGCGGGCAAGATCGCGGGATGCGCCCATCGTTAGATGAAGCGACACATCAGGCCACATCCGGTTGAACTGCGTCAGCGCTGCCGGCAACCGGCTCGCCGCCGTGCTTTCCATCGTGCCGACGCGCAATGTTCCCGATGGGGCGAGAGGCCGCACGGCCTGGCGCGCTTCGAGCGCAAGTGCCATCAGCCGATCGGCATAGGCAAGAAACGTCTCACCCTCCCGGGTCAATGTCATCTTCTTGCCGTTGCGGCTGAAGAGGGAAACGTTGAGATCCTCCTCCAACTGCTGGATGCGCGTCGTCACATTCGACGGCACCCGCCCGACGGCCTTGGCAGCTTTGGTAACGCTGCGGTCGCTGGCGACAGCGAGGAAGATTTCGATCGACGAAAGATCCAAGAAAAAATCTCATTTCCGGAATTATGGAGAAGGATAATTCTCTATATAAAAATCATCGCCGCAGCTCAAGCCGGTTCGGCACCGAAAATCGCTTGTCACTGCATCCACGCGATACGCTGCATGTTCTGGCGATCCTGCAGGACACGAAGCGCCTGCATCAGCTCAGGCGCCATCTTGCGGATCTCGAACAGATGGGCACTTGCCAGCCGGTCAAGCACACCCTCTGCCTTGTTGGTAAGACGAATGAATTGCTTGCCGGGACCTGCTGCCGCGGGATCGGTTTCGATATAGGCCTTGCCGACGAGCTCCTGAACGAGGCCATCGGCCAGGTTTCGGTCCATGAGAAGGCGCTCGGCCAGCATCCGCGTGCTCATCTTCTTGCCAGCAGGTTGCCCTTTTATCGCGAGCAGCGCCTGATGCTGTTGCGGCGTAAGGCCAAGCCTTTGCGCCTCCTTCGCGCTGAATTGCCGGAAGCGGCGGATGCGATAGCGCAAATTGGCCAACGCCTCGTAATCTCCCTCGTGGAGACGCTCCTGCTGCTTCATCGCCATATCACCTCCAGCTTTTGTTGTGCTTTACGTCCATATCGCGATGCGTTTCGGTTGCCGAAAAAAGGATCGCAACGCCGAGGAAATAGCCAAGCAGGCCGCGACATTGCCTCTGGCGCACGACATTTCAGGCGTTTGAGGCTGGCACGAGGTTTGCTTTAGCAATTCCATCTGCAGATCGATCGGCGCCAACCCCATGTTGCATCTTGTCCTGACCTGTCTTCTTCTCAGCATCGCTTCTGGCTTGAGCATGCGGCGCTTTCTTCTGCCATATTTCCCGGGCGGCGATCTCGCCGAGAAGTCTGCGCCCGTGACGATCGTCGCAAGCGCCGTCTTCCTGGCGACACTGGCATTCATCGTCTCCGATCAGGACCTTTGGGCGAAATCCGCCATCCTGACGATCGGCCTGCTCCTAGCGGCCATGTTTGACGATGGGCGACCCAAGCTGACGATTGCTCTCTCGGTCCTCAGCCTGGCGGCTTATCTCGGCTTGCGTTCGATCAACTGAGCCATCCGGCTTTTCCAGGCAGCGGCTGCAGCCTATTTGGCGGTATCGAAGCCCCTGTCGAGATGCTGTATCCAAAGACGAAAATCGTTGGTGAGCAGGGCCACATCATACAGCCACTCCGCCCACAAAAGCTCCCAACGGCCTGCTTCTCGATTATTAAGCAAGGCATGAACCCTTAGCCTGAGATTTTCAAAAGCCTCATCCGCAGGATATGACGTCGGGTGGTGCAATGTGGGCTGCAATCTTTCCATGGAGCTTACTCCTCTACGATCGGCATATATCATATATATCGTATTACGATATATTTTCAAGATGCCGAGGAATGCGTTCAGGAGCTACCGCAGCGCCCCTCGATCCGCTGGGCATCAAAGTCAGCCATAGCTTGAGGCTCCGCGGCAGCCGCCAAAGAAATTTCACGAAACGCGGGAGGAATTATCTTCATTGATTCCCCAGGTCGCGATGGCCGGAGAGGCACCGGGATGCATTTCAATCCGGACCGCTCGATACAATTGACTGGCGATGCCCGCGCAAAAACAACGATCCACCAAATCCCGGCCGCTTTCGGCAAATAAAGCCTGAGCCTGCCTCTACAGTAATTCAGCGCGCCCTACCTGTATCGACAGGATTGGGCCGCAAAGCCTATCTCCCGAACGCATTAGCGAGAGCCTGCTCATCAGCCTGTGAGGACCTGCCATGAAGACCTACAAGATCGCCCTTCTGCCAGGAGACGGCATTGGCCGCGACGTGACGGAAGCAGCCACGGCAGTGCTCGAAAAGGTGGCGGCAGGAAACGGATTTTCGCTCGCGACATCAAGCTATCCCTGGTCCTGCGACTACTATCTGGAGCATGGCAGCATGATGCCCGGCGATGGCATCGAAACGCTGCGTTCCTTCGATGCCATTCTGCTCGGCGCCGCCGGATGGCCACGCAAAGTGCCCGATTCCCTGTCGCTGCACGGACTTTTGCTGCCGATCCGCAAGGCTTTCGTGCAATATGCCAACATTCGCCCGCACCGGCTGCTGCCGGGCGTCCAGGGACCGTTGCGGTCGGCGAATTTCGACATCCTCTGTATTCGTGAAAATACCGAAGGCGAATATTCCGGCGCCGGCGGCCGCGTCCATCAGGGTACCGACAGCGAGGTGGCTGTGGAAACCTCGATCTTCACCCGCAAGGGGGTCGAGCGCATCCTGCGTTTCGGCTTCGAGCAGGCGCGTGCGCGGCGCGGCAAGCTGGCCTCGGTGACCAAGTCCAACGCGCAGAAATACTCGATGGTTTTCTGGGACGAGATCACCCAGAGACTTTCGGCGGACTATCCGGATGTCGAGGTGACCAGCTATCATATCGACGCCATGGCCGCCCGGATGGTCATGGCGCCGGAGAGCCTCGATGTCGTCGTCGCTTCCAATCTGTTCGGCGATATCCTGACCGACCTCGGCGCCGCCATCCAGGGCGGGCTCGGCTTTGCGGCCTCCGCCAACATCAATCCCGATCGGTCGGCGCCGTCCATGTTCGAACCCGTCCACGGCTCCGCGCCTGACATCGCCCATCTCGGCATCGCCAATCCGATCGCTGCCATCTGGTCGGGCGCAATGATGCTGGAGCATCTGGGAGAAACGGCGGCCGCCGGAAAGGTGATGGCTGCAATCGAGGCAACGACGGCACGCGGCATCGGCTCGGTCCCCGGCAAGGACAAAACCGACGCAATCACGTCGTCGGTGCTTTCGGCGCTCGACTAATACATGCCGCCCGGACGTGGGCCGCAGCTCCGGGGATGAGGACATGCAGCGATCGAACGCTTGGAAGCCAAGCGACAGCGTCAATCATCGTCGTGATGATGATGTGATGGAAGCTCGAGGCCGAACGTATCGACGAGATCGGCCACCTGCGCCGGGCTGAGGAAACGCGGATTGAGGTTGCGCAACAGCAGATAGAGCTTCGCCGTTTCCTCCAGTTCCTCGGTCGCAAAGACCGCCGCCTCCAGGCTGTCGCCGGCAACGACAGGTCCGTGGTTGGCCAGAAGCACCGACGAATACTTGCCCGCCAGCCCGCGGATGGCGTCGGCCACATCAGGATCGCCTGGACGATAATACGGCACCAGCGCGGTTTCGCCGGCGCGCATCAGATAGTAGGGCGTCATCGGCGGCAGGACGGCGCGCGGATCGATTTCCGGCAGCATGGTCAGCGCCACCGCGTGGGTAGAATGAAGATGGACGATGGCGCGGGCGCTGCCGCGCGTATCGTAGAGCGCGGTGTGCAGCGGAATTTCCTTGGTCGGCTTGTCCCCGGACAGGAGCCGGCCTCCGGCATCGAGCCTGGATATCCGGGCCGGATCGAGAAAACCGAGCGAGGCGTTGGTCGGCGTTACCAGCCAGCCACCGTCATCGAGCCGCAACGATATGTTGCCCGACGAACCGGGCGTCAGCCCGCGCTCGAACAGCGAACGGCCGTATCGGCAGATTTCTTCACGCTGGCGCGCGTCGGACATCACACTTCCTCCAATATTAAGCGGTCGCCCCTTCGATCAGTTCAAAACCGAGATCGACGGTCTGGGGCGGCGCGTTGGCGACGACCAGTTGTGCGGCTATCTTTCCCGTTGCCACGCGCGGCGTCCGGATGGTCGACAGGGGCTGCGGCATTGCCCGGCCGATATCGAGGCCGTTATAGCCGAAAATAGCGAGCGTCGAGGGAACGGTGATCCCCTCGGCCAGACAGTGAAAATAACCGCCGAGCGCCATATCGTCGTTGGAGAAATAGACCGCGTCGAGATCGCTCGCCCGGGCAAGCAGCCGCTGCAGCCCCAACCTGCCGTTTTCCACGGACGAAGCGTTGGCGACAATTTCGCGGGTGACGAGGGGGGCGCCACGCGCCTCGAGCGTCTCGCAAAAGCTTGAAAACCGCTTGCCGGCCCGGGTATCGCGATTGAGGTCGTGACCGACATAACCGATCCGGCGGTAGCCGCGTTCGAACAGGAAGATGGCGCTCTCCCGCCCGGCCGCGCGGTTCGAGAAGCCGACCGCGATATCGAGCGCGTCTCCATCCAGATCGAGCAGTTCCACGACCCGGCATCCGCTGGCGCGCAGCATCTTCACTGTCCCCTCGGTATGTTCGTATCCCGCCAGCATGACCGCCGCCGGCCGCCAGGCGAGCATCGCAGCAGCGAGTGCCTCCTCCTTGCCCGGATCATAATCGGTGACGGAAAACACTGCCTGGTACCGGTTTTCCTCCAGGACGGCGCTGGCGCCGCGCAGCACATCGGGAAAGACGATGTTGGACAGCGAGGGAATGACGAAGGCAACGAGACGCGAACCGGTGGAAGCCAGCGTCCCGGCGATCCGGTTCGGCACATAGCCCAACCGCTCGACGGCAGCCATCACCCGCTCCCGCGTCTTGCCGGAAAACGAGCCGTGATTGCGCAGCACGCGCGACACCGTGCTCTCGCCAACACCGGCCGCTTCCGCGACCTCGGCAAGAGTTACCGCCACCTGCTGTTTGAATTCCATCGTTGCGTTGAACCCGGCTTTCGAGGCGGTTGCTCGGCCTGTCCGCCCATGCCCCATGCAGCCGCCATTTTTCACCGCTCTCGTCGAGAAGCAAGGTTTTTTTGGCAGCGCTACCAATTTAGCGTTGGCAGCGCTGCCAAAATGATTTAAATGAAAATGGCAGCGCTGCCAAAAATGGCGCTGCTTGCCGCGAGAGGATCGACAAGGGACCGCGGCAACAACAGGAGGAGGAAATCATGACGCTGCAAACGCAGGCGCCGGTCGCTGGCGAATATCCCGCTGAAGCCGCCGAAGACCGGGCCTATGGCAAGGTATTCTGGCGCATCGTACCCTTTTTGATGATGTGCTACGTGGTCGCCTATCTCGACCGCGTCAATGTCGGCTTTGCCAAGCTGCAAATGTCGAGTGAGCTCGGCCTCTCGGAAGCCGCCTACGGCGTCGGCGCCGGCATTTTCTTCATCGGCTATTTTCTGTTTGAAGTGCCGAGCAACATCATCATGAACAAGGTGGGCGCGCGCGTGTGGATCGCCCGCATCATGGTCACCTGGGGCATCATTTCCGCCGCCTTCATGTTCACTTCGTCGGAAACCGTCTTTTATGTCCTGCGTTTCCTGCTGGGCGTTGCCGAAGCCGGATTTTTCCCCGGCATCATTCTCTATCTGACCGCGTGGTATCCGGCTCATCGCCGCGCCCGGATCATCACCACCTTCATGTCCGCAATCCCGATTTCCGCGATTTTCGGCAACCCGCTTTCAGGCCTCCTGATGGACAGTTTCCATGGCATGCACGGCCTTTCCGGCTGGCAGTGGATGTTCCTGATCGAAGCCATTCCGGCCCTTCTTTTCGGCGTCGCGACGTTTTTCTATCTTGATGATACGATTGAGGGCGCGAAATGGCTGAACGATGAGGAAAAGCGCGTGCTGACGGCCAATATCGAGGCGGAGAACCGGGTCAAGACGGCAAGCCCGCACAGCGTCGGCGCAACCTTGGCCGACCGTCGCGTATGGCTGATGTGCCTGATCTATTTCTGCTTCGTGCTCGGGCAATATGGCCTGAATTTCTGGATGCCCACCATCGTCAAGGCGTCGGGCGTCAGCGGAAACCTCAATATCGGCCTGATTTCCGCGATCCCCTATATCTGCACATTCGTCGCCATGCTGGCGCTCGGACGCTCCGCCGACAGGCTGCGCGAACGCCGCTGGCACCTCGTCGTCCCGGCTCTCATCGCCGCAGGCGGTTTTGTCGCGGCAACGATGGCAACGAGCACGACGGTCTCGATTGTCTGCCTGTCGCTGGCGGCTGCCGGCGCGATCAGCTGCGCGCCGCTCTTCTGGTCGCTTCCGACGGCCTTTCTGGCCGGCACGGGTGCCGCGGCCGGCATCGCCTGGATCAATTCGGTCGGCAACCTCGCCGGGTTTCTCGGGCCGTTTCTGGTCGGTTATCTCAAAGACTTCACCGGCACCAACAGCGCCGGCATGTATCTGCTGGCGGCTGCCTTGGTCATTGGCTCGCTTGCCGTGTTGACGGTTCCCGCGAAAACCGTCAATCGCTGAATAAGAGTTCCTCCGGGGACGCCACCCGGAGGAGCGCAGATCTTTCCTCACGAGACCGGAGAACTCCTCATGTCACCGATTGCTGAAAACCCGGGTCCTGTCGTCGCGGCCGTCATCGGTCTTGGTTCAATGGGGCTCGGAATGGCCCGGTCGATGACGCGCGCAGGGCTCGATGTCGTCGGATATGACATCACGCCGGCGGCGGTGGACCGCTTCATCACCGACGGCGGACGGGGCGCTCAGACCCCGGCCGACGCAGCAAAGGATGCCGACATCGTCGTCTCCGTCGTCGTCAACGGCGCGCAGACCGAGGCCGTGCTGTTCGGCCCTGAAGGTGTTGCGAGCACGATGAAGGCTGGCGCCGTGTTCATTTCCTCGGCAACCATGGATCCCGCCGTTGCACGCAATCTGGCACAACGAGTAGAGGCTCTCGGCCTTCATTATCTCGACGCCCCCATTTCCGGCGGCGCAGCCAAGGCGGCGCTTGGCGAACTGACGATCATGGCATCCGGCTCCGGCCAGGCCTTCGACAGGGCACGCCCGGGTCTCGACGCCATGGCCGGCAAGGTCTACGAGCTTGGCGACGCGGCCGGAACGGGCGCTGCCTTCAAGATGATCAACCAGCTTCTCGCCGGCGTGCACATCGCCGCCGCCTGCGAGGCCATCACCTTTGCCGCCAAGCAGGGCCTCGAGCTCGACAAGGTCTATGAGGTGATCACCGCTTCGGCCGGCAATTCTTGGATGTTCGAAAACCGTGTGCCGCATGTGCTGGCCGGAGACTATACGCCGCTCAGCAGCATCGAGATTTTCGTCAAGGATCTCGGCATCGTCCAGGATATGGCCCGCTCCGAGCGTTATCCGGCCCCGCTCTCGGCAGCGGCCCTGCAGATGTATCTGGCCGCCGCGGGCGCCGGTATGGGCCGGGACGACGACTCCTCGCTCGCGCGGCTCTACGCCAAACTTTCCGGCGCTGAATTGCCCGTTTCCGACAAAAAGCCGCAGAGCCTGTAAAAAGGAGCGCCAGACATGCCGGTTTTCGCCGCCAACCTGACGATGATGTTCAACGAATGGGCATTCCTCGACCGTTTCGACGCCGCAGCCGATGCCGGCTTTGCCGCCGTCGAATACCTCTTTCCCTATGAAGCCACGCCGGAGGCAATCGCCGAGCGGCTTGCCCGCAACAATCTGCAGCAGGCCTTGTTCAATCTGCCGCCGGGCGACTGGACAGCAGGCGAACGTGGCATTGCCGCCCTTCCCGGACGGTTCGATGCGCTGAAAGCCGATGTCGAGAAGGCACTGGACTACGCGGCAGCAACGGGAGTCGGGCGGCTGCACCTGATGGCGGGTATCGCCGACCGTCACGACGAAGACGCCTCCTCCCGCTATCGGCGCTCCGTCACCTATACGGCCGAGCGGCTTGCGGAAAGGGGCATCGATCTCCTGCTCGAGCCGATCAACGGGCGCAACATGCCGGGATATTTCCTTAACGATTTCGGCGCAGCCGAGCGGCTGATTGCCGAATGCGGCCTGCCGAACCTGAAGCTCCAGTTCGACATCTATCACCGGCAGATCATCCATGGCGACGTCGTCATGGCGCTGCGGCGCCTGCTGCCGATCACCGGGCATATTCAGATCGCCAGCGTGCCGTCACGCAACGAGCCGGATGGGGAGGAGCTGAACTATCCCTATCTGTTCGGCGAAATCGAACGGCTGGGTTATGACGGCTTCATCGGCTGCGAATACATCCCGCGCAGCCACACGCTGGACGGTCTTGGCTGGTTCAAACCTTTTGCGCGGAGCTAGACGATGGCTATTTCACTCGGATCAATCGCTGACGACTATACGGGCGCGTCCGACCTCGCCAACACGCTGACGAAGAACGGTCTGCGCACGGTGCAGACCGTCGGCATCCCTGACCCGTCGCTGGCACTGCCGGATGTCGACGCCGTGGTCGTTTCCCTGAAAATCCGCTCCGTCCCGGCCTCGGATGCCGTGGCGGCCGCTGCCAGCGCCGAGCGGTGGCTGCGCCAGCGGGGTGCAGGCCATGTGCTTTACAAGATCTGTTCGACCTTCGATTCCACCGATGCCGGCAATATCGGCCCGGTCACGGAGGCATTGAGCGATGCAGCGGGCGGCGGCTCAGTGCTGGTGACGCCAGCCTTTCCGGAAACCGGCCGCACAGTCTATCTCGGTCACCTCTTCGTTGGCGGACAGCCGTTGAACGAAAGCCCGCTCAAGGACCATCCCCTCAATCCCATGCATGACGCCAATCTCGTGCGGGTTCTTGCCCGACAATCGCGCGGCACTGTCGGGCTGATCGATCTCAATGCCATCGCGGCCGGGCCTGCCGTCGTCAAGGCCAGGCTCGACGCCCTGCGAACGCAAAGCGTCACCCTGACTATCGCCGATGCGATTTTCGAGAGGGACCTTGAAACGCTCGGCGAGATCGCCCTCGAAACGCCGGTCTCCACCGGTGCGTCCGGCCTCGGCCTCGGCCTTGCCCGCGCGCTCGTCCGCACCGGTCGGATATCGTCCGGCGGCACAACTTCGGTGGACGCCATGCGTCCCGTCGGCGGGCTCTCAGCGATTGTGGCCGGCAGTTGCTCCAAGGCGACGCTGCGCCAGCTCGACGTCGCCGAACGGTCGATGCCCGTCCTGCGGCTCGACCCGGAACGGCTGCTTGCCAGTCCGGACGAGATCGCCGCGGCGATTTCCTGGGCCGGAGACCGCATCGCCGCCGGCCCCGTCGTGGTCGCCGCGAGCGCCGCACCCGAAACCGTATCCCGGCTGCAAACCCTTTACGGGCGGGAAGCCTCCGGCCACGCGATCGAGACGGCGACGTCGATTATTTCAGCCGAACTGGTGGAGAGAGGCGTGCGGCGCCTCGTGATTGCAGGCGGCGAAACCTCAGGCGCTGCGGTCGACAGACTCGCCATTCCCGCATTTCTGATCGGACCGGAGATTGCCCCGGGCGTGCCGGTGCTGCGTACGGTCGGCAATGCCCAGGGAGACATGCTGCTGGCGTTGAAATCAGGAAACTTCGGAGGCGAGGATTTCTTTGCGGCAGCGCTGGCAATGATGAACTGACATGTCCAGCGCCTGCGGTATTGCAGGCTGCCGGCTCGGGCGCCGACGATCGAGAAGCCGCTCGACCTTTCCGGAATAGCCAGGGATAGCCTGAGCGCGATCCGTTCATTCCGATCGCCGATTGCGGCTCATCGGCGGTTGACGCGGGCTTGAGCCCGCTTTCTGCCGCCGATGCCGCCTCGGCGTCCTCTCCACCTGCAGCAAAAGCCTCTGCGCCGCAATCGGCCTCGAAACCCCGAAATTTTGCGAAAAACGGCGCCAAGGCGGTGCACGGCATCGTCGATCGAGCCTGGAAACAACCTCATTTCCTGCGCCGACGCGCCGGCGTTCATGGGCGCACTGCCGCCTCAGCACCGAAACGGTGAGCTTCGCCGGGTGCCGGCGCTTCACGCTGGCGGGCCAGGATGCGCGTGGGTGATGCAAGCCTCAGAATATCGCGAAACGGTCAGATTCGGTATTTTGTGCCGCCATATGCCGCCTTTCAGGAGAATCCGGCGCAGTCCAGATGACAAACTACGATCAGTGAAAGGCGCGGATCCCGGCAGATGCGGGCCTTCGGGACAAGAGCGGGACAAAGATCCCGCCTATGGGAACAGAATATTCTTCTTCGAGAACCGTGCTCCCGCCAGAGCCGAACACTGGGGAATTCACGTGAGCAAGAGCCTTCCGGAATTCAAATACATGACATTCGACGTCGTCGGCACACTCATCGACTTCGAGGCCGGCCTCAAGGGCTGCTTTGCCGAGATCGCCGCCGAGACGGGGGTCACGGTCGACGGCGAGCAGGCGCTCAGCCTCTATCGCGCGGCTCGCTACTCCGGGGAAGCCGGCCTCTTTCCCGACGACCTCGTGCGCGTCTACCTGGCGATCGCACCGGAACTCGGCCTGCCCGCCGATCAAAAATATGGGCAACGGCTGCGGGATTCGGCGAAGAACTGGAAGGGTTTTTCAGACAGCGCCGCAGCACTGGCCGAACTTGCGAAGAATTACCGCCTCGTTGCGATGACCAATGCCCGGCGCTGGGCATTCGATTTGTTCGAGAGGGAGCTCGGCAATCCATTCCATGCTGCCTTCACGGCCGACGATACGGGCACGGAAAAACCCGATCCCGCATTCTTCGAGACGGTTTTCGCCTATGTTGCCTCGCAAGGGCATTCGAAGGACGACATCCTGCATGTCGCCCAGAGCCAGTACCACGATATCGGGATTTCCAGGCAACTCGGGCTGACCAATTGCTGGGTTGAGCGGCGCCATGCCCAGAAGGGCTACGGCGGCACGATCGAGCCGGCCGAATTCACCAAACCTGACTTCCACTTCACCTCCATGGCAGGCTTGGCCGATGCCGTGGCTGCCGCGCGCGCCTGATTTTAAAACCGGATCGGGCCTGCCCGGAACGGGCAGCCCGCCACAGAAGAAAAGGGGAATGAGATGAACGACAAGATCACCAATTGGACCACGTCCGACGACGCCATGATCGAAACCGCCATCCGTCGTGGCGCCACCCGCCGTGAGCTGCTGCATATGATGCTCGCGGGCGGGGTTGCCATGTCGGCCGGCGGGCTCGTGCTCGGCCGCGCCGGCAAGGCGCTCGCCGCGACGCCCGTTTCCGGCGGCGCGCTCAAGGCGGCCGGCTGGTCTTCCTCCACGGCCGATACGCTCGATCCGGCCAAGGCGTCGCTCTCCACCGACTATGTTCGGTGCTGCTCTTTCTATAACCGCCTCACCTTCCTCGACAAATCAGGCACGCCGCAGATGGAGCTTGCCGAAGCGATCGAGTCCAAGGATGCGAAGACCTGGACGGTCAAGCTGAAGAAGGGCGTCACCTTCCACGACGGCAAGCCACTGACATCAGACGACGTGGTCTTCTCGCTGAAGCGCCATCTCGATCCGTCCGTCGGCTCGAAGGTCGCCAAGATCGCCGCCCAGATGACCGGCTTCAAGGCCGTCGACAAGCAGACCGTCGAGATCACGCTTGCCGATCCCAATGCCGATCTGCCCACCATCCTGTCGATGCATCACTTCATGATCGTCTCCGACGGAACCACCGATTTCACCAAGGCCAACGGCACCGGCGCTTTCGTCAAGGAAGTGTTCGAGCCGGGCGTTCGCTCGGTCGGGATCAAGAACAAGAACTATTGGAAATCCGGCCCGAACGTCGATTCCTTCGAATATTTCGCAATCAGCGACGACAATGCCCGCGTCAATGCGCTGCTGTCGGGCGACATCCATCTTGCAGCCTCGATCAATCCGCGCTCCGTGCGCCTCGTCGAGGCCCAGGGGGACGGCTTCTTCCTGTCGAAGACCACCTCTGGCAACTACACCAACCTCAACATGCGGCTGGACATGGATCCCGGCAGCAAGCGCGACTTCGTCGAGGGCATGAAGTACCTCGTCAACCGCGAACAGATCGTCAAGTCGGTCCTGCGCGGCCTCGGTGAAATCGGCAACGACCAGCCGGTTTCTCCCGTCAACTTCTACCGCAATGCCGACTTGAAGCCGCGGGCCTTCGACCCCGACAAGGCGAAGTTCCATTTCGACAAGGCCGGCGTCCTCGGCC
This sequence comes from Rhizobium sp. CIAT894, assembly GCF_000172795.2. Classification (NCBI taxonomy): domain Bacteria; kingdom Pseudomonadati; phylum Pseudomonadota; class Alphaproteobacteria; order Hyphomicrobiales; family Rhizobiaceae; genus Rhizobium; species Rhizobium sp. CIAT894. The sequence continues at coordinate 481,193 of NZ_CP020952.1, forward strand.
AGTCCATTCCGGTGATCGCCTCCGAAGCGGCGAACTCCTCGATCGACATGGCGATGGTCATCCAGGCTTCGGGCGCCGAGATCGGCCTGAAGCTCGATGTCCAACGCGTTCCCTCCGACGGCTATTGGGACAATTACTGGCTCAAGGCGCCGATCCACTTCGGCAACATCAATCCTCGTCCGACACCGGACATCCTGTTCTCGCTGCTCTACTCCTCTCAGGCCCCCTGGAACGAGAGCCAATACAAGTCGGAGAAGTTCGACAAGATGTTGATCGAAGCTCGAGGCTCGCTCGACCAGGAGAAGCGCAGGGCGATCTACGACGAGATGCAGGCGATGATTGCCAACGAAGCCGGCACCATCATCCCGGCCTATCTTTCGAATGTCGATGCCACCGCCGCCAAGCTCAAGGGCCTGGAACCCAATCCGCTCGGCGGCCAGATGGGATACGCCTTCGCGGAATACGTCTGGCTCGAAGCCTGATAATAATGAAGGGAGCCGGGGCTGCAGCCAAGCCCCGGTTCTTTCGGAATTGAACTCGAACGCCAAAAAGGGAGCCGCGCGTGAACAAGCAGGTCTTATCCCTTGTGCTGAGCAGATTGCTCATCGCCCTGATCACCCTGGTAATCGTCTCCTTCGCCGTGTTCTTCGCGACAACGCTCCTGCCGGGAGATACGGCGACGATCCTGCTTGGTCAGGCGGCCACGCCGGAAGCCGTCGAAGGTCTTCGCAAGGCCATGCATCTCGACGAGCCGGCGCTCTTTCGTTTCCTGCGCTGGTCCATCGGACTGCTGCAGGGCGACCTCGGCACCTCCTATGCCAACGAAATGCCGATCGCAGATCTTATTGCCGGCCGTTTCGTCAATACGCTGAAACTCGCCGGTGTCACCGCGCTCTTCTCCGTGCCTATTGCGCTGACGCTCGGGATCACCGCGGCGATGCTGCGCGGCACGCTTTACGACCGGATTGTCACCGTGATCACCATAGGCGTCATCTCCGTGCCGGAGTTCATGGTCGCGACCTCTGCCGCGCTGCTGTTCGCCGTCTATCTGAAATGGCTGCCGGCGCTCTCCCTGGCCAATGAGGTCCATAGCCTGAGCGACATCCTGCGCGTCTACGCCATGCCGGTGATCACGCTGACCTTTGTCGTCTCGGCCCAGATGATCCGCATGACACGCGCCGCTGTTATCGAAACGCTCAACACGCCCTATGTCGAAATGGCTTTGCTCAAGGGGGCCTCCCGGCCGCGCATCGTCTTTCGCCATGCGCTTCCCAATGCGCTGGGCCCGATCGTCAATGCCGTTGCGCTTTCACTGTCCTACCTGCTCGGAGGCGTCATCATCGTCGAGACCATTTTCAACTATCCCGGTATCGCCAAGCTGATGCTGGATGCCGTGGCCACCCGCGACCTGCCGCTGATCCAGAGCTGCGCGATGATCTTTTGCCTCGGCTATCTGCTGCTGATCACCATCGCCGACATTATCGCCATTCTTTCCAATCCGAGGCTCCGATGACCATGACCCGTTCCGTAATCGCTTCGGGCCGGCCGTCCGGAACCCGGTTTGGCTATCGCTTCAACATCGTCGGAGCAATCGGCCTTGTCGTCATCCTCTCCTGGGCGCTCATTGCGATCATCGCACCGTTGATCATCCCCTATCCTATCGGCGAGATTGTCGATGTCGACTATTTCGGCCCGATGAGCCGGGAACTCTGGCTCGGCTCCGACTATCTCGGCCGCGACATGCTTTCGCGGATTCTGATGGGCGCGCGCTATACGGTCGGCATCTCGCTGGCGGCGGTGACGATCGCCTGCTTCAGCGGCGTCGTGCTCGGTATGATTGCAGCCGTCGCCGGCGGCTGGCTGGACACGATCCTCAGCCGCTTCCTCGACGCTCTCAACTCCATCCCGAGCAAGCTGTTCGGCCTGGTGGTCGTCGCCGCGGTCGGCTCTTCTGTCCCGATTCTGGTGTTGACACTGTCGGTGATCTACATCCCCGGCGCCTACCGCTTCGCCCGGGCGCTCGCGGTCAATATCAATGCGATGGATTTCATCACGGTCGCCCGAATTCGCGGTGAAAACACCCTCTATCTCATTCGCTCGGAAATCCTTCCCAATATCGTCGGTCCGGTGCTTGCCGACCTCGGAATCCGCTTTGTGTTCATCGTTCTGCTCCTTTCCGGGCTTTCCTTCCTCGGCCTTGGCGTCCAGCCGCCCTATGCCGATTGGGGCGCGCTCGTGCGCGAGAATATCGGTGGGCTGCCGTTCGGTGCGCCGGCAGTGATGTTTCCGTCGCTTGCCATCGCCAGCCTCACGATCAGCGTCAATCTGCTGATCGACAACCTGCCGCAGAAAGTCCGCGACAGGAGCGCGTCATGAGCAGTTTCGTTGAAATCCGCGACCTGAAGGTCGAGGCCACCACCGATTCCGGCCGGCGCGTCGAGATCATCAAGGGCGTCAGCCTCGACGTTGCCGAGGGCGAGATCGTCGCGCTGATCGGCGAGAGCGGCTCGGGCAAAACAACTATCGCCCTGACCCTCATGGGCCATACCCGTGCGGGCTGCCGCATCTCCGGCGGCAGCGTCTCGGTCGGCGGCAAGGACATGGTTGCGCTCAGTGAGAAACAGCGCGCCAAAGTGCGCGGCACCGAAGTCGCCTATGTCCCGCAATCGGCGGCCGCCGCCTTCAACCCGGCCACATCGATCATGGATCAGGTGATCGAAGTCACCCGGATTCATCAGCTGATGTCGCCGGAAGAGGCGCGTGCCCGGGCAGTCGAACTCTTCCGGGCGCTGTCCCTGCCGAACCCCGAAACGATCGGCAGCCGCTATCCGCACCAGGTTTCCGGCGGCCAGCTGCAACGATTGGCGGCGGCCATGGCGCTGATCGGCGACCCCACACTCGTCATCTTCGACGAGCCGACGACTGCGCTCGACGTGACGACCCAGATCGAAGTGCTACGCGCGTTCAAGTCGGTCATGAAGAAGGGCGGCATAGCAGGCGTCTATGTCTCGCACGACATCGCCGTCGTCGCGCAGATCGCCGACCGCATCGTCGTATTGAAAGGCGGGGAGGTCCAGGAAACCGGCACCACCAAGGAGATACTCGACAACGCCAAGCATCCCTATACCAGAGAGCTGCTCGCAGCCTTCGAGCCGAAATCGCGCGGCATGGAAGGGGCAGTCGCGCGCGCGACGGCGCCGCTTCTGAAGATCGAGGATCTCGTTGCGGGCTACGGACAGCGCCAGGCCGACGGCCTTCCCCTCGTGCGCGCAGTCGAGCATGTGAGCCTAAAGGTAGAGAAAGGGCGTAATCTCGGCATCATCGGAGAGTCCGGTTGCGGCAAGTCAACGCTCGCCCGCACCATTGCCGGCATCCTGCCGGCCGCAGTCGGCAAGATCGTCTTCGACGGCACGGAACTCAACCGCAGCGCTCGCGAGCGCTCGCGCGACCAGTTGCGCGAGATGCAGATCGTCTTCCAATATGCCGATACCGCTCTCAACCCGGCAAAATCGGTCGAAGACATCCTCGCCAGGCCCCTGGTCTTTTACCATCGCATGGATCGGCAGGCCCAAAACGTCCGGATCGATCAACTGCTTGATATGGTGCGCCTGCCGCGCAACCTGCGTCATCGCCGGCCGGGAGAGCTCTCGGGCGGGCAGAAGCAGCGCGTCAATTTCGCCCGGGCGCTGGCTGCCGATCCGAAGCTGATCCTCTGCGACGAGATTACCTCGGCGCTCGACACGGTGGTGGCCGCCGCGGTCATCGACCTGCTCAAGGAATTGCAGCGCGAACTCGGCCTTTCCTACATTTTCATCAGCCACGATCTCTCGGTCGTGGAGGCGATCTGCGACGAGATCGTCGTGATGTATGGAGGCCGGAAGGTCGAGGAAATCACGCCCTCGACGGTAAAGACGCCGACGCATCCCTATTCGCAACTGCTCTTCTCATCAGTGCCGACGCTTGATCCGGCCTGGCTTGACGGGCTGCAGCAGGATCCTGAACTGGTGCGGGCCTATTGCCGGCAATGAGGCTCGGCGTGGTGATCACTTTCCGGCAACGTTCCGCGTTCGCAACCCGGCCATTCTTCTGCAATTCGTAGAGGATCCTTAAGCCGATCCGAATGGGTCTCGCTGCACACGGTCTCCGCTTGCGATCGCTTATGACGCTGCAACACAGGCGGAAGCACAAATGGCTGCCGCGCTCGAAGCAAGACGGAATCTTCTGCCGCCGCCAGCTGATCTGCGGTAAAGGCGTGGCGCCAGATCCGCTAGACTACATCTTGGAAACGGAGACCCTGCCATGCCCGCACCGCTCGATCGCGTCGACACCACGCCGAAGCTGCCGACTGCCGCCGATGCGGTAGTGATCGGCGGCGGCATCGTCGGTGTTTTCGCGGCCTATTATCTGGCCCGGCGCGGATTGAAGGTCGCTCTCGTCGAAAAGGGCTTTGTCGGCGCAGAGCAGTCGAGCCGTAACTGGGGCTGGTGCCGCCAGCAGAACCGCGACGCCCGCGAACTGCCGATGTCGACGAAGAGCCTCGATCTGTGGGAGCGCTTCGCCGCCGAGACCGGGGAGGATACGGGCTTTCGTCGCTGCGGCCTTTTCTATCTCAGCAATAGCGACGAGGAACTGTCCGGCTGGGCACGCTGGCGCAATTTCGCGCGCTCGGTCGGCGTCACGACGCATATGTTGAGCAGCGTAGAAGCAACCGAACGCGGGCGCGTCACCGGCGCCACATGGAAAGGCGGGGTGTTTTCGCCGACAGACGGCACCGCCGATCCCGCGCGGGCAGTACCAGCCGTCGCACGTGCGATCCTGAAGCTGGGGGGCACGGTGCATCAGTCCTGTGCGGCCCGCGGCATCGACATCGAAGGTGGCAGGCTTTCGGGCGTCGTCACCGAGCATGGCACGATCCGCACAAAAATCGCGATCCTGGCCGGCGGCGCCTGGGCCTCCTCCTTCTGCCGCCAACTCGGCATTCGATTTCCGCAGGCATCGATCCGTTCGTCGATCCTTTCGGTTTCACCGGGCGCAAGCGGCCTGCCGGACGCACTGCATACAGCAGCCGTGTCGGTGACGCGGCGCGGCGACGGCGGCTACACGCTGGCGATCAGCGGCCGCGGCCGTGTCGATCCGACCCCGCAGCAATTCCGCTTCGCCGCACAATTCCTGCCGATGTTCGCCCGGCGCTGGCGCAGTCTTGCACCCGGTGGGCTGGAGGGGTTTCGTTCGGGTCACGAGTCTCTGGCGCGCTGGCGGCTCGACAGCCCGACGCCGATGGAGCGCATGCGCATCCTCGACCCCGCGGTCGACGAGGCCACCATTGCGCTGACGCATGCGCGGGCACTTGAGCTTCTACCGGCCCTGAAGAAAACTCGCATCAGCGCGGCCTGGGCGGGCTATATCGACAGCACCCCGGACGGTGTGCCGGGGATCGGCGAGATCGCCACCCTTCCGGGTTTCATCCTGGCTGCCGGCTTCAGCGGCCACGGCTTCGGCATCGGGCCGGGCGCCGGCCATCTGATCGCCGACATCGTCACAGGCGATGAGCCGATCGTCGATCCCCGGCCCTATCATCCCGACCGCTTCGGGACATCCGCCTGGGGCAAAGTGGCCGATTTTTAAACGCAGCCAGCCGAAACAGATCGCCATTGGCCTCACATTCTATTTCGCCGGTGAGGCGTCCGATCCGTAAGCCCCCAGTGAAGCCGTCTTGCGGGAATGCTACGCATCATGCTTTCCGAAAAGCGACTCCGATTTTGCACGGATCCCGGCTTCGAGCCCGCTGGCGCTGGCCTCGCGAAGAGAGGGAGCGCCTCCCCGGCATGATTTCTACCAGGGAGGTTCGATCAGCTTCACGCGAACAGGAAGTCGAACGAATCCAGGCTTGATACGGCGATGTTCTTCAGCGTTATGGTGTTGTCGCTATCGGCTGTAACGATTGTATCGCTGCCAGACTGAGTGGATGCAGCAAGAAGCGACGCCCAGTCCGCGAAAATGCTGTGATCGATCCTGATCGTGTCGTGCGCCGTGCCGGTTGCCATGAAGTCTATGATCGTATCGTGGCCCCAGTTCGGCGAGTAAACGAAGAAATCAGCTGCATCCCCGCCAATGAGGATATCGTTGCCAGCGCCACCAGTCAGCGTATTGGTCCCGTTACCGCCGACAATGATGTTATCAAGCGAATTTCCTGTTCCGCTGAAATCAGACGTTCCGGCATAGGTGAGGTTCTCGACATTGGAGCCAAGCGTATAGCTCGCCAAGGTCGTTCGAACCGTGTCGCTGCCCGCAGCGGCATTCTCGACAACGCTGTCGCCGGCATTGTCGACGAGGTAGGTATCGCTGCCGGCACCGCCGATCAAAATATCGGCGCCCACCCCGCCATCCAGCACGTCATTGCCGGCGCCACCGGTGATCGTGTTGGCAAGTGCGTTGCCGGTGCCGGTGAAGTTGCCGGACCCCGTATAGGTCAGGTTCTCGACATTGTTGCCGAGCGTATAGCTCGCAAGTGCCGTGCGGATCTCATCGGTGCCGGCGTTGACCGCCTCGGTGACGACGTCGCTTGCACTGTCGACCACATAGATGTCGTTGCCGGCTCCGCCGATCAGCGTGTCGTTGCCGGCGCCGCCGTCAAGCGTGTCGTTGCCGGCACCGCCGGTGATCGTGTTGGCAAGCGCATTGCCGGTGCCGGTGAAGCTGGCCGATCCCGTATAGCTCAGATTCTCGACATTGTTGCCGAGCGTATAGCTTGCAAGCGCCGTGCGGATTTCGTCGGTGCCGGCGTTGACCGCCTCGGTGACGACGTCGCTTGCACTGTCGATCACATAGATGTCGTTGCCGGCACCGCCGATCAGCGTGTCATTGCCGGTGCCGCCGTCAAGCGTGTCGTTGCCGGCGCCGCCGGTGATCGTGTTGGCGAGGCTGTTTCCCGTCCCGATAAAATCGCCGGTGCCGGTGAAGATCAGGTTTTCGACATTGGCGATGCTCGTCAAAGCATAGGAGGAAAGCGTCGTCCTGATCAGATCGGTTCCTTCATTCAACCCTTCGGTGACGCTGTCGCCGGCATCGTCGACGATGTAGGTGTCGTTGCCCGCACCGCCGATCAGTGTGTCAGCGCCTGCCCCGCCATTCAGCGTGTCATTGCCGACGCCGCCGGTGATCGTATTGGCAAGCGCATTGCCGATGCCGGTGAAGCTGGCCGATCCCGTATAGGTCAGGTTCTCGACATTGGCGCCGAGCGTATAGCTTGCAAGCGCCGTCTGGACCGTGTCCGTTCCCTCGCTCGCATTCTCGATCACCAGATCGGTCGCAATATCGACAACATAGATGTCGTCACCCGTCCCGCCCGACATCGTGTCGGAACCTGCCCCGCCGATCAATGTGTCGTTGCCGCCAGCCCCCACGAGCTTGTCGGCGCCAACACCGCCCTTGAGGATGTTGTCGAGACCGTTGCCGGTGCCGGTAAACGCGGCCGTGCCGCTATAGGTGAGGTTCTCGACATTGGCGCCGAGCGTATAGGCGGCAAGGGCCGTCTGCACCGTGTCGGTTCCCTCGTCGGCATTCTCGATGACGATGTCGCCGATGGAGATGACATAGGTGTCGTCGCCCGCGCCGCCCGTTAGCGTGTCGACCCCCGCTCCCCCGCTCAGGATGTTGTTCAGTGCGTTGCCTGTTCCGGTAAAGGCTGCCGTGCCGATATTGGTGAGGTTCTCGATATTGGCGCCGAGCGTATAGCTTGTCAGGGTCGTGCGAACCGTATCGGTTCCTTCATCAGCAACTTCGGTGACGATATCGCCGGCATTGTCGACGATGTAGAAGTCGTTGCCCACCCCGCCGATCAAGGTGTCGGCGCCTGCCCCGCCATTCAGCAGGTCGTTGCCGGCGCCGCCGGTGATCGTGTTGGCAAGCGCATTGCCGGTGCCGGTGAAGTTGGCGGATCCCGTGTAGGTGAGGTTCTCGACATTGGCCAATGCAGCGATCGAGTAGGCGGCAAGCGCCGTGCGGATTTCGTCGGTGCCGTCGCCGACCAGCTCGGTGACGACGTCGCCCGCACTGTCGACCACATAAATGTCGTTGCCGGCACCGCCGACCAGCGTGTCATTGCCGGTGCCGCCGTCCAGAAGATCGTTGCCGGTGCCGCCGATGATCTTGTTGGCAAGCGCATTGCCGGTGCCGCTGAAGCTGGCCGATCCTGTATATTGCAGGGTCTCGACATTGTTGCCGAGCGTATAGCTGGAAAGCGCCGTCTTGATCAGATCGGTTCCTGCATTCAGCCCTTCGGTGACCACGTCGGCAACGTCATCGACAATATAGGTGTCGTTGCCGGCACCGCCGATCAGCGTGTCGTTGCCGGCGCCGCCGTCCAGCAGATCGTTACCGGCACCGCCGGTGATCGTGTTGGCAAGGTCATTGCCTGTCCCGGTAAATGCGACCGTGCCGCTATAGCTCAGGTTCTCGACGTTAGCGCCGAGCGTATAGCTTGTCAGGGCCGTGCGAACCGTGTCACTGCCCGCGTCGGTGTTCTCGGCGACGCTGTCGCCGCCATTGTCGACGATATAGGTGTCGTCGCCCGCACCGCCGATCAAGGTATCGGCGCCGGCCCCGCCATCCAGCGTGTCGTTGCCGCCACCACCGGACAGCGTATCGATGGCAGCACCACCCGTGATCACGTTGGCGAGATTGTTGCCAGTGCCCGCAAACGCTCCCGTGCCGGCAAAGGTAAGGTTCTCGACATTGGCAGCAAGCGTATAGCTCGCCAGGTTCGTGCGAACCGTGTCCGTTCCCGCAGCAGCGGCTTCGGTGACGCTGTCGCCGGCATCGTCGACGATGTAGGTGTCGTTGCCCGCACCACCAATCAATGTGTCAGCGCCTGCCCCGCCATTCAGCGTGTCATTGCCGACGCCGCCGGTGATCGTATTGGCAAGCGCATTGCCGATGCCGGTGAAGCTGGCCGATCCCGTATAGGTCAGGTTCTCGACATTGGCGCCGAGCGTATAGCTTGCAAGCGCCGTCTGGACCGTGTCCGTTCCCTCGCTCGCATTCTCGATCACCAGATCGGTCGCAATATCGACAACATAGATGTCGTCACCCGTCCCGCCCGACATCGTGTCGGAACCTGCCCCGCCGATCAATGTGTCGTTGCCGCCAGCCCCCACGAGCTTGTCGGCGCCAACACCGCCCTTGAGGATGTTGTCGAGACCGTTGCCGGTGCCGGTAAACGCGGCCGTGCCGCTATAGGTGAGGTTCTCGACATTGGCGCCGAGCGTATAGGCGGCAAGGGCCGTCTGCACCGTGTCGGTTCCCTCGTCGGCATTCTCGATGACGATGTCGCCGATGGAGATGACATAGGTGTCGTCGCCCGCGCCGCCCGTTAGCGTGTCGACCCCCGCTCCCCCGCTCAGGATGTTGTTCAGTGCGTTGCCTGTTCCGGTAAAGGCTGCCGTGCCGATATTGGTGAGGTTCTCGATATTGGCGCCGAGCGTATAGCTTGTCAGGGTCGTGCGAACCGTATCGGTTCCTTCATCAGCAACTTCGGTGACGATATCGCCGGCATTGTCGACGATGTAGAAGTCGTTGCCCACCCCGCCGATCAAGGTGTCGGCGCCTGCCCCGCCATTCAGCAGGTCGTTGCCGGCGCCGCCGGTGATCGTGTTGGCAAGCGCATTGCCGGTGCCGGTGAAGTTGGCGGATCCCGTGTAGGTGAGGTTCTCGACATTGGCCAATGCAGCGATCGAGTAGGCGGCAAGCGCCGTGCGGATTTCGTCGGTGCCGTCGCCGACCAGCTCGGTGACGACGTCGCCCGCACTGTCGACCACATAAATGTCGTTGCCGGCACCGCCGACCAGCGTGTCATTGCCGGTGCCGCCGTCCAGAAGATCGTTGCCGGTGCCGCCGATGATCTTGTTGGCAAGCGCATTGCCGGTGCCGCTGAAGCTGGCCGATCCTGTATATTGCAGGGTCTCGACATTGTTGCCGAGCGTATAGCTGGAAAGCGCCGTCTTGATCAGATCGGTTCCTGCATTCAGCCCTTCGGTGACCACGTCGGCAACGTCATCGACAATATAGGTGTCGTTGCCGGCACCGCCGATCAGCGTGTCGTTGCCGGCGCCGCCGTCCAGCAGATCGTTACCGGCACCGCCGGTGATCGTGTTGGCAAGGTCATTGCCTGTCCCGGTAAATGCGACCGTGCCGCTATAGCTCAGGTTCTCGACGTTAGCGCCGAGCGTATAGCTTGTCAGGGCCGTGCGAACCGTGTCGCTGCCCGCGTCGGTGTTCTCGGCGACGCTGTCGCCGGCATTGTCGACGATATAGGTGTCATCGCCCGCACCGCCGATCAAGGTATCGGCGCCTGCCCCGCCATTCAGCATGTCATTGCCGGCGCCGCCGGTGATCGCGTTGGCAAGCGCATTGCCGGTGCCGCTGAAGCTGGCCGATCCCGTATAGGTGAGGGTCTCGACATTGTTGCCGAGCGTATAGCTCGCAAGCGCCGTGCGGATTTCGTCGGTACCGGCGCTGAGATCTTCGGTGATCACGTCGCTTGCACTGTCGACCATATAGATGTCGTTGCCGGCACCGCCTGCCAGCGTGTCATTGCCGGTGCCGCCGTCCAGCAGATCGTTGCCGGCGCCGCCGGTGATCTTGTTGGCAAGCGCATTGCCGGTGCCGGTGAAGCTGGCAGATCCCGTATAAATCAGGTTCTCGACATTGGCGATATTGGTCAAGGCATAGGAAGAAAGCGCCGTCCTGACCAGATCGGTTCCTGCATTCAGCCCTTCTGTGATCGCGTCGGCGACGTCATCGACAATATAGGTGTCATCGCCTGCTCCGCCGATCAGTGTGTCTGCACCTGCCTTTCCGTCCAGAGTGTCGGCACCGGCCGCACCCCGGATCGTGTTGGCAAGGCTGTTGCCTGTCCCGGTAAAGGCTGCCGTACCGCTATAGGTGAGGTTCTCGACATTACCGCCGAGCGTATAGCTTGCCAGGGCCGTGCGAACCGTGTCGGTCCCCGCAGCGGCGGCTTCGGTGACGATGTCGGAGGCATTGTCGACGATATAGGTGTCGTCGCCCGCACCGCCGATCAAGCTGTCCGCGCCTGCTCCGCCATCCAGCACGTCATTGCCGGCGCCACCGGTGATCGTGTTGACAAGCGCGTTGCCGGTGCCGTTGAAGTTGGCGGACCCCGTATAGGTTAGATTCTCGACATTGTTGCTGAGCGTATAACTCGCAAGCGCCGTGCGGATCTCGTCGGTGCCGGCGCTGACCGCCTCGGTGACAACGTCGCTCGCGCTGTCGACCACATAGATGTCGTTGCCCGCTCCGCCGATCAGCGTATCGTTGCCGGCGCCGCCGTCCAGAAGATCGTTGCCGGTGCCGCCGGTGATCGTGTTGGCGAGGCTGTTTCCAGTCCCGCTAAAATCGCCGGTGCCGATGAACTTCAGGTTTTCGACGTTGGCAACACTCGTCAAAGCATAGGAAAAAAGCGTCGTATTGATCTGATCGGTGCCAGCATTCAGCCCTTCGGTGACCACGTCGGCCAGAACATCGACAATATAGGTGTCGTTGCCCGCTCCGCCGATCAGTGTGTCTGCTCCCGCCTTCCCGTCCAGGGTGTCAGCACCTGCCCCCCCGGTCAGGATATTGTTCAACTCATTGCCTGTTCCGATAAAAGTTCCCGTGCCGATGTAGGTGAGGTTCTCGACATTGGCGCCAAGCGTATAGCTTGCTGATGTCGCGCGAACCGTGTCGGTCCCCGCAGCGGCGGCTTCGGTGATGCTGTCGCTGGCATTGTCGACGATATAGGTGTCGTCCCCCGCGCCGCCGATCAAGATGTCCGCACCTGCCCCGCCATCCAGCGTGTCGTTGCCGTTGCCGCCGGTGATCATATTAGCAAGCGCATTGCCGGTGCCGGTGAAACTGGAGGATCCCGTGTAGGTCAGGATCTCGACGTTGTTGCGGAGCGTATAGCTTGAAAGGGCCGTCTGGACTGCGTCCGTCCCCTGGTTCGCACTCTCGATCACAACATCGAAGCTGTCGTCGACAACATAAAGGTCGTTGCCGGCCCCGCCCACCATCCAGTCGGAACCAACGCCTCCGATCAATGTGTCGTCACCGATACCGCCGTAAAGCGAATCATCTCCGGCATTGCCCCAAAGCGTATTGTTCGCCTCGTTGCCGACAATGTTGTCGTTGCCGGAGCCGGCCTGAACATTCTCGATCAAGGACGCAGTATTGCCTTCATAAAGAAGAGCGTTGAAAATGTTGCCGCGGGCATAGTCACCCCACAGATCGGCCAATTGGCTCTGGGAAAAGACCGAGTACCCCCCTGCTCGCAGGTCGATCTTGAGGGCGGTGGTATAAGCGCTCAAATCATAGGTATCGATGCCGCCGCCGTCCCAGATTGTCGCGAAGATGCGGTTCGCATCGGGCGTAATGGCGGCTACTCCGTCGACATAGGTGACGCCTTCGTTCGGATTCCACTTATAAACGGTATCGCCACTGTTCGTGGTGTAGTCCGCCCCATACATTTGCTGCAGGGCGGCGATGTCGAGCATCATGAAGGTTTGCGGCGCGCCGTCATGCTCATACTTGTACCCACTCAGACTGTCTCCGACAAAGGTGCGATAGGTCATGACCGAATATTCGACCGAGTCGTAGGCACGCGGAACAACCGTAGGATTGAAAAAATCCGGTTCGTGGGCATGCTTTAATCCGAGAGCGTGACCCAGCTCATGGACCAAAGTATGGCCCGCATAATTGCCGAACTCCGGAAAGCGAAGGTCATCTTCTGTTCCGGCATATTCCGTCCCGAACCAGACATCGCCGCTGTAGGCGCCAGTACCCGGATAATAGGTCCATGCCGTCGGAGGCATGGACGACTGAGCGAACCGCACGGTTGCCGTATCGGCGCTGCCGGCGGTAAAGTTGGCGTTCGTAAATCCCTCAACCGAAAAACCGTCATTTGCCGCGTTTCCGTAGGATTGCTCCATAAAAAACAAAGCTGCAGACTGCTGTTGCGAGGAAATCGACGAGAAATCAGAATCTTTCTCGCCGCTATAGATGTACGATGACGAGGTCGTGGGAAACGCATAGGTTATCGTGCCATCCCAAGCAACGCCGCTGAGAAGCCCGTCAACTTTCTGATCTCCCGTCAAGCTGACGTCCTTTGTCGAAGTAATAAGACTCGTCATAAAATCCCCACTTGCCTACCGTGGCTATGCCTGTTCCCTCCGCTCCAGCGGAGGGCAAATTTTCAACTACCGTTCTTATCTCGCGTCAGTAAGGACGACCTTCTCAACTAGCGTTCACGAAGTGCTTCCTCCGCGACCTCGACCAAAGGCGAAAAGACATATTCCAGCATTCTGCGCTCACCCGTTCGCACTTCCGCAATTGCTGCCATGCCCGCACTTAACTCGACGTTACGACCATCTGCTGAAATTTGACGGGTCTCCAGGCTCAATGTGACCGGGAAAACCAGGTTCTGCATTCTTTCGGCGCCGCCGAAGGTTGTCTCCGCCTGTCTTGCTGCAGGATCGCCCTCGCGGCGTGCGGCGTCGGGTTCGGGGATCGCATCTGCAGCGATTTTGGTGACGTGGGCTGGAATGGTTCCGTAGCGGGTGAAGGGAAAGGCTTCGAGCTTGACGACAGCCTCCTGTCCGACCTTGATGAAGCCGATATCCTTGTTCAAAGCGTAGACTTCAAGCTCCAACGCGCTCCCCTCGGGCACGACACGCATAACATCCTGGCCGACGGTCACCACTTGACCCACACTGGTAATCGACGACGCCTGCACCGTGCCGTCTATTGGACTACGCAAGGTCATCTGCTCGCGAACATTCCTGGCTTTCGCCAGCCGCTGCTCCAGTTCTTCGACCCGGCGCTCCGCATCGCCGAGCCGTCCGAGCTGATCGCTCAGGAACGTTCGTGTCAGCTTGTCTTTCTCCCGCGCGAAGACCTCGATGCCAGCCGCGGCGTCAGCGAGGTTTCCCTCCTGCACGGCTAGCTGTGTCGCCTGCTCTTTCAATGTTTGCGTGGCATCGATCACACTTGCCATCGTGCCGGCGTCCTTCGAAGCCAGCGCATGGCGCATCGCCACGCGATCTTTCAGGGTCTCAACCAGCGAGTTTTGAGCCGCAACCGTCACGACCAGGCGATCGCGTTCCACTTCCTTCTGCTGCCTCTGAGCATCGAGCGATGCGGCCGCGGCCTGGAATTGCTCGAGATCACCCCGCAGGATGCCTTCCTCACGGCCACGCAATTCATCGGGCGCATCTGCGTCCCAGGAGATCGTCGGCAGCGGCTGGTCGCTCTTCTGAGATCGAACATAGTCCACCGCGGCTTTTCGGCGCCGAACCTCGGCTCTCACGGAGGCCAGGCCTTTTGCTGCGTCCGTCTCATCGGCAATGGCATCTGTCGGGTCGAGTTCGAGCAGGATATCGCCGCTCTTGACGGGTGTGCCATTCGCCGGCGGAAGCGCCTTCACCTTGCCTGTCAACAATGGCTGAACAACTTTGACACGGCCGGTCGGCTGAATTTTGCCTTGTGCGGCGGCAATGATGTCGATGCGGCCAATATAAGACCAGATCAATGCCGTCGTGACGAAGGCGCAGATGATCAGGATCAGCGCCAGACGCACCGGCGAGGGCGGCGTCTCCAGAATTTCAAGCGCCGGCGCCAGAAACTCGTGGTCGGATCGCGCCACCGGGCGCGAGAGGAGGCCGGCATATCGCACGGCTTTGGCCGCCTTGCCTGTCATGCGGCGCCCCTGTCGTTCTGCAAGGCCCAAAGCCGCGCATAGAGGCCGCCCGGGCGCTTGAGCAGATCGTCATGGCTGCCGACTTCCACGATGCGTCCGTCAGCCATGCCGATGATCCGGTTGCAAGGCCGTACGGCAGCGAGCCGATGCGCGATGATGATAACCGTACGGCCGGCGGCGATCTGGTGCATATTGGTTTGCACAACGCGCTCGCTTTCATAGTCCAGCGCGCTGGTCGCTTCATCGAAAATCAGGATCGGGGGAGCGGTGGCCAGCGCCCGGGCAATGGCGATCCTCTGACGCTGGCCACCGGAGAGGTTTGCGCCGCGTTCTTCGATCATCGTGTCGTAGCCGTGCGGCAGTCGCAAGATGAATTCGTCCGCCCCGGCGAGCTTGGCGACCGCAATCACCTGAGCGCGCTGCATCGCCGGGTTTGAGAACGCGATATTGTCGTGGATCGTCCGGTTGAACAGCAGGTTCTCCTGGAGAACGACGCCGATATGGCTTCGAAGCCAGGCGGGATCGAGCTGGGAGAGATCCATGCCGTCGAGAAGGACCTGCCCCTCTTCGGGGATATAAAGACGCTGCACCAGTTTCGCGAGCGTCGATTTCCCCGAGCCCGAAGTTCCGACAATACCGATGACCTCTCCCGGCTTTATTTCGAGCGATATGTTTTTCAGGACCTCGGGTGAGCCTGGCCGATAACGGAAGGTGATGTTTCGAAAATCGATTTTTCCCTTCGGTGCAGGCAACGACAACCGCGCGGCTGGCTGACGCTCCATCGGCGTGTTGAGGATATCGCCGAGCCGGTCGACCGAGATCTGCACCTGCTGAAAATCCTGCCAGAGTTGCGACAGCCTCAAGATCGGCTGGGTAACCTGGCCGGCAATCATGTTGAAGGCGACGAGAGAGCCGACGGAAAGTTCGCCTTCGATGACCGCCCTCGCACCGAAAAGAAGAAGGGCGGCCGTCGAAAGCTTGCTCACATATTGAATGGCGTTTTGCCCGCCGACGCCAAGCAGTGTCGTATCGAAGGCTGTTCGCACATAAGCCGCGAGCTTGTCCTCCCACTGCGCCTGCATCACCGGCTCCACCGCGGCGGACTTTACCGTGTGGATACCGACGATGGCTTCGACCAGGAACTGCTGGCTTGCCGCGCCCCGATTGAACTTCTCCTTGACGAATTCGCGCAGCGGCGGTCGCACCACGGTTCCGATCAGGATGTAGATCGGGATGGCGGCAATGACGATCAGCGTCAGGCTCCAGGAATAAGCGAAAAGAACCGCAATGAAGACGAATGTGAAAACGACATCAAGGGCCGAAAACAATCCCTGGCCGGTCAAGAATGCGCGGATGGTTTCCAGTTCGCGGACGCGGGCAACGGTCTGGCCGGCAGATCGCGTCTCGAAATAATCCAGCGGCAGCCGCAGCAGATGATGGAACAGGCGCTGGCCGAGCTCGACATCGATCCGGTTCGTCGTGTGAGCCAATGCATAGGCTCTCAGATATTGAAGCATGACATCGAAGAGGCCGATGATCGCAATACCGGCAACGAGCACAAACAGCGTCGAATAGCCTTTATGCGTCAAGACCTTGTCGACCACGACCTGAAAGAACAAAGGTGTGATGAGTGCGAAGATCTGCACAAACAGCGATGCCAGCAAGACATGCGCGAGCGGCTTTCGATAACGCCAGATCGACGGCAAAAACCACTTGAAGCCGAATTCCCGCGGGTCCGACCCTTCTCCCCTGATCCGCCGGCCCACAAGAATAACGCGCGCGTCGATTTCGGCCAATATATCCGACGGAGCAATCTCGCGATCAGCACGCGTTATGGGATCGACAAGACGGTATTTTCCAGAGGGATTCAGCCCGCCGAGCACCTGGAAGGATCCGCTGCGAACCTGGACGATAGCGGGGACGGGCATGGTTCGAAGGCGTTGCTCCGTGACCTTTTCGACCACACGTGCTTTCAGTCCGATGATTTTGGCTGCGCGCTGAATGTCGATGGGCTGGGACACGCGCCCCTTCAATGCCAGATCATGTTGCAGCTGAACCGCATCCGCAGCGATCCGATAGAATGCGGCGATACCGCAGAGCGCACGAAGACCGGAGTCCAGCTGCTGCGAAACGGCGCCATCCATATGCGGAACTTATCCCTCTAAGCCGCGGATTCTCCGCTTGCAACACCACTCGACCGACCGCATGCGGCGGTTCTCTGCCGACATGTAGCTCACTCGGAAATACCGCGCCACGGGGATATTGGGGCTCACCGCAATTCGGCTCGGTTGTGACGAAGAAGCAACACTGCACCGCCGGTAGCATGTTTAGTTTGACGCTCGGCAATCGAGTCGAACCAGACCGATCTCTTAACGTGCATCATCAGTCGAAATGCTCTCTTTACGAGAACAATTCCGCAAGACCATCCTGTTCGTCACGCATGATATCGAAGAGGCGCTCCTGCTGGCGGACCGGATCATCGTGATGAAGGCGCGGCCAGGGCGCATTCACGAAGAGATCACCGTCCCCTTCCCGCGACCGCGAGCGACCGACATCGTCGCGTCATCGGAGTTTTCACGGCTGAAGCGTCACTGTCTTGCGCTGCTCCATGAAGATGGAGGCGCCGACACCCTTCCTCGCCTGACACCGCTTGGGTTGGGCAGATCAGTCTAACCGCCCTGCCGGCGCGGGGGTGAAGGCGTTACTTCTCAGGAAGCCAGCGACATCGACGGGCCGGCTGCCCTGCGGCCATCGGCGACAGCGGTCTGGAAGTGCGAGATTCTTTCATTCAGGACTTCCACCTGGTGGCGGAGCCTGTGAATTTCCGCGGTGTTCTCCTCAACCATGGCGGCGTTGTGCTGGGTGATGTGCTCGACGTCCCGCACGGCGTTGTTCACCTCATCGATGCCCTTATACTGCGTCGTCGTGGCCGACGAGATCACCTGCACCAGCCCGTTGATCGAGGTGAAGTGCTCCATGATCGCCGAAAGCGCCTCACCGGTCTCTTCGACGAGCTTGACGCCCGTGCCGACTTGCGATGCGCTGTTGGAGATCAGTTCCTTGATCTCGCGGGCCGCCTTGGCGCAACGCTGCGCAAGCTCGCGAACCTCTTGTGCGACGACGGCAAAACCTCTGCCGGCCTCGCCCGCGCGCGCAGCTTCCACGCCGGCATTGAGCGCAAGAAGATTGGTCTGGAAGGCGATCTCGTCGATCACGCCGATGATGCTGCTGACCTTTTCGGACGACCGGTTGATGGCGCCCATGGCGTCGACGGCCTTGGCGACGACGGCTGCGGAATGCTCGGCCTGGCGGTGTGCTTCGGCGACCGAACGCGACGTCTGGCTCGCATTTTCGGCCGTCGTCCGCACGCTGGCTGTGAGTTCGCCGAGCACGCGCGAACTGTCTTCGAGGGCCGCGGCCTGCTGCTCCGTGCGGCGGGCGAGATCGTCGGCGGCACCCGAAAGATTGGTGCTGCCCTCGGCGATTTCATAGGTCGTATTGCGAACCTCGGCGAGCGTCAGGCGCAATGCGTCGATGGCGTGATTATAGGTGCGGGCCATGGCGACATAGTCAGCGGCCAGATCCTCGCTCATCTCCGCGGCGAGATTGCCGTTGGCAAGCTTGCCGAGCATATCCGACAGAGCGTTCAAAGCCTCGCTCTGTTCAGCCTCGATGCGCGCCTGCTCGGCCGCGCGGCGGGCCTGCTCCCGTTCGTCCCGCGCCCTGTTTGCTTCGGCAAGCTCTTCCAGCCTGGTCTTCTCCAGCGCCTGGTCGCGGAAGACGGTCACCGATCGGATCATGTCGCCGATCTCGTCGCCGCGCTTGCCGTCGCCGATGGAGATGTCGAGATCGCCGTCGGCCAGTCTCATCATCGTCTGGGTGATCCGCTTCAGCGGTCCGCGCAGGGTTTCGATCAGCATGAGACCGCCGATGATCGCAAGCACCGTGCCTGCAATCATTGCCGCAAGCGACATTGTCGCCGAGCGCTGGCTGATTTCCTTGCCGCTCTCCTGCGCCGTGCTGACGAACTGTTCGAGCGTGTGGCTTGCGTCGGCCACCAGTGCCGTCGCCGCCTCCTTATTGGCGCGCCACCTGTCGGCGATCGATATCAGAAGCGAACTATCCTTTTCGATCGAGGCAAGCGACGGCTCGATCTTCTTGGCAAGATCCTGCAAGGCGGCGTTTTTTCCGCTCAAGGGTACGAGCTGTGCGGCGCTTTCGCGCAGTGCCTTGAGATCGGCGAGAACAGCATCCCGCGCCTCGGCATCGACCCGCCTGTTCAATTCGCTTAAGTGCAGGCGCAGATCGTCAATCGATTTGAACGCGGTATTGACGATCACCACCATCGAGCGAAGCGTCGATATGCTTGCATCCATGCCGACAAAACGCTCGATCGCAGTATCCGCATTCCCTGAGGCAAGCTTTCCGAACGTCTCCTCGAAGCCCTGCAGGTCCTGGTCGAGAGGAGCATAACCGTCGAGTGTCAGGTTTGCACTGTCCTTGGCCATCCCGGCGAGCTTGTCCAATACCGGCTTCAGCGCGGCAATCTGGCTTTGGGCTTTGTCGGAGGCGAGTGCGGCGCTCCCGCCGACCTCCTTGACGAGCGGCGGCAGGAGGCTGCCGAGAGCGCCGGCGATATCGGCGGGGGCAGTTGCCTGCGCGGTCGCCTTGCGCAGCTTTGCGATGCGCTGCGCGAGATTCTTGTAGACAGAGGCATCGAGGAGCAGCGCCCGGACGAAGGCCTCTTTTCCGTTCGCCTGGTCCTGGAGAACGTCGAGTTGCTTGCGGGCGGTCTGGCTTTCCTTGAACAGCTGCGTCACAGCATCGTCGATCGCCTTTTCGGTATTGGCGCGCTCCTGCGACACAGCCCAAAGCGCATCGGCGCCGCTCTGCATCTTGGCCCCGAGTTCGCGCACCACGGCGATCTGCTGCTTTTGGGCGGGATCGATCAGCATCGCGTCGAGCGTCGCAGCCCCCTTCTCCTGATCGGAGATGCTGGCAACCAGCCGATCGCGCGTGGCGGCCGCCGGAAGATCGGTAAAGGCCGTCAGCGAAGACCGCAGCTGCTGGAAACTGGAAAGAGCATCGATCGTCTGCCGCGTCAGCGTCATCTGGCCTTTGAGCGTACCGGCGGTGAAATAGCCGAAAAGCCCGATGCCCGCGATGAGAACGATCAGCGGCACCAGGAAGAAGAGGACCTTCGTCACGATCCGCATGCGCTGCAACAGTCGATCAATCAATGCCATAAGAACCCCAACCCCAGGAATGGTCACGCCTGATGGCGCGACGATAGCCGCAACTGCTAAAAAAATGGTCAATGGTGTCGAGTTTTATTCAGACCCCCTGGAAGGGTGATCGAGGCATCGCATTTTCTGCATCTTCAGGCTGCCAATAAAGCTCGCTTTTTTGCTCGGCGTATCCTCGGCCCTGTGCCGAGGAACTGTTGCCTTGCCGACGAGGTGCCGATGCTCAAGAAAGTCCCGAGCATAACGAAAGAGAACGCGGCAGCGCACATCAGCGGCCTGGAGGACGCTGCCTGCCCCTCACTGGCCGCTCAGCCGATGGCCATCAGGCTTGCATTGCCGCCGGCTGCCGCGGTGTTGATCGATGTCGACACCTCCTCCAGCAGCCAGTTCAGGCAATAGGCCTCGGGATCGCTCGCCAACTCCTCGCTCGTCGCGGCCTGGACCAGCAGAAGCGGACCCGGCAGAGCGGCGATCTTTCGATTGACGAGAAGAACCCTGTCACGATCCCCTTCGACGAGTGCGCCCGAGAACGGCCCGTCCTTTTCCCAATCCGACGTCCAGGAAACCCGGCTGGCGACGGCGGCCGGCAGATCCGCCAAGGTCGATTTCGGCAGGGAGCCGGCGTCCACGACGATGTGGTTGCCCGTGGACAACGCTGCGGCAATCTGGCGATGGAGGCCGCTTTCGGTCTCAGGCACCGCAAGAATGCGGCCGCGGGGATGGAGCGCGTAGAGATTGCGCTCGCCGACCGGACCGGTGAGTTCGCGTTCGAGCCCGAGCGCCGAGCGGCTCGCATATCCGCGCGCCGCTTCCCCTTCGGCCGGCAAACCCTTCTTGTCGAGCCAGACGATATAATCGCGAAGGGCGAGGTCCGTATGAATGGAATCCTGCTGCGGCGGCACGGGAGCCCGCTGCACCAGCCGGCCGATATAGAGCGGACCGCCGGCCTTCGGGCCGGTGCCCGACAGGCCGCGGCCGCCGAAAGGCTGCACGCCGACGACAGCGCCGATGATGTTGCGGTTGACGTAGAGATTGCCGGCCTTGATGCGGCTCGTCACATGCGCGATCGTTTCGTCAAGCCGGGTGTGAAGCCCGAATGTCAGGCCGTAGCCCGATGCATTGATGTCGTCGATGAGGCGGTCGAGGCCGTTCCGCTTGAAGCGCACGACATGCAGAACCGGCCCGAAGATCTCCCTCGTCAGGTCCGACAGCGACTTGATCTCGATGATCGTCGGCGGAACGAAGGTCCCCGCCGCGGCACTTTCGGGCAGCGGCAACTGATCGACCTTACGGCCGCGGCCGCGCATCTGCTCGATATGCTGGTCGATCTCGGCCTTTGCGCCATCATTGATGACAGGACCGACATCGATGCTCAGCCGGTCGGTGCGACCGATCGTCAGCTCGCGGAAGGCACCCTTCAGCATGTTGAGGGTCCGGTCGGCCACATCGTCCTGCAGGCAGAGAACGCGCAGCGCCGAGCACCGCTGGCCAGCGCTGTCGAAAGCCGAGGCAATAACGTCGGCCACGACCTGCTCGGCCAAGGCCGAGGAGTCGACGATCATACCGTTCTGGCCGCCGGTTTCGGCAATCAGCGGGATCGGTTTGCCTGATGAAGACAGGCGTTCGGCCAGTTGCGCCTGGATCATGCGGGCAACTTCGGTCGAGCCGGTAAACATGACGCCCGCTGTTTCCTGAGCGCCCACCATACCGGCGCCGAGGCGGCCGCTGCCGGGCACGAACTGCAAGGCACCCACAGGGACGCCCGCCTCATGGAGGATCTTGACGCTCTCCGAAGCGATGATCGGCGTGACGCCGGCGGGTTTGGCAAGCACGGGATTGCCGGCCACCAGAGCGGCAGCAACCTGCCCGGTGAAAATCGCCAGCGGGAAATTCCATGGGCTGATGCAGACGATCGGGCCAAGGGCCGCATGAGACGGCCCAAGCGTCTTGCGCGCCTGTTCGGCGTAATAACGCAGAAAGTCGATCGCCTCACGCACCTCGCCGACGGCATTGGCCGCCGATTTGCCGGCCTCACGCATGATGATGCCCATCAGCGTCTTGATGCGGGCCTGCATAATGTCGGCCGCCCGCTCCAGGCAGGCCGCACGCTCGGCCGGCGGCACCGCCGCCCATTGCGGCGCATGCTCGGCAGCCATCGCGACGATCCGGGCGGCGTCTTCGACCTTCAGCTCGGTGACCGTGCCGACGACATCGCGGTGATCGGCAGGATTGAGGACGTCACGGGTCACCCCGTCCGTCGAGCCATCGGCCAGGATCGGCAGCGCATGCCATGGGCTTGCGGCCGAGGCGGCGAGCACCTGCGCCAGATCGGAAAGGGTCGCTTCGTTCGACAGGTCGAGACCGTCGGAATTGGCACGGGCACTGCCGTAAAGCGCCTTCGGCGAGGCGATCTGCGCGTGGGGAGCGCCGACGACAGGCATGGCGGCGACCGTCTCGGCGGGATCGGCGATCAGCGCCTCGACCGAGACGGTCGGATCGGAGATGCGGTGCACGAAGGAGGAATTGGCGCCGTTTTCCAGAAGACGACGGACGAGATAAGCAAGCAGCGTCTCATGCGTTCCCACAGGCGCATAGATCCGGCACGGGCGATCGAGCTTTTCCTTGCCGACGACTTCATCATAGAGAGGTTCGCCCATGCCATGCAGGCACTGGAATTCGTATTTGCCGACGGCGAAATCGGGACCGGCGAGGTGATAGATCGTCGCCAGCGTCTGCGCATTGTGGCTGGCAAACTGCGGAAAGACGGCATCGGGTGCGTTGAGAAGCTTGCGCGCGCAGGCGATATAGGCAACGTCGGTGTAGATCTTGCGGGTATAGACCGGATAGTCGTCGAGACCATCGAGCTGAGCGCGCTTGATCTCCGCGTCCCAATAGGCGCCCTTGACCAGACGCACCATGACGCGGCGTCCAGAGCGCCGTGCGAGATCGATGACATAGTCGAGCACGAAGGGGCAACGCTTGCCATAGGCCTGCACGACGAAGCCCAGGCCGTTCCAGCCTGCAAGATCCGGGGCAAAGCAAAGCTCTTCGAGCAGATCCAGCGAAAGCTCCAGCCTGTCGGCCTCCTCGGCATCGATGTTGAGGCCGATATCGTAGGACTTGGCGAGAACGGCCAGCGCCTTTACCTTCGGCAGCAGTTCGCCCATCACCCGGCCGGCCTGGGCCCTCGCGTAACGGGGATGCAGAGCCGAAAGCTTGATCGAAATGCCGGGGCCATCATAGATGCCGCGCCCATCCGACGCCTTGCCGATCGCGTGGATCGCCTTTTCATAATCCTTGAAATAACGTTCGGCGTCGGCGGCCGTCGTCGCCGCCTCGCCCAGCATGTCGTAGGAATAGCGAAAGCCGCGCGCTTCGAGCGGTCGGGCGCGCTTCAGCGCCTCCTCGATCGTTTCGCCGGTGACGAACTGCTCGCCCATCATGCGCATCGCCATATCGACGCCGCGACGGATGACCGGCTCGCCGGCGCGCGCGATCAGCCGCGTCAGCGCCGCCGACAGGCTGCGGTCGTTGACCGTCGAGGTGAGCTTGCCGGTGACGACGAGACCCCAGGTGGCGGCGTTGACGAACATGGATTTGCCGCCGCCGATATGTGAGGTCCAGTTGCCTTCGGCGATCTTGTCGCGGATCAGCGCGTCGCGGGTGTCGGTATCGGGAATGCGCAGCAGCGCTTCGGCAAGGCACATCAGCGCGACGCCTTCCTGGCTGGAAAGCGAATACTCCTGCACCAGCCCTTCGACGCCGGTGCCTTTATGCTTGGCGCGCAGTGCCTCGATCAGCGTGCGGGCGGTGCTGCGGATGTCATAGCGCTTCGCCTCCGAAACACGCGCGGCGGCGACAAGCGGCGGCAGGCATTCGGTTTCCGGACGGCGATAGGCTGATGTGATTGCCTGGCGAAGCTCGGATTGCGGCCGGATCGGCGGCGCGAAGGCGGCGAATGGCGCGCCCTTGGCGGGATCATTGGAAGAGTCGGCGTCGATCGCTGCGTTCAACATGGGAGTCCCTGTTCAATCAAAATCTGTTTAGCGGATAAATGGAACACCTGGCTCGTCATCCCAGAGTGCATCATCCAGAAAAGCGGGACCGGAATATTCCGTCTCGCGAAGCGGGCGCGCATTCGGCTTGTTGCGCTTGACGGTGAATGCGGCCGCAACCGCTCTTATCGCCACCGGCCTGTAGTGAACGAGCAAGTCGGGTTTCCGATCGTCATCCGCTTGTTTCTGGTGCATCCGTGATCCCCTTTTGGTGCGGCGGCGCTGCCGATCCCGGCAATACGCCAGGCGCTCGCACCTTCCTCCCATTGCCGACGCACAATCTACCACAGCCGCAAATCGTGATCTCACTTGATTTTAGCGGTTTTCAAGCTGTATGAACTTATAAAGTGATCAACGAGAGTTCAAATGGCTGGCGAAACCGACGTCTTTAGTGAATTGGACCAGTTCGACAGAAAGATCCTCGCGGCGCTCGCCGAGGACGGCAGACTGTCGATCACCGATCTTGCCGCGCGCGTCGGGCTTTCGAAGACGCCCTGCCAGCTCCGCTTCAAGCGACTGATCAACGACGGCTATATCGAAGGCTTCAAGGCCGTCCTCAATCCTGCGAAAATGCAGCTCGACCACATCGCCTTCGTCGAGGTGAAACTCTCTGATACCCGCGAGGCAGCGTTGAAAAGCTTCAACGAGGCCATCAAGAAGATCAGGGAAGTCGAAGAATGCCATATGATCGCCGGCAGATTCGACTATCTCCTGAAGATCCGCACCCGCGACATCGGCCGCTACCGCCGCGTTCTCGGCGAACGCATCTCGACTCTGCCGCACGTTGCCAACACCTCGACCAACGTCGCGATGGAGACGATCAAGGAAGGCTGGGACAAGTTCGGCTCGAGCCTTTCGTGATTGTGAAGCAGTTCAGCGATCTCTCGCTTTCCGCCCACGAGCGCCCGGCTTCACCGGCACGCTTTTGCCGTACTCGTTCCACCATGCGGTCAAAGCTTCCATCGTCGGGCCGAGGCCCCGCGCTTTTTGCGTGATCTCATATTCGACGCGCGGAGGAACCTCCGCGAAGATGGTGCGGGACACCAAACCGTCCGCTTCGAGTTCGCGAAGTTGCGCCGTCAGCATGTGTTGGGTGATGCCGGGAATAGCCTTTCTCAATTCGCCGAACCGATAGACCCGCTGATTGAGCAGCCACATGATTTCCAGCTTCCATTTGCCGGAGAGCAACGCGAAGGCTCGCCGCATCTCTTCATGCATATTGACTTCGTCTTCTGCCATGGTCTGCCTTGCCATACTAACAGCAAGTAAATCATCCTACTTGCAAATATAAATGTTAGACGACATTTCTCTGCACGCACAAGAGGGCGCAGGAAAAGCGTTCCTCAAAACAAACCGACAGACTCGACGAGAGGGATGTTGCTGCGTGGGCAGCGACAGGGATGAACTCATGCCTGAATATTACGTCTACTGGATCAGCACGGCACTTCTGTCCGCGCTCTACCTCGCCTCAGCCACCATCTATGTCATCAAGCGAGACTGGGTTCGCCAGGTTCTGGCGGAACTCGGATACAAGGCTTCCTACCTCATTCCATTCATGATCGTCATCAAGGTTCTCGGCCCGGTCGCGATCCTTTCACGCATCAGCATGCCGCTCAGCGATCTCGCCTATGCCGGCATCTTCTTCCACCTGCTGCTGTCGGGCCTCGCACATATCGGCGTTCGAAAACCCGCCGGCGCCCTGCCCGCGGCGATCGGCCTGGCGCTGCTCGTCACCTCGTTCCTGACGCAGAACGAAGCCCGCATCGTCCCTTCCCCCTACGTTCAGACCACAGCGCGCTAACATCCGATAGCCCCAACCCAATCAAGGAGATAAAAATGGGTCGATTCAATGGAAAAGTTGCCATCATCACGGGCGCAAGCCGTGGCATTGGCCGCGCCACTGCAAAGCTCTTTGCCGCCGAAGGTGCGAAGGTCGCAATTCTCTCGCGCACATCAGAAGGCGTCGAACGTGTCGTCGCTGATATCGTCGAAGCGGGCGGCACAGCACTCGGCGTCGTCTGCGATGTCGGGGAGACCGACCGGATCACGGCCGCGGTGGACCAGGTGGTAGCCGCATATGGCCGCATTGACATTCTCGTGAACAATGCTTTCGATGGTTCCGCGGTCTCGTCTTCGGTCATCGACCTCTCGGTCGAGCTGTTGCAACGAAACTTCGATACCGGGCCGATCGCCTATCTGCGGTTCATGCAGGCTTGCTATCCTCACCTGAGAGAAAGCGGAGAAGGCCGGATCATCAACTTCGGCTCGATGGCCGCCACCAGCGGGCTTGCTGGTTATTGCCCGTACAATATGGCCAAGGAGGCGGTGCGCGCGTTGACCCGCACGGCGGCACGCGAATGGGGCGCAGACAAGATCACCGTGAACAACATCCTGCCGATCGCCGACACCTGGGGTGCTGCCGAAAAGGAGGTTCCTCCGCCAGCGAATGCGCTCGCTCGTTTCGGCTCGCCGGAAGAGGACATTGCGCCGGTGGTGCTGTTCCTTGCCAGCAAGGATTCGCAGTTCATCACCGGCTACAGTCTTACCCCTGACGGCGGCGCTATCATCGACAGCGCCCGGTAATCGCCGATGAGCTTGGGGCGCAATAGGTTGCGCCCCTTTGTCCAATCGAGCGGCCCGGCGTGCTTTTGGGACTACCTACGACGGCCGCTGTTCGTCAGGGGAGAATTCCCGGTGCGCATCGAACGAGTCTGCCAGCCCCCATGCCAGAAGCGTTCGCCGACTGCTTGATCCGGTCTTGCTTTCGCACGAATGACACCATCTGATGCATTGCGGGGCAGGATCGCTGAAGCCGAGCGGATGTTCGGCGGTCGAAATCGACAATGAGGATCAGATGGACCAAGCCAACAACCGGCAAGCATCGGCGAGCGAAGATCGGGAATCGCGCAGGCTGCAATATCTTCCCTGGGAACGCATCGCGTCTGACCTCGATCATCCCGCTCACCTCGCCCGCAAGGCAGCGCTTCGGCACTCATGCGGCGCTGAATTGGCCGGGACGTCCTATATCGCTGGAGATGCCGCGATCTTCACCGAAAGCCTGGCGATGGGCGAGCGGTCGTGGATTGCCGGGCAGGCGCTCGTGCGGGGCGATGTGACCCTCGGCGACGACTGCAGCATCAATCCTTTTGCCTGTGTGTCCGGCAAGGTGACGTGCGGCAATGGGGTGCGGATTGCCTCGCACGCATCGATCGTCGGGTTCAATCACGGCTTCGACGATCCGGATCGTCCCATCCATCGCCAGGGCGTCATCAGCCTCGGCATCGTGATCGGCGACGATGTCTGGATCGGCGCCAATTGCGTGATCCTCGATGGCGTCACGATTGGAAATGGCGCGGTGATCGCCGCCGGGGCCGTGGTCACGCAGGACATTCCTGCGCTAGCGATTGCCGGGGGCGTACCGGCAAAGGTGCTGCGGAGCCGAGGCATGATGGCCAGGAAATCGGGCACTGCAGATATCGAGGATCAGTTGGTCAGGCTCGGTCAGAAAGCGAAAGAGCAATGGCCGGATATTCTCGCACGCTGGAAAACACCTGAGGCCTATGAATCGCTGGAGGCGGACGGCGTCAGGAGACCGGCGATCCGGCATCTCTGCGATGCCATCGAGATCGCGGCTGGCTTCGGCCAACTGCCGCCCGGGCTCGATGCGCCGCAGACCATCGAGCGTCTCCAAGGTCTCCAGGACCGAGAGACAGGCCTTTTCCCGGAAGAGCATTCGCACCTGCATGGCCGAGCGTTGAGGGAGGATCCGAAAGCGCTCTACAATGTCCTTTCGGTCGGCTATGCGCTCGAACTGCTCGGCTCCGGGCCGCAGCACCCCATCCAAGCGGTGCAGTGCGATGCTGAAGAGCTGGAGCGCTGGTTAAGCGCCCTGCCTTGGTCGAGCCGGGCATGGCATGCCGGCAGCGTGATCGATGCCATCGGAACCGCCATGTACTTCAATGCCAAGTCTTTCGGCATCAGGGATCCACGCCAGCAGCTCTTCGAGTGGCTGAGCCGCCATGCCGACAGCGTCTCGGGCCTATGGGGCGAGCCGACGGCGCTGGAAGGATGGCTACAACCGGTGAACGGCTTTTACCGCCTGACGCGCGGCACCTACGCGCAGTTCGGCATGCCGATCCCGCACCCGCATGCCGCGCTCGAAACGGTTCATCTCAATTACCGCAACCACAAGGGCTTCGCGGCTCAGAAATACACCGCGTGCAACCTGCTCGATACGATTCATCCGCTGCTGCTGATTGCTCGCCAGACCGATTACCGGCGGAGCGATGGCGAGACGATCGCCCGCAATCTCATCTCAAGGGCGCTGGACAGATGGCGGGACGGCGAGGGATTTCCTTTCGCCGACGGCGGTGAACCCAGCCTGCAGGGCACGGAAATGTGGCTTTCCGTCATCCACCTCGCGGCCGATTTCCTCGGCCTGGCAGAACGCTTCGCCTTCATCCCCAAAGGCGTGCACCGGACGGCAACCCCCGGGTTGGGTCTGTAACTTTGGCGTTTTCGATCAACCGTGCAGCGATGCCGTCAGCCAGGCGGCGGCGAGGTCGCGGGCGTTGCTTCGCTTGGCTTTGACCGGCACGATCACGTTGTAACGCCCCTCCGCGGCAAGCTCGCTTTCCTCAGCGCGCACCAGCGTCCCGTCCTCGAGAAAGGTGCCGACCAGCATGCGCCATCCGAGCGCAATCCCCTGCCCGGCGCGCGCCGCGGCGATGCTCTCGGTATAATGGTTGAACCGCAGCGACGGTTTGACCTCGATACTGGAGCCGGTCAGGGCAACCCATTGCGACCAGTTGTACCAGGAACGGTCGACAACATCCGTTTCGATGAATTCGTCCGACGAGCCGAGCGGACCATCTCCCCGACGCCTGAGGTAATCCGGAGAGCAGACGGGGGAGATGACGTCGCCGCGCGAGGCGATGACCGTCCCATCGCTGAAGGGAGGCAGACCGTAGCGGATCGCCACATCGACCTCTCCGCCGTCGAGAGCGATCGGACTGTCCTGGGATATCACCCGCACCAGAATGCCGGGATTGGCCCGGCGGAATTCGGCGAGCCGCGGCAGCAGCCAGAAGGAAGAGAATGCGACGGTTGCCCCGATCGTCACCACGTCCTGGCTGCGCGACTGGATCGCCTCCACGCTCTCGGCGATATCGGCGAAACTCTTTGCCAGCGTCGCGCCGAGGCTGATGCATGCCGCCGTCGGCTCGATCGCCCGGTGCTTGCGCACAAACAGCGCCTGGCCGAGTTCCTCCTCCAGCAACGCAATCTGCCTGCTGACCGCCGCCTGGGTGACGCCGAGTTCAGTCGCTGCCAAGGTGAAGCTTTTCATGCGCAGCACCGCCTCCAGCGTCACCAGTGCGGTCAGCGATGGAAGCCGCTTTCGAAATTGCATCTTGGATGCCCTTTCACATGAGAAAATATTATGCGAACGTGATTTTTTATGCCGTTGAAAGCCCCGATCTGCAAGCGCAATCTAGGGAAACTCTCACATAAGAGGTTCTCATGCTAAACAGGCTTCCATCTTCCATTTCAGCCCTTCTCGAAGCCCGTGCCGATGGCCACTCGCTGCCGGCCGGCCTCTATATAAGAGAAGACGTGTTCGAAGCAGACATCGACGTCTTCTTCCACAATCACTGGATCTGTGTCGGCCTCGACTGTGACGTTGCCGAACCCGGCGACGCCACGGTGATCGACATCGGCAAGACGAGCCTGATCCTGCTGCGTGATGACGACGGCGAAATCCGCGTGCTGCACAATGTCTGCCGCCATCGCGGCTCCCGCCTTCTCAATCCGGGCAAGACGATCGTTTCGAAGCTCGTCTGTCCCTACCACACCTGGACCTATGAGCTGACGGGCGAACTCAGCTATGCCCCCCATATGGGCAAGGATTTCGACAAGGACTGCCGCGGCCTGAAACCGGTCACCTTCAAATCGATCGGCGGCCTGATCTACGTCTGCCTCTCCGACAATCCGCCCGAGGACATTGCCGGCCTCGAACAGGCGATGGTCGAGCGTCTGGCTCCCTATGACATCCGCAATGCCAAGATCGCTCACCAGACCGACGTCATCGAAGACGGCAACTGGAAGCTGACGATGGAAAACAATCGCGAATGCTACCATTGCTCCGCCAACCACCCGGAACTCTGCGTCTCCTTCGTCGATCTCGACTTCGGCTTCGATCCCGAAACGCTGAGCCCGGAAGACCGCGAGCAGGCAGAGGAGCATTTCCGGCTGTACGAGGAGCGCACGCAGGCGTGGGAGGCAGACGGTTTCCCCTCGGCTGCCATCGAGCAGCTCACCGACTGCGCCACGAACTTCCGCACACAGCGGCTGATCATATCGGGCGCCGGCGAGTCCCAGACTCACGACGCCACCGCCGCATCCTCCAAGCTCCTCGGGCAGATGACCCGCAAGGATCTCGGCGACACGCATCTCTGGGGTCATAACAGCTGGAACCACTTCATGGGCGACCATGCGGTCGTGGCAACCGTCATCCCGCTCTCGGCCGGCAAGACGCTGGTCAGGACCAAGTGGCTGGTGCACAAGGACGCCGTCGAAGGGGTCGATTACGACCTCGACAAGCTGACGGATGTCTGGGTCGCAACGACGGACCAGGACGCCGACCTCGTCGCCCGTTCCCATGCCGGCGCTCTCGATCCCGCCTATCAGCCGGGCCCCTATTCCCGCTTCTCCGAGACGAACCTCGACAAGTTCGCCACTTGGTACATCGACCGGATGCGCGCTCATGGGTATTGATCTCACATCCATGCGTCTAGGTCAGAGCGCGCAGCAGGTCTGGGATCGGGAGACCGACGAGACCCTCGTCTGTCTCGATGTCCATCAGGAGACGCATGACGTGAAAAGCTTCACCTTCGCGTCGCCCGAAGGCAAGCATTTCCACTTCGATGCCGGCCAGTACTTTCTGTTCGACTTCCCCACGGGTTCGGATGGCGAGGCGCGATGCTACAGCATCTCGTCGTCGCCCCATCGAACGAACGCCTTTACGGTGACGGTCAAGCGTGTGCCGGGCGGCAGGATATCGAACTGGCTCCACGACCACATGGCGCCAGGTATGACCGTCAAGGGTCAGGGACCGCTTGGTCATTTCATCCGACCCAAGGGCGAGAAGATCAAGCTTCTGCTGCTCTCCGGAGGTTCGGGCATCACGCCCGTCATGTCGATCACACGTGATCTGGCAGACAGCTACGAAGCGTCGGACATTGTCTTCCTGCACGCGGCGAGAACGCCCGCCGATCTGATCTTTCGCCATGACCTTTCGGGGCTCGCAGCGAGGATGAAGCGACTGCGCCTCCAGTTTCTTCCCGAGACGGTCGCCGGCGAGTTATCTTGGCCGGGGCTGACCGGCCGGATCTCGCCGGAATTCCTCAAGCTTGCCGTTCCCGACATCGCTGGACGCGTCGTCATGTGCTGCGGTCCCGCGCCGTTCATGGCGGCGGCGCGTTCGATCACGGCGGCTCTCGGCGTCCCGGCAGAAAACTATATCGAAGAGAGCTTCGACGCCGCGGTCATCGACGAGCCAGGCCTCGACGTCGAAGCACAGCCGGCGACGAGGGCTTTCCAGGTCGAATTCTCGAAACAGAACAAGACATTGGCAGTCCCGTCAGACCAGACCGTGCTTTCAGCGGCAAAGAAAGGCAGCGTCCGCCTGCCTTCCTCTTGTGCGAACGGGGTCTGCGGGACCTGCAAGTCGAAGCTTGTCTCCGGTTCGGTGGAGATGAACCACAATGGCGGCATCCGGCAGAGGGAAATCGACGCCGGCTTTTTCCTGCCCTGCTGCTCGAAGCCGCTCAGCGATCTCGTCATCGAACGCTGAGCAACGCTGCACTACCCACCGACAACAGGGGATCACTCAAATGTTGCGAGACGAAAACGATTCCGTCGAGCTGAGCGGCTCGACGGTCTTCAAGGACGAGCGGAAGCAGGCTTATCTCAATCCCGATGGGGCCGACCGGCCTCTCATCAGCCCTGTGCCGGCCGAAACGCTCGACCGGGCGCGCCGCTATCGGCTGGAGCGGCTGCGCATGAAGATGCGCGAGTGGGATTGCGGCGCCCTGCTGCTCTACGATCCCGTCAACATCCGCTATGCCTTCGACTCGTCGAATATGAGCATCTGGACGATGCACAATCCCTCGCGCTACGCATTGATCCTGGCCGACGGCCCGGCCATCATTTTCGAATTCGAAGGCGCAGAACATGTCAATGACGGGCTCCCCGGTATCGACGAGGTCCGGCCGGCGAAGTCCTGGATCTTCTTCACCGCCGGCAACCTCATAGAACCCCGCCTGAAAGCCTGGGTGGACGAGATCGCCGACCTGGTGACGGAAAATGGCGGCAACAGGCGTATCGCCGTCGACAGGCTCGAACCATCAGGCGCGTTCGAACTCACGGAACGCGGATTTACCCTCCTCGACGGCCAGGAACTGGCCGAGCGGGCGCGGTCGATCAAGAGCGCCGAGGAAATCGAGCTGATGCGCTGGACGATCCGCGTCTGCGAAGCAGGCATGGCGCGGATATACGAGGTTTCCGAGCCGGGCCGCACCGAGCGGGAGCTCTGGGCCGAGCTGCACTTCGAAAACGCGCGCAGCGGCGGCGAGTGGCTCGAAACCAAGCTGTTGACCGCCGGTCCGCGAACCAATCCCTGGTATCAGGAATGTTCGGATTATGTCGTCAAGCATGGAGAGATGATCTCCTTCGACACCGATATGATCGGCCCCTACGGCTATTGCGCCGACCTCTCGCGCTCATGGACGTGCGGCCATGTCGCGATGAACGCCAAGCAGAAGGAGCTTTACGCGGCGGCCAGGAACCAGATCGAACACAATCTGTCGGTCATCAAGCCCGGCATGACGTTCCGCGAGTTCAACGCGCTGTCGTGGCGGATTCCGGAAAAATACCAGCCTTATCGCTACACGCTGGCCCTGCACGGAACGGGCATGGCGGATGAGTGGCCGGGAGTGCTGCTGCATCCGGATTTCGATCCCGATTTCACCGGCATCATCGAGGAAGGCATGGTGCTCAACGTGGAAAGCCTGATCGCCGAAGCCGGATCGGAAAGCATCAAGCTGGAAACCCAGGCCCTGATCACGGCAAAGGGCGCGGAGCGGCTGGACACGTTTCCGTGGGAAGAGATCTGAACTCTTCGCGCGATAGCTGTCCCTGCCTTAGAGCATGTCGCGCAAAAGTGTGCCGCGGTTTTGCCAGGCAAGCGCGAAGCGCTTTTGCCGCAACGACATGCGTAAAAACAAAAACCTAAAGCACCAGGAGCGAATCTGAAAGATCGCGACGCGCTTTAGTGCGCTCTCGAAGCCGCCGCGCGATGCTGCGACGGCGTCTGCCCGAAGGTGCGCTTGAAGGTTCTCGTGAACTGCGAGGCGTTTTCAAAGCCGACATCGAGCGCGATCTCGATCAGCGGCGCCTTCGACTGCACAAGGATCGATTTCGCCCGCTCCATGCGAACACGATTATAGGCCTTGGCCGGAGACATTCCCGTCTTTTCGATAAATATCCTCTCCAACTGCCGCCTGGAAAGACCCACCATGGCGGCAAGCTTCTCGATCGGCATGCTGCCGTCGACGAACTGTTCCATCGTGATCATCGCCGCCTTGACGCGGGCGTCGCCATAATCGTCGTACAGCGGGCGTCGAGGCTGGATATCCGCCGGAGTTCGGGCCTTCTCGATCTGAAGCACTTCAAGCGCGTTCCGTTCGGCATCGCGGCTGATATATTTCCTGACCAGCAGCGCCGCCATGTCGGCCGAGCTGCTGCCGCCCGCGCAGGATCCGCGCTGACGATCGAGATTGAAAAGCCGATCGGAACGGACACTGAGATCGGGAAACCGTTCGCGAAACTCCTTGTAATGCAGCCAGCTGACGCAGGAATCATGCCGTTTCATCAGGCCTGCCTCGGCAAGAATGAAGGAACCTGTGCAGACGCCGATCAGCGGCACCTTCTTGGCGTCCGCCTGCTTGAGAAAGGCGATGGTCTGCTGATCGACGGGCTCCGCCACCGTCAGCAGTCCGCCGACGACGGCGATATAGTCGAACTTCAACGGATCGAGGAAATCCGACGTTGGAGCAACCTGAACGCCGCAGCTCGAGGTGATGAGGTGCCGCGTGCTGCCGATCACCTGCCAGTCGGCAAGCACCCTTCCGGAGCGATCCTGTTGATCGCTCGCAAGCCGCAGCGTATCCACGAAGAGCGCGAAGGCCGATAGCGTAAACGATCGCGACAGCACGAATCCCACTTTGAGCCTGGCACCGGATTTCGCGACGCCGTCTCCCTGTCGATGCTGCTCCGGTCGCATAGTCATCTCCTCGCCGTCTCTCAAACCTCGGAAAACGCGCTCATCGAATTTGAAAACCGTGTGCCAGCGGATCACGGTCGTCAACGAAAATGGTGTTGTGGCCGATGACCCGCGCCCAGCCGCCGATGCTTGGAAGGATCCCGCGATAGGATCCAATCCTTGCCTCGGCCTCGACCCGGCCCTCGAAAATGGTCCCGATCAGGCTTTCATGACGGTATCTCGACCCGACGGCGAGCCGCCCCTTGCCATGGAGCTGGGCCATGCGCGCAGAGGTGCCGGTGCCGCCCGGCGACCGGTCGATGGCCTTGTCTCCGTAGAAAACCGCGCAGCGTCCGTCAGAGACGTCGTTCACGGGGCGGTCGCACCAGATCGCATGATGCACGCCTGATATTCTGGCGTCGTCGGGATGAACGGGATTGCAGACATCGGCAAGCGCCGATCTCAGCTTCTGGCTGCAGCCGACGATGTCGGAGGCGCTCATACCGTCGAGTCCACTCCAGTTCTCTTGCGGTTCGACGACCGCGTAATAATTGCCGCCATAGGAGATATCGACACGCAGACGGCCCATTCCGGGCACATCGACCTCGACATCGGCCTCATGGAGATAGCTCGCCACATTGTGGAGACGAACGGAATCGACATAACCGCCCTTCTCCTCATAGGTGACGTCGACCCTGCCGGCCGGCGTTTCGATCGCGACCCTTCCGGCTTCACGCGGCTTGACCAGTCCCTCTTCGATCGCGGCAGTCACGGTGCCGATCGTGCCGGCGCCGCACATCGGCAGGCAGCCGCTGACCTCGATGAAAAGAACGGCGAAATCGCAGTCTTCCCGGTAGGGAGGGTAGATGATTGAGCCCGACATGATGTCATGCCCCCTCGGCTCGAACATCAGCGCCTTGCGGACCCAGTCGTGGTCGCGGACGAAGATTTCCCGACGTTCGCCCATTGGCGCGTGCGGAAGCAGCGGGCCGCCGCCGGCAACGAGACGGACAGGGTTGCCGCAGGTATGGGCATCGATGCAGAAGAAGCTGTTTCTCATTCCGTCATATCCTTCTCATCTCGCCTTCGGCAGCCTGCCGCGGTCGAGCAGACCGCGGGACAACCGGTCGAGCAGAAGGGCGACCGCGACGATCGCCAGGCCGGCCCTCAGGCCAAGCCCCATCTCCATGCGGGTCAGGCCACGCGTCACCTCGGCGCCCAGCCCGCCTGCACCGACGAGGCCGGCCAGCACCACCATGGCCAGCGACAGAAGAATGCACTGGTTGAGCCCGACCAGCAGCGTCTGCTTGGCCAGGGGGATTTCGATCTTCCAGAGGATCGAGCGCGGCGGCGCGCCGATGGCGCTGCCGAGTTCGATGAAGACCTTCGGCACCTGGTTGAAAGCCAGCGTCGTCAAACGCAGCATCGGCGGAATGCCATAGACGATGGTGGCGATGATCGCCGGCACGCGCCCAAGGCTGAAAATCATCACCGCGGGAATGAGATAGACCCATGGCGGCACGGTCTGCATCACGTCGAGGATCGGCCGAACCACCGCCTCCAGCGTCTTGTGGCGAGAGCACAGGACGCCGATCGGAAAGGCGATGAGCACCGAGATCATGACGGCGACGCTGACCAGCGCAAGGGTCTGCATCGATGCCGTCCACAGCCCGACAAGCAAGCAGAAGCCGAGGCAAAGACCGGCAAGGATTGCGGCGCGCAGGCTGACGGCAAAGAATGCCAGCACGACGACGATCGCGATCAGCGCATAGGGCGGCACGAAGAGCAGCGCCGCCTCGATTGCCGAAAGCACCGTTTCCACCAGATAGCTGATGGCCGCAAACAGCGGGTGAAGATTGGTATTGAGCCAATCGACCGATGGCGCCAGAAAGGCGCCGGGCGAAAACTGCAAGGTCGAAAGATTCATGCTTTCCTCCCTGTTCCCAAGCGAGCGGCACTCTGGGTTATCCGGTCAATCACCATGGTCAATACCACGATGGCGATCGCTCCATTGATTGAGGTGGCGATGTCGAGTGTCCTGATCGCGCCGTAGATGGTCTCTCCGAGCCCGCCGGAACCGACGATGCCGGCGATGACGACCATGCCGAAGGCCATCATCAGGCTCTGGTTGATGCCCGCCATGATGCTCGGCAGCGCAAAGGGAAGACGGATCTTGAAGAACATTTTTGCCGGCGTCATCCCGAGCGCCTCCCCGAGTTCGATGAATTCCTTGGGAGTCATGCGGATGCCGAGCGAGGTTAGGCGGATCGCCGGTGGCACGGCGACGATCACGGTCGCAATCAGCGCCGTCGCCGGCCCATAACCGAGCAGGGCGATCGCCGGCAGCAGATAGATATAGGGCGGCATCGTCTGGATCAGATCGAGGCCCGGCTCCATGAAACGATCGAGAGCAGTGAAAAAGCCGGCGGCGATACCGATCGGGATGCCGATCGCCAAGGCGATCACGGTCGCGGTCAGGACAAGAGCGAGCGTGCTCATCGTCTCCGGCCAGAGCCCCATCGAAAAACAAAGCGCCAGCGCGACGCCGCTCACGAGGCCGAACCAGAGATTGACCGCCCGCCAGCCGATGAGCGCCACGACCAGGGCGATCACGTAGAAGGGCGGAAGCTGCAGGAGCCAGAGGATGCCGTCATAAAGCCCTTCGAGAACCTGTCTGATATAGTCGAAGAGGAACTCCCCGTTGTCGCTCACCCATTCGAGCGCTGCGTCCGTCCATTCGTCGAAAACATCGGTGAAGGCTGAACTATCCATGTCAATCACCTCCAGTTGGGGTCACGCCGCCGTGAGATCGTGGGCGGAGGTCCCCTTGACACCCATCAGCAGGCTGCGCGGCGTGACCACGCCGACGACCTGATCATTGTCGACGACGGCGATGGCGTCGCGCTCCGACTGCATCGTCAAAGAGATGAGCTCGTCGATATCGGCGTCCGGCGTCGTGCGCGCCAGCGAGGCAATGTCGAAGGTCGGCGCCCCTTGCTGGAATTCGGCGACACTGCGCATGACGGAATGCGCCTTGATCAGATGCAGGCGGGAGATGCCCGCGACGAATTCGGCGACGTAGGCGTCCGCCGGGTTGAGGATGATTTCCTCGGCCGTGCCGGTCTGGATGATGACGCCGTCCTTCATGATCGCAATGCGGTCGCCGATGCGGATCGCCTCGTCGAGATCATGGGTGATGAAGACGGCGGACTTGCCGAGAGCTTTGGTCAGTTGGCGGAATTCATCCTGAAGCTGGCGCCGAATCAGCGGGTCGAGCGCGCTGAACGGCTCGTCCATCAGGATGATCTCGGGATCGGAGGCGAGCGCCCGGGCAAGCCCGACGCGTTGCTGCATGCCGCCGGAAAGCTCACTGGGATAACGGCTCAGCCAGTCGGCAAGGCCGACCTTCTCGAGCGCGGCGGCAGCGGTCTTGTTCCGCTCCGCCTTCGCAATGCCCTGGACCTCGAGGCCGAAGGCCGCATTTTCGAGGACGGTGCGATGCGGCAGGAGAGCGACGCTCTGAAACACCATGCCGATATTCTTGGCGCGCATCTGCCTGAGATCGACCGGCGACAGGCTGGCGAGATCGCGTCCCTTGACCAGGACCTTGCCGGAGTTCGGCGTGATCAGCTTGTTGAGAAGGCGGATGAGCGTCGATTTTCCGCTTCCCGACAGTCCCATGATACAGAAGATTTCGCCGCGCCGGACTTCGATGCTCGCGTCGGAGACGCCGACGACGCAGTTGAATTGCTTGAGGACCTCTGTCTTGCCGAGGCCTCGCTCCTTGATCGATTTCATCGCGGCGGCGGATTTGCCTCCGAAGACCTTCCAGAGGGATTGGCAGTCGATCAGGACATCCGTGGCATCGATATTGGCGGTTTTCATAGCGATCCCCTTTGAGCCAATGGCGCTGGCTTCTTCATTCGGTTTGAAGGTGGCCGCCCGACGGATCGGGCGGCCACGATGCGATTACTTCTTCTTGATGTTTTCCCAGCGCTTGATCAGGTCGGCATGGCTGCCGATCCAATCCTGCACAGCCTGGTCCATGGTCTTGCCGTCCTTGACTTCGCCGTTGATGGTCGTGATGTCGGCAATCGGCACGTAGACGCTGGCCATGACTTCGCGGGCATGCGGATATTCTTCGGAGAAGCCCTTATGGCCGATCCAGTAGTAGCTCTGCGGCGGCGGGAAGACGCCCTTCGGATCCTTGAGGTACTTGACCTCGTACTTCTGGACCATCCACGACGGCTCCCAGATCGTGACCGCGATCCATTCCTGGCGATCGTAGGCAGACTTCAGCGCCGCCGTCATCGCGGCGGTGCTGCCTTCGACGAGCTGGAGTTTCAGGCCGTAATCCTTGACCGCATTCGCAGTATCGCGCATCAGGCCGGCGCCCGGTTCAATGCCGATGATCTTGCCGCCGAACTTATCGGCGTTTTCATTGAGCTGTTCGAGCGAGTCGATCGGAACGTATTTCGGAACGGCGACGCCCTGATAGAGGCCGTGCGAAACCGGAGAGATCTTCTCGAGACGGTTCTTGTTCTTGTCCCAATAATCCTGGGCCACGTAGTCGGTCTGCGAGGTCAGAGCCTGGATATCGCCCTTGGCAAGAGCGGCATAGGCGATGCCCCATTCGGAGAACTCGGTCACCTTCACGGTGTAGCCTGCGTCTTCGAGAACCTTCTTGGTGATGCCGGTGATGGGCGTCAGGTCTTCCCACGCCATCGTGCCCAGATTGATGGTCTTTTCTTCCGCGCGGGCAGGCAGGATACTCATCCCGATCACCGCAGCGGCGCAAAGCGCCTTCCACAAAGTCTTCATTGTTCTTACTCCTGGTTTTCGTTCCCATTCTCATTGAAGTCTGCGGGCGGCAGTCTTCACATTGCGCGGCGACGGATCATCCCTCGCGACCTGCACGCAACTCCTGCAAACGGATCACCGCATTGATGCCCAGCCATGCGAACGGCTCGGGGGGGATCTTCGACGGTCCGGCGTGATCCATATATTCTTCGAGATGCCGGGAGGTGGTCCCGGTAGCCAGTTCGGCCGCCATCATACCGGCAAGCGTGCTCTTGACGGTTCCCAGTCCGTTCTCGCAGCACGCGGAGTAAAGTCCTTCTTCGACTTCGCCGAAGGCGGGCACATGGTTCAGGCTGAGGCATATGCGCCCGGCCCAGCTATGCTCGAACGGGATGCCCTTGAGGCCGGGGAAACGTGCATCCAGCGAGCGCCGATGTTCCTCGGCCATTGCCCGTAGCCGACGCTCGGTCAACGCTATGGTCGTGTCATAGGTCCATCGCGTTCTGAGCACGATGCGCGACTGACCGCCTGATGTGATCTTGCGAACGGTCGCCCCCATGGCGTCCGCCGGAAGCAGCGCCCATCTGTCGCGGCCACTGGCCTTGCGTCCGAGGTCTTCCGCCGCGAAGGGAGCAGTCATCGAGGCATAGCCATAGAAGTGCATCAGACGGCGGCGGTAGTACCCGAAGTCGTTGATATGACCGTTGACGCCCACGATCACCTTGGATGCGGTTACCGTGCCCTGCGGAGAAGCCGCCGTCCAGGTTCCGTTTTCGCGCTTCAGTGAAGTAACCGGCGAGTGTTCGAAAATGTCGACCTTGCCCGAGAGCCCGGCAGCAATCGCGCGGATATAATCGGCAGGCTGGATCAGAACGGCACCCGGCGTAAAGACGCCGCCGAAGTAATAATCCGATCCCGTGATCTCGCGCATCTCCGCCGCATCGAGGAAACTATGCTTCTCGCCGGCGCCCTTCAGTGACTCGCCGAAGCTCCGGTTCAGCTTCATGCCCCGTTCCGTGGCCGCCGCATTGATCTTCCCCGCGGGATCGAATGTCTCCCGCGACATGCAGTATTCCTCCGCGGCTTGTGCGGCAAAAGCGATCGCGGAGCGGTTTTGCGCCATCTCCAAGCGGGTCGCATCCACCTCTCCGCTCGAATATTCGCCGCCCGCCAGATTATGCGGGACGTCGATCATGAAGCCGGAGTTCCGGCCGGACGTGCCTTTGCCGACCTCGCTCGCATCGAGGACGACAATCTTGTCGTCCGGTCGAAGCTGGAGGAGACGGCGGGCCGTAGAGAGGCCCGCAAAGCCGGCGCCGACAATCAGCCAGTCTGCAGTAACGTTGCCTTCCAGGCTTCGGACCGGGAACGAACGCTTGCTGATCGCCTCCCAGCCCGAGATGCCATTCTCAACCGGCAGACGTTTGACCGGTCTCGTGATCATCGGATCGTCTCGTCGATCGACCGCTCCGAGATATCGATCCAGATGGTCTTGAGCTCGCAGTAATTGTCGTGGGCGAAGACCGACTTGTCGCGGCCGCCGAAACCGGACTCCTTGTAGCCGCCGAACGGGGTCGAGGCATCGCCCTCGCCGAAGCAGTTGACGGTGACGAGGCCGGCGCGGATGTCGCGGGACAGCCGGATCGCATTGCGCAGACTGCCGGTATAGATCGACGCGGTCAGGCCGTAATTGGTGTCGTTGGCAAGTGCGGTGGCCTCGGCCAGGTTTTCGAAGGTCGTGACAGAAAGGATCGGTCCGAAAATTTCCTCCTGGAACAGCCGGCTCTTCGGCGTGACGCCGTCGACCACCGTCGGCTCGATGAAGGCCCCTTCAAAAGTTTCGCCGCCATGGGCGAGCGAGAGTTTTTCGGTCTTCACGTCATCGAGGAAGGATTTCACCTTCTCGAAATGGCTCTTGCTGACCAGT
Source organism: Rhizobium sp. CIAT894 (assembly GCF_000172795.2). Classification (NCBI taxonomy): domain Bacteria; kingdom Pseudomonadati; phylum Pseudomonadota; class Alphaproteobacteria; order Hyphomicrobiales; family Rhizobiaceae; genus Rhizobium; species Rhizobium sp. CIAT894. The sequence continues at coordinate 522,294 of NZ_CP020952.1, forward strand.
GCACCGATGCGGTTTTCCGGGTTCAACGGGTCACCCGTCTTCCATTCGCGCATATAGGCGCCGATACGCTGCAGCAGTTCGTCCTTGATGCTGGCATGGACGATCAGGCGCGACGTGGCCGAGCAGTTCTCGCCCATGTTCCAGAAGGCGCCGTTGACCACCTGCTCGGCGACGAGATCGAGGTCTTCGGCATCCGCCAACACCACCGCCGGGTTCTTGCCGCCGCATTCGAGCACGACCTTCTTGAGGTTCGAGTCCGCGGCGTAACGCAGGAAGCGGCGGCCGGTCGGCGTCGATCCGGTGAAGGCCACCATATCGACGTCCATGTGCAGGCCGATCGGTTCGCCGACCTCCCGGCCGGAGCCGGTAACAACGTTGAACACACCGGCCGGAATACCGGCTTCATGGGCAAGCTCGGCGACGCGCAGCGTCGTGAGCGTCGTTTCCTGCGCCGGCTTGACGATGACCGAGCAGCCGGCGGCGAGCGCCGGGCCGATCTTCCAGGCCAGCATCAGCAGCGGGAAGTTCCACGGCAAAACGCAGCCAACGACGCCGATCGGCTCGCGCACCACCATGGCCAACGCATTGGCGCCGACATTGTTGGTGTTGTCGTAGATTTTGTCGATAAGCTCGGCATGCCAGCGGATCGTATGAATGGTATCGGGAACGTCGACCGTCTGGCATTCGCGCACCGGCTTGCCGCTGTCGAGGCTTTCCAGGACAGCGAGTTCGTGCCTGTTCTGCTCCATCAGCTTGGCGAGCTTCAGCAGCACTTCCTTGCGCTCGCCCGGCGAGCGCAGCCGCCAGCGTCCGTCATCGAACGCATCCTTCGCCTTCTGCACCGCAAAGTCGACGTCGCTGGAATCGCAGGCTGCGATTTCGGCAAGGACCTCGCCTGTCGCAGGGTTCGTGGTGGTGAAAGTCTTGCCGGAATTTGCCGGACGAAATGCGCCGTCGATGAAGGCGTTCGTCGGAAACTGAAGTTCGGCGGCGATCGCCTTATATTCGGCGGCGGTCAAGGGTTCATGCATGATTGGCTCCCGACGTGATCTGGGCGACCGTGCGCTTCAATGTGGCGACGACGGTCTGAAGGGTTCGCTTTTCTTCGGAGTTGAGCGGGCGCAGCGGGGCACGGACCGATCCGACATTCAGCCCGATCAATTCGCAGCCGTGCTTGATCGACTGGACGAACTTGCCGCATTCGAGGAAATCCATGAGCGGCAGCATCGCGCTCATGATCGCCCGGCCCTTGTCGAAATTCTTCTCGATGACGCAGGCCTCGTAGAGGGCGACATGCTCGCGCGGCAGGAAGTTGGAGCCGGCGCAGACCCAGCTCTTTGCACCCCAGGCGAAGAATTCGAGCGCCTGGTCGTCCCAGCCGCAGGACAGAGAAATGTGCGGGAATTTCCGGGCAAGCAGATGAAGATTGCCCATATCGCCGGAGCTTTCCTTGATGGCGACGACGTTCTTCGACTTGCCGACGCGCGCGAAATACTCCTCGCCCATCACCACGCCCATGCGGGCGGGATAGTTGTAGAGCATGATCGGCAGGTTGGCGGCGCGATCGACCGTCAGCGCATGGACCGCATTTTCGCGTTCGGTCGGCAATGCGTATGGCGGCGACGACACCAGGATCGCATCCGCGCCGATTTCCTTCGCAGCCTTGGCATATTCGACCGAATCTTCGGTCCGCGTGGCGCCGGTACCGATGATGAGCGGCAACCGCGTCCCAATGACGTCCTTCGCATAGGCTGCAAGTTCGTACCGTTCCTGGCTGCTCTGGGCGTAGTATTCGCCCGTCGAGCCGCCGACGATGATGCCGTGGACGCCCGCTTCGATCAGCGACTCGAGCACGGCGGCAAATCCGGCCCGGTCGATCTGTCCGTTCTTATCGAGCGGCGTTACCGCCGGCGTATAGATCCCCTCAAATTTCACGATGACTTCTCCAATATTTGCGTGGCTGGACCGCCCACGAAGGCGTCAGCCTTGAGGCCTTGCGGAGCGATGAACATCTCCATGTTCTCGCGAGACAATTCCCAGTGTTCGAAAACGAGGTCGACGACGGCATCCTCGTCGTGAGCGCCGAGCGCTGCGATGAAGCCGTCATGGTGGTCGACCGCCACCTGCAGCCGCCGCTTCATGTCCTCATTCCTCGGCCGGAAAAACGTGTGACCGATGCGCGCGTGGTCGATGAGCAGTCGGCCAAGGCTCGGCTGCATGTAGACGTTGCCCGACATCTCGCCGAAGATCTCGTGAAAGCGATTGTTTTCGAGGACCATCGCCAAGGCATCCATATTCTGGCTGGCGGCGCGGAACCGTTCCTGCGTCTGCTTCAGGTCCGACAGCTGGGCGGGCTTGAAGTTCTGCACCGCGAGACGGCCGATTGCAGCATAGATCATCGGCGCAACGAGAAAGAAATTCCGAAGCGTAGAGTGGTTCATCGGAATGACCCGCGCACCCCTGTTCTCACGGATATCGATGTAACCCTCACCGGCGAGGCGACGAAAAATGTCGCGCACCGGCGTTCGGGAAAGCCCATACCTCTCGCTCAGACTGGCCTCGTCCAGATCGGCGTCCGGGTCCAGTTCCATCGTCAGAATCTGGCGCTTCAGGTCTTCGTAGAGATTGCTCTTCGGTGTCTTCGCCATCGTCGATCTCCCGCCATTCGTTGCTCTACGCCCTGAAGATGGCACTCTTTTCCGGAGGAGTCAAATAATTGTGTACTTTGCGTACACAATTATTATTCCGTCGATACACAATCTCTCAGAGCGCTGCTGATGCGGGAATGCCGGATAACAATGGAGGAACGCTCCGCAGCGGCAGCTATCGCGGAGTTGCGGTTATGAGGACAGGTGAGAGTTCTCTGCAGCCAGGGTCGGAGCCTGAAGCGCCGGCAAACCGGCGGCACGCGGCCATCAGGATTATTTCGATCGGATGGCGGCGATGGTCGGGGAGCGCCGTGACCGGCGCTCCCCGGGATTTTACGAGGCGAGGACGCCGCTCTTCTTGGCGGTCCAGGTGGCGATATAGTCCATCAGGCCAGGTGACAGGCAGTCATAGGGCTCCAGGCCCGACGCCTTCAGCTGCCCCCTGACGGCGTCCATCTTTGACGGATCGAAGCCGCTTTCGATGATCGATGATACGAAGGCCGCAAAGGTCGGCTTTGCCCAGCCGCCCTCCTGAAAACGCTCAGGATGAACGAACGACAGCCCCTGAAAGGGATGTTCACGCTCGACGGGCCCGTACATATGCACGCCGCACTGCTTGCAGGCATGCCGCTGGATCAGGGCCGCGGGATCGACGACGGCGAGCTTGTCGCCGTTCTCGAGCACTTCGACGTTTTCCGTCGGCGCTACCGCCACGACCGAGAAGACTGCTCCCTCGGGCTTCCAGCATTTGGTGCAGCCGCAGGCGTGGTTGTGGGCGATGTCGCCCTTGATTTTCACCTTGACCGGATTGCTCGTGCATTTGCACACGAGCGTCCCGCCCGCGAAAGCAGCGTCAGTCGCTCGAAAGCCTGAATCCACTGCTGGATGAATGGCGATGCTACTCATTGCTTCTCTCCTTCCCTCCCTGGCCGTTTGCGATATGCCCGGCCGAGCTCTGCAATTACTTTCCCAGCCTCTGCGCATGCCAGCGCAGATGGTCCTCCATGAATGTCGAAATGAAGAAGTAGGAATGGCCGTAGCCTTCCTGCATGCGCAGCGACAATCCGATGCCCGCCGCCTCGCAGGCCTGCCGAAGCTCGTCGGGACGCAAGCCATCCTCCAGGAAGCTGTCCGCCGTTCCCTGATCGACAAACAGTTCGGGGAACCGATGCCCGTCCTCGATCAGCGAGCAGGCGTCATAGGCCCGCCAGGTCGCCTCGTCGGCGCCTAGATATTTCCGCAAGGCCGGCTTCGACCAGCCGGAGACCGAGGGATGGCTGATCGGCGCGAAGGCTGAGCAGCTCCGGAAGAGGTCCGGATTCTTGAGCGCGATGGTGATCGCACCATGGCCGCCCATCGAGTGACCGAAGATCCCCTGGCGGTCCATGTCGGCGGGGAAATGTTCGGCGATGAGCCGCGGCAACTCGTCGACGATGTAGCTGTACATGCGATAATTCGCCGAATAGGGCGGCTCTGTAGCGTCGACGTAGAAGCCGGCGCCCTTGCCGAACTGCCAGTTGTCGGGCTCGTCGGCAACATGGTCGCCGCGAGGGCTGGTATCCGGGCAGACGATGATCAGTCCGAGTTCGGCGGCAAGCCGCCGATACTCGCCCTTGTCCATGACATTGGCATGCGTGCAGGTCAGGCCGGACAGATACCATAGAACCGGCAGCTTGCCCTTAGCGGCCTGCGGCGGCACGAAGACCGCAAAGGTCATATCGCAATCGCAGGCCTCGGAGCGGTTGACGTAAACCCCTTGGGTGCCGCCGTAGGACTTATCGGTCGAGATCGTCTTCATTCTCAATAGACCACCACGCCGCGGATGCTTTCACCCCTGTGCATCAGCTCGAAGCCCTTGTTGATGTCTTCGAGCGGCATCGTATGGGTGATCATCGGATCGATCTGGATCTTGCCCTGCATGTACCAGTCGACGATCTTCGGAACGTCGGTGCGCCCGCGCGCGCCGCCGAAGGCCGTACCCATCCAGTTGCGGCCGGTGACCAGCTGGAACGGACGCGTCGAGATCTCCTGGCCGGCGCCGGCCACCCCGATGATGACCGATTTGCCCCAGCCGCGGTGGGATGCTTCCAGCGCCTGGCGCATCACCTTGGTGTTGCCGGTGCAGTCGAAGGTATAGTCGGCGCCGCCGATCAGGTCGCCGTTGCGCTTGGTCATGTTGACCAGATAGGGCACGATGTCGTCGCCGACCTCCTTCGGATTGACAAAATGCGTCATGCCGAACTTCTCGCCCCATTCCTTGCGATCCGGGTTGATGTCGACGCCGATGATCATGTCGGCGCCGGCAAGGCGCAGGCCCTGCAGCACGTTGAGGCCGATGCCGCCGAGACCGAAGACGATGGCGGTCGATCCGATCTCCACCTTGGCGGTGTTGATGACGGCGCCGATGCCTGTGGTGACGCCGCAGCCGATATAGCAGACCTTGTCGAACGGCGCGTCGGGATTGATCTTGGCCAGCGCGATCTCCGGCAGCACGGTATAATTGGCGAAGGTCGAGCAGCCCATATAGTGATGGATCTTGTCCTTGCCGATCGAGAAGCGGCTCGTACCATCCGGCATCACGCCCTGACCCTGGGTAGCGCGGATCGAGGTGCAGAGATTGGTCTTGCGGGAGGTGCAGGAGTAGCACTCGCGGCATTCCGGCGTATAAAGCGGGATGACATGGTCGCCCTTCTTGACCGAGGTGACGCCGGGACCGACATCGACGACGATGCCGGCGCCCTCATGGCCGAGAATGGCCGGAAACAGGCCTTCCGGATCGGCGCCCGACAGGGTGAAATCGTCGGTGTGGCAGATGCCGGTCGCCTTGACCTCCACCAGAACCTCGCCGGCCTTCGGCCCTTCCAGCTGCACGGTCATCACTTCAAGCGGTTTGCCGGCCTGAACGGCAACAGCGGCGCGAACGTCCATTTGATAATCCCTCCAATTAAATTGAATTCAGTGACTGCATATGCGGATACACGATCTGCCCCGGCCGCGGCTCGGTTATCCCGGCTCGACCTGGCACCAGACCGCCAGCAGCGGCTGAGCCGTGCATCTTATGGCGAAAGATTGCCCGGCGTCGTTGGCGAAGACTGTACCGGTAGCGGCAGAAAACCATTGGGAATCGCCAAGGCAGATTTCAGCCGGCGAAAACAAAAGGAAGGCCCGGGGCTGCGTCTGAACATGATCGGGGAAGCGGCTGTAGCGATCCATATAGATCACACCAACCCTGAGATCGGCGCGTTCTTCCAGGCCCCCCGGACCAACTATGACCGCATGGGAATGCGTGTTGCCGAAATTGAGGCTTGCAAACGGACCGGAGCGGCCGCGTCTCCAGAGCAGCTTATCGGCGAGGCTATGGAATTGGCTGGCGATCGCCTCGTATTTCCGTCCTGATTTTGCAAGATGACCAATCACGTCATCAAGCCCCTCCGGCACGCCAGGAAGAGGCCCACCCTCCGGCCGCACTTTGCCCGTTTTGAGCAGCCTTTGCAGGACCTTGCCGGCAACGAAGCTGGCGACGGCAGGGGCGTCGGCCGACAGCATCAATCCGCCGACGTCATTCAGGAATTCCTGCAGCGGCCCGGGCCGCCTTTCCCTTCCGATATCGTGCAGCCGAATATATGCCGGCTTTTCGTCATCGTTGAGAAGAAGGTCGGCACCAGGTTTGATTGGACGTCCCACCGCGCGCGCCACGTTCGATCCCCCTCGTCAAATCGCCTTCTGCAATTCCGGCAGGGCTTCGAACAGATCGGCGACCAGACCATAGTCGGCAACCTGGAAGATCGGCGCCTCCTCGTCCTTGTTGATGGCGACGATCACCTTCGAATCCTTCATGCCGGCCAGATGCTGGATGGCGCCGGAGATGCCGGCGGCGATATAGAGATCGGGCGCAACCACCTTGCCGGTCTGGCCGACCTGCCAGTCGTTCGGCGCATAACCGGCATCGACGGCCGCACGGCTGGCGCCGACGGCAGCCCCGAGCTTGTCGGCAAGCGGCAGGATGACTTCGCGGAACTTCTCCGCCGAACCCAGCGCCCGACCGCCAGAGAGGATGATCTTCGCAGAGGTCAGTTCCGGACGGTCGGAAGCCGACAGCGCATCCTTGACAAAGGTCGACAGGCCCGGATCGGAAGCCGCCGGGATCGCCTCGACGGAGGCAGAGCCGCCTTCAGATGCCGAGGCAAACGAGGCGGTGCGCACGGTGATGACCTTCCTGGCATCACTTGCCTGCACCGTCTGAATGGCATTGCCGGCATAGATCGGCCGCTTGAAGGTATCGGCGGAGACGACTTCGATGATTTCCGAGACCTGGGCGACGTCAAGCAGGGCTGCGACGCGCGGCAGCACGTTCTTGCCGACCGAGGTGGCGGCCGAGATGATCGTGTCGTAGCCGGCAGAAAGCGAGACGATCAGGTCGGCCAGCGGCTCGGCCAGATTGTTGGCGAGTGCATCGCTTTCGGCGAGCAGCACCTTCGAAACGCCGGAGAGTTTGGCCGCCGCATCGGCCGCCGCCTTGGCGCCCTTGCCGGCAACGAGGATGTGCACGTCGGGGCCGATCTGGCTTGCCGCGGTCAGCGCCTTGGCGGTCTGGTCGGAGAGGCTCGAATTGTCGTGGTCGGCCAGAAGAAGAATGGTCATGATGGTTGCTCCTGTTCCAACCCGATTACAGCACGCCGGCTTCGTTCTTCAGTCTGTCGACCAGCTCGGCGACCGACTTGACCTTGACGCCGGCCTTGCGGCCACCCGGCTCCTCGGTCTTCAGCACCTTCAGCCGCGGTGTGGTATCGACGCCGAAATCGGCCGGGCTCTTCTTGTCGAGCGGCTTCTTCTTCGCCTTCATGATGTTCGGCAGCGAGGCATAACGCGGTTCGTTCAGGCGCAGGTCCGTGGTGACGACCGCCGGCAGCTTGATCTCGATCGTCTGCAGGCCGCCATCGACCTCGCGGGTGACGGTCGCCTTGCCATCCCCAATCTCGATCTTCGAGGCGAAGGTCGCCTGGGCAGAACCGAGCAGCGCCGCCAGCATCTGGCCAGTCTGGTTGGAATCGTCGTCGATCGCCTGCTTGCCGACGATAACAAGGCCCGGCTGTTCGGCATCGGCCACGCCTTTAAGGATCTTGGCGACCGCCAGCGGCTCGACGGCATCCTCGGTCTCGACCAGGATCGCCCGGTCGGCGCCCATGGCGAGCGCCGTCCTCAGCGTCTCCTCGGCCTTGGCGGGACCGATCGACACCACCACCACTTCCTCGGCCTTGCCGGCTTCCTTCAGACGCAGCGCCTCTTCCACCGAGATCTCGTCGAACGGGTTCATCGACATCTTCACATTGGCTAGCTCGACACCCGTGCCATCCGGACGAACCCGGATCTTCACGTTGTAGTCGACAACCCGTTTGACGGGCACGAGAATCTTCATGGGCAACCCCCCTTTAATTTCTAAATTGCTAGAACAGGATGATTTTAGGCCGGGTCGGCCTAAAATCTGAATCCTGTTCTACATCATATAGTTAGAGCATGATGTCGTCCGAAAACCGGTCACACTTTTCGGCATCATGCTCTAGTCGTCAGTGCGGCCGTTCGGCAAGCAACACCCAGAAGGCGAAAAGCGGCGCATCGACCGACCTCATGGCATGTCTGATACCGGGAACATTGTAGAACGACCCGCTGATGCCGGGCGAAAACCACTCCCCGTCGCCTTGCTGGAACTCTCCCTTGGACAGCACGAGATAGACCTCCTCCGGCGCATGATCGTGATCAGGATAGCGCACATCGGGCGCCATCAACGTCACCCCGAACCACAGATCGCTCCGCTCCTCCAATCCACCCGGGCCGATGATCATGGCATTGGCATGCCCATCGACAAAATTATCGCTGGCCGTGTGGTCATACTTGGTGCGCCGACGCCATTCAAGCATTGGTTCGATGCCTTTGAACGTCTCGATCAATCGCGTCAGCGAAGCATAGGAGGTATCCACCGCCAGCGCCGGATCGAGGTGATCACACACAGACAACCGGCTTCCCTCTCCCGCACGGGCGCCCCCCGGGCGCTCCAGCGCCGCAAAAAACTGGCGGACCGAGCGGCGGGCCTCCGGGGCTGTCGCGAATTGATCGAAAGCCAGAGACGCCGCATCCACGAAAAGCTGGAGGCTTTCCCCGCGTAAACTCATATCATCCCTCCCGAGACGATCGGCCGACAAATGGCCGCTCCAGCAATCATATATCCTTGGCGATGCGCAGACCGTCATAGATGGCGGCATGCGTGTTGCGCGCAGCGACAGCATCGCCGATCCGGAACAGCTGGAACTTGCCTTCGGGATTGCGAATGACGGACTGCGGTTCCCCGGAAAGAAGCTGGTCGTGCGACATCTCGCCGAGATTGCTCGAATGCGGCTTCAGCTCGAAATAAAGTTCGTCGAGCGGGATGGTCCCATGATTGACGACGATCTGGTCGAAGCTGCTCTGTCTGGCAATGCCGCCGTAATCGCTGCCGACATGGGCGACGAGCTGGTTGCCGCTCTTCTCGACGGCCTCCAGCCGATAAGTGACGGTGAAGGTAACGTCATGTTTCTGCAGAGAGCGCATATAGGGCACCAGGTTCATGGCCATGACTTCGGGCGCGAAGGACCGGTCCGGCGTCATGATCTCGACCTTGGCGCCCGCCTTGGCGAGAAACTCCGCCGCCTGAAGACCGGCATGGTCGCCGGCATCGTCGAAAACAAGCACGTTGGCGCCAGGCTTCACGTCGCCGGAAATGATGTCCCAGGAGGAGACCACCAGCTCGTTGCCGCGCGCGAGAACCTCTGTATGCGGCAAGCCGCCGGTCGCGATGATGACGACGTCGGGGCGTTCGGCTTCGATCGTGTCGGCTTCGGCCCAGCTATTGAAGTGGAACGTGACGTCGTATTTCTCGCACTGGCTCATGCGCCAGTCGATGATGCTGATCATTTCCCTGCGGCGCTCGCTCTGGGCGGTGAGCCGGATCTGGCCGCCGGCATCGTTCGCCGCTTCGAAGACGACGACCTTATGGCCGCGCTCCCCGGCAACGCGCGCCGCTTCCAGACCGGCCGGGCCGGCGCCGACGATGACGACCTTCTTCTTCGCCTCGGCCTTCGGCAGAATATGCGGCATGGTCAATTCGCGGCCGGTGGCGGCATTATGAATGCAGTAGGCGGCCCCGCCCTGGTAGATGCGATCGAGACAGTAATTGGCGCCAACGCAGGGCCGGATATCCTCTTCCCGCTTCTCGATAATCTTGCGGACGATGTGCGGATCGGTCATGTGGGCGCGGGTCATGCCGACCATGTCGACCTTGCCGGCCGCGATCGCATGGCGGGCGGTGGCGACGTCGGGAATTTTCGCCGCATGGAAGGTCGGGAAGTCGGTCGCGGCACGGATTTCGCCGGCGAAATCGAGATGCGGCGAATTCGCCATGCCCTGGATCGGGATCACGTCGGTCAGGCCGGCGTCGGTATCGATGTGGCCGCGGATCACATTAAGGTAATCGATGAGGCCGCTTTCCTTCAGGCGCTTGGAGATTTCAATGCCTTCGGCTTTGCCGGTGCCGCCGGGGAGACACTCGTCGGCGGTATAGCGCAGGCCGAGAATGAAATCGTCGCCCACCCTCTTCCGGATCGCCTTGAACACGTCGAAACAGAAGCGCAGACGATTGTCGAGCGAGCCGCCATAGGGGCCATCGAGCTCGTTGGTGAGCGGAGACACGAACTGGTCGATCAGGTGACCATAGGCCTCGAGTTCGACACCGTCCATACCGCCCGCCTTCATGCGCTCGGCCGCGTCGGCGAAGTCCTTGATGATGCGCTCGATATCCCAATCTTCCATCTTCTTCGGGAAGGCGCGGTGCGAAGCCTCGCGATGATGAGATGGGGCGACGACCGGCAACCAGTCGCCTTTGTCCCAGCGGGTGCGCCGGCCGAGATGGGTGAGCTGGATCATGATCGCCGCACCCTCTTCATGCACGGCATCGGTCATTTCCCTGATCCAGGGCACGATCTCGTCCTTGTAGGCAAGCAGGTTGTTGAAAACCGGCGGGCTATCCTTGGAAACGGCGGCCGAGCCCGCCGTCATCGTCAAGGCCACCCCACCCTTTGCCCGCTCCACGGTATAGGCGCGATACCTCTCCTTCGGCATGCCGTCTTCGGGATAGGCCGGCTCGTGAGAGGTCACGATGATACGGTTGCGCAACTTCAAATGCTTGAGCTGATAGGGCTGCAGAAGGGGATCATTCGACATGGGCCGTGGTTCCGGATTAAAATATCGAGGGAGACGCTAAGCGCAATGTACATATGTGTCAACGATGAAAACAATTAAGTCATTACTTTATACACTGATGTACATTTTTCTTGTGCGGGGCTTCATAATTTGATAGGAGATAAGGCATGGATCAGGCTTTGAACGACACTGGCTGGCGCGGATCGCAGGAGGGATGGTTGGAAGCAGCTTACCACTCCCTTCTCGAATCCGGCGTGGATTCGGTGAAAATTCTGCCGCTGGCGAAGAAGCTCAATCTCTCGCGCACGAGCTTCTACTGGTTCTTCAAGGATCGGGAGGAACTGCTGGATGCGCTCGTGGCGCGCTGGCGCGACAAAAACACCGGCAGCATCGTCAAGCGGTCCGAAGCCTATGCGGAATCGCTGACCGAGGCGATGCTCAACGTCTTCGATTGCTGGCTCGACACCGATCTGTTCGACGCGAAATTCGAGTTTGCCGTGCGCAGCTGGGCGCTGCAATCCGACGAGCTTCTCGCCGAGGTTCAAGAGGCTGATCAGATCCGGATGGAGGCGCTCAAACGCATGTTCATGCGGTTCGGGCTACCAGAAACGACATCGGATGTCAGAGCGCGAACGACTTACCTCGTTCAGATCGGCTACATTTCCATGCAATCGATGGAGGAACTCGCCGTCCGCATGAAACGGATTCCGGAATATATCGCGATCTACACGGGCGTCGTGCCGCAGCAGAGGGAGCTCGACCGCTTCTTCTCCCGGCATGGCTACAAGCCTGGCTAGAGGAGGCCCGGATGAGCGTTTCCCTGAGGATCGGCATCATTGGCGGCGGTGGCTGGCTGGGCGGAGCAATCGCCGGCTCGATTATCGATGCCGGCCTGGTCAATGCTCGAAATCTCTCCTTCTCCTATCGCAGTCAGCGGCCGGATCGTTTCCCGAATTCTTTCTGGACTCCCGACAATCAGGCGCTTGCCGACCGCTCCGATGTGGTCCTTCTGTCCGTCCGCCCGGACGACTGGCGCCCCATTGATGTCGATGCCGGCGGCAAGCTGGTCATTTCGGTCATGGCGGGCATCGGTCTCGACGCCCTTTCGCAGCGGCACAAAACCGGCCGCGTCGTCCGTGCCCTGCCGAATGCCGCCGCCGAAGTGGCAAAGTCCTATACGCCCTGGATTGGCGCGAGCGATGTCACGGAAGATGACCGCACTGTCGTGCGCGCCATTTTCGATGCCTGCGGATCTGAGGACGAGGTCGCAAAGGAAAGCGACGTCGATTACCTGACAGGCCTTTCCGGCTCCGGACCGGCCTTCCCGGCGCTGCTTGCGGCAGCCATGATGAACGATGCCGTCGCCCGCGGCCTGCCGGCCGAGATTGCGCGTCGCGCCGTCAATACGGTGATATCAGGCGCCGGCCGCCTTCTGGAGCGCCATGGCGAAAATCCGGACGACGTCGTCCAGACCTTTCTCGATTATCGCGGCACGACAGCGGCTGCCATCGAAGGCATGCGCGCGGCAGGGTTTGACGCTTCGGTCGCCAAGGGTTTGTCCGCAGCATTTGAGAGATCGGTGAGTATGGGAAAGGCTTCCTGACAACCGTTGGGGCGGGCACTGCGGCACCCCGCTCGGCAAGATCAGCCGCTAAACAGAGGGAACGAGAATGAAGAAATTACTTGCATCCACGTGTTTGACGTTCGGCCTGATCGGCGGCGCGTCATTCGCCAGCGCCGCCGAATGCGGCAGCGTCACCATCGCCAGCATGAACTGGCAGAGCGCCGAAGTTCTCTCCAACCTGGACAAGTTCATCCTGAACGAAGGTTATGGCTGCAGTGCTGACATCACCGTCGGTGACACCGTCCCGACGATCACCTCCATGGCCGAGAAGGGCCAGCCGGACATCGCGCCCGAAGCCTGGATCGACCTGCTGCCGGACGTCGTCAAGAAGGGTACTGAAGAAGGCCGCATCGTTCAGGTCGGCTCGCCGCTGCCGGACGGCGGCGTGCAGGGCTGGTGGATTCCGAAATATCTCGCCGACGCCCATCCCGATATCAAGACCATCGGCGACGTGCTGAAGCATCCGGAACTCTTCCCCGATCCCGAGGATCCGAAGAAGGGCGCCATCTTCAACGGCCCGCAGGGCTGGGGCGGCACGGTCGTCACCTCGCAGCTCTACAAGGGCTTTGAGGCCGAGAAGGCGGGCTTCACCCTCGTCGACACCGGCTCTGCCGCCGGCCTCGACGGTTCGATCGCCAAGGCCTACGAACGCAAGGAAGGCTGGGCCGGTTACTACTGGGCACCGACCGCGCTGCTCGGCAAGTATCAGATGGTCAAGCTCGAAGCCGGCGTGCCGGAGGATTCAGCCGAATGGAAACGCTGCATCACCGTCGCCGACTGCCCCGACCCCAAGCCCGCTTCATGGCCGGTCGATCACGTCGTCACCCTGGTTGCCAAGCCCTTCTCGGAAAAGGTCGGGCCTGAAGTCATGGACTACCTGGCGAAGCGCTCATGGAGCAACGATACGGTCAACAAGCTGATGTCGTGGATGACCGACAACCAGGCGACCGGCGAAGACGGCGCCAAGCATTTCCTGAAAGAAAACAAGGACATCTGGTCTAAGTGGGTTTCGCCTGAGGCAGCCACGAAGATCGAAGCTGCCCTTTAACACTGACTATCGCGGTGCGCCAAAAGCGCACCGCTTCTCACTCGCCGATAAAAACAAAAAGACTGCCGCGGCTCTTTGAAGAAAAGGGGAACCGAATGGAATGGTTTTATAAGTTTCCACATATGGATGACGACGCGCTTCGCAATCTGAAGAAGGCGATCGATGACGGTTTTCGCGGCTTCACCCGCGCCTATGGCGACGGCATCGAAAGCCTGTTCGTGCCGCTGCAGCATTTCCTCATCGCCGCCGAGCGTTTCATGACCCAGACGCCATGGCCCATCATCACCCTGATCGTCCTTGCCATCGCCTGGTTTGCGAGCCGCAGCCTGAAGATCGTCGTCGGCTGTCTGGTGACGCTGATGCTGATCGGCTATTTCGACATGTGGGACGATACGATGCGGACGGTCTCGATGATCTTCGTCTGCACGATCCTGTCGATCGCTATCGGCATTCCGATCGGCATCCTGATGGCCCGCTCCGACCGCCTGCAGCGCATCGTCAATCCGATCCTCGACGTCATGCAGACGATGCCGAGTTTCGTCTACCTCATCCCCGTCGTCATGCTGCTTGGCATCGGCAAGGTGCCCGGCCTGATCGCCGTCGTCATCTACGCCATCCCGCCGATGATCCGCCTGACCGATCTCGGCATCCGGCTCGTCGACAAGGACGTGCTGGAAGCCGCCGACGCCTTCGGCACCTCGCGTTCGCAGAAGCTGTTCAAGGTACAGCTGCCGCTGGCGCTGCCCACCATCATGGCCGGCATCAACCAGACGATCATGATGGCGCTCGCCATGGTGGTCATCGCCTCGATGATCGGCGTCCAGGGCCTCGGCCAGCCGGTGCTCAAGGCGATCGCCAACCAATATTTCACGCTTGGCATTTTCAACGGTCTTGCCATCGTCGGCATCGCCATCATCTTCGACCGAGTCAGCCAGGCATATGGCAAAAGGCTCCAGAAGCATCGGGAGACCGTCCATGGCTGAGCATCGTTTCGGCGGCATCAAGATCCACCACCTCTACAAGATCTTCGGTCCCAACCCCACCGCTTATGTCGATGCTGTTCAGAAAGGCATGACCAAGGCCGAACTCAACGAAAAGCACGGCCATGTGTTGGGGCTGAGGGATATCAATGTCGAAATCCCTTCCGGCCGCATCCAGGTCATCATGGGCCTTTCGGGATCGGGAAAATCGACGCTCATCCGCCACATCAACCGGCTGATCGATCCGACTGCCGGCGAAGTGCTGGTCGACGGGGTCGACGTCGTGAAGATGAACGAGACCGAGTTGCGGACGTTTCGCCGGCAACAGACGGCGATGGTGTTCCAGAAGTTCGCGCTTCTGCCGCACCGCAACGTGCTCGACAACACCATCTTCGGCCTCGAAGTGCAGGGCATGGAGCGCGCCAAAGCCGTCGACGTCGCCATGCGCTGGCTGGAGCGGGTCGGGCTGAAGGGCTTCGAACAGAGATATCCCAACCAGCTATCCGGCGGCATGCAGCAGCGGGTCGGCTTGGCCAGGGCTCTCTCCAACGACGCCCCGGTCCTTCTGATGGACGAAGCCTATTCGGCACTCGACCCTCTGATCCGTACGGACATGCAGACGGTGCTTCTTGACATCCAGAAGGAGATCAAGAAAACCATCGTCTTCATCACCCACGATCTCGACGAGGCGCTGCGCCTCGGCGACCAGATCGCCATCCTGCGTGATGGCGAAGTCATCCAGCAGGGCACCAGCCAGGACATCGTTCTGCGGCCCGCCGACGACTACATCGCCAACTTCGTCAAGGAGGTCAATCGCGGCCGCGTCATCCATGTCGAAGCCGTGATGACGCCGCTGCATTCCGGTGCGGCGCCGGTTGGACTGGCGATTGTGGCGGGAACGACGGTCGAAGAAGCCGTCCGCATGCTGTCATCGGCGCCGGAGGGCGACGCTAGAGTGGTTTCGCCTTCCGGGGAAACCTTGGGGCTCGTCACCTTCCGCCAGCTCGCCAGTGCGATGGTGAACTCACAGGAGGGGATGGCCACCCGACGCGACAGCACCCTCTCGGTCGCTCTCTGAAGCCTGCTCTAAAGCGCGTCGCAATCTTTCAGATTCGCTCCTCGCGCTTTAGGTCTTTGTTTTACGCATGTCGTTCTCGCAAAACCGCTGCACACTTTTGCGCGACATACTTTAAATGCGGCCGTGTCTCCGTTTCGCCGGTGACGGCGATATCGGGCACGCCGCCTTTTGGGAACTGAAAATCGGTCGCCTGACGCCTGAGGAACCGCGATGTCGGAACTCTTCCCGCGTCTGTTTTCGCCCGTCAGCCTGCGCGGTCACATCCTGGGCAATCGGATCGTCTTCGGGGCGCATACGGCAAATACGGCGAGCAATGGTGTGCCGGGCGACCGGCATATCGCCTATTCCGAGCGCGCGGTGGATGGCGCCGGAATAATCGTCGTCGAAAGGTCACAACCTCGATCAAGCAAAACGGGGCGATCGCGATCCAGCAGCTCTACCATATCGGTGCGCACGGCGGCTCCGACAATTCATACCACCCACATTGGTCGCCATCCGGCTCGCCCAGCCATCACGACAGCGACGGCTCGCATTCGATGAGCGAGGCGGAGTCTGGGACACGATCGAAGGCCTCGTGCAGCCAGCGCGCCGCTGCCGCCGCGCGAACATGCTTAGCCAGCGTCTGCCTATACATTTTGCGCAGAACCAGTCCAGACTGCGTCGCGAAAAACCGATTGGCGAATAATATCGTAACCCGACAATTGCTCCATGGCTGCGGAACAATAAAATGAACTTCGACCGGGACCATGATGGTTTGCGGTCCCAAAGCCAAGCCCGTTCATCCATCACCCCCAAAAAGGATGGAAGGGATCATACATCCGCACACCATCCCGTGCGTATGCCTGCATGCATGTCTGCCTGCCGAAGGCAATCTTAAGCGGTCCACTATAGAACCTTCGGCAGGCGACTGCGCGGCTCGCGACCGCGGCACATCCTCACAGCGTCAGGCAAGATATGCATCTCGGCGCCGCCGCCGCATTGGTTGGTGACCTTCCGGCCACACGCGAAAATTTTGCCCTTCAGCGTAATCGTTCATCATATTGCCAATTGTCCCGTGTTCTGCCAGTTCGTCCGTCAGGCTGCGAAACCGGACGTGATGGGAACTGTCGACAATCTATGTACGGCTTGAATTTTTGACATTTGCCGCGCCCGACCTCGGCCTGCATCGGTTTGCGCAAGGGCCAGGTTTCGATGCCGATATCAGGCGGAAATCCAGTCGCACGTACGCCTGCGCCCGGCGCCCGGATCGACTATACGGCCCATCAACCGGCCCTGATGAGCCCGAAGCGAAGAACGATGATCTGGATGATTGGCCGAGGTACGTGCGTCAAGCCCACCGCCACGAAGCTCGCCCTTCGTTCCGTCGTGCGCGGGCAATCGAACAGGGCAAGTCGAAGCAACCGAATTGCACAACGGGAGCAGCATGACAGACAGTAGCACTCCGCAATTCTCATTTCGATTTCGCGGCTCGTCCTTCGACAATATGGTCGAAACCCTCGGGGGCGCTTTTGGCGCGTTCGATGCCGAGCCTGTCGGCCGGGCTCAACAGTTCGACTGGGGATTGGACTTTTCTGCGGCTGACAGCGCTGTCCTGCTCACCGGCTATCACGAGGCGGGATTTCAGTTCAATATCGAGCCGACCGTCGATACGACAGAGTATTTGTCGATCGTCGTGCCACGCAGCGGCGGCATGGGGGTGGCTTATGGATCCCGCCTCGCCGAGGCGGGGCAGGGAAAATTGCTTCTCTACAATAATTTCGAACCAGACAGCGTCATCATGCACGGGCAGTCGAACGTCATCGACGAATTGCTGATCAACTGGTCCGTGATCCTCCAGACGATCGGCCAGACGTTCGAAATACCGTTCAGCGGCTCTCTCGACCTATTGCCTGAACTGGATCTGTCGACCCCGGTCGGCCGGACGATCGGCAATCTGACCGAAACGATCGCCATCGGCATGCGCGACGACGGCCCTCTGCTGCAGTCGCCGATCGCCATGGCGCATATGACGCAGGCGCTCGCCGATCTGGTCGTGCGCCTGGTGCCGAACCGGCTGTCGCATTTTCTCGATAAGGGGCCGGCTCTCATTGCTCCCCGGCATGTGCGCAAGGCGATCGAATTCATGCAGGCCAATATCGATCAGCCGATCACTATGCCGAAGGTCGCCGAAGCAGCCGGCGTCTCCAGCCGGGCGCTCGAGACCGGCTTTCGCGCCTTCAGGGGCACCTCTCCTGCCGCCTACCTGCTGACGCTTCGCCTGCGCGCGGCCAGGCAGGACCTGCTCGACCCCGAGAGCACCGAGACCATGAAGGCGATCTGTCTCAAATGGGGCTTCTTTCATTTCGGCCGGTTCTCCGCGGTCTATAAGTCGACCTATGGGGAATATCCTTCCGACACCAGGAAGCGCGTCTGCCGTCGATAATGCCCGTCATCAGCAAGTGCGGCGGTCAATGCGAAGCGCTTTGCCGGCCGTGCTTACGGCGAGAAGCAGGAGGCAAGGTGTAGTGCATTCTCATCGTCTTCGGATCCCGCTTGACGATCTCGATCACGCCGTTGCGCTCCGTCAGGGCGTTGAGCTCCCGCAGCACGAGGGAGTGCGCGATCCCCAGCCTGCGTGCGAAGGAGCGGCTATCATGCGCAATCCCGAGCTCGGCTGCGACGAGAAGACCCGCCTGTATGGTTGTCAGCCTGCCATCCCCGGCTTGCGCGGCCGCGACGAGGGCAAGAAACCGATCGATCTCGGGCGCCTTTTCGCTCACGCGGCGTTTCGCCCACGGAAGGACACCATGATCGATTTCGAGGTCGGCGTATCGCTTTCCTTGCCGGCGCTGCCGAGCGGCACCAGTACGTTCAGCTCGGGATAATACCCGGCAATGCTGCCCCTCGGAATGTCATAGGGCACCAGGCGGAAATTCTCAGCGATGCGCTCGATGCCGTCATCATACTCGCCGATCACGTCGACCCGGTCGCCGGCCTCGGCGTTCATCGCCTTCAGGTCGGCGGGGTGAATGAAAATGACCTGCCGCTCACCGTAGACGCCGCGATACCGGTCATCGAGACCGTAGACGGTCGTATTGTATTGATCGTGCGAGCGGAACGTCTGCAGGGCGAAACGATGCCCCTCGCCTTTTCGTGCACGCTGATGCACCGTCTCCTCGGGAAGCGGCTCGGAGGAGAATGACGCCTTGCCTGCCGGCGTATCCCACTCCCGATGCGCAGCCGCATTGCGCAGGTGAAAGCCGCGCGGCTTGCGCAGGCGCGCATTGTAGTTTTCGAAGCCCGGAACGGTGGCCTCGATATGATCGCGGATGCGGTCGTAGTCGTCGGCAAGCTTGGCCCAATCGACGACGGCGGAGCCGACCGTCGCTTTCGCCATGCCGGCAATGATGGCGACTTCCGAGAGCAGGTGCGGCGAGGCCGGGCGATTGATGCCGGCAGAACCATGCACCATGCTCATCGAATCCTCGACGCTGACGAGCTGGGAGTTGCCGGCTTCGTTGAGGTCCATCTCGGTGCGCCCGAGGCAGGGCAGGATGAAGGCCGCCTCGCCGGGCATGAGATGCGAATGATTGGGTTTGGTCGCGATGTGCACCGTCAGCTTCAGCCGCCGAAGCGCCTTTTCGACGAGAGCGCTGTCGGGCGTGGCGCGCGCGAAATTGCCGCCAAGGCCGATGAAGGCTTCGGCCGAGCCATCGAGCATCGCACCGATCGCGGCCAGAACATTGTGGCCATGCTCGCGGGGAACGGCGAAGCGGAAGTGTTTTTCCAGCGCATCGAGAAAATCGTCCGCCGGCTTCTCGTTGATGCCGACGGTGCGGTCGCCCTGCACGTTGGAATGGCCGCGCACCGGGCAAAGGCCGGCGCCTGATTTGCCGATATTGCCGCGCAGGAACATGAAGTTGGCGATCTCGCGGATCGTCGCTACCGAATGCAGGTGCTGAGTGACACCCATCGCCCAGGTGCAGATGACGCGTTCGGCGTTGATATAGACCTCGGCCGCCCGCTCGATCTCCTCGCGGCTCAGTCCCGACTGGTCCTCGATCTCAGCCCAGCCTGTGGCCTCGACCGCGGCCCGATAGGCCTGGAAATCCGCGCAGTGTTCGGTCAGAAATGCGTGATCAAGCACGGGGGGCAGACCGGCGGCGACCGCCCTGTCTTCGGCGGCCAGCACGGCCTTGGCCATGCCCCGCACCGCGGCCATGTCGCCACCGAGCTGCGGCTGCAGATATTGGCTGGCGATCTCGGTCGAACCGCCCCGCAGCATCTCGATCTTGTCCTGCGGATCGGAGAAGCGCTCCAGGCCACGCTCGCGGATTGGGTTGAAGACGACGATACGCGCGCCGCGGATGGCGGCGCGGCGCAGGTCGCCGAGCATTCTCGGATGATTGGTGCCGGGGTTCTGGCCGATCACGAAGATCGCATCGGCCTCCTCGAAATCCTCCAGAAGCACGGTGCCCTTGCCCACGCCGACCGCCTGGCGCATGGCAATGCCGCTGGCTTCGTGGCACATATTGGAGCAATCGGGAAAATTATTGGTACCGTAGACGCGCACGAACAGCTGGTACAGGAAGGCGGCCTCGTTGCTGGCCCTGCCCGAGGTGTAGAATTCTGCGCGGTTGGGGGTATCGAGGCCCTTCAGGATGCCGCCGATCTCGGCAAAGGCATCCTCCCACGAAACCGGCAGGTAGCGGTCGCTCCCGGTATCGTAGCGCATCGGATGCGTGAGGCGACCGTTGAGTTCAAGTTCATAGTCGCTCAGCCGGCGAAGCTGCGAGACCGTATTGTCCGCGAAGAAGGCGGGTGTTGCCCGCTTCTCCGTCGCCTCCCAGGCGACCGCCTTGACGCCGTTCTCGCAGAACTCGAACGACGATCCGTGTTCCGGATCGCCCCAGGCGCAGCCCGGGCAATCGAAGCCATCCGGCTGGTTTGCCTTCAGCAGGGTACGCGCGCCCGAGATGGGCATGCCGCTTTGCAGCAATTGCTTGCCGCAACTCTTCAAAGCGCCCCAGCCGCCGGCGGCCGCCGATTTCTTGCCAATGAATTTTGTGTCCATGCGCTCCTCTATTGTCGAAGCGGGAAAAACATCAAGGCCACAGCAACGATGGTTCGATAGAAAAAACCTATCGAAGCCGGATCGGATCCAGCTCGATCGGGACGGTGACCTAACCGACTTCCTTCATGGCATGCCGTTCGCCAGTGAGCGAATGGGCCAAAATGCGGTTGCGGCCTTGGGTCTTGGCGTCGTAGAGCGCCGCGTCGGCCTCGGTCAGGAGGCGGTTCGGATTGGTTCGCAGAACAGCCCCGGTTGCGCAGGCCAGGCCGATGCTCGCCGTCACCCGCGAAAATTCGCTGCCGGAATGGGCGATATTTTCCTTGGCGAGGCGACGCGCGAATTGCTCGGCAACGATCATTGCCCCTTTGGCGCTGGTGTCAGGGAGAAACACCACGAACTCCTCGCCGCCATAACGCGCAACGATGTCGGCCGGCCGGCTGACCGATTGGCGCAGGCATTTGCTGACGACCCGCAGGCACTGGTCTCCGGCGGGATGGCCATACGTGTCGTTATAGGCCTTGAAGCGGTCGATATCGACCATCAGCAGGCTGAACGGCGTGTTTTTCCTGGCGCTGCCCGCGGTTTCGCGCGCGAAGGCTTCGTCGAAGGCGCGACGGTTGACGATGCCGGTGAGGCCATCGGTCTCGGCCAGGCTCTTCAACTGCTCGGCCGACAGCCTGAGCGCGATTTCCGCCTGCTTCGTCGCCGTGATATCCGAGACGACGGCCATCGCCATGCCGTCTTCCGCAAGCCTTGTCCGGATGCTGCGCCAGTCGCCGTTGTGAAGCTGAACCTCTTCGTCCTTGTTGCTGTGCAGTGAGACCGCGGCAGCCTTGATCCAACCTTCCACATCATCGGGGATACCGGGCCGTTCGCCGGTTTCTGCGACGCGGCGCAGGATATCGCTGATATGGGCACCGATCACGCGAGCATCTGCGGAGAGCGGAAACGCGTCGCGATACTGGTCATTGCAAAAAACAAGAAAACCCTTGCCGTCGTACATGGCGATGCCATCGGACATGCCCGCCATCGCATGCGACAGCAGGTTCTTGCTTTCGCGCAACTCCCGCTCCAGGGCGACACGCTCGGTAATGTCACGCGTTACGCCGGCCAGGCCGATCACCCGCCCCTGCCTGTCCCGCAATGGAACCTTGGAGGCGAGCAGGGATTTGCCCTCGATCTGCTCGGCCGAGTCGATCAGCGGCATGCCGGTGTCTATGACCTGCTGCTCGAGATAATATAATTCTTCGGCCAGCGGCCGCGACATCAGATTGAAGTCCGACAATCCGATCATCTCGGCCGTCGTCCGGAAACGAAAGAGACGAGTCATATTCTCGTTGACGGTAATGAAGCGGCTGTTTCGGTCCTTGACATAGAGATAGTCGGGCGACTGCGAAAATGCGGTCACCAATATGCTTCGTTCCAGCTCCCATTCCTGCGTCTTCAGGAGAACGAGGCCGCCCAGAACGGTCGCGACGCAATTCAGCGAAATTAAGGGAAAACCGACGCCGGCGAGCACATGGGCGTTCACCAGGGTGGGAAGCGTCGCCATCGAGATGACAAGTGCAACGCCAAGGGCGAGGCTCAACATCGCAACGTCCAGAAATCCGGGAGATCTCTTGCGGACGCAGAAATGCGCCGCCAGGCCGATACCGGTCGCGGCGACGATTGCCACGATACCATCGATCATTGCCGCGCCGCCGACAGCAAAACGAAAGGCGATCGCCAGTGCGGCGGCAAAAGCCGCCGCGATCGGCCCGCCAAACATGCCCGCCAGCGCAAGCGGTGAAAAACGCAAGTCGATATAGATGCCCGGATGGAATTCGACCGCCAGCAATATCGATCCGATGGAAGCGCAACCGGTTATGATACCGAAGGCGATTTTCTCCTGCCGAAACGAGCGATGCTGAACCTGGATCGAAAAATGCGCCCAGAGCGAGATCGCCAGGCAGACGAATGAAAGGTTGCCACCGAATTGCGCCCAGATGCCGTTCACCGCGTTAGGTCCACCTTCCACTACGTGTAAGAGCCCATCATAGGGCAGCACTGGTTTGAGCTTGGTTAAACCGCAGACCTGTCGGCTTCCTTGTTCGCCGACGCGCCTCGGAGCAGACCGGCAGGAGACATCATGTCGGCGACGCGCTGCAGTTCAACTGCTAGCACCGGATGAATAAGGCAGGCTTAACAACCGCGTCTCAAGCGTCACGACAGGTATTTAACCGACACAAAACTGCGCCTTCCGGACAGGATTGCGCAATCGGGCTAGCTGTCGCGTGCTTGTGGATCGTCGTTTGCCTTGCGGCGTTCGATCAACTTGAGGACAACAAGGCGTCGATCTCCGCGCGCGAGGGCATGGCGGGGGCCGTGCCCGGCCGCGTCACCGCAATTGCCGCGGTGGCACAACCGAAGCGCACCGCTTCGGCCGGGGCATATCCTTCCGAGATCGCCGTCGCGAAGCCGCCCAGAAAGGCATCGCCGGCGCCCGTGGTGTCGACGACGTTGCCCGCAGAAAATGCATGCACGAATTCGCTCCGATCGGCTGCGTGGTAATAGGCGCCGCGTGCGCCGAGCGTCAGGATCACCGCTCTTGCTCCGCGATCCAGCAAGGTGCGCGCCGCCGCCTGTGCCTGCTCATCCGTTTCGATCGCATGTCCCACCAATTCGGCTGCCTCCACTTCGTTCGGGACGATGAAATCACACAAGCCATAGACACTGTCGGGTATGGCGCGGGCCGGCGCGGGATTGAAAATCGTGGCGACCCCTGCCCTTTTCGCCATCGACAGGGCATGTATGGCCGCCTCGAGCGGCTGTTCGAGCTGGGTCATGAAGATAGCCGCGCTTTCGATCACCGCCCGGTTCGCACCGACGTCTTCAATGCCGATGAGACCGGCAGCACCCGGCGCGACGATGATGGCATTGTCCCCGGTCACTTCGTCGACGAAGATGAAGGCAGCACCGCTGGAAACGCCGTCCATCTTCATCACATTGGCTTTGACGCCCGCCGCCGCATAGGCGGCAAGGGCCATTTCGCCGAACGGGTCGTTGCCGACCCGGGAGATAAACGTCACTTTCCCGCCGGCCTTGGCCGCGGCGATCGCCTGGTTGGAGCCCTTGCCTCCCGGCCCAAGCGTGAAACCCGAGCCCATCAGCGTCTCGGCAATATGCGGCAGGCGCTTGGCCTTATAGGCTGTGTCGGCGGCAAAAATACCCAGAATGACGATTCCGCTTTTCCCGCTCATCGCAGAGCCTCCTCCGCCGGGATGACGCCCTTGGTCAGAAGGAAGCATCCGTAGAAACGCAGTTCCCCGGTTGCAATCACGCAATAGGCCTTTTTGGCAATCTCATAAAACGCCATCCGTTCGACTGGATACATCGGCGACGGCTTGCCTTCGGCGCGGTCGACAACGGCCTGGACTTCCTGTTGAAGCGGCGGAATTTCGTTGGGCTTGCCGATCACCTCCATGCGGCCCACCGAAGGCTGGATGGGAGTGTCCAGCGGAAAGACGGAAAGGATCGCATCGATCGCCTGCGGCGCCGGAATGTTTTCCATGCTCAGCAGCTTGCCCAGACGCGTCTGGCGCGCGATCGACTCCGATGGAAAATTCATGTCGGAGATGACGAGATAGTCGCCATGCCCCATGTTGCAAAGTGCTTGAAGAATATCGCCGTTGAGTTCGGCCCTGATTCCCTTGAGCATTGATCCTTCCATCCCTTTCTCGTGGCCGGAGCACCGGCCGTGCTGCAATTCTTAATGTTTGCTGATATCGGGCTTCGGCTTCGGGCACGGGCCGGTCGACCCCCGCACGACCAGAGACCCATCGACCATCTCGTCTCGCCTGCCCGAGGGTTCCTCGAGGAGAAGGCCGACCGCGCGCCGCGCCAGCATGTCCGCCGGCTGGCATATGGTCGTCAGCCTGGGAACGACGAGATTGGCGAGCGAAATATCGTCGAAACCCGTCACCGACAGTTTGCGCGGCACATCGATCTTGAGGTCGCGCGCCGCACGCAGCGCGCCGATTGCCTGCTGGTCGCTGGCTGCCGCAATTGCCGTGGGCCGGTCCTGCGGCGGGCGTGAAAGCAGATCGCGAGCAATTCTTTCGCCGGATTCGTAATCGAATTTGCCGTAGGCAATTTCCAGTTCGACCGGCTCGCCTGTTTTGCCGAACCTATCGATGCGACCGACGAAGCCTTGCCTGCGCATGCGCCCGGCCTCGGTGTCAGGCGGCCCGGCGATATAGGCGATGTGTCGGTGCCCGAGCTCGTAGAGATGGTCCGCCATCAGCGCTGCCGCCTGCGCATGGTTGGTCGAGACCAGGGGAAAGGCGCCGAAGCGTCGGTCGAGCGAGATGACCGGAACCGCGGCCTCCAGGTGGAGCCCCGGACTGTCGCTCGAAGCCACCACGATGATGCCGCGCACCGACCGGTCGAGAAACGCCAGGACGTGGCTCTGCTCCGCTTCGCGATCGTCATGCGAACTTGCCAGCATCAGGCTATGCCCGCGTTCGAGCGCCGCGCGCTCGACGCTGGCTGCGAGCTGCGCGAAGAACGGGTTGGTGATGTCGGGAACGATGAGGCCGATGACATCGGTTTTGCTGGTGCGCAGCGCTCTCGCGGTGACGTTCGGCCGGTAACCGAGCGCTGAGATGGCGTCGTTGACCTTTTCGCGCAGCATGGGCTTGACCGCCGCTTCGCCCGACAGCACGCGCGACACAGTGCCCACGGATACGCCCGCATATTCGGCGACATCCTTGACTGTGGGCATCTTTGACATTTTCGACCGTCCCGCAGCTATTTTACCGCTCCAGCGGTCATCCCGGCAATGATGTGCTTTTCCAACATGACGCCGACAGCGACCAGCGGCAGGATGCCGGCGGTGGAAAGGGCGGCCATCGACCACCAGTTGATGCCCTGGCTGCCCGTCTGGCTCGCAATCATCACCGGCAGCGTGTTGGTGTTGGTCGAGGTCAGCAATGCCGCGAAGAAATATTCGTTCCAGCACAGGATCAGCGCCAGCAGGAAGGCTGCGACCATGCCCGGCAGAACGAGCGGCACGATGATGCGGGCAAAGGCGCCCCAGATCGATAAGCCGTCGACCAGCGCCGCCTCCTCGAGCTCGACCGGTATGGTGGCGAACTGGTCACGCATGATCCAGACGACGATCGGCAGGACCATCAGCGTATAGACGGCGATCATGCCCACATAGGTATCGAGCAGCGCCAGCTCCTTATAAAGAACCAGGAACGGCAAAGCGAGAACGACGGGCGGCATGATGAGCTGCGACAGGAAGAAAAAGGAAATGTCGGAATTGCGCATATGGCCGAACTTGTAGGAAAAGCGGCTGAGGCCATAGGCCGCGAGCGATCCGAGCACAACCGCCAGGGCCGATGCCGTGACCGAGATGATGACGCTGTTCCAGAGCCGGCGCATAAATTCCTCGCGCACCGTCGAGATCTCGAAAATCGTATCCGGAGAGAGCCCGAGCGAGCGCCAGCCGAGCCAGCTGGGCGCGAAGTTGAACCAGGGGATCAGATTGCCGCGCATGACGTCGGCGGCTGTCTTGAATGAAGTGGACACCGTCCAGAACAGCGGGAACACACAGACAAATGCCCAGGTGACGAGCAGGCCATAGACGACGAAACGCATGGCCCACCAGCGAATGCGCTGGCCGCGCGCGTATTTTTCGAAATCGATCCCAACCATCAGAGCCTTCCCGTCATGCGCTTCACGACACGGTCGGACGCCTTCATCAGCCCCGTCATGCCGACGACGATGATGACCAGATAGACCAGCGCGAGCAGGGTTCCATATCCGACATTCGAACGGTCGCGATATTCTCGATAGATGAAACTGGTGACGGAATCGGTCGCCCCGCCGGGGCCTCCCGACGTCACGGTGATGATGATATCGGCGAGCTTGAGCTTGAAGATGATGCGGATCATCACCGCCGTCACCGACACCGGCAGCATCAGCGGGAAAATGACCTGCCAGAAGCGCTGCCATTTGGTGGCGCCATCCACTTCGGCCGCCTCCAGCACCTCCCTGGACAAAGCCTGCAGTCCGGCGAGCAGCATGATCATCATGAAGGGAATGAAGGTCCAGGCATCCATGATCATGATCGAAAGCCGCGCCGTCAGCGGATCGCCGAAGAAGGAGGGATTTTCCCAGCCGAGCCAGCGGGCAAAGCGCGCGACCGGGCCGAAACGGGTCTCCAGCATCGACTTGCCGACCATCCAGCTGACCGCGACCGGCGACAGCATCAAGGGCACCAGGAAGGTCACGCGCCAGAATTTGCGGGCGACGATTTCCTGGTTGAGGAGCAGCGCCAGGCCGAAGGCGATTGCGTATTCGACGGCAATCGCCAGGCAATAAAGGATCATGTTGATGAGGGCATTGGCATAGAACGGATCGGTGATCATCCGCCTGACATTGTCGAGCCCATTGAAGCGCCTGCCTGCCGAAGAGGCGAGGTTCCAATCGGAAAAACCGATCCACAGCGCAAAGAGCAGCGGGAACACCACCATCGATACGACGAAAAGTGCGGCCGGCAGAACAAAAAGCGCCTTCTTGCCCGCCTCGCCATGAATGACGACACGGGTGACGCAAAGAACGGCGGCCCAGAGAAAATAGGCATAGAGCACCGGGCGCCAGTTGGCGAAGCCCCAATCGCTCCAGCCCAGTTCATGGACACCCTGCAGGACGAACGATGTTATGAACCACAGGGCGCTCAGCCACAGGGCCGTGCGGCCCCAGAAACGTCGGCTCGCCGAAATGGAGCCGGCTTCGACCGTGTGGAGCAGGTCGCCTTCGACTGTCGACATGATATTCCTCGCCCGGACAGAAAGGGCGCTGGCGAAATCGCTTCCGACCCGCCAGCGCGTTTGGTCAAAAGATCAGAGCCCGAGGCTCGCCCGATAGAGTTTCAGCTGGCTGTCGCGGCCGATCTGGTCGGTGATCTTTTCCCAGGCGGCGGCAATCGCATCCGCAGTCTCCTGTGCCGACTTATACTGCCCGGCAAAACCCTTCGCCAATTCGTCCTCGGCGACGGAATAATATTGGAAGATACCGGGGATGCGCGGTTCGATGGCGGCGTTCGGATGGTTATAGCTGTCGGCGTTCGAACCCAGGTAGTCCTCGATATAGGCGCGGTCGTAACCTGCCTTTTCCCATTCGTCGTAGTTGAAGTTGGACTGGCGGTAGGGCTGGAAGCCGGAGGGATAGGCCGACGTCCACAGCGACAGATCCTTGCCGCCGAGATGGGCAGCGGCGGACCAGGCGGCCTTGCGCTTCTTCTCGTCGCCGGAGACCTGCTTGGTGACATAGATGCCCCAGCCGAGATAGGCCATATTGGGCGCTTCGTTATACTTGTCTTCCCATTGTCCGGTCTTGCGGTTGTAAACGCGGTTGGAGCCGCGGTTGATGCCGAAACCGACCACGTCGCCGACGACCGAGGTGTCCGAGGTGCGGGCGCTGGAGCCGACGTCGCCCCACCACATCAGCATGGCGCCGGTGCCTGCCAGGAACTGCGAGAAGGCCGTGGTGCCGGGATCGGCATTGATCTGATCGGCGGGATAGGCCTTGGCGGCAATCAGATCCAGGACGTCCTGGATCGCCTGAACCCAGGCGGGGTTATTGACCAGCGGCTTCATGTTTTCAGGATCGAACAGCCAGGCCGGGTCGCCCGGATATTTGGCATAGGCGGTCGCGCGGTTCTCGATGAAATAGAAGCCGAAGCCGCCCCAGCCCTTGAGCGGATCGAGATAGCCGTAGGCTGGCTGACTGGTCAGCGGATCGGTCTTGCCGATCAGCGCCTTGGACACTGCGTTGACTTCCTGCCAGGTCTTCGGCGGCTCGGCCATGCCGCTGATCGAGCCTTCGCCGAAGTAATCCTTGCGATAGGCGAAGGTGTGGCAGTCGCCGTCGATCGTGACACGGTAAGTCTTGCCGCCCCAGGTGCCGACCGGCGGCTTCAGGTAGCTGACCAGGTCGTCGGCCTCGATCTGCTTTGCAGCCCAGTCGGGCATTTCATCCAGGAGGCCGCGCCCGGCGGTGTCGCCTTCGAAGGGGGCGCCCATTTCCAGGATGTCGAAATCGACAGTGCCGGTTGCGATCGACTGCTGAAGGCGGGCGTTGTAATCGGCCTGGGCAAGATCGATCCAATTGATCTTGGCGCCGGTATAGGCTTCCCACGGCTTCAGGAAACCGCGGAACAGGAAGTTGTGCAGATTCTGGTTGTTGAGCCCCATGAAGGTCAACTCGACGCCGGCGAATTCGCCCTGTTTGACATTGCTCTTGGTCGGACCGAGGCAGAGTTCGCCGACCTTCTGCCAGTCCGCATCCGTCGGCGATCCCTTACCGACGCCGGGGATTTGCAGGATCTGGGCGCGCACGTCATCAGCGGCGAACGCCATGCCGGGAATCCCGCCGATCGCGCTCGAGACGCCGAGCAGAGCCGCGGCACTTGCCGTTCCGCGCAACACGTCACGGCGGCTTGCCTGACGGCGCATCAATGCATCGTAAATTTCAACTTTCATATCTTCCTCCTCCACGTTTCCCGGCGTTTTCGCCCGCCGACCTCGCCGGCCGGCTCCTGCCCAATTTTAAGACTGGCTCGATGCAGAACTATCTGGTAAGCAAGAAATGAAACGTTTCATATCCTGCTTGAAACCGCTCCTCCCGGTTTCGCCGGCGAGCATCAGACGGCCGGCTGGAAAAGTCAACAAGAAATGAAACGTTTCATGGAGGAGGTTCGACGGGTGCTTTTGAGGAGGCGCGCGGCCGGTTTTGCCCTGCCGCATCCTCTCGGACACACGGCAAGACATGCAGACCCCTGAGGCAGCTCGGGGGCGCCGAAAGCAAGTGGGAGGCACATGGCTGAGGTCAATATTTCAGGGGCGCAGAAGGCTTACGGCGCCGTCAATGTCCTGCACGGCGTGGATATAGATATTCGCGACGGCGAGTTCGTTGTGCTCGTCGGCCCGTCCGGTTGCGGCAAATCCACTCTGTTGCGCATGGTCGCTGGGCTGGAAAGCATCACCGGCGGCACCATTTCGATCGGCGACAAGGTCGTCAACAACCTGCCGCCGAAAGACCGCGACATCGCCATGGTCTTCCAGAGCTATGCACTCTATCCGCACAAGACCGTTGCCGAAAACATGGTCTTTGCGCTGCGCCTGCAGAAACAGCCGGCCGAACTCATCAAACAGCGCCTGCAGGCAGCGGCCGAAACCCTCGACCTCCTGCCCTATCTCGACCGCTATCCGCGCCAGCTGTCGGGCGGCCAGCGGCAGCGCGTGGCGATGGGCCGAGCCATCGTCAGATCGCCGCAAGTCTTCCTGTTCGACGAACCCTTGTCGAACCTCGATGCCAAGCTGCGCGTGCAGATGCGCAAGGAAATCAAGGAACTCCATCAGCGGCTGAGAACCACCACCATCTACGTCACCCACGACCAGGTCGAAGCGATGACCATGGCCGACAAGATCGTGGTGATGCAGGGCGGCAAGGTCGAACAGATCGGCACGCCGCTGAAACTTTACGACCGTCCCAACAACACGTTTGTGGCAACCTTCATCGGCTCACCGTCGATGAAC
Source organism: Rhizobium sp. CIAT894 (assembly GCF_000172795.2). Lineage (NCBI taxonomy): Bacteria > Pseudomonadati > Pseudomonadota > Alphaproteobacteria > Hyphomicrobiales > Rhizobiaceae > Rhizobium > Rhizobium sp. CIAT894. The sequence goes on from NZ_CP020952.1 coordinate 552,541, forward strand.
CTGCTGAAAGGCCGCTACAAGGCCGATGGCGCCATCTTTGTCACGGAGACCGGCGACGAGATCGCACTTGGTTTCATCCCGGAAGCAACCGACGGGCAGCCCGTCCTGCTCGGCATTCGGCCCGAACATCTGTCGCTGGCCGAACATGGCTTGAAGGCAACCGTCAGCGTCACCGAACCCACCGGCCATGAAACGATGGTGTTCCTGCGCTACGGGCCGGGCGAGCTTGTCGCCGTATTCTCGGAACGCCACGAGTTCGAGCCCGGACAAGTGGTCACTGTCGCTCCTCGCACCGACAAGCTCCATATATTCGATGCCGGCTCGGGCAAGTCGCTGCGGCTCGATTGAGCCCGCCACTGCCCTTAAGTTTTGGTTTTCTTCGAATTCGGCGAGATCTCCTGCACGAGGAGGGTTCATCCGGTGGACGGCACTCATCTGATCGAAGCATTCATGCCGGTATACCACCTGCCGCCAATCAGCGTCTCGCACATTGCAGGATTAAAGAGAATATAAAGCGCCCCAAGAATTCACGCATCGATTCCCGTTCACATTGAGGGAGATGGCATCAGGTTGATGCCGTCTCCTCTGCGCCAGGATCTCCATCAGCTCGCGCGTTCTTTGATCTCTTCGGCGCTGAGGTGATAGTAAATCATTGAGTCTTCTGAGGAATGCTGGTGCTTGTTCCCTCCAAATGAACTAAACTCATGCGATAGTTTTATCTAGCTGACATTCATCGGATCATCATCATGAATATCAGGCAGATGACCGACTTCGCCGAGCAGTGGCTGACGACGTTCATTCTGAACGAATGGACGTTCTTTCAGCTTGCGATCATCGTCGCCGGCTACAGTTTTGCGTCCTTGCTTGCGTCACGCACGGAGCCTGCGATGGAGGCAAAGGCGCGCCAGATCAAGGGCAATCCAGACCTGCTTCGGGTCATCATTGCTCCTATGCGCCGGATGATGTGGCTTTTCCTTGTGGGGTGGTTGTGGCTCGCAAACGTCGTGTTGAGCAAGAGCGCGTGGCCCTCGCAACGCTGGCTTGTGTCCACGGCTCTGACGCTGGCAGCAGCATGGTTCGTCATCTCCGTCCTGACCAAAATCATCCGCAACCCTACCCTGTCACGCGCCGTCGCGATCGTCAGCTGGAGCTATATCGCTCTTTATGCGGTCGGTCTGGACGGCCCGGTTCTATCTGCTCTTGACGAGCTCGCGATTAATTTAGGTGCGGTGAGACTCTCACTTCTGCTTGTGCTCAAAGCCCTCGCGTTGGCGATCGCCTTGATCTGGATAGCCGTCCTCATTGGCAATATGCTTTCCCACTGGGTTCAGCAGTCGGCCGATTTGTCGCCTTCCATCAAGGTGTTGATCAGCAAATTCATCAAGATCAGCCTGATCATAATCGCGGGAGCCATCGCGTTGTCGGCGACCGGGGTCGACCTTACGGCGCTGACCATTTTCTCAGGCGCAGTCGGCGTCGGAATCGGCTTCGGCCTTCAAAAAGTGGTATCAAACTTCATATCCGGCATTATCATCTTGATCGACAAGTCAATCAAGCCGGGTGACACGATCACACTTGGCGACACGTTCGGGTCGATCCGTGACCTGCGCTCGCGGTTTGTTTCTGTCATCACCCGCGATGGCAAGGAGTACCTCATTCCGAACGAAGACTTTATATCGCAGCAGGTGGTCAACTGGTCGTTCTCGAGTGATTATGTACGAATAGACGTCGACTTCGGAACGTCCTATGACAGCGATCCCCATCAAGTCGTGAGGATCGCCATTGCGACGGCATCGACGGTACCCCGGGTCGCAAATCAGTATAAACCGCCCGTCTGCTGGCTGACCGGCTTTGGCGCGTCGTCGCTCGACTTTCGGCTTCGCTTCTGGATCTCGGATCCAGCGAACGGGCTGACAAATGTTCGTGGGCAAGTCCTGATGGCGCTGTGGGATGCCTTCAAGAAAGCTGGTGTCTCTATCCCGTTCCCGCATCATGAAATCATCATGAAAAGCCCTATCGAGATCAAACAACCGGACTGATCTTTCCAGATTTCATCACCACAGTCGGTTCATTGTTGGGCATCCGCGCAACCGTCGACAGCCCATGAAGGATTGGCGCGCTCAAGAACAGCGCCCACGCAATCGATAAATATTGTGCGGTCGCGTTTCACAAGGTGCGCAATTTGGCAATTGAACGGATCCGAACCTACGGCCCATTCCGAGACAGGCGTTTCGAATCAAGGTTCCTGGCCATGCTGAACGGCAGCACGTTATCCGTTTCAAGCCGAGCAGCCGGCGCGGGCCGTCCGATGTAATATCCCTGGATGTGGTTGATTCCATATTGCTGCATCAGCAACTGATGTTCGATCGTCTCGACGCCTTCAACGAGGATCTTCACGCCGCGATTGCGCAGCAGGCTGATGATGTCGAGCAGCATCCTCTTGCCTCTCTCCGTATTGCTGTCATGGAGGAAGGACCGATCGATCTTGACGGTGTCGAAGTCTATCAGGCGAAGCCACGAGAGCCCGGCGAAGCCTGTGCCGAAATCGTCGAGCCAAACTTGAGCGCCGAGCGCCCTCAGGTCGCTGATGCAGCGAACCAGGTCCTGGTCGATTTCCAGCTCGACCCCTTCGGTAATTTCGAAAGCAAGCCTGGCGCCCGCCACGTCGAATTCTGCCAGCGTTGCTGCGATATAGCTGGCGAAACCCGGCGTCTTCAGTTCGATCGGCGAAACGTTGACGCTGGCAACCTCCACCAGGTCGGTTGCCAGCAGGTCTCGGCAAACAGTGCGAATGGCCCACCGGCCGAGTTTAACGATCGAACCCGTCCTTTCCGCAACCGGGATAAATCTGTCAGGCGGCACCGCGGTTCCGTCCAGCATCCTTAAACGCATCAAAGCTTCAACACCGTCCGTCTTGCCGGTCTGGACGTTGCGGATCGGCTGATAGACGAGGTGGACGAGGCCGTGTTCAAGCGCGATCTTCAGGGTCGCGGCGATATCCTCGCTGTCGTCGCTGCTCTGCGGGTCGTCAGGATCGAAGACCACGACGGTGTTGCGACCCGTTGCCTTGGCGGCATAAAGTGCGCGATCGGCTTCATGAATGACCTTGTCGACCTGCTTGGTCTGGTCTCGCGTGTAGGAGACGCCGACACTGACGGTGATGACAGTGGTCCCGTCCCGCCGGTGCTCGTGCGGCCAGGCCAGCGCGCGGACGGCGGCACACATTGCTTCTGCGAGTGCGGACGCTCTTTCCGAATTTTGCATGGGCGCGATGACGATGAATTCCTCGCCGCCGTATCGCCCGATGATCGATCCGTAGGACGAGGCCACGCTCTGGAGAAGCTGGGATACGGCCACAAGGCACCGATCACCTTCCTGGTGACCATAGCAGTCGTTATAGTGCTTGAAGTAATCGACATCGATGAGCAGGACGGCAAAGGGCGCCCTCTGGTCCTGCCAGCGTTGCCAGTGATCACGCAGGCGTTGATCGATTGCCCGGCGATTTTCCAGGCCCGTCAACGAGTCCGTGTTCGAGAGGTGCAAGAGCGCCTTGCCCCTTTCCTCGGCGGCCGCTTGCTGCAAACTGGCTTCAAGGGCATTCAGGAAGACCTTATAGCGCTCTCTGTTGAGCTGAAGGTTCACGTAAGACGTGAAAATAAAACAGGAAATACAGAAGGCGCCGAGGATCAGCTTGTGCAGAAGCAACATAGGCGCGAACAGATAAAGAGCGCCGACGAAGATGAGCACGTTGGTGACGGAGGCCGCAAGCGCAAGCGGAAACCGGAAACTGAAGAACAGGTTGACGCTCATCATGAAGATCGCGCCAAAAACCATATAGTATGAGAACGCTTCCCTGACCGTGGTCATCTGGGCGGTGAGAAGCCAGACAAGATAGGCTGCCAGCACGGATACCGCCGCGGCCATGTCGACCGTGTCGGCTTTTGCCTTGCGATAGAGCAGGAGCTCCAGCATGCACAGCGCGCCGGCGCCTACCGCCAACCGGCCGGCGATGGTGTATTGGACGACATCGCCAATAAAAAGATAGTCCGTGAAGGCATAGGCCAAGTAAACAGCGACGGCGATCCAGAGGCCGCTGCGCGTCGCGCACTTTCGGCTGCTCTCGCTCCGCTGCTTATAAAGCCGACGCAGCCGTTCTGGCGACAGCGTTGGCCGCATTGTGGCGACTGCGGTCTCGGCTAACACGTGCATCATGCCCCTGCCACCCAAACAACTTGCAGCCGTTGCCCTACGCAGACCGCCCGCTGAAACTGGATACCCCTACGCCCACTGCACATCAACCGATAAGGCGCAAACAACCCCTAAGCCGGCAGGGTATCTCTCGGTTTCACTAATATTTTCTAAAATTAAGTGGCGCGGTGGCGACTACTGCCGCGGACCTTGACTTGACGTTAAGAAATTGCTGAGGATTTTATCTTATCTCTTAAGTTGTTATTTACCAGTGTGAGGTTCCGTGGCACAGCCGCTCTTTTCCCTTGATGGCCAAAGCTTGATCACCCCGCAGTCCGTCAGCAATAACTTCCTCTCACCCAGCCAGGATCACGAAACAGGCCTGCTTCGCACCGCGGAGGCCGAGTTTGCGATTGTCATCAGCCTTGCAATGCAGCGGTTCGCCGCCGGCAAAGACCTGCCTGAGGCCGTCAGGTGGCTGATTGGTCAGCTCCACGACGTCCGCCAGAAATGCGGCGCGGCCGTGTGGCAGAAGCTCATCCCGCTGATTCAGGCCCATCCCTCGGCAAAGATCCTGCAGCAGTGCCCGTTCACGCGCTGGTCCTTCGAAAAGCCGCGCGGTTATTCCGGTGATGCCAGTCTGATAGACTTTATTTATGGACATCCGGCGGTGGCCGAAGAGGTGGCCAGATCCACCCATCTCGGTCTCGATATCTTCGAATACACGATCAACGCGCCCGGCCCGGTGGCCGTCAGGGAACGGCGCGACATCCTGACCCGCTACGTCGATGACACAGCCGCGCGGACCGGTTCGGATACCGAGGTTCTGGCCATCGCCGCCGGTCACCTTCGCGAAGCGGAGGCATCCACAGCACTGGCGGAAGGCCGCCTGAAACGCTGGGTGGCTCTCGATCAGGATCCGCAAAGCATTGGCTCGATCTCGAGCCAGTTCCACGGGACCCGTGTCGAGCCTATCGATGGATCTGTGCGCGGCCTGCTCGCGCGAAAGCATCACATTGGCACATTCGATCTGATCTACGCCGCAGGCCTGTACGATTATCTCACGGATAAGGTCGCAATCCGGCTCACGCAGATTTGCATGGAAATGCTCAAACCGGGTGGCATCTTTCTGTTTGCCAACTTCTCCGATGAGATGGCGGATGACGGATATATGGAATCCTATATGAACTGGGAGCTTCTCCAGCGTTCCGAGGCAGACATGTGGCGTATTGCCAATGCCAGCGCGGCGGAAAACACGGTCGACAAGAGGGTCTGGTTCGGCACCAACCGCAACATCATTTACAGCACCATCAGGAAGCTGCCGTAAGCCGCAACGGCCGGGCGTAACAAAATCTCACGCCCGGCTCCGGCGATGTCGCTCTACTTGCAGATCGCCGCGGCCAGAAAGCCGCGCATCGCCTCGCCGAAGGGCGGCCGCATCATATATTCCGCTTCCACCATCCTGCTCTGGTGATAGACGGCGCGCGGATGCGAGAAGGCGAGGAAACCGAACTTGCCGTGATAGGCGCCCATGCCGGAATGGCCGACGCCGCCGAAGGGCAGGCCTTCCGCCGTGACGTGGCTCATGCAGTCGTTGACCGTCACCCCGCCGGAGGTCGTATTGTCGAGAACACGGCGCTCCTCTTCGTGATCCCCGCTGAAATAATAGAGGGCAAGCGGGCGCGGCCGGGCATTGATGCGATCGATGACGTCGGCAATATCACGATAGGGAAGAACCGGCAGCACCGGCCCGAAGATTTCCTCCTGCAGCGCGCGCATAGCGTCGGTGGGATCGAGGATCAGGGTCGGCGGCATGCGGTGGGCCGGCTGCTGCGAGAAATTCTCCCCCGCCGGATTGATCTCGACGATGCGGGCGCCCTTGGCCCTGGCGTCTTCGACCAGGCCCTGGACGCGGGCATGATGGCGGCCGTTGACGATCGACGTGTAATCAGGATTTTCCTTCAGCGTCGGATACATCGCGGCGACCGCCGCCACCGCATGTTCGGCAAAGGCTTCGACGCTTTCCTCGGGCACGTAGACATGATCAGGCGCCAGGCAGATCTGGCCGGCATTCAGCGTCTTGACGGTCATGACGCGGCGCGCCGCGTCTGCGAGATCGGCCGAGCGGCCGACGATGACGGGCGACTTGCCGCCGAGTTCGAGCGTCAGCGGCGTCAGGTTTTCGGCCGCCGCCCGCATGACGTGATGGGCAATCGCCGTGCCGCCGGTGAAGATCAGATGGTCGAAGGCAAGTGATGTGAAGGCCGTGCCCGTCGCCGGTCCGCCCTGAACCACTGATATTTCCGTTTCGTCGAAGGCGCCGGCGATGAGTTCCGCCATCAGAGCTGATGAAGCCGGCGTGACCTCCGACGGTTTGATCATGGCGCGGTTGCCGGCGGCAAGAATGCCGGCAAGCGGCGCAAGGGCGAGCTGATAGGGGAAATTCCAGGGGCTGAGAATCCCCACGACGCCTTTCGGCTGATAGACCACTTTGGCGACCGCATCCGGGAACAGTGCCTCGTGTTCTTCCGGCTTCAGCCATTCGGGCAGATGGGCCTTGGCATATTTGAGCGAACCGATGCAGGTGAAAACGTCGAGAAGCAGGCTTGCCTCGACGCTGCGGCTGCCGAAATCCTCCGACAGAGCCGCGGCAATCGCATCCTTATGATCGACGAGAAGGGCGATGACGCGGTCGATGCGATCGATGCGGGTCTCGATATCAGGCGGCCCTTCCTTCACGAAGGATGCCCTTTGCCGCTCGAGCAGCGCCTTCATGGCATCGGGGCTGGTATCGCTGGCGATCGGGGTCATGGTGTTCATTCTTTCCTCCCTTGAACGGTGTCAGACGGCCGGCTGGCGCACGACCGGTTTCAGCACGATGCCTTTTTCCGAGTCCTCCACCGCCCGGTTGATATCGGCGAAATCATAGAAGGTGACGAGCCTGTCGAAGGGGAAGCGGCCCTGCCTGTGAAGGTCGATCAGCAGAGGGATCAGCACGTCCGGATTGGAATCGCCTTCGACGATGCCGCGCACCCGGCGTCCGCCGGAGAGGATATGGGTGAGGTCGAGCGTCAGCGTTGCGCCGTACGGCGAGGCGCCGACGATGCCGCAAGTGCCGCGCGGCGCCAGCACGCGCACGCATTGATCGATGACGGCGGGCACGCCGGAGGCATCGATCGCATAATCGACCCCGGCGCCGGTCAGCGCCATGATCGCGGCGACCGCATCGCCCGCCTTGCCGTTGACGATATCGGTCGCGCCGAGTTCGGCGGCAAGCGCCAGCCGCGTCTCATTGACATCGACGGCGATGATCCTGGAAGCGCCGACGACCCGCGCCGCCATGACCGCGGCAAGCCCGACAGAACCCATGCCAAAAACCGCGAGCACTTTTCCCGGTTCGACCTTCAGCGCATTCATGACCGCGCCGGCGCCGGTCTGGATGCCGCAGGCGAGCGGCCCGAGCAGCGCCAGATCGGCGTCCTCAGGCACTTTCACGATGTTGCGCTCATGACAGAGCGCATGGCTCGCAAAGGAGGACTGTCCGAAAATATTGCCGTTCACCCGCTCTCCCCGGTAGGAAAGCCCGCTCGAACCATCGGCCCGCGAACCGAAGAAATTGCGCGGGAAAAATTCGTGGCAATAGGTCTCCTCGTGATCGTTGCAGCTCGGGCAATGACCGCAGGAATTGAAGGTCATGACCACGTGATCGCCCGGCGCCACCTTGGCAACGCCCGGCCCGACACGCTCGACAATGCCTGCACCTTCATGACCGAGCACGACCGGTTGCGGCACCGGCAGGTGCTGGTCGCGCATGACGATATCGGTATGGCAGACCCCGGTCGCGACGACGCGAACCAGGATCTCCCCCTCGCGCGGCTCCTCCAGATCGAGCTTTTCCAGCGAAAACGGCATATGCGGCGCACGCGCCACCGCGGCATGGATTTTCATTCTATCCTCCTCCCGATGATCGGCCCGCTCACGACCCGGCGGGCCGGGTTCATGTCCTCAGCGGCTGCGATTGTAGGCGCCGAGCCCCGGCTGGTAGGTCTTGTCGTCGAGGAACTGCTTCAGCCCCTCGTCGCGCCCTTTGGTCTTGTCGAGAAACAGCATCTGCTCCAGCTTGGCGTAGATGTAGTCGTCGGCGAGATCCCACGGCAGGTTGCGCACACGCTTATAGGTGTCCTTGGCGGCCTTCAGCGTCACCGGGTTCTTTTCGAGCAGGCTGGCGCAGATCTTGCGCACCCGGGTTTCGAGCTCGGCGAGCGGCACGGCCTCGTTGACCAGCCCCATTTCCGCAGCCTTGCGCCCGCCGAACAGTTCGCCGGTCATGATGTAGTAGAGCGCGTCGCGATGGCGCATCACTTCGGCGACCGCGCGGGTGACGTTGCCGCCCGGCAGGATGCCCCAGTTGATCTCGGAAAGGCCGAAATTCGCTTCTTCGGCGGCGATGGCAAGATCGCAGGAAACCAGCGGCGTGAAGGCGCCGCCGAAGCACCAGCCGTTGACCATGGCGATCGTCGGCTTTTCGAAATACATCAACCGGCTCCACCAGCCGCCGGACTGGCGCCGCGCCTTCAGCGTGGCATCGCGCGGCTTGCCGTCATTGTCGCGAAAATACTCCTTGAGATCCATGCCGGCGGACCAGGATTGCCCGGCGCCGCGCAGGACGAGCACACCGCAGCGCTCGTCGCCCTCGAGTTCGTCGAGCACCTCGAGCATCCGGGCATTGAGGGCCGGGTTCATCGCATTGCGCTTTTCCGGACGGTTGAGGGTCACGAAAGCGATGCCGTTGTCGAATTCGACCAGAACCGGCGATTGGTTTTCAGTCTTGTTGTTTTCACTCATGGGATCACTCCATTGGTTTCGGCATGAAAGCCGGAGGCCGCGTCAGGCCTGTCGTTGAAAGGTTTCTTCGGAATGCAGCTGGCGCAGAACGTGTTTCTGCACCTTGCCGGAGGCGGTGCGGGGAATGGTCTCGACGAAGAGGATGCGCGCAGGACGTTTGAAGGCGGCGAGCCGTTCGGCGCAATGGCCGGCGATCATCTCGCCGGTTGCCGCAGAACCCGGCCGCAGCACGACATAGGCGATGCCGCATTCGCCCCACCTGGCATCGGGAATACCGACGACGGCGCCATCGAGAATATCGGGATGGCTCACCAGCGCGGCTTCGACTTCGGCCGGATAAACATTCTCGCCGCCGCTGATATACATGTCCTTCAGCCGGTCGACGATGCGATAGAAGCCGTTGGCGTCGCGCCGGCCGAGATCGCCGGTGCGATACCAGCCGTCGGTGAAGGCGGCAGCGCTTTCCCGCGGCTTGTTCCAGTAGCCCGGCGTCACCGCCGGGCCGCGCAGCCAGAGTTCACCGATCTCGCCGTCGCAAACGTCGCGGCCGTCCTCGCCGACAATACGAATGTCGAGCAACGGCGCCGGCAGACCGACGCTGCCGGGATTGTCCTGCACCGCGCGCCGGTCGATCGGCACATGCAGCACCGTTCCCGCCTCGCTCATGCCGTAACCGTTGACCAACGCGACGCCGTCTTCGAGGTAGCTTTCAATCAGCGCCTGCGTCAGCGGCGCGCCGCCGACGAAGAGCGCGTGCAGGCCGGAAAGTGCGGCGGCGCTATAGGCGGCATCGCTGCGCAAGGCGAGTGCGATCTGCGGCACGGCGAAATAATGGGTGATGGCGCGCTGCCGGTCGGCAAGGGCTGCCAGCGTGCGCGCCGGGGTGAAGCGGTCGGAGATAACGAGCGTGCCGCCCAGCATCAATGTGGTGCGCGCCACCGCGATCAGCCCGATCGTGTGGAAGAACGGCAGGTCGCACAAAGCGACGGTTTGAGGCCCGATCTCGCCAACGAAGGAAAAATTGATGCCGGCAAAAAAAGCATTGCGGCGGGTGATGACGACACCCTTCGGCTGTCCCGTCGTGCCAGACGTGTAGAGAAGGACGCAGGTTCCATCGGCATCGGCAGGCACCGGTCCGGCCGGAAGGCTCGCCTCGATCCGGGTGGCGAGCCCGGCCGGACCATCGACCGTCGAGATCACCGTCATCGCGGCGTCGGCATCCGCAAGGCTCGCCACGGCAACCGAAAACTCCTCGTCGTGGATCAGGAGCGCCGGCGTGCAATCGGCAAGGATCGGCCGAAGCTCGGCGGCGTTGAGGCGCCAGTTGAGCGGCACGTAGATGGCGCCGGCACGCTGGCAGGCAAAGGCCAGCACGATCGAATCCATCGAGTTGCGCGCCAGCATGGCGACCCGCGCCCCATCCCGCCGTGCTCCGAGTACACCGCTCAAAAAGCCGGCGCAGCGGGCGATCCGCGCATCGAGCTCGGCATAGGTGAACTGCCGGCCGGTAGCGATCTCGAACAGAGCCTGACCATCCCCCGCCACGCGGGCACGGTAGAGGATCGGGTCATCCGTCACCAGTCCGCAATCCGCCTGCGAAGCCACCCCGGAAAAGGAATGCGCCATGATTTCCTCCCATGCCCACCGCTCCCACAGCAGGCACCAAATTTGTATGCAACACATACTAATATCTTTTCCCGAAGATGCAAGAGCCGTCTGCAGCAATCTGCTCATTCGGGCGGGCGTCGGAGAAATTGCGGCCGCCGATATTGACTAACCCGCTGATTTTGATGGTTATGACGCCTGAACAAGGCGAGACGAACAATGACCACGAAAGCACCGCAGGACGATGTAGAGGGCGAAGAGGCGTCCGTAACGCCGCCGCTCGACGTCGGCCGGCTCGGCAATCTCCTGGGCTTTCATCTGCGCATGGCGCATGTCGCGATCTATCGCGACTTCGCCGAAACCATGGAGCAACTGGCGTTGACGCAGAAACAGCTGGCGGTGATGGAACTGCTTGCGGTCAACACCGGCGCATCGCAGATCGACCTTGCCAACACGCTCGGTACCGACCGCGCCACCATGATGGCCCTCGTCAACCGGCTGGCGGCCCGCGACCTGATCGAGCGCCGGCCTTCCCAAGCCGACCGCCGCCGCCAGGAACTGCATCTGACAGAGGCGGGACGCGCGATACTCGCACAGGCGCGCAAGCTGATCGACACGCATGAGCAGCGTTTCATCGACCTGTTTTCACCCGATGAGATGGACGCACTGCTGGCGGCGCTGAAGCGGATCTATAAGAGGAACTGAAAACCCGCTTCGCGTTTCCCGGCTGGCCTGGGCTCAAGACCCGCTCGCCGCAGAGAAGCCTCGTGACCGCTCCCGGCTCGAAGAGGTCATCGGCTTCGAAGAAACTTAAATTTTCCGCGACATCTCATGAATGAGAAGATGCCCAACCGGCTCCCGATGCACGAACTCCGCCTCGACATGTCTTAAAACATGACGCTGCCCGGCGAACGGCACCATCTCCACGGCCTCTGCGAATGAGACCCACTGAAATTCGCTGTGTTCATCATTGAGAACAACTGCCTGCTCGGCATTCACAACGCCGACGAAGACGGGCAGCATGCTGATGGCATTGCGATCCGCCTCATAAAATTGCTCGCAGATATCTGCAGAATAGAGAAAGTCGCAGATCAGGCCCGTCTCTTCACGGACCTCTCGCAACGCAGTTTCCCAGGCCTTCTCGCCATCCTCGATCCCGCCGGCCACTTGGCACCACCCACCAATCAACGTGTGATTTCGGCGTAAAAGCAGCACCTCATATCCAGCCATCCTCTCGCGGATGACAACGACCGACACGGCAAAACAACGAATTGGAATTTCGGCCACTCGCCCTCTCCTCCAAAATGATCCTCTGCGTCGTCGGTTGGCATAACAGGAAATTCCGCAACGCGCATAACGGCTGCGCTCGGCAGCTTCGCGCCTTCTTAGCAGTCATTGCGCGCCGTAATCGGCAATGGCTGACATGGGCCGCGAGCTGACTTGCAGCTTTCGGGAGGCCGGTTGAGCTTGATCTCTACTATGGAACCTCAGCATAGCGGATGATGCTCTGATTTTGTACGTTGGCGACCAATTCATCAGAACGAGACAAAAATCGGCGGAGCAAAGGTGAGGAATTTGAATCGTTGTATCCTAAGGTGAGATCAATTGTCGGAGGCACACCCTCAAGTGCTCTGGCAACGACATTTGGCGTCAGCATATTTTGCGCATAAAGCGGAATAAGCGTTATTCCACCTGTAGACACGACGAGCGACATTGCCGATGGCAGACCGTCACCTTCGTACTCTGCCTTGAGGGTGATCCCAATTTCCGACGCGTAATCCTGGATCACGGATTGCAATACGGGAGAAATTCTAGCCGAACTGACGTAAGTTTCGCGGGCAAGGTCCTGCGGCCGGATCTTTTTGCGAGACGTCAAGCGATGGTCCGCCGGCAGTACGGCGATCAGTGGCTCCTTGGCTAAAAACTTGAAGGACACACCAACACTCTGCGTCTCGGGGCGAAGGAAAGCGACGTCCAGCTTGCCTCGCATCAGTGCCAGAGCAAGGTCCGGGGAAGACTGACTGGACAGTATGATTTCAACCTCCGGCGCTTCCTCACGAATAATGCGCAATGCATGGGGTAGCCACACGACCTCTTGTCCTGCGAGAAAACCGATAGTGAACGACTGCTTTTGCGGCCGTTCCGCCCGCCGGGCCCCTTCCGCAGCCGCCTCGACTTGCAATAAGGCCAGCCGCGCGTGATCAAGAAACACTTTACCGGCGGCGGTGAGCGTCACGCCGCGCGGCTGCCGTTCCAGCAGTTTTACACCGATTTCGGTTTCCAGATCGCGAATTTGCCTGCTGAGTGAGGGCTGGGAAGTGTGTAGCCGCCGCTCGGCTGCGGTGAGTAAGCTTCCCTCTTCCGCAACAGCAACAAAATAGCGCAAATGCCTGAGTTCCATCGGGTCCTCGCTATACATTCTAGGCATAGCTCGAACGTACAAGGTATTTGTCCTTGATAAAGAGGGGATTTAGTCAACGTCACAGTTTTGAGATATGATCGAACACGCCTCGCCGGAGGTATTTCGCAATCAGCTGTATCGAAAAACGAATGTTCAACAGAGCAGATGGAGCGACACGATGCCTACAATCACGACCACGGACGGCGTAAACATCTTCTACAAGGACTGGGGCTCAGGTCAGCCGATCGTTTTCAGCCACGGCTGGCCGCTGTCGGCGGACGACTGGGACGCCCAGATGACCTTCTTTCTTGGCCACGGCTACCGGGTGATCGCCCACGACCGGCGCGGCCACGGCCGGTCCGACCAGCCCGGCACCGGCAACGACATGGACCACTGGGTTGCCGACCTCGCGGCCCTGACCGAGCACCTCGACCTGCGCGACGCGATCCACATCGGCCACTCCACAGGCGGCGGTGAGGTGGCTCGCTATGTCGCCCGCCACCAGGAGCGGGTCGCGAAGGCGGTGCTGGTCGCTTCCCTGACGCCGAACATGTACCGGAGCGAGGAAAACCCGTCCGGTCAGCCGCCGGAGTGGTTCGAAGCTATCCGCGCGGGCGTGCTGGGCAACCGGTCGGAATTCTACCGTTTCGTCCCTGAGAATCCGTTCTACGGGTACAACCTCGATGGGGCCAAGCCTTCGGAGGCAATCATTGCGAACTGGTGGCGTCAGGGCATGGGCGGTGGTGCTCTCGCTCACCACGCGACTGTCGCCTCCTGGCTGGAAGATTATACCGAAGACCTCAAGAAGATCACCGTGCCGGTGCTGGTGATGCATGGCGAGGCCGATCAGGTCGTGCCATTCGCAAGTTCCGTGCCGCGTGCGGTCGACCTGCTCAAGAACGGGTCGCTGAAGACCTATCCGGGCTACCCCCATGGCATGCTGACCACACATGCAGATGTCCTTAACCCCGACCTGCTCTCGTTCATCAGGTCTTGACGACATCGACCGGACCGCGGCCTTTATCCAACGTCATCAGGACGATCTGTCACCCGGCAGTGCCGGGTGACACTTGTTGGTGCTGGTACGTGGAGCGTTCCCGGAGGTGCTTCCGACAATGGCAATTTGCTTGGTGCGCAGTGAAGGTCGGACGGGTGAGAACCTGCAAGCTTGGGAAACGCGGCCTCAAGGCGGAGGCCGAGTGGATCGAGGCGCATCGCAAGCTCTTCGAGGCCCGCTTCGAAGCATTGGACGAAATCATCAGCGAGATGAAACGGGAGGGAAACGATGAATCGGCAAGTTGACAATGCAGGCGATGCGCAGAACCGCACGTCGGTCGAGCGCAAAGGAGATCGCGAACTCATCGTGACGCGGACATTCGAGGCGCCGCCGAGCACGGTTTACAAGGCATGGAGCCAGCCCGAGCTGTTCCAGCGGTGGTGGGTGCCAAAATCGGCAACCGGCGTTTCGCTCGTATCGTGCGATATGGACGTCCGTACCGGCGGCAAATATCGGCTGGAATTCGGCGCCGACGGGTCGGACACCATGGCCTTCTACGGCAGGTATCTCGAGGTGGTGCCGAACGAGCGCATCGTCTGGACCAACGACGAGGACGAAGAGGGCGCCATCACGACCGTGACTTTCGAGGAACAGGGCGGGAAGACGCTGCTGAAGTTCCACGAAGTCTATCCGTCCAAGGAGGCGCTTGAGGAAGCACTACAGGGCTCGGCGGCCGCATTGCCGGAGCAGTTGGAGCAGCTCGACGAATTGCTTTCCAGTCTAGGCGTGTAGCGCCGGCCGGAAAACTCACCTCGGGGGTATGTCCGCTCTCGGGACGCGCCCCACCGGCCTTTCCGGCCGGAGCGAAGGCGCGCGCGCCCACCAGATATTCGCCGCCACCGCATTGTGCCGGGCTGCAGGCGATCGCTGAATTCTTTGTGTGAGCGTGCGCACGTAGAGGTCTTATCACCGGATCGAAGGCCGTGATAAAAGCGCTCATGGGCATAAAAAACTATTTGATCGAAGGCAGTTCGGGCACTGGAAAAACGTCTGTCGCTTCCGAACTGGAGCGGCGGGGCTATCATGTTGTCCATGGCGACCGCGTCCTGGCATATGTGGGCGACCCCGAGACAGGCCGCGCACTCGCAGGACCACCCGAAGGCACCGACCGCATTGCCTGGGGATACGCGCATTGGATTTGGCCGACTGAAAAAGTCCGCGCCATTGCTGCCGACACCACCCGCCCTGCTACTTTCTTCTGTGGCGGCTCGCGCAATTTCCACAAATTCCTACACCTGTTCGATAAAGTTTTCGTGCTCGACATCGACGTTGAGACCTTGAACCGACGATTGGATGGGCGGCCCAATGAGCCGGGCTTCGAGCCGGCCGAGCGGGCTCTGGTACTGCGTTACCATGATAGCCGAGAGTATCTTCCCGTCGGCATCAATATCGACACGGCGGGTAGCATTACAGGTGTCGTCGACGATATCCTCGCTCACCTCGCCTGAAGTCCTAAAGCTGGATCGGATGCGACGCGGTCGATCCCTGTTGGAAATGCACCGACCCACTCCCGTCATCCCAGGGCTTTGCACCTGACCCTGGGATCCACAACCAAGCGCGCGCGGCTTCAATCGTTTCCCTGAGCAGCTCCGGGCCTATCGATTTCTATTAAGAAATTCCCGTGTTATGATCGCGGTCCTGGCGTCGTCCGCCGTGGGTTCTGCGCACGGAGACTGATCTGATGAGCGAAATGGACGCACTTTTTGCCGCCCTGCGGCAGGCCGCCGACCCGCAGACGATCGAGTGCATCGAAAACGTCGTCAAACATGGCTCGGACCGCGATCTCAATCGCATCAATGCACTCGCTTTCGCAAATCAGCATCACCTCGATGAAGAGAAAACCATCGCAGCGCTTCTGCATGCGGCCCGCATCGGCGCGTTCGAAATGACCTGGAATGTGCTTTGCCCGGGATGCGGCGGTGTCCTTGACAGCGGCGCAACCCTCAAAGGGGTCTCGCAAGAGACCTATCATTGCGCACTCTGCGCGGCCGGATACGAGCCGACGCTCGACGAGATGGTCGAGGTAACCTTCACCGTCAGCCCGAGAGTGCGCAGGATTGCCGCCCACGACCCCGATCGCTTGCCTCCGCTCGAGTACTACCGCCAGATCTTCTTCTCCTCCGGTGTCGACCTGCCGGAGGACCTGGAAGCGAAGTTTTCGCGTATCCAGCTGGAGATGATCGAGCTGGCTCCGGGCGAGAAGGCTTTCGTCTCGCTGCAACTGCCGGCGCAGTTCGTCATCATCTTCGATGCGGTCACGCATTCCGCACAGTTCATCGACGTGAAGGGCGAGCCTACCGGCGAACGTCAAACCCTTTCGATGGTCATCAGCCGGGCGCATGCACTCAACGAAACGCTGACCCTTCGTCCCGGCCAGTTGCGGCTCACCCTCGAAAACCACACCGACCGCAGAGTGGTGCCGAACGTCTGCATTGCAGGAGATGACCTGCACGACCTTCTCGGGCGCAGGCGGCCTTTTCTGACAGCCAAACGACTGCTGACGAACCAGAGCTTCCGCGACATCTACCGGACCGATACGCTCGACGTCGACCAGCGCCTCAAGATCACCAGCCTGACCTTCCTCTTCACCGACTTGAGAGGCTCGACCGCGCTCTACGAGCGCGTCGGAGATCTTGCCGCCTTCGATCTGGTGCGGGCGCATTTCAGAGTTCTGCACGAGATCGTCGCCACCGAGGCAGGCGCGGTCGTCAAGACCATCGGCGATGCCGTGATGGCGACCTTTCCGAGCCCTGACCGCGCGGTGGCGGCCGCGCTCAGGATGCGGGAGGCGATGCTGCGGCTGAATGCCGAACACGGCAGCGACGATCTTCTGCTGAAGATCGGCATCCATGAAGGCCCATGCCTCGCCGTCAACCTGAACGACCGGCAGGACTATTTCGGCCAGACCGTCAATATCGCCTCGCGCGTCCAGGGCCTTGCCGATCCCAATGTGATCATGACGACGGAGGCAATCGTCGGCGATATCAAGGTTTCGGATATCCTGCGCGACAGCGGCATCACATCGGCCTCGCGGATGGCGGAACTTCAGGGCATCGGCAGAGAGGTCAGAATCTTCGCCCTCTCGTGAGCTTCGTCTGATCTTCGCGCATTGCCAGCCCGCCACGAACATCGGTGCAGGCCGCGTTTCGCCGGGGCCATGATCGGATTTTTGCCCGCGGATTGCTGTTTTTATCATCGCCACACCTTGTGCGGGTGAAGCATATTGTCTTGATCAGCGATACTTCATATTGAGTAGTGTGCCGGCCACCTAAAAAACGAGTTGTTCATGGCTTCCGTCTTCCGCCTGCATGCGCTTGTTGTCCTCGGTTGTGGTCTTTTTTCGACGGTCTGCCATGCGCAATCCTTTGATTGCAGCAAGGCGCAGACCGTTATCGAGAAAGCGATCTGCGCCTCTCCGGCCCTGATCGCTCAGGATACCGCCTTGGCGGCCTCCTATCGGCAAGCTTTGACGGATCTCGGCGGCAACCCGGCAAAGCTGAACGATCTGCGACAGCAACAGCGCCGCTGGCTGGCGGAGCGCAACAAATCCTGCGTGGATACCGATCTGGCCCGGCTGTCGGCATGCCTGACGACAAGCTATCAGGCGCGTCTTGCCGCGCTTGGAGCAGCAAGCGCTTCTCCGGATCAGAAGCCTCCTGAACCCGCCCAGGCCGTCCAACCCACGCCATCGACCGCGCCGGCGACCCAGCCGGCGGCGGAACAGGATCGTTCGGCGCCGGCGGCTGACGCAGCATCTCAATCCGCGCCCGCAAAAGCCCCGCCCCCGCTAGTGTCGCAGCCGCATCTGGCATTGGATCATCTGCCTGCCGATCAGGACAGCAGCACCTTGCTGACCGTCGAGGCGCCCGGCCATATCGCCATCCGCACGCAGAGCGCCTCCGGTGCGGCGCTGCAGCTCGTCGATATGATCGCAGGCCCAGGAGACCGCATGGGTGCCGCCGGCGTCAGCGACGGCCGGATCGATGCGCTGCTCGACAAGGGCACCTACAAGATCCGTGTGTTCGGCGCCAAGGGAGCCGCCGGCTACGTCCAGCTCACCGCGCAGGCCTATCAGGAGCTCGAACAGCCCGACGCCGCTTTGACCTCCGCCACCCCCATCCATGCCGATCTCGGCGATCTGCAGCAAAGATCCTATTGGATCGACATTCCCGAATCCGGGCGCGTCGATATCGAGGCGGTTGGACGCTCGCTTCAGGATCTGCGTTTATGGCGAAACGGCACCGATATTGCCGATCTCTCGCCGAAAATGTCGATCTTCGAACTGAAGCCGGGCCTGCCGATGACCCGGGCCAGGCTGAGGGGAACGGTCGAGCCGGGCCGCTACCTCGTGACGGCCTATGGCGGCCAGAAGCTTGTCTGGACCAATTCGGATGCCGCAGAGCCATTCCATATTCGCACCGGCACGCAGCTGTCGCTCGCGGGAGGGATTGCCGAAAATGTCATCGGGCCTTTTGGCTCGATCCGTTTCGAGGCGCCGGCGGATCTCGATACCTTCCGTCTCGAGCTGCCGCAATCGGCGCCGGCGGTGCTCCGGGCCGGTCGGACTTCCCAAGCGGAGACTGCTTTTCAAAGCGCCGCGATCGACAAGGCCAGCCGTGAGCCGGCGGCCACGCTGGCACTTTCGACGGACAGCCAGCCGAGCATTGTCGAAATCTCGGGGTATGAAGGCCAGCATTTCCAGGTCCGCGGGCTTCGGTTCGGCACCGAGACGCAATTCAAAGGCTCGGTGCCCAATCTCATCAGCCTAGACGTTGCCGGCGAAGGCGGCGATGAAATTCCGGCGACGGCGCTGCTGGTACGCCAGGATGGCGATGGCAAAGCGACCATCGTCGCGTCCGATCTGCCGCATCTCGGCCCAGGCCAGGCCTGGCGGCGGCGCTTCAATTTGCGCGGGCCGACCTCGCTGCTGTTCGAGATGACGCAGGCAGGCCAGATCGCGATCCGCACCGCGGGCGTTGCCCTGCACGCCGACATCAGCCCGGTTCAGGTCGGCAATGCGCCGCGCGCCGATGGCCGCAATCCCGATCGTTTCGATCTGGACGCCGGCTATTATCTGCTGCGGCTGCTGCCCGACAACGATGCCGCCGGCATCGTCGACCTCACCTTCGGCACGCCGGGCCTCGTCCCACCGGTTCAGCCCGCCGCTCCGGCGCGCACCAATATATCCTTCGGCATTCGGGGAGCCGAAAAGGCCACGCGCTACGAGATCATCACCAATGCCGCGCCCGGTCTGCTGACGGGGCCTCGCGCCGTGGCCCTGCCCGCCAATCTTGAGGCGCGGCCACTGGCGCTTTGGCAGCCCGCCGATGCCTCGGCGCAACGGCAGCCCCTGCCGGACGAACCCCCACCGAACCAACCAATGTCCGATATGCCGGCGCCCGTGCCGCAAGCCAAAGGCGCCCGGATCGACGGTGCGGACGCCCTGTCGCGGCCGGCGTCGTCAGCGGATTTGCAGATCGACGTCCGTGTGCCCGGCGGCGGGACGATCGCCGCCGTCGACATGCATAATAGCTCCGTCGCTTTCGCCACCAGCAACCAGCGCGTTGATGCAAAAGGCCGGACGCTGACCTTGCGCTTCCCGGCTTCAGCCGCTGCCCGCTCGATCGTCGTCAGCTGGCAGCCTGATGCTGCCGCGGCGCCCAACAGCGCACCGCCGGCCCCTGCATCCCCGTTGATTGCCGGCCAAAGCCAGTTTCTCGATCTCGCCGAGGACGCACAGAAATCCTACCGGCTCGAGGTGGCGCAAGGGGGGCTTTATCGCATCGAGACCCTTGGCCGTTTGCAGACATCGCTGAGCCTTGGAACGTCCTTCCTGCCGAGGCTGGGAGAGGCGGCGGACAATGGCGATGGCCATAATGCGCTGCTGCAAACCTATCTGCGCGCGGGAACCTATCAGATCGACGTCTCCGCACAGAATTCCTCCGGCCATCTCGGCGTCGCCGTGATGCCGGCCTCGCTTCCGACGGCGGCAACCCTGGTCGCCGATGGCACCAGCCGTGGAATTCTCTCCGGCGGGCGCGGCGCCATCGTGCCGATCGAGATAACCAGTGCGGGATCTTACCAGCTTGATCTCTACTCCCTTGGCGAAGACCTGACCGCTCGCCTCGAGGATACGGAAGGCTGGCCGCTGACCGCGCCCGGCCCGCTCTCCACGCTCAGCCAGGATTTCACGCCGGGGCATTACCGCCTCGTGATCCTGCCGCGCGACGTCGACACGCGGTTTGTCGCGCGGCTCAGGCCTGTCATCGACCCGCCGCAACTGCAGGGCCACGGGCCGCATCCGCTCGCCTTCAATCAGACCCAGGAATTTCAGTGGCGCGAGCCTCAGAGCAAGGGCGCCACACGCGTTCCCGACAGCTGGACTTTCGATCTCCTGGCCGATGCGGATGTCAGCATCGATCTGACCGAAGGCATGATCGGCACCCTGTTTCGCGACGACAAGGAGCAGATCGCCCGATTTGTTGCCGCTCCGCAATTCACCGGCAAATTGAAGGCCGGGCATTACCGCATCGACCTCACGAGCCTCGCCCATGATGACCGGCTGGATTATCAGATCACCCTGAACACCACGGATTTGCAGCCCGGAGAGGCGCGCTTCGTCAACCTGCCGGCCGAGCTTTCCTTCAATGTCGAAAAGGACCATGTCGTCAGCCTCGGCACTTTCGGCCGCAGCGAAATCAAGGCTGTGCTGAAGGACGGGCACGGCGCCGTCGTCGAACGCCTGACGGGGCGCAGCGATGATTGGAACATCGCGCTCTCCACCCGCCTGCCGGCCGGATCCTACACGCTGGCTCTCGATGAGGCGGCGGCGGCAGGTACAGCCAGCCAATCGGACGATAATCCCGACGATCAAGAAGCAGACTCCAGTGACGACGACCAGGCCAATGTCGGGGATATCGAGGTCCAGTTTGCCCTGCCGCAGGAACAACCGCAGCCGGCGCTTGCCGACAGCGGCACCGCCTCCGTCAATGGCGCCTCCGTCTTTACTTTCCCTCTGCCGGGCCTCTTGCCGGCGAATGTAAAGGATCGGCTTGCGCTGGTGGCGGCGCAGTCGACCAGCGACCTGGTTCTCTCCGTCGAAAAACGAGACGCCGATGGCAGCTGGAAGCCGCAGGCTTTTGCCCGCGGACGCACGCCCTTTATCGCCTGGCCGGCTTCCGAGGGGGATGCACAATTGCGCGCATCGGTCTGGACCCTCGATGGCGGGGCAGCGCCCATCAAGATCGCCGCGCGCAGCATCGCCGGTGATATACGCGAGCCCGGCGATATCGCCTTGGAACCCGTGGCCATCGATGGCCTTGATCTCTCCCTGAATATCGCTCTCGCGCATGCACCATCGGCCGGCCTCGTCAACCTCGGCGCCAGCGGCGATCTGCTTGCAGGCGCAAGTGCCGATCGCCCGCTGACGGCGGCGACATCAGGGCTTTTTGCGCCGCAATCGGATCGTTTGTGGCTGGTCTCCCGCGCAGCTGGCCATGTGCAGGTGAACCCTGCACAGCCCGATGCAGAGATCGCGCTGACGCTTGCGGCGGGAGATCAGGCAATTGTTCCAGTCACCCCTTCTTTGCCTGGTAAGGTCAGGTTGTGGCGCGCGGATTCGGCTTTTGGCCAGCCGGGCCTTTCGGCCGGACGCGGCATGGGCGTCAGCCTCAACAGTGCGGTCGCCCTCGCCGATAAACAGGATTTGCATATATGGAACGCCGCAAGCGATGAAAGCCTGCAGATGCGGCTCAGGCCAATCGATGCGGCTGAACTCGAGGCGGTGCAGCTGAACGGCACATTGACCGCGACCGTTCCAGCCTTCAGCGCGCAGCCGGTGAAGCTGGCAGCCGGGGTGAAACGACTGACGCTCGACTTGGCGCCCGGAATCGCCGTCGTCTCCGACCCTTCAGCCTTCCAATTATTGAACGTCTGGTCCGGTTCGGCTCCCCTGTCGCGCAGCATCGCGACCTCGGCCGAAGAGATCTGGCTCGTCAACCTGACGGGGAATGCCGGCTCGGCGCGCGTCGGCCTGTCGCCGGGACAAGCCGTCAGCCTCGGCGATGATCAGATCAAGCGCCGGTTCTTCGGGACGGTCGGATCGGAAGAAATCGCCGTCGATGCCATCAAAGGCGATATCCTGAATGTCTCCGGCGGCGCGGCGACCTTTATCGGGGACGACGGTCGGGTCTTGCGTGGTGAGAGCATGTCCGTCTCCGGACCCGGCCGGCTGATCGTCGATCATGGCGCCGGGCTCGTGGCACTGTGGCTCGAGCGCGGCGGCAAGTCGCCCTGGCCGAAGCCCGAACCAAAAGCGATGACCCTGCCGCAGAGCGTGGCGCTCGAGGGCGAGGCCATGGCCTTCCGTCTCGATCCGGCCCAACCGATGGTGCTTGACGTCAGCACCGACGCCCCCGTGATCGTCGGCCTGGAGCAGGATGGTCGCCGCGACATGCAGCTCTTTCCGACGGGAGCGGAATTCCACCGCTATCTTGCGGCGGGCGAGGCGATCCTGACGCTTTACTCCACGCATGAAGGCCCCTTGTCGGGCAGCCTGGATATGACGGCAACGCCGGTCGTCCCGGTCAATGACGGCATCGGTGCCCCGGTCGTGCTTGCACCGGGCGCGACGGCCCTGTTCGGCTTCGAGGTCAGAAACAGCGGTAATATCGGTGTCGGCCTGCGCTCCGATCCGGACCTCGCCATCGGCCGGCTGCTGGATGCCAAAGGTCAGGCGCTCGGCGACGGCGTCAATCAGCTCAAGCAGCTTGCGGCAGGCTATTATCTCCTCGAAGCGCGCGCACCGGCCGACGCACCGACGCTCATCGTCAGACCTTCGGTGGTCGGATTGTCGCCACCGCCCGCAGGTCCGCCGCCCGAAATCGTCAGTGACTACCTGCAGCGCGCCGGTTTGAAGCCCACGGGATCGAAGTGAAACACCAATGAAAAAGATCGTATTTCTCATTGCCCTCGCCCTTGCGTCTTCAACGCTGATCTCAAACGGCCAGGCGCAGCAGAGCGCTCCCGCACCGGCACTCGATGTTCTGCAACGGGCCGACGGCGTCAAAATCGTGCCGGAGAGGTTCCTGCGCGCCTATGATCCGGTGACGATCTTCTTTTCTAACGATACCGGCCCCGCAGCCGGCGGCCCGGAAGACGCGCCCGAACGTTTCGTGACGATAGAACCGGTGGCTGCCGGCGCCTGGCAATGGCTCGGCCCGCGCGCCCTGCAATTCAGGCCGGCCGATAAGTGGCAGCCGCTTGCCCGCGTCAAGGTCAAGATGCTGGGTTATGACAAGGCCGCCGGCGGCGAGACGGAACTGATACCGCTGCTGCCGGTGCCCGTCTCCACGGCCCCGGCTGCTGCCGACGATCCGGTCACCGAACTCGACCAGATCACCTTGACCTTTGCCGAACCCGTCGATGTCGCGGCGCTGAGCCGCCTTCTGTCGATCGAGCTGCGTCCGGCGCCCGGCATTGGCGACGAAGGCGGTCTGATGCTGGGGGCGCAGGATTTCGATATCCAGCCGCTGGAACGCAGCGGCCGCGGCGACCAGCAATCCTATGCAGTGAAGCTGCATGCGAGCGTGCCCGATGGCCGCGTCGCCATTCTGCGGCTGAAGCTTGCCGACACCGCTGATTTCAGCGACCAGACCTTCGAATTGCGCGTGCGCACCGCCGTGCCTTTCACCATGACCAAGTCCGATTGCGGGCGGGGCTTCGACGCCACGACGAGCGACGGCATCATGCGCTGCACGTCCAACGCCACCGTCAGCGATGACAGCGCCGAGGGCGATGACAACGCCGATCGGTCAAGCCAGGGCCGTGGGCTGATCTTCCGGTTTTCGAGCAACCCGGCGGCCGGAGAGCAGCTCTCGGTCCGGGACGCCCTGCGCATTTCTCCGCCGGTTGACGATCTCAGGGCGGAAGCAGGCAGCGGGCGGCTTTATATCAATGGCCGCTTTCTCACCGACAAGGTCTATACGCTCGATGTGGCCGCCGGCGCCTTGACGGATGAGCGCGGCAGGCCGCTCGCCGAGGGCTTCAGCCGCAAATTCGCTTTCGCCCCGGAACAGTCCTCGCTCGTCTGGGATGCCTCGCAGGGGGTGGTCGAGCGCTTTGGCCCGCAACTCGTGCCGTTGCGCGGGCGCGGTTATGACAGGGCGGATGTGCGCATCCATGCGATCGATCCGCTGTCGCGCGACTTTTGGCCTTTTCCGCAATCCGGCCTCGATACCGACGACGACGAGGCGCCGCCGCTGCCCGGCAAGGAGCCGCAGAAATGGGCTGACAGCGACGAGATATCGGCCGATGCGATCCAGGCACGCATCAAGGCGCTGGGCTCGCCGGCCATCTCCCAGTTCGTGGACCTGCCGATCAAGAAGGGCGGCGTCGACACCAAGTTCGGCCTCGATCTGAAATCCTTTTTTGCCAGGATTGCCGGCGCCGACCAGCCCGGCACTTACCTCGTCGGCCTGCGCGCGGTGGACAATCAAACCCGCCACTGGCTTCGCGTGCAGGTCACCGACCTGACCTTGAGCGCCGTGGAGGAACCGGGCCGGGTGCGCTTTGCCGTCACCTCGCTTGCCGGCGGCAATCCGATCGCCGGGGCGCAAATCCGCCTCGACGGTTTGCGGGACGGCAACTTCGTCACACTCGCGACCGGGACGACCGATGCGGAGGGTTTCTTTTCCTGGGAGCTGCAGCAGCGCACTGATGCGAAGATCCGGCGGGTCATCGTGACGAAGGGGCTGGATACTCTGGTCGTCGACCCCGATCATGCCCCGGCCCAATATGCCGGGGATAACTGGACCAAGCCCTCGGCCTCGTGGCTGGAGTGGACCACCAATCCAGAAGACAACCGTACCGAGCAAAGCCGTACGCTTTGCCACATCTTTACCGAGCGGCCGATCTATCGCCCGGAGGAGCCGGTGCATATCAAGGGATTTGTCCGCAGCTATCTCGGCGGCCACTTGACGCTGCCGACGCAGGGCGGCCAGATCGTGATCACCGGCCCCGACCAGCAGGAATGGCGCGTGCCGGTGCGGCTGGACGCGTCCGGCGGCTTTTACCACAAATTCGACGCCGAGACGCCGGCGACCGGCGATTACGAGGTTCACTTCGAACCGGGTGACGCGGCTGCGGCTGCGGACCAAACCCAACCGGCGCAGACATCTCATGACGACGGTAATGCCGACGGCCAGCCGAGCGACGGCAGCAGCGATGATGCGACCGCCGACGACAGCCAGGCCGAGACTTCCGGGAGCGCCGACGACGACAGCGCGGCTGACAAGACCGTCCAATGCGGCAGCATCTCCTTCAAGAAGGAGGCTTACCGGCTGCCGACTTTCGAAGTCGTGCTCAACAATCCGCAAACGGTACCGCTCGATTCCTCCTTCAACGTCGATCTGATCGCGCGCTATTTCGCCGGCGGCCTGCTGGCCGATCGCCCCATTCGCTGGCGCGCGGTGCAATATCCCTACAACTGGACGCCATCAGGCCACGAAGGCTTCCTTTTTTCGACGGATTCCCGTTACTCCGGCGGCGGCGAATTCAAATCCTCGCCGGCGCTCGAACGCGACGGCAGCACCGATGCCGGCGGGGCCGCCCGCATCAGCTTCGACACGACGATCGAGCCGACGGCGCAACCCCGCCGCTACATGATCGAGGCGACGGTGACCGGCGACGACGATCTGCAGGTGCGCAGCATCACCGACGTCTACGCCGTCCCGCCTTTCGTGCTTGGCCTTAAATTGCCGCGCTATGTGCCGACGCCCGGCGCCATCGAGCCGGAGATCCTCGCCGTCGACGGCAATGGCGATCCCGTCGCCGGGCTGGAGATGACGGCGCGCCTGATCCATCGCAACTGGACGTCGACGCTGCAGGCGAGCGACTTCAGCCAGGGCTCGGCGAAATACATCACGCAGCAGATGGACGAGACCGTTCTCGAGCGCAAGATTACCAGCACGTCGGAGATTCAGACCCTGGCGATCGAGGCGAAGGACGCCGGTGTCTATGTGCTGCAACTCGAAGCCAGCGACCGGATCGGCCGCCGGCAGCAGGTGAGCGTAGACTTCTTCGTCGGCGGCACTACGCCGGTCACCTGGGCACAGCCGCCCGCCCGCACCGCGGTCGTGACCACGGATAAGGACAGCTACATCCCCGGCGAGACCGCCAACCTGCTGATCCAGTCGCCTTTCCAGACCGCCCGCGCGCTTGCCGTCGTCGAAGAGCCCGAGGGAACGTTCCGCTATGACTGGGTCGATATCACAGACGGATACGGCCATTATGCGGTGCCGATCCGCAAGGAATATACGCCTGAGATTCCCGTGCACTTCCTCATCATGCGCGGCCGGCTGGAGACCAGCATTCCCTCGCCGAACGCGCCCTTCGACCAGGGCAAGCCGGTCACGATCGCCGCGACGAAGACGGTGACGGTCAAGCCGGTGAAAAACACGGTCAGCGTGACCCTGGATTACCCGAAGAAGGCCCGCCCCGGCGATGAAGTGGAGGTCACGCTGCATCTGGCCGACGATACCGGTCAGCCGATTGCGGGCGACGCCACCTTCTGGATGATCGACCAGGCCGTGCTGTCGCTGGCGACGGAACAGCCGCTGGATCCGCTGCCGAATTTCATCGTCAAGCGCCCCTCCACCATGGCGCTGCGCGACACCCGCAACATGGCCTTCGGCATCATTCCCCTGGATGAGGTGCCGGGCGGCGACGAGCGGGAGGACTGGGGCACGGACAACAATATATCCGTCCGCAAGAATTTCACGCCGGTGCCGATCTATCTTCCGGACGTGAAGGTCGGCCCGGACGGCATCGCCAGGATCAAGGTGAAACTGCCGGACTCGCTGACCGTCTTCAAGCTGCGCGCCAAGGCCGTCAGCGGTCCCGACCGCTTCGGCTACGGCACCGGCGAAATGCTGATCCGGCAGGAGATCGTGGCGCAACCCGCCCTGCCCCGCTTCCTGCGTTATGGAGACCAGTTCGAGGCCGGCGTCATTGCCCGCGTCGTCGAGGGCAGTGGCGGCGCCGGCGCTGCTTCCATTGCTGCCGACGGATTGACGCTGGCGGGCAGCAAGGATCTCGCCTTTACCTGGGAACAGAACAAACCGGCGCATATCGGCGTTCTCGCCGCGGTGCCCGAGCCACAGCCCGGCAGGGAGGACGTGCGGCTGCGTTTCGGGGTCGAGCGCCTGGACGACCACGCCAGCGACGCCGTCGAGATCACGCTGCCGTTGAAGCCCGATCGCATGCCGACCAGGCATTACGAGATCGTCGAAATCCCGGCGGGCGGCTCGAAAACGCTGCCGGCACTTCAGGAAAATCTGCGCCCCGGATCGTTTCAGCGGGTGATGACGCTGACCTCCGATCCGGCACTGGTCAAGCTCGTCGCCGGTCTCAACACGTTGGTGGAAACGCCCTACGGCTCCACCGAACAACGGATATCGCTCGCCTCCTCCGGCGTCGCCTTCAAAAGTTTCGCCCCCATCCTGGCCGCGGCGAAGCTTGAGAAACGCATCGACGGCGATGTGCACAATACCGTGCTGGCAATCGGCCAGGCGGTCGATGCCGATGGCCTCGTCGGCTTCTGGCCGCACAGCAAGGGCAATGTCTCGCTGACGGCCTGGGCCTATTCCTTCCTGGTCGCGGCCGACAAGGCGGGCGAAGCCACCGACAAGGCCTTGGCGGATCGCCTGGCGAGCGCGCTGAAACTATCGCTGCGCTCGGACTATCCGCATCTCATCAGCGGTGACGAGGTTCGCGAACGGGTCGAGGCCCTGACGGCTCTGGCCGAAGGCGGCGCGCTCGATCCTGCCTATACGGCCGAACTCGCCCGCTCGGCCGCCGTGATGCCGAATGTCAGCGTTGCCAGAATGACGGCGGCGGCCGCGGCTGCGCCCGATGCCGACCAACGCCTTGTCAGCGGTCTCGCCGACACCATGTGGTCGCGCGTGCGCATCCTCTCCCGCAATGGCCAGCTGGTTTATGACGGCCAGGCCCAGGATGGCGGCAGCCCGATCATCCTGCCCTCGGAAACCCGCAGCCTTGCCGAAATGGTGCGTGCGGCGGCACTGACGTCGGAAACGGATCCGCGTTATCCCGCTTTGAAAACCGCCTTGCTGCAGCTCGGCGAAGGCGACGGCTGGGGCTCGACCAATGCCACGGCGGCCGCAATCCGCGCGCTTGCAGCCGCCTGGCAGCGGCCGACCACGCCGTTGCCGCTGACGCTGGCTCAGAACGGCAATGTCCAGAATCTGACGCTCGACGCGAACGCGCCCGTGTTGCGTGAGGTGACCCTGGATCCGAGCGCCGTCACCATCCAGAATACCGGAACGACGGCTGCTCTGGCGCTGGTGGAGACCTCGTATCTCTCCGCCGAAGCCGGCTATACCGCCCCAGCCGAGAGCCAGGGTTTCGCCCTGACC
The DNA here is from genome assembly GCF_000172795.2 of Rhizobium sp. CIAT894. Lineage (NCBI taxonomy): Bacteria > Pseudomonadati > Pseudomonadota > Alphaproteobacteria > Hyphomicrobiales > Rhizobiaceae > Rhizobium > Rhizobium sp. CIAT894. The sequence goes on from NZ_CP020952.1 coordinate 581,072, forward strand.
CGCACGCTCTACCGCGTGCCGGCCGGCGATGCGCCGCTGGAGAAGCTGGTTGCCGATGCCAAAGGGGCGATAGAGCTCAAGGTCGGCGACGTGCTGGAGGAAAGGGTCGAACTGGTCGTATCCGAAGATCGCACCCATGTGGCGCTGACCCTGCCGCTGGCCGCGGGGCTCGATCCTCTCAACCCCAATATCGCCACCGCCCCGGCCGAGGCCACGCCTGCTATTGCGTCGAGCCTGCCGAGCAACTGGGTCTCCTATGGCGACGATCAGGTATTCTGCGCGGCGGACAGACTTGCGAAAGGCAACTACACCTTCGCCTACCGGACGCGCGCCCTGATCCCCGGTTCGTACACGCAGCCACGGGCCCTTGCCGAAACCATGTACCAGAAGGGTGTGCAGGGAATGAGCGCTGCCGTGCAAATCGTGGTGGCGAAGTAGGCCGCCACCATCAGGATGACATCAGGCGAGGAGCCAGGCAGCCGGCTAATGACACTCTTGGGAACGCGCCGATCGAAGTTCGTTCTTTTCTCCTCACTGCTTCTCGCAGCCGGGGCCCTGGTCTATGCCTATCTCATCGATCGGCGCGCCCAGCTGATTGCGCCGGCCCCGACGCCGATCCTTTATGATCGCAGCGGCGCCTTCCTCACGCAGATCGGTCACGCCGACGGTGCGAGCGGGCGCATCGATTATGGCTATTGGCCGCTGGAGCAATTGCCCGACCGCGTCGTCAAGGCGACGCTTGCCCTCGAAGACAGGCGGTTCTACGACCATATCGGCGTCGATCCCTATGCGGTCGGCCGGGCAGCCTGGCAAAATCTCGGCGGCGTCGGGCGCCGCTCGGGCGCCTCGACCATTGCGATGCAGGTGGCGCGGATGCAGCAGCCGGAATCGCGCAGCTTCATGCACAAGATCCTCGAGGCCGGCACCGGCGTGCTGCTGACCCTGCGTTACGGCCGCGACGCCACGCTGGCGCAATATTTGCGGCTGGCGCCTTACGGCAACGGCAGCCATGGCATCGCCCATGCCGCGCGGCTCTATTTCGACAAGCCGGTGGCGGACTTGTCCTGGGCCGAGATCGCGCTGCTGTCGGCCATCCCGCAATCGCCGACCCGGATGAACCCGCTGCGGCCGCGGGGCCTGCGCCGGGCCGTTCACCGCGGTCATCACATCCTCGAAGCGCTGGCGAAACAGAAAATCCTTGCGGCCGACGAGGCGGAAATCGCCCACCGCCAGCTCGACGCCATGCGGATGCCCGAGCTGCCCCGCCGCCCGGACGCCCTGCACCTGATCCTGCGTTATCATGATCTGATCGAGAACGGCCTGGTCGCTCCGGCCTCGGCGACTATGCCGCTGATCCACACGACGATCGACCTCGGCCTGCAGGCCGACGTCACCGCGCTTGCGCGGCAATATCTCGATGGCTGGCGCTCTGCCGGCGCCCAGCAAGTCGGCGTCATGGTGGTGTCGCGTCAAACCGGCGAGGTTCTCGCCCAGGTGGGTTCGAGCAATTATTACGGCAGGCATGCCGGCGCCTTCGACTATACGCGGACGCAGCGCTCGCCCGGCTCTACGCTCAAACCCTTCATCTACGCGCTGGGATTCGAGCGCGGCGTGCTGAAGCCGACCGATATTCTGCTGGATCTGCCGGAAGGCGCAGCGGGCATCGGCGATGCCGACCGCGAATTCCTCGGGCCCATGCTGCCCCGCCAGGCGCTCGCCAATTCGCGCAATGTGCCCGCCACCAATCTGCTGCGCAGCATCGGGCTGGAAACGACATTCCGCTTTCTGCGCGATCTCGGTCTGCACGACCTGGAAACGCCGGCCGATCATTTCGGCCTGTCGATGGCGATCGGCTCCCTGCCGACACGCCTGGACAGGCTGATGCGGGCCTATGGCGTGCTGGCAAATGACGGCCAGTTGCAGGATCTGCGCTGGGCGCGCGCGCAGCCGCAGCCGCAATCCGTGCGGGTGATTTCGCTCGATACCGCCCGGTTGATTACCTCCTTCCTCTCCGATCCGCAGGCCCGGCTGCCGAGCTTCCACCGCTACGGCACGCTGGAATATCCATTCCCGGTCGCCATCAAGACCGGCACCTCGCAAGGCTACCGGGATGCCTGGGCCGTGGCCTATTCGGAAAAGGTCATCGTCGGCGTCTGGATCGGGCGGGGCGACGACGGCACCATGAGCCGGATGACCGGCGCCGGCAGTGCCGCCCGCCTCGTGCACGCGATCATCGACCGGGTGCATGGCAACAAGCCGGGAGACATTGCCGATGCACGGTTTCCGACGCCGCCGGACCGCAAGCCCATGCAGGTCTGCGTCGTCAACGGGCAGGCGGACGACAACAGCTGCAGCCGGACGCTGGTGGAATGGCTGAAGCCCGACGAGATGCCGAAGGCGGCTGCGCTATCGCCTCGCCCGGACGCCGGCCTCCCGTCTTTTCCGATCAGCGCAACAGCGGGCAAGAGCCAGAATTATGCGCTCGCAGGTGCCGACGCTGCCAACGCGAAGATCCATCTCGCCATATCGGCGCCTGCCCGCAACAGCCAGATCTGGCGCAATCCGGAACAGCCGGCCGCATTCGACCGGCTGCCGTTGAAGGCCGACGTGCAGCCGCACGTGCCGCAAATCGTCTGGTATGTCGACGGCCAGCCCTTCGCCGTCACCGACCCCGACCAGCCTGTCTTCTGGCCCATCCAGCGGGGTGAACACCGCTTCCAGATCCGCCTGCCCTACCGCGATGAAACCTCCGCGGTCGTGCCGGTCTATGTGCAGTGAGAAGGTCGAACTGCCGACAAATCCTGCGACCGAGTGACGGCTGGGTCGGCGGGCTCAGCGGCGGACACGGTAGCGGATGTGCGTGGCCTCGGGTGTATCGATCACCCGGACGATCTCCAACTCGACGCGCGATGGTAAGACTTCGAACATTCGGCGGCCACCTCCGAATAAGACTGGAACCTGGTGTATTTGCAGTTCGTCGAGCACGCCAGCTTCCAGCGCCCGTTGCGCCGTATACGCGCCAAGCATCAACACGTCCCGGTCCCCGGCGGCGGTCTTTGCCTGCGCCATTGCGCTCACGATCCCGTCGCTCACATATTTGACCAACGGGTAATTCGCGACGGATGGCCCGGGCGGCCTGTGACTGGGTACGAAGATCGGCACACCGTGATTGTCACCGCCCCAGTGATCGACCTGCTCCACGGTTCGCCGACCCGCCAAAATCGCACCTGGCGCGTTCCATTCGTCCCACAACTGTCCGACCGGCCCAGTCGGCCGGGAAAAATCCCCGTACCACTCGTGCAACCGCATAAAGTCGTCGCCGCCGGGATTGCCCACTTCATCGTTAGGTCCCGCGATATATCCGTCCAGTGACATGGACATGAAGAGCACTGATGCAGACACTTTTATCTCCTATGGTCTTTTCCAATGCGCTCTGCGGGTGGACTGTTGATGCAAAAGCTCGTTCAGGCAAGCGGAGAGCAGGCGGAAGGTCTCGATGTTCCCAAGGACGCTCGAGCGACGCTGACGCCGACATGCCGAATACGGATTTTGGTTACTGCCGTATCTTACAAGGCGCCGGACCATGATCGAGCCAACCGGTTTGGTCCGGCCCCTATCCAGCGAACCCCTATTCCGTCACACAATGGGACCAGACAGCTAGAGAGCGGCCGACGTAAACCGCAACCCTATTCGTCGCTGTCCTTGCTCCAGCAGCCGCCCCACTCTCCGTCATCCCAGGGCTTGACCCTGGGATCCATGCGGCTGGTACTGTGTGGAAAGAGATGGCGTCCAACTGCAGACAAGTTATTAAGGCCGTGCGCTTGGCTGTGGATCCCAGGGTCAGGCCCACTGCTGTCCGGTTTAAATTTAGTGGACATGGTGCACGGTGTTGATTCTACTCGTATTCGAGCGTTTCGCGACGATCTCGGACACGAAATAGGAGCAACACCGTGCGGCATGACAATAGCGTCTTTCATGATCTGTTGAAGCGGATTCCGTGGACGATCTTCGAAAGACTTGTGGAGGAGCATCAGGCCGACAAGCATGTTCGGCGGCTGTCGACGAAGAGCCAGTTGATCGCCCTGCTTTACGGCCAGCTTGCCGGTGCCGTCAGCCTGCGCGAGATCGTCGGGTCCCTGGAAAGCCATAGTGCCCGCCTTTACCATCTCGGCGCTCGCCCGGTGTCGCGCTCGACTTTCGCCGATGCCAACGGCCTGCGTCCGAGCGCCGTTTTTACCGAGTTGTTTACGCAGATGCTGGCCCGCGCCGGGCGCGGCCTCAAGCGGGCCATCGGCGAGGCGGTCTATCTGATCGACGGCAGCAGTCTGCCACTTTCCGGGGCGGGATCGCAGTGGGCCCGCTTTTCCGATCAGGCCTGCGGCGCCAAGATGCACGTCGTCTATGATGCCAATGCCGAACGGCCGATCTATGCGGCCGTCACCGCGGCCAATGTCAACGACATCACCGCCGCCAAGGAGATGCCGATCGAGGCGGGCGCCACCTATGTCTTCGATCTCGGCTATTACGATTTCGGCTGGTGGGCGAAGCTGGATGCCGCCGGCTGCCGCATCGTCACCCGCCTCAAGTCCCATACGAAACTGACAGCGAGCGCCGAGCAGGCGGTCAACGAGGATGCCGGCATCCTGTTCGACCGCATCGGCCTGTTGCCGCAGCGCCAGGCCAGGAGCCGCCGCAATCCGATGAACCGGCCGGTGCGCGAGATCGGCGTGCGGATCGAAACCGGCAAGATATTGCGCATCTTCTCCAACGATCTTACCGCCCCGGCCGAGGAGATCGCCGCACTTTACAAGCGCCGCTGGGCGATCGAACTGTTCTTCCGCTGGGTCAAGCAGACGCTGAAAATCCGCCATTTCCTCGGCAACAGCGAAAATGCAGTGCGCATCCAGGTGGCCGTCGCTCTGATCGCCTATCTGCTGCTGCAGATGGCAAAGGCCGACCAGGCCACCATCATAAGCCCGCTGGCCTTCGCCCGCCTGGTGCGCACCAACCTGATGCACCGCAAAAGGATCGACCGCCTGCTAAAACCACGCAACAACCCTCCCGGAAATCCCGGCCAGATGAGCCTCCAATGGTGACACAATTTAAACCGGACAGCAGTGGGTCAGGCCCTGGGATGACGGAGAGTGGGGTTGGCTTTCTTGCCAAACGCATCGGCGGTGCAGCGTGTGAGGCGCGGTTTCTACCGTAGCTTCATCGCGCCGGCGAGCTTGGGCATCGCGGCACCACCTCTCCTCCCCTGCCCTTGCTCCGGAAGCCGCCCCACTCTCCGTCATCCCAGGGCTTGACCCTGGGATCCACAGCCGAGCACTCTGCACACATGGCAGGATATGTTTACATCGTCACCAACCAGAAAAACGGCACCCTCTATATCGGCGTGACCTCCGATCTGGAGCGCCGCATTTATGAACATCGCGAAGGGCTGACGCCGGGCTTTGCCTGGAAATATGGATGCACCCGCCTCGTCTGGTATGAGGAGCATTGGGATATCGGCAGCGCGATCCAGCGCGAGAAGTCATTGAAACGGTGGAACCGGCAATGGAAAATCGACTTGGTCGAGGCGATGAATCCCGAGTGGGACGATCTCTATTTGACGCTTTGGTGATGCCATCTTTGTTCACGTAGTGCCAGCCGCATGGATCCCAGGGTCAAGCCCTGGGATGACGGAGGAGAGGTGGTGCCGGGACACACAAGCTTCGCTGGCGCGATGAAGCTGCGACTCAGCAGCGGCGATGAAGCCGCGGCAGAAGTGGCGTCTCGCAGGCTGCGCCGACGGTGCTTTTGGCGAGAACGCCAACCCCATTCCCCGTCATCCCAGGGCTTGACCTTGGGATCCACAGCCAAGCACTCGGCTTCAATAATTTCGCTGAATTGCTGCCCATCTCCTTTCACGCAGCACCAGCCGCATGGATCCCAGGGTCAAGCCCTGGGATGACGGAGGAGAGGTGCTGCCGGGACACACAAGCTTCGCCGGCGCGATGAAGCTGCGACTCGGCAGCTGCGATGAAGCCGCGGCAGAAGTGGCGTCTCGCAGGCTGCGCCGACGGTGCGTTTGGCGAGAACGCCAACCCCATTCTCCGTCATCCCAGGGCTTGACCCTGGGATCCACAACCAAGTACGCGGCTTCAATAATTTCGTTGAATTGCGGCCCATCTCTGTTCACGCAGCGCCAGCGGCATGGATCCCAGGGTCAGGCCCTGGGATGACGGAGGAAGAGGTGGTGCCGGGACACATGGATCCCAGGGCCAGCAAGCCCTGGGATGCCGGAGAGTGGGGAGCTGCTTCTGCCAAACTCGACGTCGGCTGGAACAACGATGCGACGCTGGAACTGCCCTATTGCTTTGTGACTGCCTGTGATGGGCCTTGCTGCAGATCTGCCTCGTCGGCAAGAATGGCGGCGGATTCGTCCAGCAGGACGTCTTTGGCATTCTTGCGGGCGTTTTCCATGGCGATATCGGCGCTCAGGCTGCGCTCGTCCGCCTGCAGGCCGTCATCTCCGCCAAGATCCTCGTCATCGCTTCCCTGGGCCCGAGACTTGAAGCGGCTTTCTCGAGCAGCCGCTTCCTTGCGGCGTTCGGCTTCATTGAGCGAGATCAGCCCTTTCTCGCGCTGCGCCTTCAGATCGGCGATGTCTTTCAACAGGCGCTGGAAATCCGGATCGCTCTTGACCCGCGCGTCATGGCGGCTCTGCAATGCCGGCAGCAGCGTCTTGATCGTGTCGGAGGGGGTGTATTTCGCGGGTTTGATCTCAGCCCATGGCAGGGCGTTGTCATAGCTGGTCTCGCCGAAGCTCGTGGGATCGGACAGGCCCGGCAGGGTGAGATCGGGCGTCACGCCGCGCAGCTGCGTGGTGCCGCCGTTGACCCGGAAAAACTGGGAAATCGTCACTTTCAGCTCGCCGAATTCGGGTTTGCTGTTGTGAACCACCTGGTCGAGATCGACGACGGTCTGAACGGTGCCCTTGCCGAAACTGGGTTCGCCGATAATCACGCCGCGACCGTAATCCTGGATGGCAGCGGCAAAAATCTCCGAAGCCGAGGCCGAGCCGCGATTGATCAGGACGCCCATCGGGCCTGTCCAGACGGGTGCCGCAAAATCAGCGCTTCTGACGCCGATCTTGCCGTCGCTGCCGCGCTGCTGAACGACCGGGCCGTTGCCGATGAAGAGACCGGTCAAATCGATCGCCTCATCCAGTGAACCGCCGCCATTGTTGCGCAGATCGATAAGAACGCTGTCGACCTTTTCGTCGCTCAATTCGCCGAGAAGCTTGGCGACATCGCGGCTTGCGCTCTTGTAGTCCTTGTCGCCTTTGCTCTTGGCTTCAAAATCCTCGTAGAAAACAGGCAGCGTAATGATCCCGATCTTACGCGTGGTGTCGCCAGCCTTCACCGACAGCACGGTTTTCCTGGCGGCCTGCTTGTCGAGGCTGATTTTATCGCGCACCAGGCTGACGACACGATGCGCGGCATCGGCGCCGGCATCGGCCGGCAGGATATCCAGGCGCACGACGGAGCCTTTTTTCCCGCGGATCATCTGCACGACTTCATCGAGGCGCGTGCCCACGACTTCCTTGATCGGCCCATCCTTGCCTTGACCGACGCCGGTGATGCGGTCGCCGACGGCGAGCTTGCCGGAGAGTTGCGCCGGCCCGCCGGGCACGAGCTCACGGATGGTCGTGTAGTCGTCGCGTTCCTGCAACACGGCACCGATGCCGAACAGCGACAGCTTCATCGAGACATTGAAATCGGCGGAAGCGGCCGCCCCGAAATAATCCGTGTGCGGATCGACAGAGGTGGCGTAGGCATCCATGAACGACTGGAAAACGTCGTCGCTTTTAAACTTGTAAGCACGCTCGAGCGAGTTTTCGTAGCGTTTGTCGAGGGTTTCGCGAATCGCTGCGTCGGTCTTGCCGCCGAGCTTCAGCCGCAGCCAATCGCTTTTGACGCGCTTGCGCCAAAGCTCGTTGCTCTCGGCTTCCGACTGCGGCCACGGCTCCTTATCGCGCAGCACCGAAAAACTCTCCTGCGTGCTGAAATCGAAGCCCTGCTTGAGCAGGCTGCGCGCATAGGTCATGCGGTCGACGACGCGCTGTTCATAGGCGTTGAAAATCGCAAACGGGATCTTCAGGTCCTGCTTTTCGATCGCATCGTCGATCTCGCTGCGATCGGCCATGAACTTGTCGACATCCGTTTGCAGGAAGAGCATGCGGTCCGGATCAAGCGATTTGATGAAGCTGTCCATGATCCTTTGCGACAAGGCGTCGTCAAGCGGAACGGGTTTGTAGCTGTATCGCGAGAGAAACTGTGCGCTCAACTGAGCCGCCTGCGCCTGCCGCTTCAGCGGCGCCAAAGCAGGCGGTGAGGCAACTTCAGCATATGCGGACTGTGCGAGGGCAAGAAATGCTGCAAGAAAAACGTAGGGTATGCGCATTCAGCGTTGATCCAATTCATAATGCCTGATGTCGATGGGTGATCTAGGTGAGACAATTATGGTCTTTTGGCAAGCAGGTGGCAAATAACATGGTTGGCAAAGCCAAGAAAACGCATCCGGGGTTCCATGAACTCGCCGATCGCATTGACACCGACAAAATATCCGTTATTCTGGATATATGGATAATGACAACGCGATAGCGGCGCTCGGCGCCCTGGCTCAGACCACGCGCCTGGAAACCTTTCGGCTGCTCGTACGGCACGAGCCCCACGGCATTCCCGCTGGAGAACTCGCCCGCCTCATCGATGTGCCGCAGAACACAATGTCGGCGCATCTCGCAACACTGTCACGGGCAGGTCTGGTAACGAGCGAACGACAGAGCCGGTCCATCATCTATCGGGCGGATCTCAATGCGCTTCGCGAATTAACTCTTTTCCTCCTGAAGGATTGCTGCGGTGGATCGACGGAGCTTTGTGCTCCGCTCATTGCCGAGCTGGCACCCTGCTGCGCCCCGGAGGCGAAGTTGTCATGAGGGCGATCCGGCTAGAGCAGGTTACGGGTAACGACGCTGCCCTCAAAGCGGCTTTGACGGACGCGCATCTGCCAACGGACGACATCGAAGATCACGGCCGCACTTTCTTCAAGGCACTATCATCGGATGGCCGGATTGTTGGCTTCTCCGGCGTCGAGCGTTGCGGTGATGATCACCTCCTCCGCTCGGTCGTCGTGCTACCCGATCACCGCGGCCAACGCCTGGGAGGTGTCTTGGTCGAGCAGACGTTGGCGAGTCTTGACCGCAGCGGTGATGTCTTTCTCGCGACGATGAGCGCAGCGGCGTTCTTCGCGCGCATCGGATTTTCTGAAGTGCAGCGGGACAGCGTGCCCGCAGCGGTACTGGCGACGCGCCAGCTTTCCTCCATCTGCCCATCATCAGCGACCATCATGAGGCTCATAAGGCCGCCAACCTAAACCCGGATCACGACCATGACCGACAAGACCTATAACGTGCTGTTCCTCTGCACGGGCAATTCCGCTCGCTCTATTCTCGCCGAATCCATTCTCAACAAGGAAGGCGCGGGTCGCTTCAAGGCCTATTCTGCCGGCAGCCAGCCGAAGGGCGAGGTTAATTCGCACGCCCTGAAGGAGCTGGAAGCGCTCGGCTATCCATCGGCCGGCTTCTCATCGAAGAGTTGGGACGAGTTAGCCGAACCCGGCGCGCCGCAGATGGACTTCATCTTCACCGTCTGCGACAGCGCAGCCGGCGAAGCCTGCCCGATCTGGATCGGACATCCGATGACCGCACATTGGGGCGTCGAGGATCCCGCCGCCGTCGTCGGGACGGAAGTCGAGATCCAGCGCGCCTTCGCCCAAGCCGCCCGCTTCCTGAAGAACCGGATCATGTCCTTTATCAGCCTGCCGCTTACCTCGATCGACAAGCTCGCGCTGGAAACACACCTTCGCCAGATCGGCGCCATGGAAGGCGCCAACATTCCGCAGCCGAAGGCAAACTGATGGACGGCTTCGACCTACCGCGGCGGCTGGTTGCCGAGGGGCTGGGGACCGCAATGCTGGTCGCGACCGTGGCCGGATCGGGCATCATGGCAACATCGCTGACGCAGGACGTTGGCCTGGCGCTACTCGGCAATACGCTGGCGACGGGCGCTATCCTGGTGGTGCTGATCACAATCCTCGGGCCGATCTCCGGTGCTCACTTCAATCCGGTCGTGTCGATGGTCTTTGCAATGTCCCGGTCACTGCCGAAGCGCGACTTCGGGGGATATGTGCTGGCGCAGATCGCGGGCGGCGTGGTCGGAACAATCGCGGCGCACCTGATGTTCGGACTGCCGCTGATCGAACTGTCGGGCAAGGTGCGGGCGGGCGGCGCCCAGTGGTTTTCCGAGGGTGTTGCAACCTTCGGACTGCTTGCAGTGATCCTTGCCGGCATCAAGTTCGAGCAGAGGGCAGTGCCGTGGCTCGTCGGGCTCTACATCACCGCCGCCTACTGGTTCACCGCGTCGACGTCCTTCGCCAATCCCGCGGTCGCGTTGGCCCGGTCACTGACAAACACCTTCTCAGGCATTCGTCCTGTCGATCTGCCTGGTTTCTGGATCGCCGAGATTGCCGGTGCTGTTCTCGCACTTACGCTGCTCACCTGGCTCCTGCAGCCCTCCACCTCATCGACAGTCTCATCGGAGGCAAAGCTTTGAATTCACCATCTACGACAATCGGATGCGGATGACCACCATTGTGGGATTGCCCCGACGACGGGCTCGCGCATCAGCCTTTGCCCGCCTGTGGCACCTTTCTTTCCCTTTCGCATGATCCAGACATGGAACGGCATGCAGATGGCAAGGTTGAGCCCGGCATAAACCAGATAGATCTCGCGCCAGGAGAGATAGCCAAGCAGAGCCATCGCGATCGGCCAGAAGATCGTGGAGGCAAACCCGGCAATCAGTGTGAGATAGGTGATACTCCGCGATGCGGACCGGGGATCGGCCTCCACCAGCGCCTCGAAGGCGGCTTGGTACTGGACCATACCGGAAGAGATTTCCATGAGCACGATGGCAAGGGCGAAGATCGGCACCGACGGCGACCTTTCCGAGCCCGGACCGCGCGGTGGCGGCCGCGCTCAGGATGCAGAGCGATGCTTCGGCGACAGATCAACTCCGCCTTGTTGTTGCAACTCTATGCTACCTGGCCTGAGCGATAACGTTCATGTAATGTCTCAACTCAAGATCCAAAACCGGTCTACATCAATCAAATGGACATCTGATGAGTGAGCGCCTAACGACGGCCATAAGAATCGGGGAAGCCGCAAAGGCGATTTTTCGAAAAACTCAGAGCTTTCCAGGCCCAGAATTCGGAAAGGATGTAGAGTTCCGCGAGGGCGAACACGTCGGTGTTGAACCGATGCTTTTGGCGCTTTCCATGGAGTTGGCACTGAAAGCGTGGTTCGTTTTCGACTACGACGATCCAAAAGTTGTCAAATCGCACAACCTGATGAAACTATTTGATAGCCTAAAGCCCGAAAGCCAAGAGAAACTCGATGCGGAGTTCAGAAGGTCAGTGGCCCCGTATCATCCCCACGGTTTCAACTTCGACTACAGAATTCGTCACATTCTGGGTCAGCATCAAGACGCCTTCATCGACTGGCGCTACCTCCACGAGGCAAAGCAATCGATGATGTTCGATCAGGGTGCTTTTGAGGCAACGCTCGAAATGGTGATCCGTGAGTTCGAGAAGAGATATCGCATTGAGCCGGTGAAGCCTTTTTGGCCACCCTGAACGCAGTCAGGATTGGGGAAACCTTGGTGTGCGGTAGCTTCGGCACAGAAGCTTTCCTTGTCCGAGCGGAAGGCTGATAACCGCAACAAGGCCGGCAGCGGCCGGGCGGCAGCGCGCCTTCGTTTCGGTCCTTCGGTGGTCTCTTGGTCGATTCTAAAAGCGGACATTCGCAACGCAGTTCGCAATCGAACCGGCCGGTCCTGTCCAGATCGGAATTTCGATCTTTCCTCAGGAAGTAGGCCCCACAAGTGCAAAACAGATCGGGAGCGCATACGTCACTTCATCGACTATGCGAATCATATGCGCTCCCATAACTTTGATATCTCCTCTCTTAGGGAACACCAAACTCAGCGGAAGACGGATGACGGCCGAGGCGATATCGATAGACGAGACAGAACTGAATACGCAGCTCCGCACACGTGGCTTGCTTCGTACTGTTGCAGATCGCGACCGTCAGTGTCTTGACGATAATCACTCTGCGTTCCTCAATACGCTCGCGAGCATTTTCAACGCCACCGACGCGCCACGGCTTGACCTCCATATCGAAGAGGCGCTGGCGGAGCTTAAAGGACCGCAATTCTTCTTTGTCCAACATGTTCTGTGTGATCTCATACCCCTTCTGAACGTAGATCAAGCCGCCCTTCTTCGGTTTGTGGCGCGCCTTATCGACGCCGGTGGCAACGATCTGGCTGCAGGTGCCCCTAGTGCTGCTTTTGGAGAATGGACGAAGAAGGACCCATCCAGGCCTTCCAAGGTCTACGAAGCGGCGCGTAGGGGCGACGACGTAGCGCTGCGTCAACTACTCACGACTTTGCGAATGAACGCTGATGTCGAGGAAAGCCTCATATTTGCGCGATCTGACGAACGAGCGGCCAAGCTCGCAGCCATTTCGGCCTTGGGAGCCATGGAGTTGGGTGGGCGTTACAATGAGGTGTTTGACACCCTGCTTCAAGGAGCGTCCAGCGACGATGAGGAAACCGCACTCCGGTCCCTCGAAGCGGGCTACCGCGCTGCCGCACAACGAAAAGAATCCGCACCAACCGATTTCGACGAACAACTCGATCGAGTGCTTCAGACACGGACTCCGCTCTCGATTCACTTTGCGGCAGACTTCCTCTGGCTTCACCGAGAGGGCCTTACAGAGAACGCCATAAACTTGTGTCTCGCCGCCGTCGCGGACGTTAACCCAGACCACATTGGTACGATCTCGCACATCGACCATGCCGCATACCAACTCGTGGGCACCGGGCGCGCCGAGCATGTCGTGCGCCTAGTCGGTGAATTGATAGATCGCTCGAAGGGTCGGATTACGCTGGATGCGCTCCAAAGCACCTACCACGCGCTGCAAAATGCAGGCTCTGACGTGCTGGGTGGTGCGGTTATGTACTGGCTGCTGAACGGGGGTACGCACACTCGCAAATGCGTAGCTAGCGAAGTTTGCGGCGTCGGGAACGATGCCCCTCCTTTCTCCATCCCCATGTCGTCTCTCCCACCAGACCCATCGGACCAACTATTCCTCTGCCGCAAGGCCGTTGGATGGTTCTTCATTGATCCGCTTGCCGCAGTTGCCATACCGTTAGCGGTGCTTCGCGATGGATCTCCGGATATCGCGAACTACGTCCTCGATCTGATCTACGACCCCCTGCTCCTGAGCTATGGCGGCAAGTTGAAGAAGCACCTAGAGCACTACGTCGCAGACGACGAATTGAAAGGCTCGGGCGTTGCTGAACTGCTCGCGCGCAAGACTGCACTTCAGGGTGCAACGGAGGGTATTGAACGCTTGGTAGAACTGCACCCCAGCGAAACGCAGCGCGAGGCGGACCGTGTTCAGTGGCACGAACAGATGGAACGGAGCATGGAGCAGGGGCGCCGGAAATCGATGCTTGAGGACCTCTTCACCAAACAATACATTCTGTATGGTCGCTCGTCGTTGACGCCGATCTATACCGGCGACGGCACCACACATCTGACCGAGACCGAAATGAAATCCTTCTCAATCTCGTCCGAGTTACCCCTGCTCAGTGTCATCGACCCGGTAGGCCTAGACCGCATGCTCGTCCAATTCAAGCTTGAGTCTCGAGAACAGCTGTGAAACTTGTCGTTACGCACTATCTGCGCTCACTGCGTGAACGCGACGAACTCGACGCTATCCTGCCTGCCCTTCTGAGTGAGAGCGGGTTCCAAGTTCTGACCCGCCCTCGCCGTGGCACACGGCAAGCTGGTGTCGACATCGCTGCAGTCGGCCCCGATGCGGACCGCGATGGCGCTCGCAGCTTGTTCCTCTTCACAATCAAATCCGGCGACTTGACACGGGAGCACTGGGACGCCAGTCAGCAGGCGGTACGACCGTCGCTCAACGAAGTTATGGATGACTACATCCCGAACCGCATACCACCCCACCTGGCGGAACTCCCTGTAGTCGTATGTGTCTGTATGGGCGGCGAGATGCGCGAGGATGTTCGGGCCCAATGGAGCGGCTTCTGTCGGACGAATGAGAAAGCCAACCTTCACTTCGCCGAGTGGAACGGAGATCGGCTCGCTGATCTTATTCTCAGTGGCATGCTACGCGCAGAATTAGTTGAGAGTGAGCACCGTGGGCTGTTCCAGAAAGCGCTTGCGATGCTCGACCAACCCGACGTCGCTTATCGGCATTTCCGCCACCTGCTTAATGCTATTTTCACCGAACCTAAGAACCAGACAGAGCGCACACGCCAGCTACGCAAGGCCTACCTATGCCTTTGGATACTTTTTGTATGGGCTCGTGACGCCGGCAACCTTGAGGCGGCCTATCGAGCATCAGAGCTGTTACTGCTACGTAGCTGGCCACACTGCGACAGTACCCATCTGCGTAAGGGTCCGACACGACAAGAGCGGCTAGCTCATTTTGATCAGGTATTGAAACTTCATTTCATCATCGCTCACCTTCTGCTCGTTGAAAAGATTGGGCCGTTCGCCGACAAGCGCTACGCGCTTTCCATGGCCGTGAATTCACGTAATGCGGTCGATATCAACATAGCTTTGTTCGAGACTCTGGGGAGGTTGTCACTTCACGGACTGTGGCTGGATGCCTTGAGCGGCATGCAGGATGAGGCATTCGCGCAAGCGATGAGCGAACAGGCTGACAAGCTGCTCAACATAGCGATCGCGATGCTGAACGCGAATCCGGCGTTAGCCGTTCCAATTCGCGACGACTTCATGATCGAGCTGGCTCTGTTCATGCGTCTCGCAGACGTGCGCGGCCGTATTTCCAACGTCGCCGACTATATTCGTGGCATGTCGGATCACCTGTGCAACGGACTAAGGATACGTCAGCACTATCCGATACCGACGACAAATTATCGTGACGTCCTCAGTCATCCCAGAGATCGCAGCGACACATACTTCGAAGAGCATACGCGGGCGGGGATTCTTTACACTTTCATTCTTGCGTGGCTTGCTATGGTCGGAGATCAGGAACGTGCTGAGCGTTTGCGCAGCACGTTATTAGAACACGCCCCGCATATGACACACCAAATCTGGGTTCCCGACGGGCGAACGGATGACGTGTTTTGGGATGGTGATCGAGATCACGGGTTGTCGGTACCAGGTCTGCCTCTCAACGACTCGCTTGAAGCCGTTTTTGAACTCCTCAATCGCGTGATGAACGAGCATCCGCTACATGAGCGAGTAAGCGCTGTTCGAAGCAACCTGACTCCGGTTCTCCTCACGGCATGTCGCCATTATCGCATGCCGGTGCCCGTCCACGTTTGGCAAGGTCAAGATCGTGCGGCACCGAACAGCACCGCATCTGATCAATTAGCATCCGACCGCACAATCCGGCAGGAGGACTAGGCAACCCTTTGCACCATCGGACTAACACGCTGCAAACATCTCATTGGCAGGAGCGAAAGTGATAATCTTCTTCCGGCTGCGAACGGAAATAGTTTCCGTTTGGCGACCTCATTGTAAGAAAACGGTCGTCTACTAGGGCCTGTCGTCAGTTGAGCGAAATGAAAGCGGCGACGAGCTGAACTGCTCCGAGAAAGGTGGCGGCGAGCTTGTCGTATCGCGTGGCTATAGCTCTGAACTGTTTGAGATTATTAAAGAAACGTTCGATGAGATTGCGCTCGCAATAAAGCGCGAAGTCTGTTGGTCTGGGCGTCGTACGATTGGCTTTTGGCGGAATCACCGGAGTAATGTGACGTGCTTTGAGATGGTCGATGAGCGCGTCGGCATCATAAGCTTTGTCAGCCAGGAACGCCTGAGGATCAACTTCCTCAAGAAGAGGTTGGGCCTGCGCCAGATCCGATGCCTGGCCCGGTGTCAGTGAGATCGCAACCGGATTTCCGAGCGCATCGGCGATCACATGGATCTTCGTCGTCAGCCCCCCACGGGATCGGCCGATCGCCTGGTCCCCCCTTTTTGCGCGCCAGCACTATGCTGGTGGGCGCGCACGACGGTGGAATCCAGCATCATATATTCATTGTCGTGATCGGCGGCCAAGTGTTTGAATATACGCTCGAAGACGCCGCCTTCGCACCATCGGCGCATCCGCTTGTGGACGATCTTCCAGTCTCCGAACCGCTCAGGAAGATCGCGCCAGGGTATTCCGGCGCGGTATCTGTAAAGCACAGCTTCCACGAACAGGCGATTATCGGCCGCCGTGCCGCCAACATGACCTTCCCGCCCGGGCAGAAGGTCCTTGATCCGATCCCATTGATCGTCTCGCAATCCATAACGACGTGTCATAACCAGCCCTCCAATGGCCGGTCTGCTATGAATCACATAAAATCCGATTTGGGAATCTTGCCCAGCAAGGCAGGGAACTGACGACACACCCTAGACTTATCGACGCCAAGTCGACAGTCGTTCTATTTTGCGGGGGAAAGCTCTTTTATGACATACCCCTCCCGGCCCTTGTTCTGAACATAGGCTACTTTGACCCTTTGCCCCTCTCTAAGGGGCCTGCTATGATCCTCTGCGAATTTATTGAGAGGCAAATATGCATCGATAGGTAGGCCGTCGATCTCCACAAATCCGAAGCCCTTCTCTGTCGAGAGCTTAACAATTACCCCTTCTCCACGTTGATAGTTACCTGGTTCGATCGATATTACCTTTTCCACGGAGAGGCCTTTTTCGGCTTCGACCAGTTCGCAAACAAGGATGTCCCCCTCCCATATGTCGTAGGGGGATACCGGACCGAGTGCATTCTTGTGAAGCATCGCGCTGATATCTCTGTCCGCCAGTTTTACGAAGCCATAGCCAAGGCCCCTGTCAAACCACTCGACAACACAGCGGATGCGCTGTGTTGTTATGCCTGCAACTGAGGACACCACGGGCCGTTTCCCAGCAGCCAATGTTCGAAGCGAATACAACAAGGAATTCTGATCACCTCTATCTATCTTGCCCACAGACCCAAGAAGCTGCGCATCTTTCGCAAGAGCGTAGTTTAAAAATTTCTCGACGACGCGACTTGCCGCCTTTTGATCATTTGACCCCGCTATGCTCCTTAATTCATCGGCGAGAATCCGATCTGATATCCCTGTTGCCAAAGCTAACTGCCCCACAAACACCGGATATCTTGTCACAAGACTCAAATGAACCGCCCCTCGGTGAGAAATGGCCACCGATTGGTCTGGTGACAGATGCCCTAGCGAAACGTCAAACTTCTCAATGAGGGCGGCGTCAAGCAGTATCTTCAGAGCACTACTGGTGCTTGCCTCTGAAGAGCCCAGCGCATCAAAGAAATCGAATATTGCCTGCACTGGCATATGTCGTTCTTCGACTGTCCTTCCCTGCAGAAGCCTCGCCTCCAAAAGCTTCAAGATTCTAATTTTCAACAGCGGACTTTGAATTACCCGTAAATCAGATTCGAAAATGGAACAAAGTTGCTTACACTCTCCGGGTTTGAACGCAGTGTAATCACCCTTCACGAGTGCCTCAATTAGCTTATCAAATGGGACTACTGTTGCCTCGCCGACAACGTAGGCAGTAACCAAATTCTCAATGGCCAGCACAGGTGACGTTATGATCCGCCGCGCCAGATTTAAAGTTATCCGAATGTTGTAGTTGCTGAATTCACCAAGCGTCTGTGCGGTATACTCCTGGTTTACAAATATATCGTTGACTATAAATGCAAATTTTCGAATATCGTCGATATGAAGCCGTATGCCTTTGGCCAGATAAAATTCTTTGGTTCGAGCCTTTGGCGTCTCGGAAGTATTACCCGTGATATATTCAATGCGCTTTCGGAACACCTCACGAGGCGAAGGGGTCGGCAAAAAAAAGGACCGACTGGAATACACATTTACAATATCTAATTTAGATAGCCCCCAAGCCGTCTTATCCGTAATGGGGAAAATGAGTAAGCTATGGGCAACATGTCGTCTCAGAGACTGAGCAAGCTGAAAGATGGCGACTTTCACGGCCTCATCATGGTCATCAATGTTATCAAATACTAGAACCGGAAGCATTTTCCGATTATTAACAGTGTCCTTGAGCAGTCTCTTGAGGTAGTCTTCACGATTCTTTTCAACAATTTCCTCTACATAAGTATCAAACTGAATCTGAAATTCAGATTTATTGGAGATATATAGATTTCTCTGGCTAACCTTGCGCCTGCGCTCATATTCACTGAAATATAAGCCGCGCATTTGGTCGTAATTTGGACCGTCATTTTCAGGATAAATCTGCCGGTGAATTGAAGATATTATAATCTCAATTGTTTCCCGATTACTGCTTTCTACGGCACCTGTAATATCGAGGAGATCGATGTGAACTTCCAAGCAACGCAGCCGAAGATCTCGTCGAAGCGTTTTCTTGAAAAATCGGTCCACGAAGGTGCTTTTTCCCGCTCCATTTGGGCCTACGATGAATACGGTTTCACCACCGCTGCTCTCGCTAGCGGCAACCTCAATGACATCTGATAGTTTCCCTTCGATATCTTCAGTCTTAATATTTCCCAAAATGCGATCGGTCAGTTTTTCCAAGCTGTAATCGGCATATCTGCTCTCTCGGCTCTCAACGAAGCAGTTCAGCAGGAGGTCCGGATCATTGTCGCCTCGTAGCTTGTCAAAAAATGTGCCCAGTATGCGTTCGATTTCAAACGAAAAATCGCTCTTTGCTGTAAGATGGATATCAACGTCGCTGAATGCAGTATAGCGAACGGCTTCCACATTTGCCGCGCTATTGTGAATCTCGTCAAAGCGCACGGCATAGAGGCGCTCACGGCAGGCTCCGCTGAAAGAATCTCGAAAAAAATATGGAAATCGTTTCGAATTGCCTCCAGAGATGGAAAAATGAATGATGACACACTGCGATAAGACTTATTTGCAACAAACGGCTTAAACAAAATCCATATGATGCCGTCCGTCACTACTGCAAACGGGAGACCCTCCTCTGCGGCGTAACCAAACGCTTGATCAACAGCTTCCTTACACTTCTTAAGGGCGGTATTTGATAGGGCGACGAGCCTCAAATTGTCCTTCTTGGCGAAATCGACCTCCAACAATCCTTGTCGTTTCGCTTCCAAGACAAAAAGCGGGTCCCCATTCTCGCCAATTAGATAATCAGAATATCCATTTGCGTGCTGTCGTTCTGTTGAGATTTCTGAGACGTCCCAGCCTAACACCTCACAAATAATACGGTTTATTAGCTTTATCTTGGCGTCTTCTTCGGTAATTGCCTGCTCTAGCAACTCTCCTACTTCGGAGATTATATTTTCAAATGTTCGGCGAGCCTTTTCGATTGGAGCCAATACAGCTTCATTTTCCAATTTTCCGTCAGAGACCTGCTTTGCCATTTGGGGAGCTTATGTAGTTAGGATTGTGGAGCGACACTGCTACATCGAAACGTCCACCAACACGACGTCAAAGTCAAACTCGCCGCTCGGTATTAAAAGCTCTAAACCTTCAATAATTCTCGCGTGACGTGGACAGCAGAGCCGGCTACGAAGCGTCTACGCGCGATGCCAACCCCCGCTGGCAGCCTAGATGAGCACACGCCTACGAGACTTGAAGCTACTGTCGGCTTTTTTGGCCGGCTTCCAAGAGGCCCCAATCCGCTTGCGGCCCTAAGCGGTCGTTCACGCTAGTCGTTGTCACGACAGCTATTGGCATTGCAGTCTCACGCAGGCTGGGTATTCCACAATGTGATTTGCGATCCAAGACCGGCAAATTCCAACTTTACCCAATAGGCCCCGAGCCTAAGGCCAATCCGCATACCCCGAGGACAACATACTACTCTCCGACCCAGCCGCCCCCCGGGCGATCTCGCGGTAGCCGGCGGGGGAAAGGCCGGTTTTGCGTTTGAAGAAATGGCTGAAATAGGTCGGGTCGCGGAAGCCGAGGCTGTCGGAGATTTCCTGGATGTTGCGGGCTGAGCGTTCCAATCTGAGTTTTGCCTCCTGCACCACGCGCTCATGCAGAAGCTGGATCGGCGAGCGGCCGAGCGTCCTTTGGCAGATCGAATGCAGCCGGTCGGCGGTGACGCCCAGTTCGGCGGCATAATCGCTGATCGGCCGGTGCTGGCGGAAGCCGGCCTCGACCAGCTGGCGATAGCGCTGCAGGATCGATCCGGTTTCGCCCTGCCCGCGCGGCTCGTTTCTTTCGCCGTCGCTGCCGCGCCACAGCGTCATCAGGATCAGCCTGAGATAGGCCGAGACCACCATCGAGGAGGCGCGGGAGGGATCGCCGAGTTCCCGCACGAAGCCTGAGATCAGCGGGCTGATTTCGGCTACCAGCAAGGGATCCCGCGCCTCGACCAGCTTGCGCTGCTCGGTGAACAGGCGCAGCGAATAGGATTCCACCTTGTCGCCGATCGCATCGACCATGATCTGCGCCGAGGCGCCGATGAGATGGGCGGCACTTCCCGCAGCAATCGACAGGTCGCAGCGCGCCTGCGGCGGCAGGAAGGCAAGCAGCGGCCCGTGCAAGTGGCGATCTTCGCCGCTGTCGAAATGAAGCTCGGCGGCGCCTTCGCCGAGCAGCAGGAAATGGTGGAAATCGGCATAGAGGCCTTTTTGAAGGCGGATGCGCCGATGCGACAGCGACGGCGCGTGCCACTCGCCCCTGGCATAGTGATGAATGCCTCCGTCCGTCGCCAAGACCGCTCCTCCGCTCCCGTGAAATAGTGCCGCAATCGCCGGATAATTACAATATTAACCCAATAAATCGCATTCCATCCGCAGTCGATCGGCGTAACCTTATCGTCATCAGCCTTTGGGAGGAGGCATTCCGACAACGCAGGAACGCTTGAGCGGCCTTCAGGCCGTCGCGTCCGCTCGTCTTCTCCCGTGGCAACAATGCAGGCGTCAGCACCTGGCGCCGACATGTAATGAATGGGTGAAGCGGTGTTTTCGGCAAAGCTGATGATCAACAACGAGGCGATTGATGCCTCCGAGGGGGCGACCTTCGAACGTCTGGATCCGCTGACCGGCGACGTCGCAACGACCGCCGCCGCAGGATCCATCGCCGATATGACGCGGGCCGCCAATGCGGCCGCTGCCGCCTTTCCCGACTGGTCGCAGACCGGCCCCGGCGAGCGGCGCAGACTGCTGAATGCCGCGGCCGATCTCCTCGATATCAGAACGCCGGAACTCGTTGCCGCCATGACCGGCGAAACCGGCGCCACGACGCAATGGGCGGCGATCAATTGCCGGCTCGGCGCCGATATATTCCGCGAGGCGGCGGCGATGACCACGCAAATCTCCGGCGAGCTCATTCCATCGGGCATTCCCGGAAACCTTGCCATGGCGGTGCGCCAGCCGGCCGGCGTCTGCGTCGGCATCGCCCCGTGGAATGCGCCCATTATTCTCGGCACCCGCGCCGTCGCCATGCCGCTTGCCTGCGGCAACACCGTCGTCCTGAAAGCCTCCGAACTCTGCCCGAAGACCCATGGCCTGATCGGCGACGTCCTGCGTGACGCCGGTTTTCCCCGCGGTGTCGTCAATGTCGTCTCCAATGCGCCGAACGATGCCGCCGCCGTCGTCGATGCCCTGATCGCCCATCCGGCCGTGCGCCGCATCAATTTCACCGGCTCCACCCGTGTCGGCCGGATCATCGCCGAAAGCGCGGCACGGCATCTGAAGCGCTGCCTGCTCGAACTCGGCGGCAAGGCGCCGTTCATCGTGCTTGATGACGCCGATATCGACGAGGCGGTGGGGGCTGCCGCCTTCGGCGCCTTCATGAACCAGGGCCAGATCTGCATGTCGACCGAGCGGATCATCCTGATGGACGAGATCGCCGACGGCTTCGTCGGCAAATTCCGGGCGAAGGCGGAAACCCTCGTCGCGGGCCATCCTGGGGACGGCAATACGCCGCTCGGCACGCTGATCAACACTGAGGCGGCTCGGCGCGTGAAATCGCTCGTCGACGACGCCCTGCAGAAGGGCGCGGTGCTCGTCTGCGGCGGCCGGCCCAACGGCACGCTGATGGATGCGACCGTCATCGATCACGTGACGCCTGCCATGCGCATCTACCGCGAGGAGAGTTTCGGGCCGGTTGCGGCGATCGTCCGGGTCGGCAGCGTCGACGAGGCGGTAACGGTTGCCAACGACAATGAATACGGGCTCTCGGCGGCGGTTTTCAGCGCCGATGTCAATGCGGCGATGGCGGTTGCCATGCGGCTTGAATCCGGCATCTGCCACATCAACCAGGCCACGGTTTTCGACGAGCCGCAAATGCCGTTCGGGGGCGTCAAATCGAGCGGCTACGGCCGCTTCGGCGGCAAGGCCGCGATCGATGAATTCACCGAGCTCCGATGGATCACCATGGCTGGGGGAAAACGACATTACCCGATCTGAGTCCGGATCGGGATGAACACGAGCAAACGGGCTGGGAGGCCCGCATCAAGAGGGAGGAATTTCATGAACGGCATTTTCCGCAACGGCAAACTCAACACAGCGTCTCTCACCCGCCGCTCTTTCATCGCATCGGCTGCCGCAGGCAGTGCGGCGCTGGCGCTTTCCGGCCGCACGGCTTTCGCCCAAGGCGGCGATACGCTGAAGGTCGGCTTCATCAGCCCGCGCACCGGCCCTCTCGGCGGCTTCGGCGAGACCGACGGCTATGTGCTGGAACTGGCGCGCAAGGCGCTGGAGGGCGGCCTGCAGGCGGGCGGCAAGACCTGGAAGGTGGAGATACTCGACAAGGACACCCAGTCCGATCCCTCGCGCGCCGGCCAGCTGGCGAAGGACCTGATCAACAACGAGGCGATCGACCTGATGCTCGCCGTCTCGACGCCGGAAACCATCAATCCGGTGGCCGATGCCTGCGAGGCGGCAGGCATTCCCTGCCTTTCCACGGTCATGCCCTGGGAAGCCTGGTATTTCGGCCGCGGCGCCAAGCCGGGCGCGCCCTCGCCGTTCAAGTGGACCTATCATTTCGGCTTCGGCGTCGAAGAGTTCCACAAGGCCTATGTTTCGCAGTGGAGCCTGATCGAGACCAACAAGAAGGTCGGCGTCATGTATCCGAACGATGCCGACGGCAATGCGATCCGCGCCCATCTGGCGCCCGCACTTGCCAAGGCCGGCTTCACGATCGTCGATCCCGGCGCCTATGAAACCGGGACGACCGACTTTTCGGCGCAGATCGCTCTCTTCCGGCAAGAGGGCGTGGAGATCTTCAACTCCTTCCCGATCCCGCCCGATTTCGCCGCCTTCTGGCGCCAGGCGGCACAACAGGGTCTGACCCAGCAGATCAAGATCTGCCAGGTCGCCAAGACGGGCCTGTTTCCATCCGACATCGAGGCGCTCGGCGATCTCGGCCTCAACATCGGCAGCGCGGCCTACTGGCACAAGGCCTTCCCTTACAAATCGACGCTGACCGGCGTCTCCGGAACCGAACTTGCCGACGGCTATGAAGCGGCAAGCGGCAAGCAGTGGACGCAGCAGCTCGGCGCCAGCCTGGCGCTGCTCGATGCCGGCTTCGATGCGCTGAAGGCGAGCACCGACGTCAAGAGCAAGGAGGCGGTGGCCAAGGCGCTCGCCACGCTGAAGACCACGACGATCGCCGGCAAGGTCGACTTCACCAGCGGTCCGGTCGCCAACGTCTCACCGGGGCCAATCATCGGCACGCAATGGGTGAAGGCGGCCGAGGGCTCGAAATTCGCGCTCGACTATGTCGTCACCGAAAACGCCACCGATCCCAATGTCCCGGTCGGCGCCAAGCTGATCGCTTATAACGGGTAACGCACGTGCAGCAGGTAGCTCAAAATCGGCCGGGAGGAACCTTTCTCTCGGCCAAAGGGATCCACAAGCAGTTCGGCGCGCTCGTCGTCCTGGAAAATCTGGATTTTTCCATGGGCGATGGCGAGGCGGTCGGCATCGTCGGGCCGAACGGGGCGGGCAAGACGACGCTGCTCAGCGTGCTTGCCGGCGCCTACCCGCCGAGTGCGGGAAGCATCACCTTCGATGGCGCCGACGTCACCGGCCGGACGGCGGCGGAGCGCTGCCGCTCCGGACTCGTGCGGACGCATCAGATTCCCAAACCCTTCAGCGGCATGACGACTTTCGAAAATGTCTTCGTCGCCGCTTCGCACGGCAATGCCGCAAGCCGCGACGAGGCCTATGAGCGTGTGGTGGACTCGCTGTCGCTCTGCGGCATGCTCGGCGTCGCCAACCGCCAGGCCGACACGCTCGGCCTGCTCGATCGCAAGCGGCTGGAGCTTGCCCGCGCGCTTGCCACCCAGCCGCGGCTGCTGCTGCTCGACGAGATCGGCGGCGGCCTGACCGATGGCGAGGCGAGCGAACTCGTCGAAACCATCCTCGAATTGCGCCGCCGCGGCATCGGCATCGTCTGGATCGAGCATATCGTTCACATCCTGCTGCAGGTGGCGGAACGGCTGATCTGTATGGATGCCGGCCGGATCATCGCCGACGGCGAACCGAAAACTGTCATGAGCGATGCGGAGGTGGTGAAGGCCTATCTTGGAGGGACGCCCGCATGAGCCTTCTTTCCATCGAGAATCTCGACGTCCGCCACGGCCTGCTCCAGGCGGTGCGCGGGGTCAGCTTCAATATCGCCAAAGGCGAGGTGCTGGCTCTGGTCGGCGCCAACGGCGCCGGCAAGACGACACTGCTCAGATCGATCGCCGGCGCCCATCTGCCCGCCTCCGGCCGTGTGCTTCTCGGCGACGAAGACCTGGCCGCCGTCCCCTCCCACAAGCGGATTGCCAAGGGCATCGCCCTGGTGCCGGAAGGCCGGCGCCTGTTTTCGCAGATGACTGTCGAAGAGAACCTGCTTCTCGGCAAGAGCTGCGGACGCAAGGGCGCGTGGAGCATCGATCGCGTGCTCGACGCCTTTCCGAACCTGAAACCCCGCCGTCACACCAAGACCGGCCACCTCTCCGGCGGGGAACAGCAGGCGACCGCCATCGGCCGGGCGCTGATGAGCAATCCCGATATTCTGCTGCTGGACGAGGTCTCGCTCGGGCTTTCGCCTCTGGTCGTCGACCGCGTCTATGCCCAGCTGCAGGCGCTGCTGACTTCGGGAACGACGATCGTGCTGGTCGAGCAGGATCTCGGCCGCGCCATGAGTGTCGCAAGCCGTGTCATCTGCATGCTGGAAGGCCGCATCGTGCTCGACCGGCCGGCAGCGGCCGTCACCCGCGACGAGGTCACCAAAGCCTATTTCGGATTGCACCGGGCAGCCGGCGAAAGGAGCGCATCATGATCAACACCCTGATCCAGGGCCTCCTGCTCGGCGGTTATTATGCCGTCATCGCCTGCGGCCTGTCCTTCATGTTTTCGGTCATGCGGATCATCAATCTCGCGCATGGCAGCCTGGCGGTCGCCGCCGCCTACGGACTGTGGCTGCTTGCCGCCAAGGCCGGCATTCCGCCCTTTGCCGGCCTGCTGATCGTGCTGCCCGTCATGGCGGTGATCGGCTGGCTGCTGCAGCGCTTCATTCTCGAACGCAGCGCCCGCGGCGGCACGCTGCTGCCGATCCTCACGACTTTCGGCCTGTCGATCGTCATCGACAATCTGCTGTTCGAGCAGTTCGGTGCCGACACCCGGTCGCTCGCGCCCTTCATCGGCAACCTCTCCTATGCATCCTGGCAGCTGCCCGGCCACATCTTCGTCGGCAAGCTTGCCGTGATGATGATGGTAACGGCGATCCTCGTTCTCGGCGGGCTGCAATTCTTCCTCGGGCGATTTGCGCTCGGCCGCGCCATCCGCGCCACGGCCGAGGATCCCGATACGGCAGGGCTCGTCGGCATCGATGCGCGCAGGGTGAATGCGGTGGCCACCGCCATCACCATGGTCACGATCGGGATCGCCGGGGCCTTTCTCGGCATGCGGGCGACCTTCAGCCCTTATGCGGGCGGCCCGCAGTTGCTCTTCGCCTTCGAGGCGGCGGTCATCGGCGGAGCCGGATCGCTCTGGGGCACGCTTGCCGGCGGCATCATTCTCGGCCTTGCCCAATCACTCGGCGCGCAATTGCATCCGCAGGGCTTTCTGATCGGCGGCCATGCCGTGTTCCTGCTGGTGCTTTTCATCCGGCTGTCGCGGTCCCGCCTGCCGGTTTTCGATAAAATCGCAGCACTTCTGAAACCCAGCACCCTCCTCAACCTTCGCGCACGCCATCGGAGCCCGACATGACATTCGTCTCCAACGGAATATCGATCGAGCGCTGGACGACCTCGTCGCGGGCGGCGCTTGGCTCCATGGCCGGGGTGTTTGCCCTGCTGATCCTCGCCCCCGCCGTGCTCGGCGCCGGTGCGATCGACCGGATGACGGCGCTATTCATCTATGTGATCCTGGCCGCCATGTGGAATGCGCTTGCCGGTTTCGGCGGCCTGGTCTCGGTCGGCCAGCAGGTGTTCTTCGGCCTCGGCGCCTATTTCACCATCCGGCTCGCCGATGCGGGGCTCGATCCCTTCGTCTCGGTCTTTGCCGCGGCGATCGTGACCGGCGCGCTGTCGATCCCGCTTTCGCTGTTCATGCTGCGGCTGAAGGGCGGTGAGTTTGCGATCGGCATGTGGGTCGTCGCCGAACTCGCGCATCTGCTGGTCAATCTCGACCGGCTGATCCAGGGGGAAACCGGAACCTCGCTGATTTCGCTCAACGTCTATGACAGCGGCACGCGGCGGGCGGCGATCTACTGGCTTGCGCTCGCGTCCATGGCGGCCCTGCTCGGCGCGCTCTTCATGCTGATGCGCAGCCGCGCGGGCGCGGCGATGCAGGCGATCCGCGACAATGAAGAGGCGGCGACTTCGGTCGGCGTGCGGGTGACCGCCACCAAGCGGCTGCTCTTCGTGCTCGCCGCCTTCGGCATCGCCATCGCCGGCGGCCTGTGGCTGGCGACGGCCACGACCTTCCAGCCGAAGACCTACTTCAGCGTCCAGTGGACGGCCTACATGATCTTCATGGTGCTGGTCGGCGGGATCGGCAAATTCGAGGGCGCCATCCTCGGAGCCATCCTGTTTTTCGTCATCGAGACTTTCTTCGGTGCGGCCGGCGTCTGGTATCTGATCGGTCTCGGCGCCACGGCCCTGATCTTCTCGCTCTACATGCCGCGCGGCCTCTGGGGCGAAATCGAGCGCCGCTTCGACTTCCAGCTTCTGCCCGTCGGCTACCGGCTGAAATTGCCCGGCCCGACGAAAATCAAATGGAAAGAATGAACCGACCTGCTTCCCGGTTTTCTTGCGAAAGGTGAAATCCATGCTTTTTGGTAAAACAATCCTGGTGACCGGCGTCGCCTCCGGCATCGGCGCCCGGACGGCGGAGTTGGCCGGCCAGATGGGCGCCGAGGTCATCGGCGTCGATGTGCGCGAACCGGCAAATGGAAGCGCCGCCTTCATCAAGGGCGATCTCTCCACGCCATCGGGCGTTGCCGAGATCGTCGCGCAGCTGCCGGCGCGCCTCGATGCGCTCGCCAATGTCGCCGGCCTTTCCGGCAATACAGGCGTGGTCTCGACGCTCGCCGTCAATTTCTACGGCCTGCGCGCTCTGTCGGAAGCCGTCGCACCCCGCCTGCGCGAAGGCGGCGCCATCGTCAACGTCGCCTCGATCGCCGGTTACGGCTGGCGCGCCAATCTCGAGCGGGCCAAATTGCTGACCTCGATCGAAGGCTTTCCGGATGTGGCGGCCGTTGCCGCCGAACACGGCCTCAAGGACGAGCAGGGCTACCCGCTCTCCAAGGAATTGCTGCTGCTCTGGACCATGCGCGCGGCCCACCAGCCGCTGTTCAAGGACCGCGGCATCCGCGTCAATGCGGTGAGCCCCGGGCCGGTGGAAACGCCGATCCTCAAGCAGTTCCGCGCCGTGCTCGGCGATGCCCGGGTCGACAGCGACATCACCCGCGTCGGCCGCGCCGGCACATCAGCCGATATCGCGCCCGCCGTGCTGTTCCTCTGCTCGGACGGCGGACGCTGGATCAACGGCGCCAATCTTGCCGCCGACGGCGGCCTCGAAGCCTCCATCAACGCCGACGTTCTCGGCTTCTAATTCTTTCCAGGAGACCCACGATGAATATTTCCCTGCTCATAAACGGCGCCGACCGGGCAGCCTCCAGCGGCCGGACCTATGACCGGATCGACCCCTTCACCGAGAAGCTTGCGAGCCGCGCCGCCGCCGCCAGCCTTGAGGATGTCGCCGCCGCCGTCGACGCCGCTTCCGCCGCCTTCGGCGCCTGGTCGAAGACCGGGCCCGGCCAGCGCCGCGCCATCCTGATGAAGGCCGCCGACATCATGGATTCGAAAGTGGCCGAATTTACCCGGCTGATGATCGAGGAGACCGGCGCCACCGCGCCCTGGGCCGGCTTCAACGTCATGCTCGCCGCCAATATCCTGCGCGAGGCGGGCGCGATGACGACGCAGATTTCAGGCGAAATCATTCCTTCCGACAAGCCCGGCTCGCTTTCCATGGGCGTCCGGCAGGCGGCCGGCGTGTGCCTGGCAATTGCGCCGTGGAATGCGCCCGTCATCCTCGCCACCCGCGCCATCGCCATGCCGATCGCCTGCGGCAATACCGTCATCCTCAAGGCATCCGAACAATGCCCGGGCACGCACCGGCTGATCGCGACAGTGCTGACCGAAGCCGGCCTGCCGGCCGGCGTCATCAATGTTCTGACCAATGCGCCGGAGGATGCGCCAGAGATCGTCAACGCGCTGATCGCCCATCCGGCCGTCAGGCGCGTGAACTTCACCGGCTCGACCAAGGTCGGCAAGATCATCGCCGAGACCTGCGGCAAATATCTCAAACCCGCTTTGCTCGAGCTCGGCGGCAAGGCGCCGCTCGTCATTCTCGACGACGCCGATATCGACGGCGCCGTCAATGCCGCGATTTTCGGCGCCTTCATGCATCAGGGCCAGATCTGCATGTCGACGGAGCGGATCATCGTCGACACGGCGATCGCCGATCAGTTCGTCGCCAGACTGGCCGCCCGCGCCAGCCAGCTGCCGGCCGGCGACCCGCGCGGCCATGTCGTTCTCGGCTCGCTGATCAGCCTCGATGCCGCCAGAAAGATGGAGGAGCTGATCACTGACGCCACCGCCAAGGGCGCAAAACTCGTGGCCGGCGGCAAGCGCTCCGGCACCGTGGTCGAGGCGACGCTGCTCGATCACGTCACCCCCGACATGCGCGTCTATGCGGAAGAATCCTTCGGCCCCGTCAAGCCGATCATTCGCGTCTCCGGCGAGGAGGAGGCCATCCGCATTGCCAACGACACCGAATACGGCCTGTCATCCGCCGTCTTCAGCCGCAACATCCAGCGGGCAATGGCGGTTGCGGCACGCATCGAATCCGGCATCTGCCACATCAACGGCCCGACGCTGCACGATGAAGCGCAAATGCCCTTCGGCGGCGTCAAGGGCAGCGGCTACGGCCGCTTCGGCGGCAAGGCGGCGATCGCCGAATTCACCGACCTGCGCTGGATCACCATCGAGAATTCCGCCCAGCATTATCCCTTCTGAGGGGCGTCGGCGGCGCTGCGGCGTGGTCTTGAAAGCATGATTGCGCCGCAACGGCTATGGCGGTTGCGGCGCGTTTTACCCGAACCTAAAGCGCGTCGCAATCTTTCAGATTCGCTCCTCGCGCTTTAGGTCTTTGTTTTACGCATGTCGTTCTCGCAAAACCGCTGGACACTTTTGCGCGACATGCTTTAAAGCGCCTTCGCTCCAGGAGTTGAGGCGGGCGTCGTCACGATCCAGGCCAAAAAGGAGCTTTGCCGATCGTGCCTTGTCGGGTTTAGCGTTGCCTTAAACAAACTGTGCAAGGGTAGATGCCTGTTATCTACACCGGCGGCCTGATGAAGTTTCGAAGACATCCAAAGGTAGCGCGCGGCTTTGTGGGCGCTGTCATGCGCCATGCCAGCGCATTTGCTCCAGCAATATTTGCGGCCGCCATCGCCGTCATCGTCGTCTGGGTGGCAACGAACTGGCGGCTGGAGCGATCGCTCGCCGATGAACGCGCGGTGGTCGCCGGCGAGCTTGCCACCATATCCTCCCGGCTTCAGACGAACCTCAACGGCAATGTGAAGCTGCTGCAGGGCCTGGCGGCGGGGATCACCGTCAATCCGGAGATGGGCCAGGACGCATTTTCCAAACTTGCCGCTGAGATCCTGCAGCCCGATTCACAATTGCGCAGCTTTGCCGCCGCACCCGGCATGGTCGTCAAATGGGTCTATCCGGAAAAGGGCAATGAAAAGGCGATCGGCCTCGACTACCGGACGAATGAGAAGCAACGGCCTGCCGCGATGCTGGCGCGCAACACCCACAATATCGTGCTGACAGGCCCTGTCGAGCTTATCCAGGGTGGAACGGCTTTCGTGGTCAGGTGCCCGATCTATCTCAACGACGGAACGAGCCAGGTCTTTTGGGGGCTTCTTTCCGGCATCGTCGATATTCCGAGGCTCTTCGGGGAAAGCGGCCTTGGCTCGAGCGAGCTTGAGATCGCCATCAGCACCGTACCGGAGCCGAATTCGCCCAAACAAGTTTTTCTCGGCAGCCTGGACACTTTTTCGAAGCAGCCGGTGGTGACCTCCGTCGACATGACCTATGGCCGATGGACCCTGGTCGCCGTGCCCAAGCACGGATGGGCCCCGTATAACGGGCTCGGCACTTTCGAGTTCTATGCGAGCCTGTTGTCCCTCTGTGTCGTCGCGCCGATGATCTGGGTCGGCTTTCTTACCAAATCACGCCAGAGAACCATCGAAAAGCTTCGCCTGCACAAGAAAAAGCTCGTTCGCGCCCGCCAGCGGCTGGAATATCTGTCGTTGCATGACGCGCTGACCGGGCTTCCCAATCGACGGTTTATCGACCGGATGATCGCCCAGCCGCCGAGACCCGGTGCGGACGATTGCCTGATCCTGATCCATATCGACCTCGATCGTTTCAAGGAGATCAACGACACCAAAGGCCATGCCGGAGGCGACACGGTCTTGCAGACAACGGCTTTCCGCCTTGCCGAACTGGCCGGCCCGAACGATGTCGCGGCTCGGATCGGTGGCGATGAGTTCATCTTCGCCAGCTGGAGCAGCGATCCCGCGCCGAAAGCCAACGGACTGGTCCAGCAGATCGTCGAGACGCTTGAGCAACCCCTCTTCATCGATGGTGCGGAATGTGTGGTCGGGGCCAGCGCCGGCGTCGCCTGGGAAACCGGGCAGGGGCGCGGCCGCGACCTTGGCCAATTGCTTCTGAATGCCGATCTGGCTCTGTACGAGGCGAAGAAGACGGGCCGCGGCCGCGCGGCGATTTTCACCGAGGAGCTGCGCAGCGCGGCGATCCAGTCGAAGGAACTGGCGGATGAATTCGATCATGCGCTCGACAGCGATGAACTCGTTGCATTCTTCCAGCCGCAATTCGATGCCAATACATTGGCGATTGCCGGCGTCGAGGCCCTTGCCCGCTGGGATCACCCGCGAAAAGGCCTGCTCGGGCCGAACGCATTTCTCGATGTCGCCGAAAGGCTGGGGCGCAGCGGCGACATGGACAGGCTGATCCTGCAAAAGGCGCTGTTCGAGCTGACACGATGGGACAGTTTGGGAATGCAGATCCCGCGTGTCTCGGTGAACATATCGGCGCGCCGGCTGGCGCAGGCCGATCTGCTGGCCGAGCTCTCCGCGCTTCCGGTTGCAAGGGGCCGGCTCTGTTTCGAGCTGCTCGAGACAATCTCCTTCGACCATCTTCAACCCGTTCTCAGCGAGATCATTCCCGCCGTCAAACAGCTTGGCATCGAAATCGAGATCGATGATTTCGGCACCGACCATGCCAGCATCGTCAGCCTGCTTCGATTTGAGCCACGCAGGCTGAAGATCGATCGGGAGATCATCAAGCCGATTATCGCCTCTCCCTCTCAGCGCCGCCTGGTCTCCTCGATCATCGAAATCGGCCGATCACAGAATATCGACATCGTTGCCGAGGGCGTGGAGACAATGGAGCATGCGAAGATCCTGAAAGATCTCGGTTGCCATCTGCTGCAAGGTTACGCTCTGGCGCGGCCGATGAGCTCGCAGCAGCTGATCGAATTTTGCCAAATGAAGGACAGGGGACTGACAGGGGCAGGCTGATCGCTCGCCTGCTTGACAGATTAGACCGAGAAACCGTCCAATGCGTCGGCGAGCTTCAGCCACAGATCGTGGGGAGGCGAAGGAATGGGCCGCGAATCCTCATCGGAGATCCGAATTGCGAAAGCGGTCTCATCCCGCGTGAAAGCCGTCAGCATCCGGCGAAATTTCGCCGCCCTATCGGTAAACTGATCCGAACCCTGCTCTCCCAGCACCGTGCGCACCGTTGCAATGGCCAGATTGAAATTCTTCTGCAACGGCCCGAAGGCGCCGCGGTGCTTCTCCCGCACGCGGCGATGCAGATCTCCCTGGGCGAGAGCGGTCATCGCATCGTTGAAATCATGTAAATTATCGCCGATCGAACCGATCAGCTGGTTGAGGAGGGCGGCCGAACGGCCGAGATCCGGGTCGGCATAATCGGCATGCATGCGCCGCGTCAGATCTCCGCTCATGACGGCCGTCGCCAAGGCCGCGATCTCGGCGCAGAACCTGGCTTTCTGCTCGTTGAGATCGGTTGACGCTTCGATGGTTTCGGTATCCTGGGAATCCCGATCCTGGTACGTCTTATTCCGCCCGGAGCCGTTCGTTATCTCGACCATGCCCACCCAAGCCTTAGCGCAATGCCGCGCGGCCGCATGACCCGCCGCGGATCATAAGCGCACAATTGCGATCTACCATGTCGTTTTCCATCTGCCTGCTGCCCCCCGCGGCGGTCGCAGCCGGACGGGTTATCCCAACCGGCAGCGCGCGACCCCATCCAATGCCGCAACGCTTAAAAAAGCCCTTCGACCTTGGCGCGGCCAGTTCTTTGGCGCGTAAAACGGATAGTATCGACGTATTTTGATTGGACAGCGGCCTGCAACGGCAGGCCTTGCGGCAAAGGCTGAAGCGCCGCGGTTGGGGCCGGCTGTCTTTCAACGTCAGAAATTTCCGGGAACCTTTTCGATCGATCTGCATCCAATGCTCGCTTCCATCCGACAAAGGAGACAGATCATGTTCAAGCAAATTCTAGGCGCAACCTTCATCGCAGCATTGCTCGGCACCGCCTCGATCGCTGCCGATGCCAAGCCGACCGACCCTCAGATCGCCCATATCGCCTATACGGCGGGGCAGATCGATGTGACTGCCGCGGAGCAGGCGTTGAAGAAAAGCAAGAATGCCGAGGTCATCGAATTCGCCAAGACCATGGAGCGCGACCATAAGGCCGTCAACGATCAGGCGCTCGCGCTCGTCAAAAAGCTGAAGGTGACGCCTGAGGACAACAAGATCAGCCAGTCGCTCTCGACCCAGGCGAGCAAGGAACTGACGACGCTCGGCGCCCTCGATGGCGCGGCCTTCGACAAGGCCTATATCGAAAACGAGGTCGCTTATCACAAATCGGTCAACGATGCGCTCGCCAAGGTGCTGATCCCTTCGGCTCAGAACAAGGAGCTGAAATCGCTGCTGGAAACGGGCCTCACCCTGTTCAAGCAGCACCAGATGCATGCCGAGCATCTTGCTTCGATGATCAAGTAGGTCAGCGATGGGCCGGCTTATCAAGGTGCTGCGGCTTCCCTTGCTGCTTGCGCTGCTGTGTGTAGGCGTCAGTGCCGCTTCGGCGGGGGAATATCAGGTCACCATCGCGGGCATGAAATTCGGCTCAGCACCTGCCGAGTTGCATGTCGGCGATGTGATCATCTGGCGGAACGATGATATATTCCGGCACACGGCGACGGCTCGCGACAAAAGCTTCGATATCGATCTGCCGCCAAAATCGGAAGCGCGGATGACGGTCAGCCGGGCGGGAGCGGTCGATTTCTATTGCCGTTTTCATCCCGCCATGACGGGCAAACTGGACGTCCGGCCATAGGGCCGGGCTCCGATCGAACAAGGCGGAGATTTGCATGGCAGCCATTCCGGTTCCGGTCGCCCGACACCGGCAGCACATATCGACGCTATCGGACGCCGAGCTCGTGCCCCTCGCAAAGCAGGGCGACGAACCCGCCATTCGCGCCATTGTCCAGCGCCACAACCAGCGTCTGTTCCGCACCGCGCGCGCCGTCATCCGCAACGATGGGGAGGCGGAAGATGTCGTGCAGGCTGCCTATGTCAAGGCCTTCACCAATCTGGCGACCTTCCGCGGTGAGGCCGAGCTTTCGACATGGCTGACCCGGATCACGCTCAACGAGGCTCTGGGCCGCGTGCGCCGACAGAAGAAGAACACCACTACGCTCGAGGAAATCGACATGCAGACGACGTCGCCGGGCGGCGAAGTGCTCCAGTTTCCATCCTCACTCTCCGCAACCGATCCGGAAACCGAGCTGTCGCGGAGCCAGGCGCGCCAGCTCCTCGAACATGCAGTCGACGAACTGCCGGATGAATTTCGCGCCATCTTCGTGCTGCGTGATGTCGAAGGCATGAGCACCGAAGAGGCCGCATCCTATCTCCGCATCAGGCCCGAAACCGCCAAGACACGGCTGCACCGGGCGCGAAAGATGATGCGTCAGTCGATCGAAAAACGGCTCTCCGGCGCATTTCAGGCGCTGTTCCCCTTCGATGGCGCCCGCTGCGCTTCCATGGCCGATCGCGTCATCGCGGCGCTTCGGCAGCCGTCATGATATCTCGCAACAAGGTCCCGTACTCGCCGACCAATCCTATGCCCCCGTCAGCGAGGAGCAGGCTTGCAGCGCACCGGTTAGTCTATCGAGTTCGTCCAAAACGTTTCGGATCCGGGCACGTGCCTGGAGCATCTGATCCATCTCCGGATCGCCGGACGGTTGGCCTGGGACCTGCGGGTCGTGAAGCTCCATCGACGTGCTGGGAGCCGGATTTGGAAAGAGGATGATTTCAGCCATTTGCATTCTTTGTTTCGTTGTTCTGGCGGATAGGAAACGCTCATGTCTCCGGATCCGATGGCTTAAAGGGATGCGGCCTATTTCATGCCGATCGCCCGGAACATCCTCGCTATTCATTGGAGCGAGTTGCCTGTGTTCGTGAGGCCATAAACACCGCCTCAGCCTTAACAAATTCCTATTTTTGCGCTGGCCGGAATTCCCATGACAGCTTTACTGCGCCAAGTGGATAGGGCTGCGACAATCGCACATTTTCAGATC
Source organism: Rhizobium sp. CIAT894 (assembly GCF_000172795.2). NCBI lineage: Bacteria > Pseudomonadati > Pseudomonadota > Alphaproteobacteria > Hyphomicrobiales > Rhizobiaceae > Rhizobium > Rhizobium sp. CIAT894. The sequence goes on from NZ_CP020952.1 coordinate 616,377, forward strand.
GCGGCGCCATCGGCTCCTGCCGCTCGGCAAACGCTCTCGGCCGAGCGCCGCAGATTTCGCAGCCTCGTGCAGGGCAGCAACCGCGCCTGTATCATCATTTTCCAGCGGCGTTCATCCGCAGGACCGCGTCTCGCCCGGGCAAGACCCCGTCTCGCCCGGGTTGGCACCGCTCGCAGCGGAGCGCAGGCACAGGGCGATGATGTCGGCCTTGGGCACGGCTTTACTGTAGAGGAACCCCTGCGCCGAACCGCATCCATTGGCCGCCAGGAAAGCTGCCTGCTCGGCGGTTTCGACGCCCTCTGCCACCACGCTCTGTCCAAGACAGCGCGCGATGGACAGGATCGCCTTGACCAGCTCCTCGTTGCGTCTGTCAGTACTGTTGATGAACGATCGGTCGATCTTCAGCGTATCAATCGGAAAGCGCGCCAGATAATTCAGCGCCGAATAGCCGGTGCCGAAATCATCGATGGCGATCGAAAATCCCATGCTTCGAAGTTCGGAGAGCGCCTGCAGCGTTTCATTCTTCTGATCGAGCAGAAGGCTTTCGGTTATTTCGATCTCGATCCATTCCGCGCGGCAGCCGGTTTCGTCGAGAATTTCGGCGATCGACTTTACCAGTCCGGCAGACTGGAACTGCTTGACCGAGAGATTGATCGCCACCTTGTGCGGTGAGCGGCTGTCGGCGTTCAACTCGGTCGCCGTCTGGCATGCCTCGCGCAGCACCCACCGCCCGAGTTCCACGATCAGCCCCGTGTCTTCGGCGACCGGAATGAAACGGGCGGGAGGAATCATGCCCATTTCAGGGTGACGCCATCTCAGCAAGGCTTCGGAGCCGACCATGGCACCGTTCTCCAGAAGCACCTTCGGCTGATAGTGCAATTCCAGTTCCTGGCGCTCGATGGCGCGGCGCAATTCCGACTCCAGCCGCATGCGTTCCTCGGCGCTCGCGGTCAGATCCTTCGAATAGAAGCGGAAACTGTTTCGTCCGGAGCGTTTGGCGAGATACATCGCCGAATCGGCGTATTTCACCAGGTCGTTGGCGTCCGCGCTGTCATCGGGATAGAGCGCGATGCCGACGCTGCATGAAATGAAGACTTCCTGGCCGTCCAGCAGGAAATTTTCCCTGAATTTTTCAAGGATGTTGCTGGCGATCCGGCCGAGATCGTCGCCTTGCCGCAGCTCCGGCAGCAGGATCGCGAATTCGTCGCCGCCGAGACGGGCGACGGTATCGTAGTCGCGCACACTGGCATTGAGGCGTGCGGCCGCCTGGCAGAGCAATTGATCGCCGACGGGATGCCCCATCGTGTCGTTGACCACCTTGAAATGGTCGATATCGATCAGCATCACCCCGGCCCGCTGGCCTCGCGATCCGGCCGAGGGGATCATCTGCCGCAGCCGATCGTTGAACAGCGATCGGTTCGGCAGCGAGGTCAGAGGATCGTAAAAGGCCATCTGGTGGATTTTCTGGCGCGAGACGTTCAGTTCGGTCACGTCGCGCGCCACGCCGAGAACGCCGACGACGTCTCCCGCTGCATCGATAATCGGCACCTTGCGTGTTTCAAGAAGAACAGATTCACCCTTCTCCTTGGAAACGACCCATTCCTCGTCGCTGACAATGCACTTTCCCGCCTCGATCGCCGCCTTGTCCGATTCCCGAAAATACCGAGCCCTTTCTATATCGAACAGCTCGAAATCCGTTTTTCCGACAACGTCCGCTTCGGCCAATCCGGTCAACCGTTCGAAGGCGTGGTTGCACATCACATGGACCCCGTCCATGTCCTTGACCCAGACCATATCGGGCATGGTCTGGAGCACACTCAGCAACTGCGTCCGCACGGAATTGATGGCATCCTCGGCTTGTTTTCGCTCGGTGATATCTCGCGAGAATGCCAGGAGCGTGGTGGCCGCCGCCGGATCGGCGCTCGGCCGCTTGGCTATGGACAACTCGAACCATCGCGTCTCGCCGTTCGGCAGGGAGATGCAAATGCATCGTCCGTAGGCCACTCCCTCTCTGCAGGCCTCGCTCAGAGCCGCCATCGCGATGGCCGCCTGATCGGGCGCAAGAACGTCGTTGACCGTCCTGCCGAGCAGCATCTCCTTCTGCTGGGCCAGCAGTTCGGGGTTTCGCGTCCAGACCTGCAGATAGCGGCCGTCCTCATCCGCTTCGAACAGAACGTCCGGAATAGCAGTGATAATCCCTTCTGCGAATTCGAGCGCATTCTTGAGATCCCGCTGCACCTGCGTGTGCTCGGTGATGTCGACGACGGCGCCGATCAGGCCAGCCGGGCCACCGTTTTCCCCGGTCAAAACCACCTTGTTGATGGCGACGTCCCGAACGGCCCCATTCGCCGTGGTAAACTTCCTTTCGGTATACTGGGCTCCACCCCTTTGGAGGAGCGCCTCATTCTCAGCGAAATAGAATTCGGCCAGATGTTTCGGATGAAGATCGAAATCGGTTTTCCCGATAATTTCGTCGCGTGCGAGACCAACGAAGTCTTCGAAAGCCTTGTTGCAGCCGATATAACGGCCATGCGTGTTCTTGTAGAATATGGGGAGGGGACATACGCCGAGCAAGACTTCCGGAAGGGCCTGCCGGGCGACAGCGGCGTCTTGATGCTGCGCTCCATCCCGCTCGCGGCCTTGCATGAAAAGCGCCGGCTGCTGGAGCGATTGGGACGACGACTTCGTCATGGATATCCTCACCATGCGTACCGGCCGGATGCGTCATTCATCCGACCGCGAATTCTCTAGGAAAGCCACCCAAGTCATTTGAGGCGCAAACTGATGAAGATGTGACCGCAAGAGCGCCGGGCCGCTGCAACCGCAGCACGTCACTCAGACCTGAATAATGCGGCCAGAAAATTAAGAGATCGCTGCGTCCTCCTGCAGCGCGTCACATTCGACGCGCGATCCGGATCAAACCGCGCGATTTGGATATTGCGGACTTGCCCCGCCAGGGTTTCACCACTGGCCCGGAAAGGGACATCGCTTTTATCCGGAATCCGAACAGCGTGGCCAATTTACGATGTTTTCGTGCGTGTTTTCTCGCAAGAATCTGGTTTTGTTAGTTTTTCACGAAGGCGTTTACGCTTCTGAAACCAGACTGTCCGCAGTTTTCAACCCATTCGAACGAGGTGCTGCCCGTATCTCTCCGCCATGAAGACGGGTTGCGGGACAAGACGGAACAGGCGCTGCTCATCAATGCAGATGGCATGCGCTCAGAGGGGAAAATGTTCAATAATTCGCATGCACATGGCAGCAGTTTTTCTCGATGTGGCGCAGACGGCGCGCGCCGGCCCGGCGCGACAGACCGGAATATCCCTGTCGCCTCGAATTATTGACGCACGGAGCCGTATCGCTCCGGGAGCCTCCCAACAGTTTTTGCCTGCGAGCGATGACGTGAGGCCTTGCATTTTCCGGCGCGAACTCAGGCCATGAGGGCCGATCCTCCGATAAATCATGGTGACGCCGCCGTCCGGCGCAAACCCGACGGCTTCAAACAGCGGGCTCCAGCAGCAAGAAATTCAAGCCGTATTTGAAAACGGGCTGAACAGCCTGTGGGCCGAAGGCAGCTCGGCCAATTTATACTTTTCCTGATGGAGCGCGAATGGGGGTTGGTTCGGATTTGGAAAACACGGTGACGCCATCAGGCGAGTCCCATTCCTCCGTGGCGAAATATATCCGCTCCATCGGGCGCCATTACGTGCTTGCGGTTGTCGTCATGACGGTTCTCATCGGGGCAACCTTCCTGACGGTCAAGGTGGCACTCGATCGTCATTCCCTGCAGCAGAACATCAGCTATCTGATCGGCCGCCAGTTCATTCGCTTCCAGCAGCTTGGTAATCAGACGCGAGCGATCATGCGCGCTTCCGCCGACCCGAATATGCCGGAATATATCGTCAGGCCGATGGTCGAGGACGTTCAGACGGCGATCAATGACATCCGCGCCATGAGTGTACAGCTGAACGAGCTGAACGATGAGGTCGAGGCAAATTTTCTCGAACGGCTGAACGGCCGGGATGCGGCATCTGAAAAACTGCGCGTGGAACTCGACGGACGGCTGGAGGATTTCCTTGAAAGGGCCGAACGCGTCGTGTCCGCGAAATTGCTGGATCGGCGGGAGCGATACAGCTTCTGGGGACCGATCGACTTCGCCGTTTCATCCGACAGCATGCTCATGCGTCAGTTCGGCGCCTTGATCGAGAGTGCGCATGACCGGAGCGATATGAGCATCGATCACACCCGCCTGATCAGCGCGGTTCTCCTCAGCCTGACCGCAGCCACACTCATCCTGGCCACTCTCATCCTTTTCATACCGCTCCTCGTCAAGCTGCGCACCGAGCACCGGCGAACCCTCGATTTCGAGATCAAGCTGACCCACCTGGCCCATACCGACACGCTGACAGGCCTCGGCAACCGATCGTCGTTCAATGAGGCGCTGAACGGACTGTTTGCTTCCCTTGAGCGGACGGGCGCCGGCTTTTCGATGCTGCTGGTCGATCTCGACCACTTCAAGGCTACCAACGACAGTTTTGGCCATCCGGCAGGCGACGCGGTTCTCAGCCACGTCGCCAGCGCGTTGCAGAAGACTTTTCGCGCCGGCGACATAGTTGCGCGGCTTGGCGGTGACGAATTTGCTGCTCTGCTTCCCGGAATTTCGGATGCGGCAACGCTTGAGGGGATCGCCGAGCGCGCAGTCGCTGCCATTGCAACGGAATGTCATTTCGAGGGCCGGCTGCTGCCGGTTTCGGCCAGTCTCGGCGGCGCGCTCGTACCAGGCCATGCGTCGGACGAAGCCGCACTCATGCGCACTGCAGATCTGGCGCTTTATGCCGCCAAGGCCAGGCGGAACACCGCCGTCATCTTCGACGAAGCATCCTTCGCCCAGCGGCTGGAGCAGAACCGGCTTGCCGCAGCGCTCGCAGTCGCCGCCGACCGTGACGAGTTCGTCGTCTATTACCAGCAGAAGGTCAACCTGCAGACCGGCGAGCATCTCGGCTTCGAGGCACTGGTGCGCTGGCGCCACCCCCAGCTCGGCATTCTGCCGCCCGGCCGCTTCCTGCCGCTCATGGAAGGCCATCTCATCCAAAGCATGACGCGCTGTATCGTCAATACGGTCGCTCGCGATCTCAAGACGTGGAAGACAGCAGGGTTCAGGGCCGGGTCGGTTGCCATCAATCTGCCGGAAGCCCTGCTGGTCGGCGACGATGGTTACACCCTCATCGCTGCGGCGGTGGAAGCGAACGACCTCGACTGGCTCGATTTTGCCATCGAAGTCACGGAAGACGTCTTTCTCAATCGCGGCGCCAATCAGATCGCCGAGACCATTTCGCGTTTCCGCGGGCGTGGAGTGTCGGTCTCGCTCGACGATTTCGGCACCGGCTTTGCGTCGCTCGTGCACCTGCGCGACTTCCCCTTCGACGAACTCAAGATCGACCGCAGCTTCGTGGCCGAAATCGGCAAGGATGTTCGCTCCGAGCAGATCATCCGGGCGATCATCGATCTCGCCCGCAACCTCGGCAAGCGATGCGTCGCGGAAGGCATCGAGGAGGAGAGCCAGCGTCATTTCCTCTTGAATGCCGGCTGCGAGATCGGCCAAGGCTATCTCTACGCCAAGCCGGAACCAGCGTCCGTTGCAGTCGAACGACTGGCGTCCGGGTCCATTGCCGTGCGCAAGGTCCCCAAGCAGATCACCCAGATTGCAAGCTGAAAGCGATACTGAAAGCCCATCGAGACTCGGTGAGGCAAGGCACATCAAATGAAAGAGGGTGGCGAATGAAACAAAGAATAATGTGGGCGTGGCTTGCGGCGGCCCTGGTGACCACGGGTCCGGGGGCAAAAGCTTTCGCGGGAGAGGGCATGGCAGTGGATGTCGTGCATTTCTGGGTCTCGAAAAGTGAGGCTGCGGCGCTCGACGTTTTCCGTAAGGCTTGGACGGCTACCGGCAACCAGTGGGTCGACATGCCGGCAGAAAACAAGGTCGCCGTCCAGCGGGTCGTGAGCGATCGCATCGCCAACGGATATGCACCGGCAGTGATGCAGTGGAATGCAAACGAGGGATCGCGCGAACTGCCGGAAATGGGCATCGTGCAGGATATAGATGACGTCGCGCAGGCGGATCATTGGCAGGACGTCCTTCCTGCCACGGTTCTTGACCGGATTTCCTACAAGGGAAAGGTCTATTTCGCGCCGACCAATATCCATGCGGAAAACTGGCTCTGGACAAGCAAGGCGGCACTGGCAGACGCCGGCGTGAAGACGCCGCAGTCCTGGGACGAGCTCTTCGACGCGGCCGAAAAAATCAAGGCGACAGGACGTCTGCCGATCGCGCTCGGCGGCTCGCGGTGGGAAGTGTCGCTCATCTTCAACGACATCGTCTATCACAAGTTCGGACCAGAGGGTTACGCCCGTCTCATGAGCGGCGATGCCGCCCTGGTGCAGGACCCGCGCATGATCGAAGCTCTGGAACTGTTGTTGCGCCTGTCCAACTATGTGGAGCCGATCGAGCAGCGCAAGGACAAGACATGGGCCGATGCCACGGCGGCGGTGGGCCAGGGCAAGGCCGGCATGCAGTTCATGGGAGACTGGGCCAAGGGCGAACTTGTGGCGCGCGGCTACAGCGTCGACAAGGATTTCGATTGCAGCCTCGTTCCCGGCACGTCCATCGCCTATTTCATGGTGATTGATGCCTTTGCCTTTCCGCTGACCAATCGGGACGGCACGGCAGAAGCTCAGCAGGCTTTCGCCCGCATGGTGCTCGACCGCGACAATCAGGTCGCATTCAGCCGGATCAAGGGGTCCTTGCCGGTACGCACCGATGTCGATCCGTCCGGACTCGATCGTTGCGGCAAGCTTGGGCTGGAGATGATCAAGGCCAAGAAGGGCGAAGTCAGCGCCCAATCCCAGGCCATGCCGGCCCAGATGTCGGAGGGCTGGATCGCCGTGGTGGGCGACTTTTTCAACAACAGAGACATGTCGCCGCAAGAGGTTCAGAAACGCCTGCACGACCTGCTGATGCAGCGCTGAGCGTGAATTGCCGCCGATGCGCTTCGAAAGCGGTCCAGCCGGATACGGATGAAGGCTGGCGCTCCCTCGCCGCCAGATCGGCTTCATTGAGGCCGGGGGATATCATCGCCGTGGAAATCCCGGCTATAGGTGTTCCCAGCAATCCCGTCGTCAATGAAGGAGACTTGTAATGTCGCAAGAAATGTTCGAACGCGGCCTGGCGATCCGCAAGGAAGTTCTCGGCGCCGACTATGTGGAGAAGGCGCTTGGTGCAGCCGACGATTTCAACCGGGACTTTCAGAACCTCGTAACCGAATATTGCTGGGGTGCCGGCTGGGGGCGATCTGCCCTCACCCGCCGCGACAAAAGTCTTCTGAATCTCGTCATGCTTGGCGCCTTGAACCGGAGCCACGAGTTCAAGCTGCACGTGAAGGGCGCTCTGACGAACGGTTGCAGCCGCGAAGAAATCAAGGATACGCTGATGCAGCTCGCCATCTATGCCGGCATCCCCGCCGGCGTGGAAGCCTTCCGGCTTGCGCGCGAAGTCTTTGCCGAAGTCGACAAGGCCTGATATCCATTCTTTCGTCGGCAGATCGGTTGCGTTATTCCATCAGCACGATAATCCGCGGCTCAACCGCGGGTTTATCCTATGGAAAGCTTGCTCCTGCTTCGAAAGAGAACGGCAGATCGCTGCTACACGCGCGCCATGCCGGCGACGCGGCCTTGCGAATATCCATAATTCGCAAACATATCCAATACACGCACCAAACGGCGCACCTGCGTCCCGTTTTTGCCAGAACTGGCAAGAATTAACAAAGACTTAAGCGTCTTTAACACATCTTGCCCCTACTGTTTTTCATGTTTTGGGCAGCGGTGTTTTATTGAAGTCGGTTTTTTCATATTCATTCGGCCGGGCCTTCGCAGCCCTTCGCGGTCTTAGACGGGACAGAACCGGCAACGTCGGGATCATCGTCGCTCTCAGCCTGGTGCCGATGCTCGTCGCAGTCGGCGCGAGCTTCGACTATATTCGCAGCTACAATGTCCGCCAGAAGATGCAGAGCGACCTCGATGCGGCGCTGATCGCCGCAGTCAAGCAGATCAACAACACCGGAGACACCGACGCCCTCAAGCTCAAGGTCACCGACTGGTTCCATGCTCAGGTGGAAAACAGCTACACGCTTGGCGAAATCGACATCGATACCACCAACCACAACATCACGGCGACGGCGAGCGGCACCGTTCCGACGACCTTCATGAAAATTGCCAATATCGATACCGTTCCGGTCAGCGTGGCAAGCGCCGTCAAGGGACCCGCGACCTCCTATCTCAATGTCTATATCGTCATCGACACGTCCCCGTCGATGCTCCTGGCGGCAACGACGGCAGGTCAGGCGACCATGTATTCCGGCATCGGCTGTCAATTCGCCTGCCACACCGGCGATTCGCACAAGGTCGGCAATAAGACATATGCCAACAACTATGAATACAGCACGGCAAAGAGCATCAAGCTGCGCGCCGATGTCGCCGGCGACGCGGTCAAGGACGTGCTCAGCCTGATTGACACATCCGACAAGAATCACGAACGGATCAAGGTCGGGCTCTATAGTCTGGGCGATACGCTGACGGAGGTTCTCGCCCCGACGCTGAGCACGGACACGGCGCGCACCCGCCTCACCACCGCAAGCTATGGCCTCACCAGCGCGACCTCGACGGCCGCCACCTATTTCGACGTTTCGCTCGCCACGCTCAAGCAGAAAGTCGGCGCCGGAGGGGATGGAACCACCTCAGCGTCGCCGCTCAAGCTGGTACTTCTGCTGACGGACGGCGTCCAGTCAAAGCGCGAATGGGTGACCGACAGCGTCGTATGGAAGAACAACCAGGCGATCTCTGGGGCATACTGGAATAAAGTCGCGCCGCTCAACCCCGATTGGTGCGGCTATCTGAAAAATCAATCCAATACGATGGCCGTGCTTTACACCGAATATCTGCCGATCACCACGGACTGGGGTTACAACGCAACTGTCGGCTCGACCATGGCGAGCGCCAACTGGAAGAACACCTGGGGCGGCACGATGGATAGCGGCGTATCGACCAGCATTACGCGGCGGGATTACATCCCCTATGCACTTGCCGACTGCGCATCGTCCAAGAGCCTGTTCCTGTCGGCATCCTCATCGACCGAGATCACCGCAGGCCTGTCGACGCTTTTCACCCAATATCTCTCTGCCGTTCGGTTGACCCAATGACGCGGAAAAAAATCTTCGCACCGCTGCGCCGTCTGGTCGGCGACCACAAGGGGGCTGCCGCGATCGAATTTGCGATCCTGGCCCTGCCGCTCTTCATCATTCTATTCGGCATTATCGAAGTGTCGCTGATGTTTTTCGTCAACTCCGCACTGGACGCTTCGGTTCACAAGATTTCCCGGATGATCCGCACTGGCGAGGTGGCGTCCTCCAAAATCACGCTGGCCGGTTTCAAGGCCAAGATATGCGACGACATGCTTCTGACGTTCGACTGCTCCAGCGGTCTCGTCGTCAAGGTGAACGTGCTTTCCGACATGTCCTCCGCTGCCAGCACGGATCCCATCGACAACAGTGGCAAACTCACCGTCACCGAGACTTATGATATTGGCAAGGGCAGCGACTACATCCTGGTTCAGGCGTTCCTGCCGTGGACTGCGGTCGCCAATTTCCTCAGCCTGTCGAACGCCAAGCTTTCCGACGGCCGCTACCTGCTTGGATCTGCCGCTCTGTTCCGCAACGAGCCCTTCTGACATGACCAAGAAATCGAGCCGGTCCCTTTTCCGCTTTGCGCGGTCGCGCATCCGGCATATCGCGCGCGACCGATCGGCTGCTTCGGGTGTCGAATTCGCACTCGTGCTGCCGATCCTGCTGATGCTGCTGTTCGGCACCGTCGATCTCGGCCATGCGCTGACGGTCAGCCGAAAGATCGACGAGATCGCCTCGTCCACCGGCGACATGATAGCCCAGCAGAGCTCCTGGACGAAAACCGACGTCGCCAAGCTTCTTTCCGGCGCCAGCTTCATCCTGCAGCCTTATGACACCAGCAAGCTGACGATCACGGTTGCGGTCAACGATGTCAATGCGAGCGGCAGTGCGACCGTCAACTGGTCTGCCGCGCTCAACACCACGGCGCTGAATTCCGGCACCGCGAGCGCGGTCACCATCCCCTCGACAATCAAGGAAACCGGCGTGCAGGTCGTGCTGACCCGTGTACAATACACGTTGACGACGCCGGTCTCGGAGTTTTTCTCAAGCTTCACCGGACAGAACGGCTATAGCTTCGATCGCTACTTTTTCAATCGCCCGAGAGTCAGCGACACGATCAAATACAATTGAGCAGCAGGTTCTTTAGCGGCCCCGTGGCAGTTGTCGCCAGGCGGACAATGGTGCATTGCCTCAGCCGATTAAAGGACCGGCGACAAGAGGTATGGAAATGACGGCAAGAAGAGTTTGCGGCGGTATGGGACGTTTGCAGATCATTGCGGCGACCGCTGTGGCGGCCGCGCTATATTCGCCAGCCCCAGCCGGTGCGGCGCCGGCCGCGCTTCGATGGTCGCAGGATCCGGGCAGCCGCTGCAAATTTGTAGCACCGGCCTCACTGACCAGCGGCCCCACCTTCTGGATTGGCGCCTGTATCGGGGGAAAAGCGTCAGGGGAAGGAATGCTGCGCCGCCGGGACGGCGACAAGGCCGGAGCAGCCTTCTTCGGCAGGATGAAGGACGGCGTTCCCGAGATCGGTGTCGTCGATCTGCCTGAGGGATTTAGGGCCGGCAGTTTCAGCGACGGCGACATCGGCGCGCAAGCCGAGACTGAGCCGCAGGATAGGATCAATGCCTTTCGCATCGCGGCCGAAGCAGCGCGGCTGGTCAGCGCCCAATATGCCGCCGAGAAGAATGCGGGATCTGCCCGCCACTATGAAGAGTTAGCCAAGACATTGGAGCAGCAGACGGATTGAAGCGGCGTTCAGTGATCATGGGGGAAGGCAGGCAAAAGTCCCGGCGCGAGATTGCGTCACTCAGCCGCCGAGCCTGACGATGCCGTAGGGATTGAATTTGAACTCGTCAACTTCGTAAGTGGAATTGAAGGAGAGCTTTGCCCGGCGCGCCTTCAGCGTCGGCTCGAGGCCCTGCCTGGCGATCTCGTCGGCGACCGCATCCATGATGGCAACGACCTGCCTTTCGCTGCCCATCGCCGCGGGCACATAGACGTCGGGCAGGCCGACGAGGTGGAACCCGACGCTTTCCAGATATCCTTTCGCCGAGAGCGGCCGCTTGGCGAAGGCCAGCCGGCCGATCCGCTGCTCGGCGAGCGCATCGGCTGCCTTCTCAGCCTCGGCTCCCTGCCGGATCAGCTCCCGCCAGCGATCGAGCCCATGCGCGATGCCGGCGCTTTCGCCCTTCACCGCAACCGCTCCCGCAGCGATCAGCCGTTCGACGAAGCGCAGCGCCAGCATCGAAACCTTCATCGTCTCGGCCTGCGCCATGCTCGGCCCGAGAACATAGAGCACGGATTGATGACCGGCGACGGCCTCCTCGTCCGCCTCGTTCCAGGCATCCGGTTCGACACGGTCCCAGCAGACATCGAACGACCGGCTCATGCGGTCGTCCGGCTCGGCCTGCGAATATTCCTCGTCAATGCTGAATCCGGTGGCGAAGTCACGAATCGCCTGCGCTGCCGCTTGCGACAGGCGGCTGAGGTCGCGGTCGCTACCGAGAAAACACAGGACATGCCGGGGCGTCACCGACGCGGCCTCGGCTTCAGTCACCGTTTCCGGGCTGGCTTCCCTCGCGAAAGACGGCTTCCAGCCGATGATGGCCCAAAGGGACCCCAAGAGCGCGCGACGCAGGATACGCAAGATCAATGCCTCCGTTCGGTCGAATATTTACAGCTTGCGCTTGTAAACATATGACGACCAAAACGAAAGCGAGATCATCGCCGCAGGCGACGCGCCGCGCGCCTTTCGTCAGGCCCAGATGTCGCCGGGGGTGAACCCTTCGGTAAAGGGATCGTCATTGTCGAGAACGAGGGTGTTCAAGCCGGAGATCCAGCTGGTGCCGGTCAGCGTCGGGACAACGGCGGCCTTGTCGCCGATCCTGGCTTCTTCGACCAGCCTGCCGGTGTAGATATTGCCGAGGATGCCCTGATGCCGGAAATCCTGATTGAGCGGCAATTCGCCCTTGGCATGCAGAACGGCCATCTTCGCGCAGGTGCCGGTGCCGCAGGGGCAGCGATCGAGCGCTCCCGTCCAGGTGGCGGGATCATCCCAGGAAAGATCGCCCGTGGCCATCGTCACCGTGTTCTTCCAGTCGGCGTTCGGATCATCCGTCGGACCCGACAGCTGTGAGATCGTAATACCGACGCCGGGATAATCGGGATGAGCAACCTGCAATTGTTCGATGGCCGCCTGCCTGATCATCGCCGAAACACGCGCGATCTCGCGCCCATGCGCCGGGATCAGTTCAAGGCCTTTGAACTGCCTGACGTCGGCGATGACATAGAACATGCCGCCCCAGCCGACATCGACCGTGACCTTTCCAAGATGCGGCACGTCGATGACGGCATCGAGATGGGCGGCAAATGCCGGCACATTCTTGAAGGTCACGCTCTTGACCTTGCCGTTCCGGCATTCGGCCTTGACGCGAATGAGCCCCGCCGGCGCCTCGAGCACCAGCTCGGTGACAGGCTCCTTCATAGGCAGCATGCCCATCTCCAGCAGAACCGTGACCACCGAGATGGTATTGCCGCCCGACATCATCGGATATTCGACCTGCTCCATGATGACATAACCGGCATCCGCTTCCGGATGACAAGGCGGCACGATGATGTTGCAGCAATGAGCGGGATAGCCGCGCGGCTCACGCAGCATCAGCTTGCGCAACTGGTCGTCATTGCTCTCCAGCCATTTCATCTTTTCATAGACGGAATTGCCGGGAATATGCGGAACGCCGCCCGTGATCACGCGCATTGGCGTGCCGGCGTGAGTATCGACCGCGTGAACCGTCCTTTTGAATCCCATTTCTGCTTCCTTCTCTATTCGATCGCGAGCTCGTGTTCGTGAAAGCGATGCCTGACGTCTCCGGCTTTCAGAAAACGCGTGTAATGCATATTGCCTTGTAATATCGTATACGATATCTGAAAATATAGACTCGTCAATCGGGGATAGCGAAAAATAGACATCTCTGTACATTTCGCCTGTCGACGTGTCCCCACTTTTGCTAAAGCCTCAGAACGGCCAGGACAGGTCGGTCGGCCAGGAGAGAAAAAGGAGGAGATCAAGATGTCGGATGAGGTCGTGTTCGATCTGGCGGAAGCCGAGAGTTTGGCGATGCGCGCCTGCCTGGCGGCAGGCGCCAGCCAAGCCACTGCCCGCTCCCTTGTGGACGCCACCTTGTCCGCCGCGCTCTATGGACCTGCCGTGCTCGGATTTCCGCACATGGTGGATTATCTCGACAGCTTCCGGGAAGGCCGCATCAACGGCGACCCGGCGCCGACATGCGAGCGTCCCTATCCCGCCTTCTTCGCCGCCGATGCCGATCGAGGCATCGCTCAGCTTGGCTTCGATCTGGCGTTCGACGATCTCGTGGCGGCGGCGCGCAATTTCGGGCTCGCGGTCTTCACGCAGACGAACAGCTATACGACAGGAGAACTGGGCTATTATGTTCGCAGGCTTGCCGGCGAAGGGATCGTCGGCATCGCCGCCACCAACGCCAATGCCATGGTGGTCGCGAAAGCGGGCGGTCCGGCCGTCTACAGCACAAACCCGATGGCCTTCGGCTTTCCGCTCGGCGAAGGGTCGCTGCCTCTCATCATCGACCAAGCCTCCAGCGCGACCGCCTATGTCAATATCGTCGCTGCCGCGGCCGAGGGGCGCGCCATCCCGGAGGGATGGGCCGTCGACGAAACCGGCAAGGATACCCGGGATGCGGCGAGAGCACTCGGCGGAGCGCTGCTCCCCTTCGGCGGGCGCAAGGGCGCCAATGTGGCGCTGATGGTGGAAATGCTGTCGGCCGGCCTGTCCGGAGGACCCTGGTCGTTGGACACGCCATCTTTCCGAGAGGGAAGCGCAAGCCCCGCTGTGGGATTGACCATCGTCGCGATGATGCCGGGGCGCACCGGCGATGGCCTTGTCGAACGCGCCCGCCGCCAGACTGACCGCCTTCAGAGCCACGGTGTATTCGTGCCCGGCGTCAGCGGCATCGCCTATCCAAGGCCGGCGACGGAAGGGCTGAAAGTGCCGCGCGCCGTATTCGAAGCGATCGTCAAGATCGCGGGCGCCTGATGGTTGCCACCATCGGCGCAATGACGCTCAGCGGGGCTTTTTTGCCGGAAGATGTTCGAGGAGCGATTGGCAGGCGCTCATGATGTGCGCATAGAGCAGCTCTGCCGCCTTTTCTTCGTCGCGCGCGCGGCACGCTTCGAGGATCTGCCGATGCTCTCGATCCGCCGTTTGCTTGCCATGCGACAGCGTCAACTGCACCCGGAGATAGCGTTCCAGCCGGTCATTGACGGAACGGATGGTGGTAACGAGAAATGGCCGCTGCGCATCCTCGTAGAGGCAGCTGTGGAATCGCCAGTTCAATTCCGACCACCGGGCAACATCCGTCTCCGCTGCGAAGGCGTCGCAATAGGCAAGCGCCTTTTCAAAGGTCTCTTCCGTCATATGCGGAATCGAGAGCTTGATGGCGTTCGATTCCAAGATCGCGCGCACCTCGAAGATCTGGGCGATCTCGGGCTCCGAAACGCTGGTCACGATCGCGCCCTTGTTGCGGTGGAATTCCACCAGACCTTCGGCCTCCAGCCGTTTGAGCGCCTCCCGCACCGGAATCTTGCTGACATTGAACAGCCGGGCGACATCGTCCTGGCGGATCGGCTCCCCTTCATCAAGCGAACCATCCGCGATGGAATCACGGATGAATTTCAAAATCACATCCGAAGCGGTGGGCGCCTTCCCGAGATTAGTCACCTGAGCGGTATTGAAAGGCATAGCCCAAGTTCCTTATGTCCGAGACGAAGCCCTGCCTGGGATATCGTAGACGATCTCATTCCTCAAGATCGATTGGCGTTTTCACCCAAGGCGATCGCCCGGCCAGAGCGGGTAGCGCCGGCCTCCAGCATCGGCGTGTGGATTTCGCCTGGGCAGACGGCATTGATACCAACCTTGTCGTCCAACCGGTTTCCGCGTCGATTGGTGCCGGCATCAAAGCGCGTTTTTCCATCCGTCCGCTTTGGCTGTTTCCGTTGTTTTATTGTCGGCCTCGTGTCGACTTGTCAACAGCGCGTCGACAAACCCGGGCGGAAACACTACAGTGCCGGCAGGCTGCTTTTCTGGCCTGGAATCCGCGTCGAGAGAAAGGGACTTAAGTGTCTGATGAACCGGAAGTGAAACGTATCCGCGGAACCGGCTGGAAAAACGTCTACGAGGCGCTTCGCAACGAGATCCTGTCGCTCGCTCTGCCGCCCGGTCAGATTCTCGACGAGATGACGCTTGCCGAACGTTTCGACATGTCGCGGTCGCCGGTCCGAGAGGCCCTGATCCGGCTCGGCGCCGACGAGCTGGTGGTGACGCTTTCGAACCGCAGCACGATCGTCGCCCCCATCGAAGTCGCGACCTTTCCGAAATATGTGGAAGCGCTCGACATCGCCCAGCGGATGAATACGCGGCTTGCCGCAGCCCTGAGGACAGAAGCCGACCTGAAGATCATCGCCAAACGGCTGAAATCATTCGAAGCGGCAGTCAAAACAGGCAATCATCTCGCCATGTCGGAGGCCAACAAGGAATTCCACATGGCAATCGCCCATGCCGGAAAAAACCAGTATCTCGCCTCGTTCTACGAAAAGCTGCTGTCGCAGGGTCAGCGCATGCTCCACCTGCACTTCGAATATCTGGAGCGAACTCACGAGGGCTATCTGCTGACCAACGAACACACTCTGATGCTCGATGCCATCAGGGATAAGAACGTCGAGCTCGCCGACGAACTCGCCCACGCCCATACACGCCAATTCCAGGACAATTTCATCAACTTCATGCGCGAGAACTACACGACGGATGTCGCGCTGGGGCCGTTGCGGGCCGCGGAGTAGCCACATGAGCGCCAAGAGCATTGGATTCGTCGGCACCGGCGCCATCACAGAAGCGATGGTTCGCGGGCTTCTGGCCGAACCGGCCTATATCAGCGAGATTCACGTTTCCCCGCGCAGCGCGCACATCTCCGAGACACTGGCAGCCGAGTTCGCCTCCGTGCGGATTGCCCACGACAATCAGGATGTCGTCGAGCGCAGCGATATGGTGTTTCTGGCGATACGGCCGCAAATCGCCGAGGAGGTCGTGCGGCAGCTTTCGTTCAGGAACGGCCAGATAGTCGTCAGCCTCGTTGCGGCGACCGAGCGACAGGCCCTGCTGGAGTGGATCGGCGCCGATGTCAATCTCGTTCAGGCCATCCCCCTGCCCTTCGTCGCAGACCGGCAGGGCGTGACTGCGGTCTATCCGCCGGATACGGCTGTCGCAGAGCTGTTCGATACGCTCGGAACGGCCGTGCAATGCCAGTCCAGGAAGGAATATGATCTTCTCGCAGCCGCAAGTGCCGTCATGTCGACCTATTTCGGCATCATGGAGTCGGTTGCCGGCTGGCTGGAAAAAAGCGGGCTCGAAAGGGCGAAGGGACAGGCCTATATCGCCCCGCTCTTCGCAAGCCTTGGGCAGAAGGCGAGCAGCGCCGGCGCCGCCGAGCCGTTCAGCGCATTGAGTCGGGAATTTGCGACCAAGGGCGGACTGAACGAGCAGGTCCTTTCGGACTTCGACAAGAAGGGCGGCATCGCCGCGCTGACCGCCGCACTCGATGGCGTCCTCGCCCGTATCGAGGGCAAAGACTAAAAAGTCGGCGGCGTGCAGGCGCTGATGACTTCGCAGGGCACCGGCCCGACGCAGCGGAAGCGGTGCGGGCGCCGGCTTTCGAAATAGTAGGCATCCCCCGGCCCAAGGATGCGCCGCTCGTCATCGACGGTCACCTCGAGCCTTCCCGCGAGGACGATCCCGCCCTCTTCTCCCTCGTGAACAAGCGGAATTTTTCCGGTGTCGGCACCGGGCTGGTAACATTCCTTGAGTATCTGCAGGCTGCGCCCGAACAAATTCTCCCCAACCTGCCTGTAGGAGATGGCGCCCTTGCCGATCTCCACCAGTTCTTCAGCCGCATAAAAGGCCTTCCTTGGACGCTCGGGCTCGAAGGCGAAGAATTCCGCCAGCCCGATGGGGATCCCGTCCAGAATTCGCTTCAAGGCCCCGACCGAGGGGTTGGAGGCGTTCGATTCGATCAGCGAAATCGTTGAATTGGGCACGCCCGTACGCTTGGCGAGTTCACGCTGGGAAAGCTTATGGGCGATCCGGAGATGGCGAAGGCGGCTGCCGATATCGACTGACATGACGCGATCCGTTTGTGTTGTTCATAATATCGAAAAGACTACTTTCTTGTCTGTTTAATTTCAATCACTTGCACCGGCAAAGAAAAGGACTTGTTTGACGAAGGGAAATTGTCATTCTCGCGCCAATCACAGGAGGCCAGGATGGACCAGATCAGTAAGACGAACGCGCCCGTACTCGATAATTTCTGGATGCCGTTCACGGCGAACCGGCAATTCAAGGCGACGCCGCGGCTTCTGGCAGCGGCAGACGGCATGTATTATACCGACGTCGATGGAAATCAGGTTCTTGACGGCACGGCCGGGCTCTGGTGCTGCAATGCCGGCCACGGCCGCAAGAAGATTTCCCAGGCCGTCGAGCGGCAGCTTGCGACGCTCGATTATGCCCCGACCTTCCAGATGGGTCATCCGATCGCCTTCGACTTTGCTGCGAAACTGGCCGCGAACGCGCCGGGCGGCGCCGAGGCCAAGCTCGACAGGGTGTTCTTCACCGGATCGGGTTCGGAATCGGTCGATACGGCGCTGAAGATCGCCATCGCTTACCAACGTGCGATCGGCCAGGGCACGCGCACCCGGATCATCGGGCGCGAGAAGGGATATCACGGCGTCGGCTTCGGCGGTATTTCCGTCGGCGGCCTCGTCAACAACCGCCGCGTCTTCCCGCAGATTCCGGCCGACCACATGCGCCACACGCTCGACGTCGAGCGCAATGCGTTTTCCAAGGGGCTTCCCGCCCACGGCCTGGAACTGGCCGATGATCTCGAGCGCCTGGTGCAGCTACACGGCGCCGAAACCATCGCAGCCGTCATCGTCGAGCCGATGTCGGGATCGGCCGGCGTGGTCCTGCCGCCGAAGGGCTATCTCGAGAAGCTGCGCGCCACCGCAGACAAATACGGGATCCTGCTGATATTCGACGAGGTCATCACCGGCTTCGGCCGTCTCGGCACGCCTTTCGCGGTGGATTATTTCGGCGTCGTGCCCGATCTCGTCACCACGGCGAAGGGCCTGACCAACGGTGCGATCCCCATGGGCGCGGTCTTTGCCAGCCGCAAGGTCTACGATGGCCTGATGGTCGGGCCTGACAATGCCATCGAGCTCTTCCACGGCTATACCTATTCCGGCCATCCTGTCGCCTGCGCCGCCGGCCTTGCCACTCTCGAAATCTATGAGGAAGAAGGCTTGCTGACCCGCGCAGCCGATCTGGCCGACCACTGGCAGGAAGGCCTTCATTCGCTGAAAGGCCTGCCGAATGTCGTCGACATCCGCAATCTCGGCCTGGTCGGTGCGGTCGAACTGTCGCCCCGTGCCGGTGCACCGGGAACCCGTGCCTACGACGTCTTCGTCGATTGCTTCAACAAGGGCCTGCTGATCCGCGTGACCGGCGATATCATCGCGCTTTCTCCGCCGCTCATCATCGAGAAAGGCGAGATCGACACGCTCGTCTCGACGCTCGGCGATGCGCTGAAGCGTGCGGCGTAAGCCGTCGACGGAATTCGACACGACGTCCTCGGGCGGTTGCATCCCGCCCGAGGAAGGAAAATAGCGCCCCTGCAAGTGCCAAGACGAGAAGTAAACATATTATTAACTCTCAAGCCCCAAAGTCGGGTTAATCGTTAACCAGCGAATCGGGGGACAAGATGGGGTGCGCCTCAATTGAAAGCCTTTGCCATTTCGTGGATCTTCGCGAAGTTCCCGCCCACCGACAGTTGCGCAACAGCGACCTGCTGGAACAACTGAGGAAGGCCGTCGATTTCCGCTACATCGCCGTCGGCGGGCTGGATCTGGAAGGATATCAGATCGGGAGGGGCCGCTCCATCGATACCGATATGCCTCCCGCCTACGTCGATACCTATTTTGGAGAAAAGCTCGGCTTGTCCGATCCCCTCGTCGTTCAGTCGCTCAAACGAACCGCGCCGCTGACGGAGGAAGAAGCCTTCGACATTCTGCCCCCGTCCCAACGCCTCCAATATTTGCTGCGATCCTATGAGATCGGGCGGCGGATACAGATTCCACTCTCAAGGAACGGCATCGTCTATGGAGGGGTCTGCTTCACGCGGGAAAGGCCGTTCACTGCAAGCGAACAGGAGTTGCTTGTCTTCTTTTCCGAGCCGCTGCATCGGGCGATCACCAAGCCGCTGATGGACCGTTTTGCAGCCGGCGTCCTTCGCCTGACCCGCGGCGAGCTTCGCTGCCTCGAACTGGCGGGCCAAGGGCTGACGAGCGAAGAAATTTCCGATGCGTCGGACTATCAGACGGAAACCATCAACAGCTATCTCAAGAGCGCGACGAAGAAGCTCGGGGCAGCCAATCGCGCCCATGCGATTGCCGAAGCAATCCGTCGGCAACTCATCAGCTGAACATCGAATCTTCCGAACCGAATACCCTCCAAGCGCAGCTCCCAACCCGGGAGCTGTCGCCGTTCAGGGGCAGATGAAATCAAATCTCTTGATCCAAAAATCGCATGACGTATCCGGACAACGAATAAATTGACAGAATCCATTTTCCCCGCCGGTTTGGTTAACTGGAAATAAACCAAATGCCCCAATTTTGGGGCCATCGATCAGGCGGGTGGACGCCATGTTCCGACATGACGGCGGGTTTCGATGTGATTGAGGCACGTGCCCAATTACGGTTTCAGCCCAGTCTTCGAGGTCGGGAATGTCGAGTCAGTTTCATATGCATGCCAGCGGCAATTCGGCCCATGGTCACAATAGCGGCGACGGACCGCACCACGCCAAGAGCAAAAGCCAGAATGTCGAACGCCGCCTCGACTTCATGCAGCTCGACCATCGTGGCCGTGCCGGCATCCGATCCTTAAAGACGCTGATCGAACGCGAACTGCCGCATGGCCTCGACAAGTTCTATGCGCAGCTCCGTAAGAGCCCGGAAGTCAGCCGCTTCTTCTCCACGGAGGAGAATATCGCCCGCGCCAAGGGTGCCCAGATGGGCCATTGGGCCAATATCGCCGACGGCAACTTCAACGAGGAATATGTCGGCAAGGTCAGGACGATCGGAACCGTCCACGCTCGCATCGGCCTGGAGCCGCAATGGTATATCGGCGGCTACGCGATCATTGTCGACCATCTGATCAACAGCGCCGTCGAGGAAATGGCCCCGAAGGGTGGAGTATTTTCGAAAAAAACGATGAAGCCGACCGAATTCGGCAACGCGCTGGCAAGCCTCGTCAAGGCCGTGATGCTGGACATGGATCTCGCCATCTCGGTCTATATCGACCAGGCCGAGATCGCCAAGCAGAAGGCCCAGGCAGATGCGATCGAGGCGGAACGGCAGCTCGTCTGCGGCACGTTCGGCAAGGCCATGGCAGCGATTGCCGCCAAGGATATCAGCTACCGGATCGACGACAACCTGCCTGCCGCCTACCACGCCTTGCGCGACGACTTCAACAATGCACTGGAACAGCTGGCGACGACCATAGAACAGATCAACGGGGCTGCTTCGCAGATCAATGCCGGGTCGCAAGAGATCCGGTCCGCAGCAGACGATCTTTCCAAGCGAACCGAGCAGCAGGCCGCCTCCATCGAGGAAACGGCCGCCGCGCTCGAGGAGATCACGACCACCGTCAAAGATTCCAGCCGGCGCGCGGAAGAGGCGGGCCAATTGGTTGCAAAGGCCCGCATCGGCGCTGAGAAATCGGGCCAGATCGTCCAGCAGGCCGTCGCCGCAATGGGAGCGATCGACAGCTCGTCACGTGAAATCTCCAACATCATCGGCGTCATCGATGAAATCGCCTTCCAGACCAACCTTCTCGCACTGAATGCCGGCGTCGAAGCGGCTCGGGCGGGAGAGGCCGGCAAGGGCTTTGCCGTCGTCGCCCAGGAGGTTCGCGAACTGGCGCAACGGTCCGCGAAGGCAGCAAAAGAGATCAAGGGGCTGATCAACAATTCCGGCGAACAGGTGAAGGCAGGCGTGTCCCTGGTTGGGCAAACCGGCGAAACGTTGACGGTGATCGTCGACGAGGTCCAGGAAATCGACCGCCACATCGGCGCCATCGTCAGGGCATCGAGCGAGCAGGCGACTGCGCTTCAGGAGGTCAACACGGCCGTCAATGCCATGGACCAGGCTACCCAGCAAAACGCCGCCATGGTCGAAGAATCCACCGCCGCCAGCCATTCCCTGGTTCAGGAAGTCGGCCGTATCGCTCAGATGCTCAGCGCGTTCAACATCGGCAAAGCCCGTGCATCCCGGCCACATGTCGCCGGGCGGACAAGCGGACACACGGCAGTTCCGTCTCCGGCGCGCGAATTGCGGGCAAAGCTGGGCGCGGCCTATCCAAGCCACGGCAATGCCGCTATCGCAGCAAGCGACTGGGAGGAATTCTGACGAGCCGCCGCGCCTGGCGGCTCCCCGGAATTCCGCTTTGTGACCACGGCCAGCCGCGAGCGAAGCGGCTGGTTATGCGACCGAGGCCGCTGCTCAATCTCAGATGCCGGAAAGCAGCCGAATGCCCGGGAGTTCAGCGCTTCAACGTCTGCGACGGCAGCTCACCGAAACGTTTCCTGTATTCGGCCGCAAGCCGCCCGAGGTGGACAAATCCCCATCTGAGCGCAATCTCGGCAATGCTTTGCTTCCCGTCGCATTCCAGCAGATCCTGACGCAAAGCCTGCATTCGGAGTTCATGCAGGTATGACATCGGGGTGGTATTCCTGAACTGCCGGAAACCCTGCTGCAGAGTTCGAACGCTGACCTCTGCTACGACAGCGATGTCGTCAAGAGAAAGCGGCTCGGCAATATGTTCCCGCATGTAGTCGATTGCCCGTTTCACATGGCGCGGGGCCGGAGCCGGAGCAGGGCGCGCCAGCTCCTCCGAATAGCGATGGGAACACGTCTCCAGAAGCAGGTAGACCGCCGCCTCGCAGAACGAGTTGACGGCGAGCGGCGAGCGCTGCAGCAGGCCGTCGCCGCTAAGGCCGCTGTGGAGGTTCGAGACGATCTGCTGCAAGACAAGCCCCGGACCTGATGTAAGATCGATATCGGGATGAATATCGATGCCACCGCTGATCGTCCGCTCGAACATATGCGTGAGGCGCCTGGCTATCATCGCTTGATCGATGAACATGCAGAGGTGACGACGGGGGCCGAAGATGCCGGTGTCCCTGGCATTGCCCGGCTCCAGGATCACACCCCGACCGGGCACCGAATAGATTGGCTCCCGTTTTCCGCCGAACGACATGTTGCCCTGCGTCGGCAGGAATATGCTCATCCTGTCGATGACCCCGTCCCGCTTGCCGACGATCGTGCCTTCATAGGAGCAATCGCCAACGCTGACATCTCCCACCGAGATGAAATTGCAGTGATATGCAATTGATGTATTGCGTTCTGCCGTCATCTTGATCGCGGCGTTCGGCGTCGACAATGCCTCCGAGAGCTCGTCCAGGTCCGTTCCGCTCCGCGCGGTTTCCCGAAACGCCATGCTCTGCAGAGCCGGCTGCCGGATGGAACTGCCTACGGTATGCCTATCGGAATGAACGGACATGCATGCCCTCGCAAGACGATCTACGCTAGGGATAGCCGATTTAAATAGTAATACAATTCCTTTTTGCTCTGTGCGCACTCAGCCGTAGCGGCTTACGGCAAGATCCTTGGCGTCGATTTCAGGCGAGCGGCCGCTGACGAGATCGCCTATCAGCCGTGCCGAACCGGTGCTCATGGTCCAGCCGAGCGTGCCATGACCGGTATTGAGGAAGAGGCCCTTGATCTTCGTCGGGCCGATGACCGGCGTACCGTCCGGCGTCATCGGGCGCAGGCCCGACCAGAAGGAAGCCTTGGAAACATCGCCGCCGGGGAAGAGATCGGTGACGGAATGCTCCAGCGTGCTGCGGCGGGCCAGGCCAAGATCGTTGGTATAGCCTGAAATTTCAGCCATGCCGCCGACGCGGATTCGATCGCCGAGCCGGGTGATCGCAATCTTGTAGGTTTCGTCCATGACGGTCGATTCCGGCGCGCGCGCGGCATCGGTGATCGGGATGGTGAGCGAATAGCCTTTGACCGGATAGACCGGCAGACGGATGCCGAGCGGGTTCAGCAGCAGCGGCGAATAGCTGCCGAGCGCGACCACCACCGCATCCGCGCTCATGCTCTCGTGGTCGCCGTCGCCATCGCGATCGCGATCGCGAGCGCGAGCGGTGACAACCCCGCGCACGCGGCCGGCCTCGACATCGAGCCGCTTGATCGTCGTGCCGTAGACGAAGCGGACACCGAGCGCTTCGGCCTTTGCAGCGAGAGCATTGGCGAACTTGAAGCAGTCGCCGGTTTCGTCCTTCGGCGTCAGCAGGCCGCCGACGATCTTCTCGCGCACATGCTTCAGCGCCGGTTCGACGCGAATGCAGCCGTCCCGGTCCAGCACCTCATAGGGGATGCCGTCGGCGGCGAGCGCCTTGACGTCCTTGGCCGAGGCATCGAGCTGCTGTTGCGTGCGGAACAGTTGCAGCGTTCCCTGCATGCGTTCGTCATAGGCGATGCCGGTTTCGGCGCGTAGCTCGGCGAGCGCGATGCGGCTGTAATCGGCAAGTCGCAGCATGCGGCTCTTGTTGATCGCGTAGCGCTCGGAGGTGCAGTTCGACAGCATCCTCGCCATCCAGGAGAGCATGGCCACATCGAATTTCGGGCGCAGGATGAGCGGCGCATGTTTCATGAACAGCCACTTCATGGCCTTCGCCGGAATGCCGGGTGCCGCCCAGGGCGAACAATAGCCGAAGGAGACTTCGCCGGCATTGGCAAAGCTCGTTTCCAGCGCCGGGCCGGGTTGACGGTCGACGACCGTGACCTCATGGCCTGCTTTGGCGAGTTGATAAGCGGAGGTGACGCCGAGGATGCCGGCGCCCAGAACGATGACTTTCATGATCTTCCCAATGATGGAGCCGCGGACTCAGCGATATTGCCTGTGATAACGATCGCCGAGACCGGTTAGGATTTCGTAAGATATGGTGTCGGCATCGCGGGCGATGTCCTCGAGCGTCTGATGCGGGCCGAGCACTTCGACAAGGCTGCCGAGCGTCAGCGTGTTTTCCGGCAGGACCGATATGTCGATGGTGATGCTGTCCATCGACACGCGCCCGACGATCGGCAGGCGGACGCCCCGGTAAAAGACGGCGCCGCGGTCGCCGAGGCTTCGCGGCAGGCCGTCGGCATAACCGGCGGCGATGGTGGCGAGCCGCATTTCCCTTTGGGCGACATACGCACCGCCATAACTGACCTTCGTACCCGATGGCACGGTCCGCGTCTGCACGACGGCGACGTTGAGGCTGACGACCGGCTCCATCGGGTTTTTCTCGCCGGCATTGGGCGCGCCGCCATAGAGCGCGATACCGGGCCGGGCGAGGACACCGTGATAGGCCCCACCGAGGAAAACGCCGCCGGAATTGGCAAAGGAAATATCGAGGCCCGGAAATTCCTCGGCGATGCCGGCCATCTCCGCCAGTTGCTCGCCGTTCTGCTTACCATCTCCCTCATCGGCCGAGGCCAGGTGGCTCATGATGAACAGGATCTCGACATTGCCGCCGTCGCGAAGGGCAGCCGCGAGCTCGGCCCTTTCCTCCGGGGGGAAACCGAGCCGCGACATGCCGGTGTCGAATTGCAGGACGGCAGGCAGGCAGCGCTTCAGTGCGCCCGCCGCTGCCGACCATTGCCGCCACTGGGCAAGCGAATTCAGAACCGGGACGACGCCCATCTCGGCGCAGGCAATTTCACTGCCCGGCTGCAAGCCGTTCAGCACGAAAATCTGGGCGTCCTGCGCAAGCGCCGGCCGGAGCCTGACGGCCTCGACGAACTGGGCGACGAAGAAATGCCTGCAGCCTTGACCATAAAGGGTTTTGGCCACCCGCTCGGCGCCGAGGCCATAGGCATCGGCCTTGACGACGGCGCCCGCGCGCACCGGCGCCAGCATCGACAGGAGCTTGCGGTAATTGCGGCCGAGAGCGGTAAGGTCGATCTTGAGATAGCCCGTGGCTCCCCGCATGATCGCGGCAGTGTGTGCGTGGGAAACCAGAAGATCACCGTCCATGTCCACTCCCTCTTATTGTTATGGGAGTCTATGAAATAATAGGCGAAATTGCCTGCAATTTTGTCGTTGATTATTGTATAATTTGCATATTATGCGCACGATCAGTGAAAATCTGGAATAATCAATCATGACCGCCCTAGACGCGACAGACCGCAACATCCTGAGGCTCCTGCGCCTCGACGCCCGCATGAGCAATGCCAAGCTCGCGGCCGAGGTCGTGCTCTCACCCTCGGCCTGCCTCAGGCGCATCAAAATCATGGAAAAGACGGGTGTGATCCGCGGCTATACCGCCCTTCTCGATACGAGCAATGCGGATGCGATGATCGCCGTGATCATCAACATCACCCTGGAACGGCAGACGGAGGATTATCTCGACCGCTTCGAGGCGGCGGTCCGCCGGCATCCCGAGATCCGCGAATGTTTTCTGATGACGGGCGGCTCCGATTACCTGCTGCGCGTGGAAGTCGCCAATGCGGGCGAATTCGAGCGGATCCACAAGGAGATCTTGTCTGCCCTGCCGGGCGTGCTGAGGATTCACTCCAGCTTCTCGATCCGCAACGTGCTGGCGACACGGACGAAAGGCAGGCGCTGAACCACGGTGCTCTCCCCGTGCTTCGCATTGCAGCCCCTCGGGAGAAGATTACTTGTGGCATTCGGGTCCGGGTAGCTCTTCGTCAGTTCCCCATGACAAAAACCACTTTTCAACCTCGTCGCCAGTCAGGTGCAGGCCGGTCGCCTGAAATTCGTCCCAGGCATTGAGGGTCTCCCGCCGCGGCGTCTCGCGCTTCTCCTCACGGCCCTTTCAGCTTCAGGCCGAAAAGGTCACGAACATTTCAAACTATATCAACTCAAGCGCGGTGGCCCTGGCGACCGCTTCGCTGGTCGTGGCGACGGTCAGCTTCCGGCGCGCCGAAGCGAGATAGAGCTGCACCGCGCTGACCGAAATGGACAGGCGGGCGCCGATCTGTTTTGCCATAAGGCCGTTCGCCGTCATACCAAGGCATTGGAGTTCGCGGCGCGACAATTGCGGAAAATCCGCACTCTTTCTCATGCCCGAAAGAACCATTGCCCTGTCATGGAGATGGTGGGCGAGAAACTGAAGATCGCGAATGCTGTCCATCCGGAACTGCCGCCAATAGGCATCGGGATGGTTTGATGTGACGGTAAACAGCGATCGCTCGCCTTGCGGTCCCCGCACCGGCAGGGTGATGCCTTGCCGGCCGACGCCGAAGGCCATCGCCTCTTTGAAGAAGATCTGCGCCCGGCCTGAATCCCATTTCGACGCGAACCATTCTACCGGCAGGAAACCGTGCCGGCCGAGGCGCACGATGGGATCGATGCTGAAATAGTCCCGTTCGCGATACTGCTTCACCCACTCGGGCGGATAGGTCAGCATCAGCAATGGATTGTCGGCGGAGGCCCCGGAAGAACGGGTCACATGCAGAACCATATGCGAGATCGCATAGATGTGGCGGACTTCATCGAGCGTTGCTTCCAGATCCTGCAATGTCGGCGATGCGGAAATCCGGTCCAGACTATAGAAAAAACGAGAACTGCTCAGCATGAGATGAACTCGAGGTTGCGCGTTTCTTTTGCTGCTCGCATCGGTATCATTTAGCGATTGCTGATAATAGTCCATACCCCCGTATGACGTGAAAAATGCGTTAAGACCCGGTGCCGCATATCCCACTGTGGGCGATGGTTCTCTCCATCTCCCGGGAACGGCGGATCGCTGCCGCGACAACGACCGCGCATGACGCCGCCCGTTCATCTGATTCCACCATGTCTTTCATCGACGGCAGCTCCTGAGGGATTGCCAGAGGCCTGCTCGATAAGCCGGGAGAGATTGGCGCGAAGCGTGCGGCAATTGTCCGCCGTCACCTCCCACAGGCCGACATACAGATTGCCGATTTCGGGGCGGGATCTGGCAAGCGCGGTCGGTCTCCAGCCGATCCTGCGATAGACGCCGATCATCGCGGCGTCGTAAACGCCGACGATACTCTCGATACCGGTATCGAGTGCGAGATCGCAAAGCCCAGAGAGAAGTTCCGTGGCGACCGCGCGCGACGAATTGTAATCCGCCTGTCCGGCCAGCGGATGAACGCAGAAGCGGGTGCATTCCCAAGTCGTCGGGCTGTCGATATCGATAGGCTCGTCGAAGAACCGGCAGAACTCGCTCTTGAGCATCGTCGCCCCGGTGGTCGGCAGCAGGCGCAGCGAACCTGTCAGCGCGCCGGAAGGCCATTGCGTCACGAGATAGACGGGATCTTCCGTTTCATCATATCGATCCCTTTCCCACTCATCCCTGACATCGACCTGCCATCCCAGACGATCGCGAAAAACGGCGGCGCGAGCCCGAAACATTTCGTCGAAAGCACACCGATCGGCCTCGAACATATCTTTGGTGAGTATCCGCAACATCTCCGTCCTCCTGATCGTCGAAGTTTCACAACGGGAGGCCGAGCCGCGACAATATGGATATTTCACCAGATTGACCGGCGCTTCGCTTTGCTTTTCATTTTCATAAGCGATTTCTGATATTGATCGGCCGAACGCTCTCCGTGGTCGCCAAATTCAAGAGAACATGGGGAGGATTCCAATGACGCACGACCTGGCACGCGGCAAACGCATTCGCGAGGCGATATCCCGCGGCAAGTTTCGGAAGGTTCACGCACTCGCGGCCGAACTGAACGTATCGGTCGCCGCCGTCTCCCGCTGGCAGAATGGCGGCCACACCTCGCTCGAAAGCGCCTGTGCGCTGGCGCACCTCCTGGATGTCTCCCTCGACTGGCTGCTGCTCGGACGAGGGACCATGGATTGGCATCGGAGCGACACGGTTTCCCCTACGGAATTGCAATTGGTTCAGGCATTGCGCGACCGGCCTGCGGCAGCCCGGTCCAATCTCATGGGATTGGTCGAATCCATCCCCCCGGAGCGTCTGTAACGCCAGGCGCAAATTTGTGCCGATTTTCAATCTGCGCTCAACACGTTTAAGTTGCCACAAGGCAGATGATAAACGATCTTTCTAGTCAGGGTTTCATCAATCGGCCGAATGGCTTAGCCGCCTGCCCTCGCCGCCGCCGAAACCCTTGTTTCACTCTCAACCGAGAAGGGTCGTAACCATGTCTACTCTGCTGACCATCAATGTGAAAAATTTCGAAGCTCAGACACAAGGCTTCTACTTCTTTCAGCAGCCCGCCGTTTATACCGGTGGCGGGCAAGTCTATTCGAACAGCCTTTTCTCGCAGTCGCTCGGCAATTACGACGGCACAGGTTCGATCCTGACCTTCCAGGTCAACCTGCAATATTATGCCGGTATCCAGCAGGCGAACACGCCCCCACAGATCGGCGCTTCTTCCGGCTACGCGTCAGCCAGCCGCGCCATCGATCTCGCTCCGAGTTCCGGCGGCAGCGGCAACCCGAACGACTGGACGACGGCGACCATCAATCCGCTCGGTCTTTCGGCACCTACCTATGGTGAGGGTGTGCAGCCCGGAGCCTTCCGCATCACCACGCCGGTCTTCAACTCGCCCCCCTATTTCAATGTGGGCTCGGCGGTCGCCGTCAATGGCGGCATCGTGCTCTCCAACTTCGTGCAGGCAAACCCGGCCAGCAACACCGATTGCCAGCCGATCCTGAAATATTATGTTCAGACCGGAGCCTATACACCGGGCACCGTCATGAATTTCACGCAATCGAGCGTGAACGCGGCGGTCGCCGATTTCACCGGCGGCTACACGGTCTGCAACATCACCTTGAACGGTAACGGCACCTGGAGCACGCAGCTCCAGTAAGCCTCGGCTGGCCTGCGGGTGAGGAACCGTCACGCTTCACCCGCATGCGCCGCCATCCGCGCGATTACCGCCGCCCGCCCAGGCAACCGATATGTCGGATCTCAGACGGGAGTGTCGTAGCCATGACCAGTTCGTCCTACCAGATTATCGTTCGGAACCTGTCGCAAACAACGCAATATTTTTATCTCTTCCAGAAGCAGGCCGCTTTCCCTTCGTTGCTCAGCCCCTCGGTTTTCAGCAGCAGCCTCGGCTGCCAGAGCGTCGGCAATTACGGAAATTCGGGAGCCCAGATCAATTTCGGTCTGGACAGGCAGATCTATGCAGGCGCCCTCAGCACGATGCAATCGGCGCCTTCCTCGCAGCTTATCGCGCTCATCGCGCTTGATGCCACCACGCGATCGATCGTCACCAGCACCACCGCGGCCCGCGCGATTACGCTCACCACCGCCGGCGGCGAGCCGAACAATTGCACGAGCTTGACGCTCGATCCGCTGGGGCTTTCCGCGCCCGCATACCAATCCGGGGTTCCGGTCGGCGCCTTTGCCATGAACGTGCCCACCTATACGCCCTTACCGGCTCCGGAACTTTATTGCGGCGTCGCCGCCCTGAACAACGACCAGGCAATCATCCTGTCGAGCTTCGTCGCTCCTGTCCCCAACGCCGTCATGAGCTGCATACCGCAGCAGATCTTTTTCGTGAAGGCGGGTTACCAGCCTGCAGGAACGGTTGTTCCCTATGACGAGAGCAACGCCGCCCTCTGCGATTTCACCACCGGCTACGGCACCTACACCGTGACTTACAACACCGACGGAACGTTTTCGGCGACAGGAGGACCATAGATCCAGAAATTCCATTCATCACCGACGATCGAGCAGACCATCAAACGCTTGAACCAAAAGGAGAACAGCAATGCTACGGAACATTTCGAAATTCGCCGGCCAAACGGTCTGCCGCGGCAAGATCGCCGCGCTCGCCATTGCCACCCTCTCTCTGCTGGCAACCGCGTTGCCCGCTACCGCGCAGCTCGCTTTTTCGCCCGATTGCCGGAACCATCAACCGATCGCCGTCGCGCCGCCGCAGGATGCGATCCTGTTCACCAAACAGCCGGCACCCCATCCAAATGGAACCGCCTCCGTATTTGCGATCAACAATTTGGACACCTATGTCATTCCGGCCGGATCCAACTCCTGCGTCGTCGCAGCCCCCCACGCCAATGACGATTATTGCTTCATTGCCCGCAACGACAACACGATCGACGGCGTCGGTTTCGCCGCCATTCGAAATCCGGGCGGCCTGACTGCCTGCCAGTAGGAGGCGAAGCTCCTCTCGCAAAACATGCCCCCTCCGTCTTGTCCGAAGGTTTAGGGCGGGAGGGGAAATGGCGCCGACCGGGCTGCCTCGATGACGCCGAAGACGCGCAGATCGGAGAATGCTCCTCGTCACTCGGATCCTGCGCGCCACTCGCGATAGGCGAGATGGGTTTTGGCTCCGATCGTCGTGAAGGGCTGCGGCGGCAATGCCGTCGGGGCAGCCAGGCGGGCATAGATGCGGCCGAGTTCGGAATCGTGTCCGAGCGCCAGTTCCGCCGCGGCGATCCCTGCCGCCGTCGAATTCGACGCTCCCAGGCCGTTGCAGCCGCATGCCGCGAAGACGCCATGTTCGATCTCGCCGAATGCCGGGACATGATTGCGTGTGAGCGCCATCGCGCCGGCCCAGCGATACTGCATCGCGACACCGCCAAGCGTCGGAAAGCGTTTGGAAAACTTGCCGTCGTGCAGATGGCCGGCCCGCCGGATCGCGCTATCGCTGACGGCGATGCTCGGATTGTAGCTGTAGCGAGAGCGCACCAGGATTCGGTCGCCGCCGCCCGTGGTGATGCGGCGGACGGTCGTTCCCATCGGCAAGGCTGGGGTGGCAGCCCATTTTCGTTCTCCGCCGAGGCGCGAAGGGTCGAACGCCTCGGTGAGGGAAGCGTAGGTAAAGACGTGGAGCAGACGGCCACGGAAAAAGCCGAAGCTCTCCGCATGCCCGTTATTCGCCATGATAATCTTTCCCGCCTGCACGGAGCCTTGCGGCGTCTTGACAAGCCAGCCCGTACCGAAGCGCTCGAACGAGAGTGCTGGCGTCCGCTCGTAAAGGGTGACCGGCTCTTTCAGGCAGTCGGCAACCCCGCGTATATAGGCCGCGGGCTGCACGATGATCGTGCCGGGCGTGAACAGACCGGAGGTGTAGACCGGCGATCCCGTCACCGCCTGGATCTCCCTGACGTCAAGGAGCCGATGGTCCTCGCCCATTTTCGTCAGCTGTGCCGCATAATCCTCGAGGTGCTTGTCGCCTTCCGCGCTGATAGCGACGCTGTATCGGCCACAGGGATCGAACACGTCCTTGCCCCAGCCGTTTTCGGCCGCCATCTCGCTCGCCAGAGCGATGGCGGAGCGCTGTATGAGCACGGACTGCCTGAACTTGGCTTCCGACTCTCCGCTGAAATCGTCGGAGGAGACCTCGTGGGGCAGGTCGATGATGAAGCCCGAATTCGCCCCCGCTGGCCCCTCGCCGACGACACCCGCTTCCAGCACGGCGACCTTGGCGGCCGGGTCGAGGCGCGATGTGCGCCGGGCCGCGGAAAGCCCCGCGAAACCGCCGCCGATGATGGCGACATCCGCAATGACCGGCCCGTTCAGCGAGGGCCGCGGCGTGCGCGGCTGAAGCGTGGCCACCCAGCCCGACACGCCTGCGCGTTTCGGAAGCCTGGATGCAACAAAGACGTTCTTTGCGGCCTGGGTCACAGTCAAATCGCCTCCCGCTCCATGAGTGCCTCGAGGGAACGGCGCAGGACGGGAAGCTTTTCCGGGGCGAGCGCGCGCAGCGGCTTGCGCGGAACGCCCGCACCGTAGCCGATGAGATCGGCGGCGGCGTAGACGGACTGCACGTAATCGCCTTCCCAGATCAGTCCCATCGACGGCTCCAGGATCTTCCAGAGCGCGCGCACCTCGTCCCACTTGCGCCCGGCGGCGGCCTCGACGAGGGCGACGCAGGTTTTCGGAGCGAAGTTCGCCCCACCCCAGATCAGGCCGTCGCATCCGGCATAGAGCGCATAGGGAACAAGCGGGTCGGCGCCGTTCATGACGAAGCGGCCGGTGCGGATAAGGGCTGCCTGCTTTGCAAGATCGCCGCCACTGTCCTTGACGGCGCAGAAGCCGGGGATTTCGCTCAGCTGTTCGAGAAGGTCGGGCGTGACGGCGACACCGACCGCCTGCGGGACGTTGTAGCCGATGACCGGAAGGCCTGCCGTTGCAACCTCGCTGTAAAAATCAATGATGCCCTGATCGTCGGTCGGCCCTTCGAAGAAGGGCGGAAGAACCATGACACCATCGGCGCCGGCATCGCGCGCGCGGGCGGTGCGCTCGACGACGTCCTCGACAAGCAGGGCGGACGTCTGAGCGATCACCTTCGCCCGTCCGTCGACCATCCGCGCTCCGCGCCGGATCAGTTCCTCGGATTCCTCCTTGGAAAGGTAGACGTGCATACCGGTGCCGGAGCTGAACAGAAAACTCCTGACGCCTGCAGCAAGGTAGCGCTCGACATTGGCTGCGAGCCTGTCGTAATCGATGCGTCCGACGGCGTCGAACGGCGTGGTGATGGCAAGATTCAGGCCTCGAAATGGGAAGTCAGACATTCGTTCTCTAGTCCCGCGTTAGGCTGCCCATGGGTGGAAATCCAATGGCTTGAGCCTGATGTATTCCTGTTTGTTTGAAAGTTCGCTCGCCGGCCTTTGCGGCTGCGATCCGATGTTTTCTTCAAAACACCGGCCCTAAGGGGTCGGCGTCTCCAGGCCCTCCGGGGCCGCGTACATGGCCATGTTTCGTCGTGAGAGCTCGATGTGAATCCGTGCCAGCTCTCCGGCTG
Organism: Rhizobium sp. CIAT894; assembly: GCF_000172795.2. Lineage (NCBI taxonomy): Bacteria > Pseudomonadati > Pseudomonadota > Alphaproteobacteria > Hyphomicrobiales > Rhizobiaceae > Rhizobium > Rhizobium sp. CIAT894. The sequence goes on from NZ_CP020952.1 coordinate 649,538, forward strand.
CGTCGGGGTCCCGTTTCCCGATGGCCTCGATCATCTCGTCATGTTGTTGCGCGGCGAGCTCGAGTTCTTCCTGCATGCGAGGCGTATTCGGGTGCGTGTAGAAAACCTTGCCGATGCGCGCATGGTCAATCTGCAGCCGCCGCAAGCTCGGAACCAGATAGACATTATGCGCCATCTCGCCGATCTGGCGGTGGAACTGGTCGTTGTAGAAGACGCGCCCCTCGACATCGCAATTGTCGACCGCCTTTCGAAACGATTGCTGAACCTGCTTGAGTACGTCGAGCTGCCCACGCGTTGCGTTCTCGGCAGCCAGCTTGTTGGCTGTGATGTAGATCATCGGCGCAAGAAGAAAGAAGTCGCGAAGCGACTGGTAACTCATCGAACTCACGCGCGCAGCGCGGTTTGCTTCCAGCTCGATGTAGCCTTCGCCGGCCATCTGGCGCATCAGCTCGCGAACCGGCGGACGGGATAGTCCGAACTCTTCACTCAGCGCCACTTCATCCAACACCGCCCCGGGTGGCAGCTCCATCGTCAAGATGCGCCTGCGGAGCATGAGGCCAAGATTGCCTTTGCGGTCAGGGTTGATCTCGGCATCCATATCATTGCCTCCTACTTTTAGAAGACAATAAGTAGACATAAGATAGGCGTCAATACCTCTTTGGAATTAGAACCCGTCCCGTCGAGCCTATGTTGTGTGAAAGTGCTCTATCCGTACCGGCTGAATCGATTGCAGATGCCATGAACAGTCGCCGACACGGTGCGGCAACTCGGCTGCGAATGGCCGACCTTCCGCCGAACTCGTCGGAATTGCATGGCTTAAAAGATAAGCTGCACCTTGCAGGCGGCAGCGCGGTCGCCGGCGAGAATGAAAGCCGCGTCGGCTTGTTCGAGCGGCAGGCTGTGGCTGATGATCGGACGCACGTCGATCCTGCGGCTGGAAATCAGCTCCACGGCGGTGGCGAATTCCTCATGGAAGCGCTGCGTTCCGTGAATGTGGAGTTCCTTGCCGACAATGGCGTTGAGAGGGATCGGAATCTCGCCTGTGACGCCGACCTGCACGATCGTGCCGCACGGCCTGACGGCGGCGATCGCGCTGCGGATCGCCGGGACGGCGGCCGAGCATTCGAAGACGAGATCGAAATAACCCTTTCCCGCCTCGAACTCCGCAAGTGCTGCGCCATCCCGGGAAACATTGATCGTACGACCAGCACCCATCGCTTTGGCTCGGTCCAGCGCCGCATCCGCAAGATCGGTTACGACGATTTCGCTTGCGCCGTGATAACGGGCAACGGCAACCATCAAGGCCCCGATCGGGCCGGCCCCGGTGATGAGGACATGTTTGCCGGCAATATCTCCTGCGCGTGATGCAGCGTGCAGACAGACGGAGAGCGGCTCGCTGCAGGCCGCTTCCGCAGCCGTCGTTGCAGCTCCTGCCGCAAGGCACTGCCTGGCCGGCACCACCAGCCATTCCCGGAACATGCCCTGTTCATGCGGCAAGCGCATCGCACTGCCCATGAAACGCATTTCCAGGCAGTGGATCGGCATGTCCCTGCGGCAATATTCGCAGCGCCCGCAGGGCTGGCTGGGATTAACCGCCACCAGCGTGCCGGCCGCGAGATCAACACCCTCGCCGGCTTGGCTGACAATTCCCGATGCCTCATGGCCCGGGATGATCGGTTCGCGAACCCTCACCGGTCCGAAGCCGCCATCCTGATAATAATGCAGGTCGGAACCGCAGATGCCTGCGGCTGCCATTTTGAGCAACACCTCACCTGGACCGGGCGTCGCGACCACATCGGTTTCAACCCTGAGATCGCCCTTTTCGTAAAGCCGTGCCAGGCGTGTCTGCATGACCCCGCTCCTACCTCAGCAGCCCGAGCTGCTGCGGCAGCCAGAGCGATATGGCGGGCACGAAGGTGATCAGGATCAGCGCCAGGAAGAGCGGCACCAGCCAGGGCAGGATCGCCATGGTGGTGCGTTCGACCGAGAGTTTCGCCACCCGCGACAGCACGAAAAGCACCATGCCGAGCGGCGGATGCAACAGGCCGATCATCAGGTTCAGCGTCATGATGAGCCCGAACTGAACCGGATCGATTCCGAACCTGACGACGATCGGCAGCAGGATCGGCACGAGGATGGTGATGGCGGCGATCGTATCCAGGAAGCAGCCGACGAACAGCATCAGCAGGTTTACCAGGATGAGGAAAACCCATTTGTTGTCGGTGATCGACAGGATCGCATCGGACAGCAGCTGCGCCGCCTGGCTCACCGTCAACAGCCAGGCGAAGACCGATGCCGCCGTGACGATGAAGAGAACGGATGCCGTCGTCTCGATCGTATCGAAGCTTGCCTTGGCAAGCGTCGAGGGCGTCATCGTGCGGTAGCGCACCAGCCCCAGGAACAGCGACCAGAGAACGGCTGCGACGGCGGCCTCGGTCGGCGTGAACCAGCCCATCGTCATGCCGCCGATCAGGATGACGGGCGTCATCAGCGCCATGACGGCGGAGAAGCGGAAATACCAGTCGAGGGCAAGAAGCACGAGAAGGGCAATGCCAGCCGCAACATTCATCGATACACCAGCCTGCATCAGCAGATAGATCGCCAGCGGCACTGCCAGGACGACGACGATTTCCATTCCTGCCGACAGCAGCTGCCTGACATCGAACGGCGCGTCCGAACCCCAGCGCTTCCAATAGGCGAAGGCGGCGACGGTGATCATCATCAGAAGCGTCATGACGACGCCGGGCAGGATGCCGGCCATGAAAAGAGCGCCGATCGAGACATTCGCCATCATGCCATAGATGACGAAAGGCAGCGACGGCGGAAAGATCGGCCCGAGCGTTGCCGAAGCTGCCGTCACGCCGACCGCCGCCTCGACCGGATAGCCGTGATCCTTCATTGCCTTGATCTCGATCGTGCCGATGCCTGCCGCATCGGCAAGTGCGGTGCCGGACATGCCGGAGAAGATGACGGAGCCGATGATATTGACCTGCGCCAGCCCGCCCTTCATCCAGCCGACGAGCGCCACCGCGAAGGAATAGATGCGACCGGTGACGCCGGCCGAGTTCATCAGATTGCCGGCGAGGATGAAGAAGGGGACGGCCAGCAGCGGAAAGCTTTCGACACCGGCGATCATGCGCTGGGCGACGATGATGTCGGGGGCAACGCCGTAGAGGACGATGTAAAGCACCGAGGCGACGGCCATCGAGATGGCAACGGGCACACCCACCAGCATCAGGACCAGAAACGAACCAAGAAGCAGCAGCATCGGATTACTCCTCGACGGTCTGGAATTCTTCGGGGCGCTCCAGAACGGAGTAGCCGCGACGCATATTGGCGATGAAGACGATGACCGCGCGGATCAGCATCAGCACGAAAGCGACGAGAACGGCGTAGAAGACGACGTTGCGCGGCAGGTCGATGGTGACCATCTGCTCGTCGGCGACGATGTCGACATAGCGCCACATCAGATGGCAGCCATAGGCGAAGAAGCCGATGCGGACGATATCGACGAAAGTGGCGAGCACGCGCGCCAGGCTTGCAGGCATGTAGTGATAGAACACGTCCACCTGGATGTGCCGCGACGTGCGCACGCACATGACGGCGCCTAAGAAGACGACGCCGATCAGGCAGTTGATCGCGATCTCCTCGGTCCAGGCATAGCTGTCGTTCAGCACATAGCGCGTGAAGAACTGCAGGAAGACGCAACCGGCCATCAGCCAGAAGACGACCAGCGTGATCCAGTCTTCGACGGCGTAGTCCGAGACGTTTGCCGTCGGCGCGTGCCCTTCGAACTCGTGACCGATTTCCTCGGCGGTGATTGGCGTATGGATTTCTTGCGACATGATCGGCCTTGTTGCGGTTGGGGAAGATGGGCGGCGCTTATTCTTGCTCGGCGTCATCCTCGGCCTTGTGCCGAGGATCTGCTGCCCTATCGAATGGTGGCAGATGCCTGGGGCACAAGCCCGAGCATGACGAAGAGTATTTGGCGGCCCTTTCAGTTCGTCGACAAACCTCGTTCATTGCTCGGCGGCGCCTGCTCCTCATCCGGCTGCCGCCACCCTCTCCCCGCATGCGGGGAGAGGGCTAGGGCGAGGGGCATCTATTGCTGACGAGCTTTTACTGAATCGCGCGGATCGCCTCCCAATCGGTCTTCTCGTAGCCGAAGTCCTCGAACTTCACCTTTTCCATCACGTTCTTCTCGAAGTATGATTTGTCGACCTCGGCGACGTTGAGCCCCTTCTCCTTGAAGGTGGCGACGAGGCTGTTTTCCTTGCCGGCGATCGTCTTGGTCGTACGCTCGGCGGCCTCCTGCATAACCTCGCCGAAGATCTTCTTGTCCTCGTCGGACAGGTTCGCCCAGCGCGTCTTCGAGATCACGGTGTTCAAGTGATCGACGATGTGGCCGGTGAGAATGATGTTCTTCTGGACTTCGTAGAACTTCTTCGCCTCGATCGTCGTCAGCGGGTTCTCCTGCGCCTCGACGGTGCCGTTCTGAAGCGCGAGATAGACCTCGGCAAAGGCAATCGGCGTCGTGTTGGCGCCGCAGGCGCGCGGCATGGCGAGATAGGCCGGAACGTCGGGCACGCGGATCTTCAAGCCCTGCATGTCGGCGCATTTGGCGATCGGCTTGTTCGATGTCGTATGGCGCGTGCCGTAATAGCTGACGGCGGCGATGTGATTGCCGGTCTTGTCTTCATAACCTTTGGCGAGGCGCTTGAAGACGTCGCTCTTGGTATAGGCGATCAGGTGATCGGGACCGCGGAAAATATAGGGGAAATAGGTGACGCCGATCGGCTTGTAATCGCGCGCCGCAAAGCTCGATCCCGAGATGATGATATCAACGGTGCCGAGCTTGAGACCTTGGTTGATATCTGCTTCCTTGCCGAGCTGCGAGGCCGGATAGACCTCGATCTTGTAGCGCCCGTCGGTGCGCTTGGCGATCTCTTCGGCGGCCCAGACGGAATCCGTATGGAAGGGCTCGGACGTTTCATAGACATGCGCCCATTTCAGCACGGTCTGGGCTTGGGCAAGTGCCGTACTCGCCATGATCGCGGCTGCGGCGCAAAATATCGTTGCCAGTCTGCTCTTCATCGCTCTCTCCTCCTGAGCTCGAGTTAAGTCTTGTCCGTTGCTTTTGCTGGCCCCTTGTCGCGGCCGCGTTCCTCCTCTCCCGAAAACTCCTCCCCGAAGCTCTCGGAAAACCTCTTCTGCGATAGGGTGAGATGGGCGCGCATGGCCGCCTTTGCGCCGGCCGCATCGCCTGATGCAATCGCGTCGCGGATAGCCCGATGCTCCTCCAGGGCGCTGCGCCATGTCGTCGGCCCCTCGAAGTGGCTCGCGAGCCTTTCGAAATATGGGCTCATGCGCATGTCGAACATCTCGCCGGTCACGCGGATCAGCGTCGCATTGCCGACGATCGCGGCAATGCCGGTGTGAAAGGCGCGGTCGGCGGCGATGACCGCGCCCGCATCATTGACGCCGCCGCTCATGCGCACCAGCGCTTCGTCGAGGAGCGCGATATCTTCAGGCTTGGCGCGGGTCGCGGCTTCCTCGGCGATGGCGCATTCGATGACGGCGCGCGCCTGCAGGAGCTCGAAAGGCCCCTCCACCGGCTCACCTTCGCTTGCCGCGACGCTTGCGGCATGCCGGCGCACCACATAGATGCCGGAGCCCATGCGGATATTGACGAGGCCCTCGACCTCCAGGACGATCAGCGCCTCCCGCACCGTCGGACGCGACACCGACAGTTGCTCCGCGAGCTCACGTTCGGCGGGCAGCCTCTGGCCGACGGCAAGTTCGCCGCTTGATATCATCGATCGGATCTGATCCGCCACCTGCCGATAAAGGCGGCGGGATTCCACAGGCGAAAACATCGTGGCCTCCCCGGCGGCTTCTCCTCAAGCACGCATCTGGTCAACTGGCCTGACCAATTATCAATGCGTATCATCGCTTGGGTTGTGCGTCAATCCGTCGCATGAACTTTCCGCGGGCATTATTCACAATCTGAGCAACCGCTGGAACCTCCGCCATCCTCTCGGGTTTGGCCGACACCAGAAGCGTGACAATGAATTATCTCTGGCTTTTTGCCGTGGCGGGAGGCGTAGGCGCCAGAATGAGGTCGCGATTTTTGAAGCACGCAAATGCGCTCGGCCGTACCTCGAACCGGGGTGACTGAGTGAAGGCGCTCACCGCACGGTCGTGGAAGGTTTCCTCGGCCGTTTTTAAGCGTACGCATGGGGCCACTATATCCCCGCATACCATTCGTAGCCGCGATCCTCCCAGAAGCCGCCGTTGCCGCCGTAAAGCTGGCCGAGATCCGCCACCGCCTCGATGCGGGTCAGATATTTCGCCTGCTTGTAACCGAGCTGCCGCTCGACCCGGAGCCTCAGCGGCGCTCCATGCGCCACCTCCAGGTCGCGTCCGTTCATCGAATAAGCGAGGATCGTCTGGGGATGGAAGGCATCGACCAAGTCGAGGCTCTCATAATACCAGCCGCTGCCATCCAACGTCTTTTCGTATTCATCGGCGCAGTGAAACACGATGTAGCGCGCCTCAGCTTTCATGCCGACCGATTGCAGCAGAGCACCGAGCGGCACGCCCGCCCATTTGCCGATCGCGCTCCAGCCTTCGACGCAGTCATGGCGGGTGATCTGGGTGCGCGACGGCATCGCCTTCAACTGCGCGAGCGAAAATTGCGACGGCTTTTCGACGAGACCGCCGACATCCAGTCTCCAGGTCGAGAACTGCCGGCTCATCCAGTCGAGATATTGTGGGTTATCGGGCATGCTGGTGCCGTTGGAGCGAAAGACCGGCGACAGATCGGCCTCGCTGAATTCGCGGGCCAGCGCATCGTCGCCGAGCAGAAAGCGGCGCGTTTTCATGCTGAAGCCCTCGGCGATCTTCAGGACCGATTTCGTCCGGTCGTTTTCGACCAATGCGTCGCAGCCGCTCAGTCCGAGTGCGGAGGCGGTGAGCGTCGAGCCGATCAGGAAACGGCGGCGGGTGATCAGGCGGCTCATCATTCGTCTCCCTGTTCGATGGCGTAATAGCCGGTGATCATCGAGCGCAGATTGTTGAAGAGACCCGACAGGATCACCATGGCGACATGCACGACGACGAAGGCGACGAGCGAAAAGGCCGTGAGGAAATGCAGGGTGCGGGCCGACTGACGGCCGCCGAAGATATCGAGCAGCCAGGGCGCCACGGCATTGAAGCCCGGCGACATGGTCAGCCCTGTGGCAATCATCAACGGCAGCAACAGGAAGATCACGACGAGATAGGTCAGCTTCTGCAGCGTGTTGTAATGCCGTGCCTCGGCTCCCTTGGGAAAGCGCAGCCTGATATGGTTGACAACCTCATGGCCGAGATGGGCGAGCCTGAGTTCGTTGCCGGCCGGGGCGAGATCCCGGCGGAAATGCCGGCTGAACAGCCCGTAGCAGAAATAAACGAGGCCGTTGAAAACGAAGAGCCAGGCGAAGAAGAAATGCCAGCGCCTGCCGGTCGACAGATCCTGATAGCTGGGAACCGTGAGCCAGCTCGGAAAACCCCTTGCTGTCGCCTCGCCGTCGACGTTCGAGAGGCCGAGGAAACCTGTCGTATCGAAGGCGAGCGAACCAATATGCGTCACCCCCTTCACCCGATTGCCGTCTTCGACAGCCTCCATGGAAATGAAGGAAGGGTCGTTGTCGGCGCCGTACTGGCCCCAATAAAGTGCAGGATGCGCATTGAATATCTGCAGGCCGCTGAACAGCAGTACGGTCAGGCACAGCACGTTCAGCCAATGCGACAGGCGGACGGCAAGGCTGTGGCGGTAGACAAGCATGCGACCGGTTTTCGTGCCGGCATCGATCATCGCCATGATGGTTCTCCGGAGGAATGGACATTTCGAGCAGAGAAGACGCAGCCGCCGTGGATAAAGTTTCAGCGGCCGCGCCGATCTGAAACGCCTACTTCATCGCATCGCAGGCTTTCGTCATATCGGCCTTTTTCATCGCATCCTTTTCCATGCCGGCCTTGTGCATGCAGTCCTTCTTGGTGCCCGCCATCTTCATGGCATCCTTCGACATCGCGTCGCTGTGCATCGTGTCCTTCTTCATCGTATCGGACTTCATCGCGTCTTCAGCCGACGCCGCACCGGCGAGCGAAAGGCCGACGATGAAGGCGCAGGCTGCAAGGCTGGAAACAAGTTTGGTCATGGAACTCTCCTGGAATGGGATTGTCGTGTCCGCCGGCGGTCTGCCGACGGCTCACATCAACCCATTCGAGGCAACGACGGGATGCGTTACAGCCTCACGAGCATGTGATAGGACTGTGATACCGATATTGTTTTTGATCTTCCCTGTAACCGATTGGCTGCTTTTCCGAATGAACTCTCCGACAGCATGACAACAGCCCGTTCGGAAGAAGCCCTGAAAGCCTTGATGCTTCTTTCCCTTGACGGGGACGAGGCCGCCTATCGGCGTTTGCTGACGATTTTGCGGGCGCTGCTTGTCGGTTATTACAGCCGCCGGATGGCTGCGGCGACGAAGGCGGACATGGAAGACCTGGTCCAGGAGACATTGCTGGCACTGCATTCCCGCCGATCCACCTATGACCGAAACAGACCCTTCACGGCATGGTTCTTCTCGATCGCCCGCTACAAGCTGATCGACCATCACCGTGGCCACGGCGGACGCAGGCTGGCCGAGATCGAGCTTGGAGAGGAAATCGAAAGCGACTTCAGCGAGGACACGCTGACGGCCCGCATGGACGTCGAGCGGCTACTCGACGGCTTGACAGCGAGACAGCAGGAACTGATCCGGCAGGTAAAACTCGAGGGCCGTTCGGTCGCCGACACCGCAACCCGCACCGGCCAGTCCGAATCGGCGGTGAAAGTCGGCATCCACCGGGCGCTCAAGGCGCTCGGAGAGAGATTGCGAGGCGCATCGTGACAAAGACGGACGACATCATCGAAAGCCTGGTCAGCGACCTGAAGCCGGTGCCGCGCAATACCCTGCGGCGCCGTTTCGCGCTTGGCCTGTTGCCCACCCTCGGGCTCTCGCTGCTGCTGATGCTGGCCATTCTCGGCCTCAGGGTCGATATGCCTGAAGTACTGATGCTGCCGGTCTTCTGGATCAAATCGGCTTACAATGCACTGATTGCCGTGACGGCTCTCTTCGCCGTCGTTCGGCTTTCCCGCCCCGACGGTTCCGAAGGGCGCTTTTTCGGTTGGCTTGCAACGATCTTTGCCGCGATGACTGGAGTCGCAGCCATCCAGTTGATGATGGCTCCTGCTGGGTCTTCCCGAGTGCTGATCCTCGGCTCCTCGGCGCTCCATTGCCCTCTGCTGATCGTCGGCTTCGCATTGCCGGTCTATGCCGGCGTGGTCTGGGCGCTGCGTCGCGCAGCACCTTCGGATCTGCGGCTCACCGGCTTCGTCGCCGGCATTGCCGCGGGAGCAGCGGGCGCCTGGGTCTATTCATGGTTCTGCACCGAAAACGGCATGCCCTTCGTGCTGATCTGGTATTCCCTCGGCATCCTGCTCACCGGCGCGCTTGGCGTCTTCACCAGTCCTCGCCTGCTGCGCTGGTAGATCCTTCTCTGGTCGCGCGTCACCTTTGCATCGCGCGGCGCGCAGTGACCAACCGGATTGGTTTATTGCCTTCGAAAGCCCGCCCGCCGCGCTGCACGTCCGCCGCGCCTTTGTCGCCGTCCAATTGAAACTGATTGACCAGATCCCGCAGACGGCCTGCCTCGGAGGACAACGATGCGGCGGCAGCCGTCGACTGCTCGACCATTGCCGCATTTTGCTGGGTCGTCTGGTCCATTTGATTGATGGCGGTATTGATCTCGGCAAGCCCGGTTGACTGCTCGCGCGCCGAAGTGGCAATCGCATCCATCAGCTGGTTGATCTGTAGGACATACTCGCCGATCGACTTGAGCGACGTTCCGGTTTCGAGAACCAGTTTCACGCCATTTTGCACTTCGGTTGACGACTTTTGAATAAAGCCTTTGATTTCCTTGGCTGCTTGAGCGGCGCGCTGGGCAAGCTCACGGACTTCCTGTGCGACCACGGCAAAACCTTTGCCCGCCTCACCCGCACGGGCAGCCTCGACGCCGGCGTTCAGCGCCAAGAGGTTCGTCTGAAAGGCGATTTCATCGATTGCACCAATGATGTTCGAAATCTGCTCTGAACTGTCCTCGATACGCCGCATGGCCTGCTCGGCCTCCGCTACCACGGTTGCCGACCGCTGAGCGCTGACATTGGCTTCCACCGCTACATGGCGTGCCTCATCGGTGCGTTTGCTGGCCATCGTCACATTCGACGTGATCTCGTCCAAGGCTGCGGCCGTCTCCTCAAGAGAAGCTGCCTGTTGTTCGGTACGCTTGGAAAGGTCCTGCGCGGCAGATGCAATTTCGCCGGTGCCATTGTCTATGCTGTGTACGGTCTGCAGCACGGCACCGATCGTCGTGCCCAACTGCCGGAGCGAAGCGTTGAAGTCTTCGCGCAAGGTTTCGTATTCGGCTGCAAACTGTTCCGAGAGCTGGAAGGATATGTCGCCTGCGGCTAGCCGCCGGAGACCCCCACCCAATGTCGTGGTTGCGAAACGCAATTGTTCAGCTTCGCGTTCGGCGCGTTGCTGGGCGGCCTTGCGCGCCGCCTCACTCTCAATGCGGGAGTCGGCGGCCTCCTTCTCAAGCCTGACGACGTTAAGAGCGTTCTGACGAAAGATCTCGACCGCGTTGGCCATTTCGCCGACTTCGTCGGCGCGGCCGGCATAGGGAATATCACTGTCGAGGTCGCCATCCGACAAGCGCTTCATGGCGGACGCGGTTCTTCGGATCGGGTTGGCAATTCCTGATACGGCAAACACGATTCCCGCCACGGCAATGAGTACGGCGATTGCTGCAATTGCTGCCGTCAAGAGGAAAGCGGAATTCGCCGAAACACCGCTCGCGGCGACGAAGCCTTCGGCCTGGCTAAGAATGAAAGCAACCAGATCGGCCACCGCCTTGTTCACCAGCGCAGCTTGCGGCTCCATATTTTCCTTGAAGAACCGAACGGCTTCAGGCGTCTTCCCGCTGGTCTGGAGCGCGATCATGTGATCTGCCAGTTCGCGATATTTGCTGAGTTCCGGTTTGATCTGATTGATCAGCTCGCGCCCACGCACCGTGCGGACGCCGTTTTCATATTCGGCGACAATCTTGTCGAGCGCGATGCCTGCGGCGTCGATCTCTTGCTTTCCGGTTTTCTGCTCCTCCGCCGTGTCTTCCAGGAGATACTGAGCATAGCTCAGCTTCAGATCGAGGAAGTTGTCCTTGATCTCACGAGCCGTCACCAGCCGCTGCATCCAGAAGGTCCCGATCTGTTCGGCATTGGCCCGAAGCGTCGACATCTTGGTCAGCGAGACATAGGACAGTCCAACCATGAACAGGCTGATAATTGTCAGCTTTAAGATCAGGGCCTGCTTGATACTTGGGCGCTTCATGCGGGTCTCCTCGAAGGCTTGTTGGGACGACCGGCTTTCCGGTTGACGCAAAATCTCGCACCGGATTTAATAATTTAGTATTAACTAAACGGTGGCGCCGGTGTCGTTTTTAGAAAACTTTGCGCGGACCGACACTTCTGCGATCAATGAGAGCCATGGCACGACCATAAGTTAATGGAAAACTTGGGAAAAACAGCCACCGCGAGTGAAAATATCTCTTGGCCGAGATCGGCACCGCGCCGATCGTCGGCCGTGGAGCAGAGCCGAAAGAGGTCCTGAAATTAACTTGTGTGGCACCTGTCAGGGAACGGAACGCCACTGCCTGCCATCCGCAACGTCGGCAAGCAGCTGCGTGCTTGCCAATCGGCCCCGGGAACACATACTGGATCCATGCAGCTATCAGAAAACCAACCTGCCGGTATCGAAATCTCTCTCTGGCAGTATTCCAGGAACGAACGTGACCGAAACCGCTGGATGCAGTCGCTCTCCCCGGATGAACGGGATCGGGCGGCGACCTATCGGTTTGAACGAGATCGAGCCTCGTTCATAGCCGGCCGCTATCTCTTGCGGCGCCTGTTGAGCGCCCATACCGGGACGCTGCCGGGTGAGATCGTGTTTGTCGCAGACGAACACGGCAAGCTAAGCCTTGAGGGTCGCGATAGACTGCAATTCAGCCTGTCCAATGCCGACGGGCTGGTGGCGGTCGCGGTTGCGGCGGGCTGCGAGCGCATCGGAATAGATTGCGAGCGCGCCGACACCGAGATCGAAGAGGTGACTTTGGACACCTATTGCAGCTTGGACGAGCGACGCTGGCTCGATGAATTGCCCGCGCATCAACGCGCGCGAGCCGCCGTTGAACTTTGGACGCTCAAGGAGAGCCATCTCAAGGCGCTTGGCGTGGGCTTGCGGGAAGATCCTCGCAATGTCGCTTTTTCCCGGAAGGTCGGCGTCCCTGTCATGACCGGCGGACCCGACCGGCAATGGCATCACCGTCTGATCGAAAGCGGCAGCCAGCACGTCGTTGCGCTGGCTGTTTGCTCCCGATCAGGGCTCCCCGAGATTCATACACGCCTGTTTCAGGACGACAGCATGCCGTCCGAATAGCCGGCGCGCAACGGATGCGGCATCGCCGAAGCCTCCGTCGCCCAGACCAGTTGCGCGTTGTCGGGTTCGGCATCGAAATGCTGCCGGCCGAGAAGCGAGTTGACGATGGCGGCGCTGCGCCAGGCCATGAGGCTGAGCTGCGAGTCGGCGATGCCGTGTGAGTACCGGCCGGCATTCTGCGCGAACAGCCGGTTGGTTCTCGGCCCCGTCCACTGCATGGTGTAATCGTCGTTCAGGGTGGGATAGCCGTTTCTGTCGAGGCTTATCCTTTCGCTGAGCGCGCCGAGCGCATCGGGCAGCCGGAACCTGTAGCCGGTCGCCAGAACCACGGCATCGGCATGCAGCACTTCTATGCCGCCGTCGAAATGGTTCCGGACGATCAGCCGATAGGCATTGCCGTTCCGCTCCATCTGGATCACATCGCGGTTCGGCGACAGCGATGCGGCGAGCGTGCCCGGTTCGAGATAACGCAGCGCATAGAGGCGGCGATAGATCGAGTGGATCGTCGAAATCGACAGGCCGTCGCTCGTCAGGATCGAGTTGTTCAGGGCTGCCTGCTTCTGGTCGCCGCTGAGTTTCAGATAGGCCTGCACATATTCCGGCGAAAAGACCTGGTTCGAAAACGGCGTATCGTTGATCGGCTCGAAATTATGGCGCCGGCTGATCCAGGTCAGTTCCTTCATCGAACCGGGATCGCCAAGCAGTGCTTCCACCACCTCGCCGCCGCTCTGGCCGCCGCCGACCACGACGATGCGGGAAGCGCCGAGATCGCCGAGGCGCGATTTAGCCTCGCTGTTATGGAAGCAATCCGCACCCAGGAAGGGTTTTGCCCAGGCGGGCACGAAGGGCGAAGACCCCGTGCCGATCACCAGGTTGCGCGCTTCCTCCTGGCCGTTGTCGAAGCGCAGGATGAAGCGGTCGTCACGGTGCTCGACGTCGCGGATGTCAGTCGAAAAGCGCAAGCCCTCCACACCCTTGGCGACCCAGGCGAGGTAACGCGCGAATTCCTGCCGGGGCACGGCCTCGTAATTGGCGTTCAGGAAGGCGTAGAGCCTTTTATGGGCGACCAGATAGGAGATGAAGGACCAGCGGCTGGTCGGCAGGACCGGGGTGACGAGGTCCTTCAGGAAGGACGACTGCAGCTCGACGCCGGGCATCATCATGCCGGGATGCCAGTCGAAGGCGCCGCGCCGCTCGAAGAAGCGGCTGCGGACCTCGGGCACGGCTTCCAGCAGGCAGGCAAGGCTCAGATTGGAGGGACCGATGCCGATGCCGGCAAGATCGAGCGGCTCGTTGAGGGCGTCCCTGCGGGTAAAAGCGACGGTCATGCGAAATCCTTCTCTGTTTCCTTGAGACGCAGGGCAAGCCTTGAGTGGAAGGCGGGCGACCCGATCATGTGCAGGTGGTTGGTGCCGGTGATGATCTCGGCCGCGTGCGCGCGCGGCGACAGGCGGCGCCAATCGATCAGGTTGAGGCCGCGGTTGAGGCTGTCGTCGGCCGCCCAGGGATAGATCGGCACATCATGGGGAACGAGCCGATGCTTGCGGAAGATCAGGGCATTGTCGATCAGCACCCAGAACGTATGCTCGCGGCTGCTGATATCAGGCCCGTCTGTGGGAAGCGGGTCCTTCTCGTCGCCGACGAAGCGCAGGAACTGCTCATAGGTATCGGCGTCCATCGTCGACAGCAGCCGGTCCCATTCGGGCCGCATCGCCGTCTTTTGCAGCCATGCCTGCACGTCCCGGTGAAGCGCGTCGCGTTCGCCCGGCCGGAAGCGCGGCTTGGCGCCGATCGCAAATTCCGATCCGAGATCGCAGACATCGACCATCGCCATCATCCTGACGTCGACCTCGTTGGCAAGCGTGCGGGCCGCCTCATAGGCCAGGAGCCCGCCCCAGGACCAGCCGAGAAAAGTGCAGGGCGCGCCGCGGCTGTGCTTCCTGATATAGTCGACATAGCTCTCGATGATCTCTTCAACAGGCGCGCCGACTTCCTTCTTCTCGGACAGCGAGTGGCAAATGAAGCCGGTCGCCGGCTGGTCGGCACCGAGATAATCGACGAGCTTCACATATTCGCGGGTGCTGACGAGAAGTCCCGGGAAGCAATAGAGCCGTGGTTTGGCGCCTGATGCCCGCAGCACGATCACCTCGGAGAGATCCCGCTCCTCCCCCTGCTCCATCACGCCGGCAAAGCCGCGAATGGTCGGGTTGTTGAAGATATCGGCGACGGTGAGCGGGATCTTCGGCCGGCGCTGCCGGATCTGCGAAAGGATGCGGATTGCCCCCAGCGAATTGCCGCCGATCGCGAAGAAATTGTCCTCGACGCTGATCGCCTCCAGCTTGAGAACCTGGCGCCAGACATCCAGCACCTCTTCTTCGAGCACGGTCGCCGGCTCGACGATTTCGCGCTTGACGGGCTGAGGTGCGGGCAGCGCGAAGCGGTCGAGCTTGCTGTTCGGATTGGTCGGCATCTTTTCGAGTTCGACCACGGCCGCAGGCACCATATAAGACGGCAGGCTGCGTTCGAGGCCGGACCGAACAGTCTCGACATCAAGCCTCTCGTCCTTCTTGGGAACGACATAGGCAACCAGCGCTTTCTCGCCGGCATCGTCATCGCGCAGCACGACCAGGGCTTCGCCGACGCCGGGCTGCTGGAGCAGCGCCGCTTCGATCTCGCCGAGCTCGATGCGGTAGCCGCGCAGCTTCACCTGATGGTCGACGCGGCCGACGAATTCGACGGTTCCGTCTTCGCGCCAGCGCGTGAGGTCGCCGGAGCGATAAAGCCGGCCGCCCTCTTGCGAGAACGGATCGGGGATGAAGCGATCCGCCGTCGTATCCGGCTTGCCGAGATAGCCGCGCGCAATGCCCTCGCCGCCGATGTAAAGCTCGCCGGTCACGCCGATCGGGCACAGGTTAAGATCGGGGTCGAGCACATAGACGCGCCGGAGCCCGACGGCGCGGCCGAGCGGAGCATAGACACCCTGGAACTTGGTGCCGGCCCTCACCTTCCAGACCATCGGCGTCATGATGGTTTCGGTCGGACCGTAGCCGTTGATCAGCCATTCCGATTTCAGCGCCCGCGACAGGAGGTCGAAGGTCGATTGCGCCAGCCCTTCACCGCCGAAAGAATAGAGCCGCATCGGCGGCGCGCCGTCGGTAATGTCGGCCCATTCCGCCAGTTGCTGCAGATAGGTTGTCGGGATGCTCGCATTGTTGGCGCCGTGCTTGCGCATCGCCGTCAGCGTCTCTTCCGGGGTCCAGAGCGGCTGATCGGGAAGAATGATGCTGCCGCCTTCCATCAGCGGGTTCATCCAGCGCTCATGGCCGCCATCCGAGCTGAAGGGCAGGAACGGCAGTTCGCGAGACTCCGAACTCATGCCGTAGACACGCGAGGTATTCTGCAAATGGTGCGTCAGCGGGCCGTGCTCGACGGCCACACCCTTCGGCAATCCCGTCGATCCCGACGTGTACATGACATAGGCGAGCTGATCCTTATGCGTGGGAATATGAAGCGGCGTGTCCGGCTCGCCGTCGAGATCGAGCTTGTCGAGTTCGAGGATAATCGCATCGAGCTCCTCCGGCAGGCGATGGCGCAGCCAGCTGTGGGTCAGGACGATCTTGACGCCGCCGTCGCGCAGGATGTGGTGGTTGCGGACCGGCGGATGGTCGGGCTCGACGGGAATATAGGCGCCGCCTGCCTTCAGCGTGGCGAGGATACCGACGATCGCCTCCGGCGAACGCTTGATGAAGATCGCGACCGTGACCTCGGCGCGAACGCCGAGCTGCCGCAGCCGATGCCCGAGACGGTTGGTGCTCGCCTCCAGCCAACCATGGCTCCACTCCTCATCGCCATAGACGATCGCGGTCTTCTCAGGCGTCCGGCGCGAGTGGACCGATATCAACTCGTGAACCGGCCGGTCATCGTTGATGACATCGTCCTCATAAGGCGCCGACAACCAGTCGAGCTCGTCACTGCCGACCAGTTCGATATCCCTAATCCGGAGATCCGGTTGGGCGACGATCTGTTCGAGCACCAGGCCGAAATGCCTGGCGACACGGGCGATCAGGGCGCCGTCATAGAGATCCTGAGCATAGTCGATCAGCCCGAATGCGCCGCCCTGCAGACACGCCTCGACCACCAGGGAAAGTTCGCTGTCGGCACGCGCGCCTGACGGTTCCAGATTCGTCGCATCTCTCGCGACCGGATAGGGTTCGCGGAATTCGAACAGCGCCTTGACCACGGCTTCCTGGGCGGCCGCTTCGTCGACGACCAGTTCCTGCGTGATGCGCTCCAGCGGCACGAGGCGGGCAAGCCCCTCCTCCGTCACCGAGGAGATCGCCGCGACGACATCGTCGAGGGAATGCCGGGAGGCGAGCGGCAGGACGAGCGGAAGCACCTGTTCGGCGCGGCCGCGGGTGGCGAAATGCTCCGTGCGGGGACGCGCGGCCAGCAGCCCGGTCAGCAAAGCATAGTTGCCGCTGTAGCGCGCCAGCAGTGCGCAGAAGGCGGCGTGCAGCACACGCTCGACCTGAAATCCCTTATTCCCCGCATGCCGTTCCAGCCTGTCCCACAGCGCGGGCTCGATCGCGAAGCGATGCTCAGCGCGCGCCACGCCGGCAAGCCCGCCGCTGTTGAAGCGGGTGGGGAAGGTTGTGGCCGCATAGTCGAGACCGATCGTGTCGCGCCAATAGACCAGCGCTTCGCGTGCCGCATCCGTCTCCAGCCATTCTTCCTCCCGCGTCCCGGCCGAAATTTCCGCCGGGCGCATGTCGCCGGCCGGCGCGCCATCGAGAATGCGCGCCAGCGAAGCGGCAAGAACGGATTTTTCCCGATCGTCTGAAATGATCGGATGCAGCACGATTGTCAGCAGCGACTGTCCATCGGCAAGCCGGATGATCTGGATTCGCGCTCCCGGCCCGTCCAGAAGATCGAAGCGCCCGTCGCGGAAAGCTTTCCGCGCGGCCAAGGCTTCGGCCTGCGAAAGAGCGGCTCCCTGTTGTCCGAGGATTTCGATCGGCACGGCGTTCGATGCGCCGCGATATTGCTCGATGCGGCCGCCCGCCAGCCGGCGGAAGCGGGTGGCAAGCGACGGGTTCTCAGCCACGAGCGCGCGGCAGGCGCCGCCAATCGTCTCGATGTCGATCCCGGCACCCAGCCGCAGCCCGATGACTTGGTCGGGAAAAACCGTGTAATTGCCGATCTGCTCCAGCGACCAGATGCGTTTCTGCGCGATCGTCAGCGGAAAGCTTTCGACGATTGTGTCCATTGCCGCATCGGTCGGGCGGGCATCGGCGAAATTGGTAATCTGCTTGTTCATCTTGCCATCCAGACGTTGTCAGAGACGCGCATCGGCTGCCATGGCCGAGCGCAGGGAGAGCGGGCGCGGATCGGCCCAGACGTCACGGATATGGGCGAGGCATTCCTGGCGCGAACCGGCAAAACCCGCCGCCTGCCAGCTCACCGGAATCCGCTTGTCCTGCGGCCAGACCGAGTAGTGATGCTCGGTGTCGTGGACGACGATCCAGAGATCGTCGCGGGGCTCAAGATTGTCCATTCGAAGCTCCTGCAGAGATTGACGTCATGCGCAAATGACGGATCCCCCCTGCTGGAGTTTAGAAAATTGCTGAGAATTTTTTTCTTCGCCTGCCCCTAAATCCGCCTTGGGATGGATCGTCATTCTACCAAATCGGCGCAGGAGCGGGCTTCATGCTCGCAGCATCAAAAGCCCTGCCGATCAAGGAGAACATCATGGATTTCGACGCCGCCAAACAAAGGCGGGTTCTGCAGGCGCGCAGCTATGTCAGGCTTGCCCCCAATATCGTCCATCTCAACACCGCACACGGCAATCACGAAGTCGCCCTCGAAGTCGAAGCCGGCGTCGCCTCGCTGACCTTCTACGAGGGAAATCCCGTGCAATCGGCGGAGCTTCTCATGGCGGCCGCCGAAGCGGTGACGGCGCAAGACCGCTCGATCAAATCGGTCGCTTTCGAAGGCCATCAGGCTGGCCTTCCCCGGCACATTTCAGGCACCGATGGACGGCTCGATTCCGCCATCCTCTGGCAATGGCCCTCGCTGTGGCTGCCGCAGATGTCCTATCCGCTGCCGCCCGTGCAGGAGATGACGGCAGGCCGCTATCATCCGCGCCGGCCGGCAAAGCCGAAGGGCACGATCTATCAGCGCTTCATCCCGTGGCTGGAGCGGGATATCAGCTTCAGGTTGGCCGATCCCGAGACCGATCTTGCCGCCTTCCATCGCTGGATGAACGACGAGCAGGTCAACACGATCTGGGAGGATGCAGGCTCGATCGACAAGCACCGGGAGATCCTGGAGGAAAGGATCGCCGATCCGCATGTCCTGCCGCTGATCGGCAGTTTCGCCGACATTCCCTTCGGCTATTTCGAGGTCTACTGGGCCAAGGAGAACCGGCTCGGTCCCTATTACGATGCCGACGATTACGATCGTGGATGGCATGTGGCGATCGGCGAGCCGGATTATCGCGGCAAGAAATGGATCAGCGCCTGGCTTCCCTCGCTGATGCATTTCATCTTCCTCGACGATCCGCGTACGAGGCGCATCGTCGGCGAACCGCGCGCCAGCCACGAGCAGCAGATCCGCAATCTCGACCGCTCGGGCTTTGCCAAGGTCAAGCATTTCGATTTTCCGCACAAGCGGGCGCTGCTGGTGATGCTGACCCGCGAGCGCTTCTTCGGCGATCATCTCTGGGTCCCCGCATCATGAACGACATGAGCGAGATGAGCGGCAGCCTGCGGAAACGCCGGCTTGCCCCGGAAGATCTTGCCAGCCCGCAGCTTTTCCGGCTGCTGCTGCGCCTCGGCCTGCCCGCCATGTTCGGCCTGTCGATCAATGCCGCGCATCACACGATCAACATGATCTTCGTCGGCATGATCGGCGAAGACCAGATTGCCGCGATCATGATCGTGCTGCCGATCCTCATGCTCGTCGCCGCCTTCGGCGAAGGCATCGGCGTCGGCGTGGCGACCGAAGTCGGGCGGGCGCTCGGCGCCGGAAACCGGTCGCGGGCGAGCACGCTGGCCTCGGTCAGCCTTGCAGCCGGGGTCCTCTTCGGCGCGGCGAGCGCGATCGCCATCGTCGTATTCCCATCTTTCCTGCTGGTCGGCGCGACACCCGCGATCGAGCCGCTTGCGCAGCATTATCTCCTCATCATCGCGGTCTCGATCCCGCTGACGATGGCGCAGATCATTCTCGATTTCCTGGCGATCGCCGAAGGTAATGCCCGCTTCAGCATGTGGACGCTGGTCGCCTGCTTCGCCCTGAACATCGTCCTCGATCCGATCATGATCTTCGGCTTCGGCCTCGGTCTGCAAGGGGTGGCGATCGCAACCATCCTGTCCCAGATCGTGGCGCTCTCAATCTACGGCGCCTATCATGCCAGACGCCTCGGGACGATCCGGCTGACGTTCGGCTGGCGGCTCGGCGACCTCAGGCATCTCAGGCCGGTCCTTGCCGTGGGCGCACCGACGACGCTGACGAGCCTTGCGACGGCCGGCGCAATCGCGGCCATGCTGTCGGTCGCCGGCACCTATCATGGCGAGGACGGCATTGCCGGAGTCGGCATCGCCTTGCGGCTGCTTGCTGTCGGCGCACTCCCGGTCATCGGCATCTCGCTCGGCGCCCAGTCCATCCTGAGCTTTGCCTGGGGCCGAGGGGATATATCACGGGTGCTGTCGGCTGCCCGCATCCTGACGGCCGTGACGAGCGCCGTCGGCGGCGCCCATGGTCTGGCGGCGATCGTCTTTTCCGAACAGCTCGCTTCGTTCTTCACCGGGGATCAGGCAGTGATTTCGATCGCGGGGCAAGCGATCGTCGCGACCCATCTTCCCTTTCTGCTGTTCGGCCTGCGGCAAACATTGCTGGTCCTCTTCCAGGCGCAGGGCAGGTCGAAAGCAGCACTGGCCGTCGGCTTGGCGCAGAATGGTTATCTGCTCTTTCCGCTGCTTGCGCTCCTGCCGCCTTTCTTCGGTTTTTCGGGCCTGCTCGGAGCAATGTTCCTTGCCTCTGCCCTGACCGGCCTGCTGTCGGCCGTCTGCCTGGCGAGGACACTCAGCGCACTCCGGCAGCGTTCGGCCGGCCATCCGGCCTCCATCCGTCCCTATCCCAGCTTTTGTCCATGAGAGGATGACCATGAACCAGTCGATCAACCCGCACCACCTTGGCGCCCATGCGATCGCCGACGATCTCTTTACGCCCGTCGATCCGGCGGCATTCAACGCCGTCTCACCGCCAATCTTCCAGACGTCGCTCTTTACCTACGACAGTTACGAGGCGATGGAGGATGTCTTCGCCGGCCGGGCGCGCAACTACATCTATTCGCGCGGCGACAATCCGACCGTCCGCGAATTCGAACTGCTGGTCGCGCGCCTCGAAGGCGCGGAGGATGGGCGCGCCTTTTCGAGCGGAACGGCCGCCATTACCGCGACCATTCTCAGCCTCGTGGAAGCGGGCGACCGGGTCGTTGCCGTGCGCCACCTCTATAATGATGTCTACCGCCTGCTGGTGAAGCTGCTCGGCAGGCTCGGCGTCACGGTGGATTTCGTCGATCCCTCCGACCATGACGAGGTGCGCAAGGCGCTGCCGGGCGCCAAGCTGCTCTATCTCGAAAACCCCTCCTCCTTCGTCTTCGAGCTGCAGGACATCGTGGCGCTGTCGGCCATGGCGAAGGAGGCCGGCGTCACCACGATCATCGACAATTCCTGGGCGACGCCGCTCTTCCAGAAGCCGATCCAGCACGGCGTCGATATCGTCATTCACGCCGCCTCGAAATATCTCGGCGGCCACAGCGATACCGTCGCCGGCGTCGTCGTCGGCACAAAGGAAGCGATCGCCAGGATCAACTCGACCTCCTATCCCTATGTCGGCGCCAAGCTCTCGCCGTTCGAGGCCTGGCTCCTGCTGCGCGGCATGCGCACACTGCGTGTCCGCCTCAAGGAGCATGAGCGCAGCGGACTGCTGCTCGCCGAACGGCTGAAGCAGCATCCCGACATCGCCCACGTCCGCCACCCGGCCTTTCAGGATCATCCCGGCCGGGCGACGCTGTCGGGTTATGCCGGGCTCTTCGCTTTCGACCTCACGCCCGATATCGACGTCGCGCGCTTCGTCAACGGGCTTCGCGAAATCCGTCTCGGGGTCAGCTGGGGCGGACCGGAAACGCTCGTCGTCCCCGCCAAGGTGGCGCTGCAGATTCCCGACCGGATGACCACTTTCATCCGGTTCGGCGTGAGCGAACAGACAATTCGTTTCGCCGTTGGGCTGGAAGAGCCGGAACTGCTGTGGAGCGACCTGCAGCAGGCGCTGCACGCCGCGCGGCGGTAGTATCCCGCCGATGTTCATGATCGGGGCCGGCGGGTTCGGTGATCGCCGAATGGCAATGCTGCTCCGCCGCCTTGATCATGAAATTGACGAGCGTCCTCGAGACGCCGAGTTCGGCCGCAATATCCTTCTGCGGCACGCCGTTGAGGCGGTGGCGGATGAAGGCATCATTGGTACGCTTCGGCAGTGCTTCCAGCGAAGCGAGCACGTCACGCAGGGTCTCGGCTGCCACGAGCTGATCGAGCACTGTCGGGATCGGCGCCGTGATCTCCTGCACCTGGTCTATCGACCTATAGTTGTTCATCCGCTGGCGCCGGCGGCGGCTCTCGTCAAGCGCGAGGTTATAGACCATCCGGAATGCGTAACCGATGGGGCAACGAATGCCTTCGACATTCACCCCGTAAGCTTTGATAACGCCATCCTGAAATATATCCTCGGAATATGATCTTGATTTGACAACGCTTTCGATCGTTTTGAGGAGTTTCTCCTTGTTTTCGATCATAGCGTTGACCACGGCATTTCCGTTCACATCACGATGCGATGCTCGCATAGTCCTGTACCCTTTTTACAAATGGAAAATCAGGCTCTGTCGTTGCTGGTCGGTTCGGTCTTGACGCTCCTTTTTTGAGCGGAAGTGCACGATTTGATTGCAGTGTCTATTTTAAGATGATAACAAGAGTCAAGTTTAAATCGACCGCGTGAAGGCGAGAAAAAATGGGAAGAACAGTCGAGATCCTGACAGGCAAGGCGGAGCTCTGCCGCTCGATCATGGGGGCATTGCCCGACTGGTTTTCAGAACCGGAGGTCATCGAAGCTAGTGCCGCGGCGGTCGAGGATCTACCGGTGTTCGGCTACGTTGAAGCGGATGTCGTGACGGCATTGATGGCCTTGAAGCCGCATCTGCCCGGGGCCGTCGAAATCGCACTGATTGCGACACGCCCCGAATATCACGGTCGCGGTGCCGGACGCCATCTCCTCGACGAGGCCGAACGCTTCGGCCATCAATCGGGCGCCCGGCTGCTGACGGTCAAGACGCTCGCCCCGCGCGGCCTCGACGAACCGCAATTCGAGGCGACGCGGCGGTTTTATGATCGCAACGGCTTCGTCAGGGCAGAGGTCTTTGCGACGCTCTGGCACGAGGATCATCCGTGTCTGTTCATGGTCAAGCCGCTCGCTGCGGTCCAGGCAGGTGAGTCTGCATTTTGAGACGACGAGACTTTCTGCTTGGCGCCTTGGCCTTGACCGGCGCACCCGCCATCGCGAACGCCGGCGACGGCGGGGTGGTTTCGCTCGACTATGGGCTGGCGTCGACGATGCTTGCGCTCGGCGAGATACCGCGCGCGGTCGTCTCCTTGAGAAACTGGGCGGAATGGGTCGTCGAGCCGGCGATGCCGCCTGATGTTGTCGATCTCGGCACCACGTCGGAGATCAACCTCGAAGTGCTCACCAGCATCCGACCGTCGCTCATTCTCAGCACCCCTTTCCTTGCCGCACTGGATGAAAAGCTGGCGCGGATCGCGCCGGTGGAAAGGTTCACCATCTATGCCGAGCACGCAGAGGCGCTCGACTGTTCCTACGCCGAAACGCTGCGGCTCGGAACGATGATCGGGCGGCCAAAGGAAACAAAGGCATTTCTGTCCCATGCCGACGCCGCATTCGATCGGTTGCGGGAGCGGACAAAGAGCCTGTCTGCGCCTCCGGTTGCCGTCATCAACTTCATCGACAGCAGGCATGCGCGCATCTATGGCGGCCCCGGGCTTTTCGGCGGCGCCATGAAGCGCATCGGCATCGAGAATGCCTGGAAGGGCGAGACCAGCTACTGGGGATTTCAAACGATCGGCCTGGAACAGCTCGCCGAACTCGACGAAGAAGCGCATCTGATCGTCGTTTCGCCGCTGCTTCCGCCTGACGTCCTCACGCAGCTTTCCGACAGCCCGCTCTGGACCAGCCTTCCCTTCGTCAGACAGCGGCGGATCTCCGTCATTCCTGGCGTCCTGATGTTCGGAATGGTCGAGGAGGCGCTGCGATTTTCGACCCTCGTAGTAGATACCCTGGAGACTGCCGCCCGATGAAGGCTGGATTTTCTTACTTCGGGGCGCCCGCACTTGCGGCGCTGCTGCTCTTTTCCGGATTGGGCCTTGCCCTATTGGAGGTGTTGCCGGCGCTGCCTCACCTTGAGGCTGCGACCGGCGACTATGATGCCGAGCGCCTTCTCCTCGTCTATTCGACGCTTCCGCGCATGGCGACGGCGCTGATAGCAGGCGCTGCCCTCGCGCTCTCCGGCACGATCCTGCAACAGGTGCTGCGCAATCCGCTAGCCTCGCCGACGACGCTCGGCGTCTCGGCCGGTGCCAATCTGGCGCTGGTTTCGGTCATGCTCGCCTTCCCCTCGCTGACCGGATGGGGCCGGGACGCGGTCGCGCTCGGCGGAAGTGCGGCGGCTGCCATCGCCATCTTTTCGATCAGCGCCCGGCACGGCTTCTCGCCCTTTTCCCTCATCCTGTCGGGCATGATCGTCGGCCTCTGGTGCGGGGCGGCGGCAGCCATCCTGGTGCTGATGAACGATCAATATCTCTCGGGGATTTTCATCTGGGGCGCCGGGTCGCTGTCACAACAAAGCTGGGCGATCCCGATGTCGCTGCTGCCGAAGGTGGCGCTGCTCTGCGGGCTTGCGTTTCTCGCCACGAGACCGCTCGCTCTCAGCCAACTCGGCGATGCCGGCGCAACGAGCCTCGGCCTGCCGGTCAAATGGGCGCGGAGTTTCATCCTGGCGATTGCCATCGCCCTCTGCGCCCTTGTCACCAGCGCCGTTGGCGTCATCGGGTTCATCGGGCTGGTCGCCCCGCAGATCGTTCGGCTCGCTGGTGCAAGGCGGATCATCAGCCAGTTGATCTGGTCGCCGATATCAGGCGCCGGTCTTCTCCTGCTGACGGATCAGACGATCAAGCTTCTTGCACCCGGCGATTTCGTGCCGACGGGGGCGGTGACCGCGCTGCTCGGCGGTCCGATCCTGATCGCTCTTCTGCCACGTCTCGCCACAGTCTCGCGCACGCTGCCGGCTACTGCATTGCCACGGCCTGCGATCGGCAGCAGAACGACATCATTCGCCATCCTGCTCGCCTGCGTCATCGCATTGGCGATCGCCGCGATCTTTTTCGGCCGCGCGCCCGACGGAGCCTGGGCGTGGTTGCCGGCCGCCGCATGGAATGAAATCCTTCCCCTTCGGCTGCCCCGGGTCGCCGCTGCATTCGGCGCCGGAACCGTGCTCGGTGTGACGGGGCTGATTTTACAACGGCTGACCGGAAACGAAATGGCGAGCCCGGAAGTGCTCGGGGTCTCGGCAGGAGCAACGCTCGGCGTTGCGGCCGCCATGTTTACCTTTGCCGCACCGGGACTGCCGCTCCAGCTTACCTTTGCCGGCGGCGGCGCCCTTATCGTGCTGACGCTGATCTTCCTCTTGAGCGCCCGCTCCGGCTTCGGCCCGAACCGCGTGCTGCTTGCCGGCATCGCCTTCGGCGCGATCCTCGACGCCGGAATCGGCGTCCTTGCCGCGAGCGGCGACCCGCGCGGCCTGGCGCTGATCCGCTGGATGGCGGGCTCGACCTATTTCGTCGACAACACCGTGGCGGCAACCGCCTTGCTGATTGCGCTCGCCTGCCTCATCGCCGCCTTTCTCGCCAGCCGCTGGCTTGCCCTGCTGCAACTTGGAACCGAAACGGCAAGCGAACTCGGCCTCAGGATCGTTCCCGCACGCGCGGTCTTGTTCGGGCTCTCCGCGATCATGACGGCAGCAGCGACGCTCGTCGTCGGCCCCTTAAGCTTTATCGGATTGATGGCACCGCACCTTGCCCAGGGGCTCGGTCTTCGCCGGCCCTCCACCCAGCTCCTCGCCGCCGCCCTCATCGGGGCGGTCCTGCTCGTCATCGCCGACTGGGGGGGACGTATGGTCGCTTTTCCCTATCAGGTGCCGGCCGGCTTGATCTCGGCTCTGGTCGGAGCCCCGATGCTGCTGATCGTTCTGCGTCGGCGGAGGTGAGGGGCGGCCGGAGCAAGCTCGACCTGTCACCGCCAGTCTCATTTTCTGCGTCGTTCAACAATCCGCAGAAATACGCAAAACAGTATCCGATCTGCGAAGTCATCTGCTCGGGCCGCTTGTTCTTCATCCAACCTAAAGCATAGCTCCATCAATGCAGAGGCAGGCCCTGCACGAGGCGTGGCCACCCAGATGATCAGGCACGCTTGCAGTTCATCTGCCACCAATTTCATAGGAAGCTCCATGAGCAACATAATCACGTTCCCCGAGAAGCAAGCAAATCCATCAGGCCACGCAAAAGCGCCCGGTTCGCCGGAAGAGCAATTGGAAGAAGCCCGGGCAAATATCACAGCGGTGATGGATGAACTGGTCGCCATGTTCGAGAAGTTGACATGGCTCGCCCATGCAGCGCGAACAGAATCCTATACGGCATCCGCCGCAGCCCAGGAGAGCCAATGCACGGATCGGCAGGGTGAAGTGCTGGACGGACATCGAGCCAGGCCGTTGATCGTAACCTAGCTCGC
The DNA here is from genome assembly GCF_000172795.2 of Rhizobium sp. CIAT894. NCBI lineage: Bacteria > Pseudomonadati > Pseudomonadota > Alphaproteobacteria > Hyphomicrobiales > Rhizobiaceae > Rhizobium > Rhizobium sp. CIAT894. Next base: position 676,018 of record NZ_CP020952.1, read on the forward strand.
GCCTGCCAAAGCGGCAGGAAACGCCGGTTCGCGCGAACGTCAATATGAGAAGTCAACATCACTGTGCGGTTCCAAGACATGCCAATCAGGTACGATTTTGCCGCAGTCCGGCTATCGTGGGCTTCATAGGAGATCGGCCCAGTGATTGACCAGGACACGAGCGCCAATATGCTTGAAGTATTGGAAACTGAAGGGCTCCGGACGGACGGAGAAGCCGGTCGATTCCGCTTGGAACTCGATGCCGCTGCTAGCGCTGCTGCCCACGGAGATTTCTCGCGACGAATGCCGCAGAACTTTCAAGATCCCGAGTTCAATCGAAGTGCCGAAACTTTCAACGAGCTACTCGCCGTCCTGCAAGAAAGCTATTCCGAGATCAGCCGGATCGTCTCGGCGCTCGCGGACGGCAATCTTGCCGTGCGCGTAGAAAAAAGAAGCTGCGGACGGTTCGAGCAGATTTACAGGAAATTCGACCTGACTTTAGCCACGCTCCGGAAAGTGTTGGGTGAAAGCGGATCAATGCGTTTTGCCGAGGTGGCGACTAATTTTACCCGGATGACTGCGACGTTCATGACAGAAAGGAGCGACTTGGATATCAAGATTGCGAACGACGAGTCGAAACCGCTGGCATCACCTGCCCGAGCATTGTGGGATAGGCTTTTTCGCGCCTTCTGACATTGGCTGCTCTCGCTAGCAGGCCGAGCTTAAGGCTCGGGAGCGCAGCCGCGTTTGGGACGGTTTTTCTCCGTAAGTCGACGCGTAGACGGCCGAAAAGCGCCCGAAGTGGAAGAAGCCCCATTTCAGGCAAATAGCTTTGATGCTCTCATCGTTTGTGGGATTGAGAAGATCTCGTCGAGCTGCCTGCAGGCGCAAGGCAAGCAGGTATCCTGCCGGGGTTATGTATTTGAACATGCGAAAGCCGGTTTCGAGGGCTCGGGTTGAAACTCCGGCGAATTCGGCCACAAGCGGCATGGTGATCGGCTGATCGATATGCTCATGCATGAATTCGATCGCCCGTCGAACATGACGCGGTGCGATCATATGCACTTTCTTGCCAAGAAACGGCGTTAGGCGGTGCGGTACCTGGCGAACCACGAGATCAGCCATCGCCTGGGTGAGATTCGCCATCGCAATTGGAGAGCTCATCAAGGGACCAGCCTCACTCATACCATCGATGATCGTCTCGGCGAGTCTTTGTATCGTCGCGCCGCACGCGGTCGTCCCGTCCAATTCGAAGAGAAATTCCAGCGACCCATCCAACGGTTTTTCGAAAATTTGCGCCACGGTTTGACGAATGACGGACCAGTCGATCAACAGTTCATCGATCAGACTGTTCTGACCGTACATCGCTACCTCGCCGGCTTCGTAATTGGTGTAGAGAAGAAGCCTGCTTGAGGAAGCCTGACCGCAGCGCGAGCCGCGAGTGATACCCATGCCACCACTGCGCGGAACGATAATGCACAAATATTGAGCCGTTTCCGAAATCGGCTCGACCCGAAATGTGAATTGATCCTGGTGGGAGCCCCGCACCAGAATTGTCCTTTCGGTCACCGCAAGATCGATCCCCCAGCTGAATTCTCTGCTGCTCCCCGCCGGCTCGGCGGAAAATGTGCCGAATGCGCTGCCAAGGGTTTCGATCATGTTATCGAATGAGGCGCCACGATACCGACAGGTGAATGGCAAGCTCTGATCATCCTCCATTAACTCCTCCCTGATCGGCCAACTCCCCACGCCGCCGCCGACAACGTCACCGCTGAACTGAATACAACATGTTTTGCTTGGCTAATACGGAAGAGGCTCACCGCAACTATCCCCAACGCGAACGCCTATCCACATTCCGAATGCGGAAAGAGCGGCAGAACCGAGGAAGCCGCATGATTAATAAAAATTTACGGATCCCGATGCTCCCGTTCTCGCACGAGGCTATCTCGGCAAGACTAAGGAGCAGCACATCATGCGAATAACCCTCAAATTTACTTTGTTCGGACTTTTTGGAACTCTGGTCGCCATTTCACTTGGACAAGGTATTCTGGGGTTGCGATCCCTATCCACGATCAAGACCGCCAGCCGGTCGATCGCCCTCGATACGGTTCCCTCCATGTTGACGCTCAGCCAACTCAACGTCGACTACGGCGATATGCGCGTTGCACATCTCGGTTATGTCCTCGCCCGCGACACAACGCGGCAGGAGATTCTTTCCGATTTGAGCAATACCACCGGGCAGATCAGCAAAGACCTGCAGGACTATCAGCCAGCCATCACGAGCGACGCCGAGCGGGCCATCTACCAGAACTTTGTAAGCGCAGACGCGGCCTATCAGCAGATATGGCAGCGAGCCAAGACGCTCGCAGATACCGGCAAGCCTGACGATGCGATGACGCTGCTGCTCGGCGAGGGCAGAACGAGTTATGACGCAGCCGGCGACCTGATCCAGAAGGACGTCGACATAAATGTAGCCGACAACAACAACAACCTGACTACGGCCGACGCCGCTGTCGAGTTCAGCGTCACCTCGGCCATCGTTGCCCTTGCGATCGCATTCGCAGCAGGTATGGCCGCGATCATCCTCAGCCATCTGCGTGTTATCGCGCCTCTATCCCAGATGTCCACTTATATGAACACATTGCGGGGTGGGGATACGGCGCGCGAGGTCCCCGGACGCGAGCGTAGCGACGAAATAGGCGAAATGGCTGTCGCTGTGGAAAAGTTCCGCCAGGCCCTCATCGCCAACAGCCAGTTGGAAGCCGAAACGGAACAGGCTCGGGCGCAAGCCGAGAAAGATCGCATTACCGCTCAGCAGCAGGCCGAAGCCGAGGCGGCTGAAAGGCTGCGTATAGCAACTTCGGGCCTGGCGATAGGACTGAAGCGCCTTGCATCCGGGGATCTGGCATTTCAGCTGGACGGCGCTTTTGCCGCCGATTTCGAAGCTCTGCGTCACGACTTCAACAGTTCGGTTCAACAACTGGCCGCCACTCTCTCGGCAATCTCAACGGCTACCGTGACCATCGACGGCGGTACGCGCGAAATCAGCCAGGGAGCCAACGATCTTTCAACGCGAACGGAACAGCAGGCTGCTTCGCTCGAGCAAACTGCTGCGGCACTCGACGAGATCACCACCAATGTCGTCAATTCGTCGAACCGCGCCGAGGAAGCGCGAGTGGTGGCGAACCAGGCGAATGCCAGTGCGCTGCGGTCCGGAGAGGTCGTTGCAAGAGCAGTCAACGCCATGAGCCGGATCGAAGAGTCTTCGAACCAAATCTCCAACATCATCGGAGTGATCGATGAAATCGCCTTCCAGACAAATCTCCTGGCACTGAATGCCGGAGTGGAAGCCGCGCGGGCGGGTGAGGCAGGCAAAGGCTTCGCCGTTGTGGCACAGGAAGTGCGGGAGCTTGCGCAGAGATCGGCAACGGCTGCGAAGGAAATCAAAGCGCTGATCCGAACCTCCAATGCCGAGGTCAGTGATGGGGTCAAGCTGGTCAGCGAGACCGGCGAGGTTCTCAAAACGATCGAAATAGATGTCGCCACGATCAACGATCACATCGAGGCTATTGCGACTTCTGCACGAGAGCAATCCGTAGGCCTGAGTGAAGTCAATGTCGCAGTCAACCAGATGGACCAAGTCACTCAGAAGAACGCCGCCATGGTCGAGGAAACGACTGCCGCCAGCACATCTCTGGCAAACGAGGCCAAGATGCTCACTCAGTTGGTCGAGCGTTTCAAACTGAGTGGTGATCGGCAGGATCCGCGACGTGAGCCCGTCGCGCCATCTTCATCGGCAGTGCAGACGCTCGGCAACAGAGTGGCTGCCGCCTTCGGCCGCGGGTACGCGGCATAAGCGCTCAATGGGGCGGAGCCGAAGGGTGACGATGGCGGTCTGCGGTAAGTAATTTACTTTGGCAATAGGAGAACGGACCATCGCCCCCAAGCCGTCAAGATAGGCGGCCTGGTGGGCGATGGACGATCAGCAATCGAAGTCGGGCGCCGAGACGTCCTGTTCGTCTCGGCAGCCCATGCCTTTACCACCGATACTTCAGTGTGCCGGTCATGTTGCGGCCCTGGCCCAGGTAGCAGAAGCCCTCTTCGCAAACCGTTTCTCGCTTGTCGGCGATGTTGCGGATGGCGAAGGCTGCCGTCAGGCCCTCATATTTCTTGTCGAGCGCGCCGAAATCATAGGAGGCGGATGCATCGACATAGAAAGTCGCAGGATTTTTCGAGGTATTGGCAACATCCGTCCAGGTCTCGCCGATGTAGCGCATGCCGGCGCCAACCGACAGACCGTTGAAGGGATTGCTTTCCTGGAAGGTGTAGTTCGCCCACAGGCTTGCAATATGGGTCGGGGTGACGGCGGGAGTATTTCCGACGTTGTTGCCCCCCGTTACTTCGGAGTCGTTGTAGGTATAGGCCGCAATGATATCGAGGCCGTCGGCGATTGCCGCGCGGGCTTCAAGCTCGATACCCTTTCCGGTCACTTCGCCCTGGGAGTCATAGGCAAAGGTCAGCGGGTCGGCGAGCCTCGGCTTATTCTGCTCGACGATGTGATAGGCGACGGCCGATAGCAGGATGTCGGAGCCGGGAGGCTGGTACTTCACGCCGACTTCGTATTGCTCGCCCTTCGTCGGCGGAAGAATTGTGTTGGTTGCGGATCGGTTGGTGACCGGATCGAAGGAGGTCGCGTAGGAAACGAACGGCGCGATGCCGTTGTCGAAGAGGTAAAGCGCGCCGGCCTGTACGGAGAAGGCATTCTTGTCGACATCCTCCGAGCTGACCGTGGGCAAGGTCGAATCTCGCGTCTGGTCTACCCAGGTCTGCCGGCCGCCGAAGTTGAAGCGCCAGTTTCCGACCTCGACCTGGTCCATGGCGTAGATGCCGACCTGCCGCATATCGGCATCGGAAGCCAAGAAATTATAGTCCGGCGTAGAGCCCGAGACTCCGTAAGTCGGATTGGCGATATCGAAGTCGAATGCCGGATCGGCGGCTCCGAAGCCATAGCCAAAGCTCGACTTGAGATTGGTGTAGTCGAGCCCGAACAGCATCGTATGCGCAAGCGGACCCGTATCGAATTTCGCCTCGAGCTGATTGTCGACCTGGAAAACATTCATTTCGTCGCGGATCGCATTCGTGCCGCGATGCGCGACGGTCCCGGTCCAGCTGGTAACGCCGAGGTAGCGAGCCCTGAGATCGAGATGCGAATAACGCAGGTTCTGCCGGAAGGTCAGGCCGTTGTCGAATTCATGCTCGAACTGATAACCGACCTGCTGCTGCTTGATCTTCTGATAGTCATAATCGGGATCGCTCTGTCTGATATCGAGAATCCTGCCGTCCACGGTCGTGATCGCGCCGACATTGGCATCGGTTTCGTCCGCCTGCGCCAGACCATACACCGTCAGAGACGTGCCCTCGTCTGGCTTCCAGGTGAAGGACGGCGCCAGGAAATAGCGGTCGTCGGCAATATCGAAATTGGTATCGCCGCGGCGGGCAAGGCCGACGATGCGGTAGAGAAAGTCGTCGTTGTCTTCGCTGATCGGCCCGCCGAAATCGAACATTCCCTGCACCCGGTCCTTGGTGCCGTAGGTCATGCCGACTTCGCGGATCGGCTCTTCGGTCGGAAGCTTCGATATCTTGTTGACGAGGCCACCCGGCGATCCGGAGCCGTAGAGAACGGAGACCGGCCCCTTGATCACCTCGACGCGCTGCAACTGATAGGGATCGGTGCGGAACGTGCCGTAGTTGATATAGGGCTGGCGCAATCCGTCACGATAGTCGCCGACCGTCGTGGCGTTGTAGCCGCGAATATAGATTTGGTCGAAACGCGGATCGAAGCCGCTCGTTCCTGTGGTCACCCCGGCCGTGTAACGCACCGCCTCGATGACCGACTGCGCGCCGCGTTGCTCGATTTCCTTCTCGGTGGTGACGGAGATCGAACGCGGCGTCTCGACGAGCGGCGTGCTGATCTTGGTCGCGCCCGCGCTGTTCTTGGCGGTGACCGACGTCCGGTCGGTCTTGCTATCAGAGGCTGCACCCTGGATGACGATCGGTTCCAGCGTTGTCGCGGTGTCGCCTGCGGAGGCGCTCTGGGCGGAAGCCGGCGATGCTGCAATGCCGATCAGAACGACCGCCGTCGTGGCAAATAGGCTCTCTCTATAAATTCGCGGTAGATTATTAGAAACATTCAAAAAAACACGCGCCATCACTTGGTCCCTACGTCACAGATGCGCGCGGAACCTATGGAGCGAGATTGGCCTTGTCAACATAAGATGATTCTTTTAGTCATCTTTTAACCGATAAAATCTCCGTGCTTGCCTCTCCCGAGCAGGTTGCACGCTCCATCAAGGTCCGCAGCGTTCTCCACCGCGTAATTGCCGACGGAGGACGGTTTTGTCGTGCGACAGGCAAAGTGTGGACAGAAATGCTGTCAACCTGCCGATCTTGATGGGACAGAACCGTCAGTTCGGCCCTATCTGTAAGACCTTGACCCGATGTGACGCATGTTGACGACCGACTGTCACCACGTGGTACAAAATCATTAGGGCAGGCACATCGTCTTTTCGGGCGAACACCGCGGCCCGTCTTGTCTCCGGTCATCTTCTCCCTAAATCCGACACATGGATACCGAGCGAACCAGAGCTCCTATCAAAACGGTAAGGGCGTCTTCGCGGAAACCTCTCCAGAGGTTGAGCCCGGCCATTTCAGAGCAAGTCGAGCGCCTGCTCGGGGGGCGCACGCGCGATATCCGCCTGCATGGGGAACTGGCTCAGCTTTTTCGCGAACGCTCCTGGCCGCGGACGGCCAAGATCATCCGCGCGTGGATGGTTTGGGTTATCGTGCTCGACATCCTGACTTTGGGCCTCAACGCGATCCTGCTTCCGGCCGAAACCGTCATGTCGATGCTTTGGCCGGCGTCTATCCTTCCCCCCGCCGCCCTTGTCGCCGTTATGGTCTTCCGGCGACCGCACGCTTTGTGGCTGCAGGGCGTTTTCATCCTATCGGCGGTTTTTCTCATCCTGCTGTCCGTCGCTTTGGTGGGGGTGAACAGTGGCGGCGAGTTTTATGAGCGGCATTTGACCATCATGCTGTTTGTTGCCGTCACCGCCATCATCATCTTTCCCGTTCCGCTCGGTTGGGCGATGGCGATCGGTGCTTCCGCCCTCGGTCTCTACCTCGTGTTTCAGCTGCACAATCCAGGCATCGAAGCGGGAAGCGCTCTTGCCGGAACGCTGTTTTTCGCGAGCGGTGTGGCTGCGACAGTCGTTGCCCGACGCACCACGACCATCTTCGCTCAGAAGACTTTCCTGCTCGAGTTACGAGATCGAAGCCGCCTCGCAGAGCTGACCGACGCCAACTCGCAGCTGGAATTGCTGGCGCGGACCGATCCGCTGACGGGTGTCGCCAACCGGCGTTCGATGATGGAAACGCTCCATCATTTCTGGAACGAGGAACTGATGCGAACGAGCGGCGCGGCGATGCTGATGTGCGATATCGATGACTTCAAGCATCTCAACGACAATCTCGGCCATGCCGAAGGCGACCGCTGCCTGGTGAAAGTTGCCGGCATCATCCAGAGCAGCATGAGAGATGAGCGGGATCAGGTCGCCCGCTACGGAGGCGAAGAGTTTCTTGTCTTTCTGCCCGGTTCCGATGAACAGGAGGCCAGGGCGGTCGCCGAGAGAATTCGCAGCCGAGTTGAGGCCGCGTCTCTTCCAAATCCCACCTCGCGTGTCGTTCCCTGGGTCACTGTCAGCATCGGAATAGCGATATTGCAAAATGGTGACGGCGTGTCCGCGGAGCGCATGCAGCACCAGGCGGATGCGGCGCTCTACCTTGCCAAAAAGACCGGCCGCAACCGCGTGGTGGTCCACACGCCGGAAGCCGATCAGGCAGGCTGATCTTCCGCCGCGACCTCGGCCATTCGAACGCCGCTCTTTTGAGCGCCATCGGCAATTGGGGCTCCGTCGGCACCCGTTTGCGCTTTCCCTATCGTCCAATAGACGCAGCGGAGGCGATCAGGTTGCGGCGCATCGCACGCTCCGAACTCGCCGACCTTTTCCCCTGAATTTGCTCGGGTCGCGCGGAGACAAATGACCTGGGGGTTGCTGGGCCAACATCGCCCTGCCGGAGTAACGGCAACAGGCAAGAGAATAATTTTCTGTTGTCGCAAATGAAAAATCTGCTTTACTGACGCTTCGCTGCTTGGCTTTGAGGGGGATATTGCCGATGCCGTGGACCCGCAGGGATATTGTGCTTGGTGGATTGGCGTTACTTGGCGCCGGTGCGGTCGGCAGGCCGGCTTTCGCTCAGGCGTCTTCCTTTTTTGCCGGCACCGCCGTCGACAATGGCGTGACATTTCGGGCGACGAACTTCGCCAAGATCGACAGGAAATGGCACCGCCAGGTCGTCAAATATTTCAGCAGCGAGCCGATCGGCACCGTCGTCGTCGATACCAGGCACCATTTCCTCTACCTGATTATGGAGAACAAGACAGCGATCCGCTACGGCGTCGGCGTCGGCCGCGAGGGTTTCAAATGGTTCGGCCGCGCCACGATCGACGCCAAATCTCTCTGGCCGCGCTGGACACCGCCGCCGGAGATGCGCAAACGCCATCCCGAACTGCCCGAATTCGTGGAGGGAGGCTCACCGAAGAACCCGCTCGGTCCCCGCGCCATGTATCTGCATCGCGACGGCGTCGACACGGGCTATCGCTTCCACGGCACGCTTGAGCCATGGAGCATCGGCAAGGATGCCTCCAGCGGCTGTATCCGCATGTTCAACGAGGATGCCATCGACCTTTATCAGCGTTGCCCCATCGGCACGGCCGTACAGGTTCTGCCGCATATTGCCGACCAGGCCGAAAGCGCTACGCAGGTCAGCCAAACAACCCCGGTTGAATAGGAAATCACCCTGATGTCTGCTCCGACCGAATTTGCAAGGCGCCTTCTCGTCGCGTCCATGCTCCTGGCGCTTGCCGCCTGCTCCACAACCGAGATCGCCTCCCTGGAAGAACCCACCGCAGCGCCGATGACCGGCCAGACCAACGATCCCGCGCCCGGTTTCGAGAACGTGGCGGCGGGCAGCGAAGAAGATTTCATCCTCAATGTCGGCCGGCGGATCTACTTCAAGCAGGACTCCGCCGCGCTCGATTCCGTCGCCATGGCAACCTTGGACAACCAGGCCGCCTGGCTGAACAAGAACCCGACCTGGCTGCTCAAGCTGCAGGGATTTGCCGACGATTCCGGTTCCGCAATTAAAATGGAGACGCTGTCGCAGAAGCGCGCCGACGCAGCAATGGCCTATCTCGCCTCAAAGGGCGTGGACGCCAAGCGCATGTGGGCCAAGGGCTACGGCAACGACCGCGAAGTCCGCGACTGCACGGATCGATCCTGCCGGGTGCAGAACAGGCGCGTCGTCACCAATCTGCGCACCCAGCCCGACGCGGCCTGATCGCCGCTCGAACCATTCAGCGCTTGCGCAGCTGATGCGGTCTCGCCAGTCCGCCTTCAGGACGGAGGCGGCAGGATATAACCCGATGGCGACGGCAGGTCGACGATGAACCTGATATCCGCCGCATTCGCCGCCACTACCAATTGGTAGTCGCCCGGCTCGGCCCGGAAGGCGCCGGCCTCGACATCGAAATAAGCGAGATCGCGCGACCGGATCTTCATCACGGCCGTGCCGGTCTCACCGGGTTGCAGCGAAAGCTTTGCGAAGGCGCGCAGCTCCTTGGCCGGCCGCTCCACTTTTGTCTTTGGCGAACTGATATAGAGCTGCACCAGTTCCGAGCCCGCCCGGTCGCCGATATTGGTCAGGTCGAGGCTTATAGTCACGCCATCAGGCCCCATTTCGCCGGCCGAAAGCCGCGGTTCACCCCAGCTGAAACGGGTATAGCCGAGGCCGAAGCCGAAGGGAAAGAGCGGCTCGACGGCGCGTGTGTCGTGGTGACGATAGCCGACGAAGACGCCTTCGGCGTAGCGCACATGCCCGTCCTTGCCGGGATAGACGGCGGCATCGCCTGTCATGGCGGAATTGTCCGCCAGCGCCTTCGGGAAGGTCTGCGGCAGGCGTCCGCCGGGCTCGACATCGCCGAACAGCACGTCGGCGACAGCATTGCCGAGCTCCTGCCCCGGGTACCAGATCTGCAGCACGGCGCGGACCTTGCCGAGCCACGGCATTTCCACAGGGCCACCGGTCTGCAGCACGACCACGGTATTGGCATTGGCGGCGGCCACCCGCTCGATCAGTTCTTCCTGCCGGCCCGGAAGCCGCATGTCGGGCAGATCAAGCCCCTCCGTATCCCATTCGCCGTCGCGGCCGACGAAGAGAAGCGCCACATCGGCATTGCGGGCCGTCTCGACGGCTGCCTCGATATCGCCCTCGCCGAGCGGTTTTTCCACGCCGAAACGAATGGCGATGAGGTTGATGCCCTCCCCGCTCGCGATGGACGGCTCGTATTCGACGGTGACCGCATAGGCCCGGCCGGCTTCGAGTGCGACAGTGCCGCGCTGCTCGTCATTGGCGGTGCCGAAATAGTTTTCGCCGCGCGTCCAGCCATCATGGCCATCCACCGTCAGTACGCCGTCGACGAAGAGCCGCGCCAGGCCGGCATTGGTCATGCCGAAGACATGATCGCCGCTCTCCTCCGGCACGAATTGCATTCTCATCCGAGCCGAGAAATCGGCGGGGTCGAGATCGCCCGACGGCAGTTCGAACCAGAAGAACTCGCCCTTGTCGACGATCTCGACATGAAGCGGATTGCCCTTGCAGCCGCGTCCCTTGAAATATTCGACCGTGATCTTTCCCTTGAACACGTCGATCAGACGGTTATGGCGGCAGCCGACCGCATGGCTGATGCTGTTGGCATTGGCAAGGGCGGCGCGAATGCCTTCGAGCGGGCTCACCGTATAATGCGCCGCAATCTGGGCGCTGCCGCCGCCCATGACGCGCGCGGTGGCGGCATTCGGTCCGATCACGGCAATGCGGTCGAGCGAGGTCTTGGCAAGCGGCAGGATGCCGTCGTTCTTGAGCAGGACCGCGCCCTCCGCGCCAAGGCGGCGGATCAGCGCCCGGTCTTCCGGCAGGTCGATCGCCTGCTCCGTGAGGTCAGGCGTCTTCTCGAAGGCGCCGACCCGTTCGAGCAGCAGCAGCATCCGCCGCGCCGCAGCCTTCACCGTCGCGGCCTCGACCTTGCCCTCGCGCACGGCGGCAATCAGTTTTTCGCCGCGATCGCGCGCCGGACCCGGCATTTCGAGATCGAGACCGGCATTGATCGTATCGGCTGTCGAATGCGAGCCGAACCAGTCGGACATGACGATACCGTCAAAACCCCATTCCTGGCGCAGCACCTCGGTCAGCAGCCAGTGATGTTCGCTGGTATAGGTGCCGTTGAGACGATTATAGGAGGACATGACGGCCATGACGCCGGCGCGGCGGACGGCCTGTTCGAAGGGCGGCAGGTAGATTTCGCGCAGCGTCCGCTCGTCGATATCGGAAGACATGGTCTGCCGCTCGATCTCGGATTCGTTGCCGGCGAAGTGTTTTATGGTTGCCGCGATCCCCTCGCCTTGCACGCCCTCGATATAGGCGACGGCGAGTTCCGATGTCAGCACCGGATCTTCGGAATAACATTCGAAATTGCGACCATTGAGACCGGAGCGATGGATATTCACCGTCGGCGCGAGCAGCACGGCCGCTCCTTTGCTCTTGGCCTGGCGCGCAAGGGCGCCCCCCATCTGCTTGACGAGATCGGGATTCCAGCTGGCGCCGAGCGCGATGGCGACGGGAAAGCAGGTCGCCTTGACGCCGGCGACCAGCGAACCGGCGCCGCGCGCGCCATTCGGCCCATCCGTCACCTTGATCTTCGGCACGCCGAGACGCTCGATAGGAACCGTCGTCCAGAAATCGGCGCCCGAGAGCAGAGAGACCTGCTCCTCAAGGGTCATCTTGTCGAGAATGGAATCGATCATGCAAGCCTCCCGAGGGTTCAATCCTTAAACCTACCGATTACTCGGTATTTTTAAGATGTCAATCAAGCAAAGCTGATGTATGGAATGGAGAGCATGGAAAAGGGACCGGGGACGATGGCGGAATTGTCGGAACAGAATGTCGGAGAGGAGAAGCGCCGGCGGCGATCCCGCAAGGGGGAGACGCGCCGCGCGGAGATCCTGGCGGCTGCGATGCGGCGCTTTGCCGAGGACGGCTACCAGAATGCCGCGATCGGCGATATCGCCAGCGACGTCGGCCTGTCACTGCCCGGCCTGCTGCATCATTTCCCGACCAAGGTTGATCTGCTGCTGTCGATCCTCGCCAAGCGCGATCTCGATAGCGCCGATTTCATCGGCCATTATCGCGCCGATCTTCGCGGCCTGCTCAAGGGCATGGTCGAGATCTTCCGCCGCAATGCCGGCATGATAGAGGTTATCAGGGCCTTCGCCATCCTGAATGCCGAGAGCCTGATGAAGGGCCACCCCGCCAAAGCCTGGTTTCTCGATCGCGCCACCGAGATGCAGCAGCATATCGCCGCGACCTTCGAGCGGGCCGCCGCTGACGGCTCGATCGATGCCGGCATCGACGGCAACGCCATGGCCGCCGAACTGATCGCCGTCATGGACGGCCTGCAGATGCTCTGGCTGCGCGATCCCGACCGTTTCGACATGGTGGGCGGGCTGGAAGCCTATATTATCAGGCTGCTCGCAAGCCTCGACCTGAAGGAATGAACAGGCCCGGATAGCGCTACCTGACACTGCGCGATGGCCGCTGGGGAGGGTAATGAGCGGGTGACACGCCTTTGGATCGCTCTCGAATATAGCTGGCGCAGAAATCCTTGAGGCCTCGGTATGATCCAATTCCGAGAAAGCTGCTCAACCGTATGACTGTCGTTTGCGAGACGCCGCATTTTTTTGCTACCGTAGCAGCGCTTTCGAACGCGACCATCTCCGGATGCTCAAGCATCCGCCTGGCGACCTGTTCCACCTGGCCAGGGAAGAATATCTTTCTTTCGGCAATGGACTGCTTTAGTTCCTGAAAGCTCTGAGGACGCTGATCTTTCATTGGATGCATGGCTGACATTGGCGCCTCCATGGCGGATGCATTTCGCCCAGGACAAATCGACTTTGCATTCGTGGGGTCGGGCGACGCATGGATCCACATGGAACGGCTGCGTCGCCTTCACGTCAATTGACGGCAACTGGCCTGCCAGTATGCCAGCTCACTGTGGCGGCCTCCGCCAGCTTTTGAGCCTGGAGCCCATCCAGTCCACTTGGTCTCGGAGACGGGTTGCCGGCATTGATCGCTTCGATGAAAGCGTTGATCTCGTTGGCATAAGCCTGCGCATAGCGTTCGAGAAAGAAATGTTGGACAGGATCGCCGCTGACGCCGTTCGCATTGGAAAGCTCGACGCTCGTCGCGGCGATATTTTTCGCTGCAAGCATGCCTGCAGCGCCATGGACTTCGATACGCTGGTCGTAGCCGTAAGTCGCCCGGCGCGAATTGGTGATGACGGCAATGCGACCCGAAGCCGTCTGCATTTGCACGGCGGCGGTATCGACATCGCCTTCGGCCCCGATTGCCTTGTCGACGAGCGAGGATCCGAGTGCATTCACGACTGTAAATTCCTCTCCGACCAGGAACCGGGCCATATCGAAGTCGTGGATCATCATGTCACGGAACAGGCCGCCGGAGGATTTGACATACTCGGCGGGCGGGGGTGCGGGGTCCCGGCTGGTGATCGTCACGATCTCGATTGCTCCGATATCGCCGCGGCGCAGGCGGGCCTCCAAACTCGCAAAGTTCGGATCGAACCGGCGATTGAAGCCAATCATCAAAGTCGACCTGTTTTTCTCGACAACCTCGAGGCAGGCGTTGATGCGGTCGACCGACAGGGATACCGGCTTTTCGCAAAGAATGGCCTTGCCGGCCCGCGCCGCGGCCTCGATCAGATCGGCGTGGCCCGGGGTCGGCGTCGCGATGAGGATTGCATCGACGTTCGGCGACTTGATGACATCCTCCGCTTCGGCAACCTCGGCGCCCGTCCGCGCGGCAAGCTCTTCAGCCGAAGCCTTGAAGGCATCCGCCACATAAGCAAGCTTCGCATTGGGGTTCGCCGCAATCGTTGTGGCATGCACTTTGCCTATCCGACCGGCGCCGATCACTCCAAACCTGATCATTGATGTCTCTCCATTGTAAGTCTTGACTATCGAAATATTCAAACCGTGAAGGCGTCGCGGAAGCGGGCCAGCGCCGTCTCATCGTCGCCGGAAGCCCATGCCTCCATGCCGATCGTGCCGCGATAACCCATGTCCTTGAGCGCGCGGGCGATTGCCTTGTAGTTGATCTCTCCGGTGCCCGGTTCCATGCGACCTGGAACATCCGCAACCTGGATCTCGCCGATAAAGGGGAGCGCACGCCGGCACAGCTCGATCAGATTCCCCTCACCGATCTGGGCATGGTAGAGGTCCAGATTGAGCTTCAGCGCCGGCCGGTTAACGGACGAAACGAGCGCGAGCGTATCCTCGGCCTTCGCAAATGGAGTCCTGGGATGATCGACTGCCTGATTGAGATTTTCGAGCACGAAGGTCACGCCCTCCTCCTCCCCGAGGTCGGCGATGCGGTTCAGCGTATCGCGTGCCTTGAGCCACATGGAACCCGTCACCTGATCAGCCTTGACGACCGGCAGCCCGTTGCCGTCGAGACCGGTGCCATGCAGGTTGAGACGCGGGCAATTCAGCTGCCGGGCAACGGGAATCGATAAAGTCGCGGTTCGCAGTAATTCGTCCGCGCCGTCGTCATCAGCGAGCGTGCCGGACACATAGCCCGTCATTGACGAAAAGACCGCTCCCGATCGCGCAAGCGCGGCGATGTCGTGTTTTGTCCAATCCCAGATTTCGGCATGAAAGCCGAGTTCGGTAATACGCTTTAACCTCTCGACAACGGGGAGCGACTTGAAAATCATCTCGGCGCAGACAGCGAGGATGAAGGGGGATGAGGTGTTCGACGAACCGTCGATCATGATCATTTTCCATGTTTGATGATTGAGAAGGCGGCAGCCTCTCACAGCCAATCGGCGCCGCCGGATAAGCAGTGCTAGATCGTGCCGCCAAGCTCGGCGGACAGTTGCTGCAGCTCCTTGCCGCCCGCCATCAGGTTCTGCAGCTCGTCCATCGCGATCTCCGCCTTGGCAAAAGTGCCGAGCGTCTGGCCGCGATTAAGGATGGTGAAGCGGTCCGCCACCGCATAGGCGTGCCGAACATTGTGGGTGATGAAAATCACGCCCAATCCGTTCTGCCGGACCTGATGGATGTACTTCAACACCATTGAGGTTTGCGCCACGCCGAGCGCCGAGGTGGGCTCATCGAGGATAAGGATCTTGGCACCGAAATAGACCGCGCGCGCAATCGCAACGCATTGGCGTTCGCCACCAGACAAAGTGCCCACCGCCTGATTGGGATCGCGGATATCGATGCCGATCTTGCGCATCTCTTCACGCGTGACATCGTTGCAGTGCGCGAGGTCGAAGTGACGGAATGGGAAGATGCCCTTGCGGCGCTCCCGCCCCATGAAGAAATTACGCGTGATCGACATCAGCGGAATCATGGCGAGGTCCTGATAAACCGTCGCAATCCCTGCATCGAGGGCGTCGCGCGGACTGCGGAAATTGACCGGCTTGCCTTCGACCAGGAACGAACCCCCGCTTGGCCGGACGACACCGGACAGCGTCTTGATCAACGTGGATTTGCCCGCGCCATTGTCGCCGAGGAGACAAAGCACCTCTCCGGCCGACACTTGCATCGACACACCGTTGAGAGCGATCACGGAGCCATAGTGCTTGACGATATCGGTTACTTCGATGATCGGCGTTCGGTTATTGACGTCTGGCATGATCAGCGCTCCCCGGTAACCTTGCGGCGGATGAAATTGTTGAAGAGAACAGCCAGCAGCAGCATCGAGCCGAGGAAGACCTGAAACCAGTCGGAGTCGAATTTGGTATAGGTCAGGCCAATGGAAACCGAGCCGAAGATGATCGCTCCGAAGAAGGCGCCGATTGCCGAGCCATAGCCACCCGTGAGCAGGCATCCACCAATGACGGCGGCGATGATCGCCTCGAACTCTTTCTGAAAACCGCGTCGGGCATCGGTCGAGCCGGCATCAAGCACGGTGATGATGGCGACCAGCGCGGCGGCGCACGCCGTCAACGCGAACAGGCCGGTTTTCACCCTATGGACGGGGACGCCTGAGTTTCTTGCTGCATTCGGATCGCCGCCGGCCGCGAAGATCCAGTTGCCTGTGCGGGTGCGCAGCAGGACCCATGTTGCAGCCAGGGCAAGCACGACGAACCACAGGACCGACACCGGGATGCCGGTGACTTTCGGCAGGCCGTTCGGGAACTTGTCGATCAGATCGTGATCTGCAAGCCAGACGAATGGGCCCTTCAGCGCATCGCCGGAAAAGAGCCCGAGCAGCGGACTGTCCTTCACATGGTCGCCGATGCCGCGAAGCTGCGTCGAGCCGCCGGTGGCCCATTTCAGACCGACGAGGGTCAATCCGCGCAGGATGAAGAGAAATGCCAGGGTCACGATGAACGACGGCAGGCGAGTGTGGATGACGATTTGCCCATTGATCGCGCCCATGAACGCCGCAAACAGCATCGTCATGACGATGGCAACCGAAAGCGGTTGACCGAAATTGGTCAGGATGACTCCGAAGATCAGGCCTGCGAAAGCCACCATCGAGCCGATCGACAGATCGAACTCGCCGCCGATCATGAGCAGTGCCGCTGCAATGGCGAGGATTCCCAGTTGCGATGCCGGTGCCATGATGGTCATCAGGCCCGAAAGGGAGAACATCGTCGAATCTGCGGTAAGAAAGAAAAACACGATGACGAGGACAAGGCCGGCGACAGCACCCAGTTCGGGCCGCCGCATCATGTGCGTCAGGAAACTCACTTGTTTGACGCGCTCATCGGCCTTCGATGCGGCCGGCGTTCTCTGCTCAAGCAAAGCCATACTCCTCCCAGTGGGACGTAGTTCAAGGTAGGGGCGACGCTGCTCGGCAGCGTTCTGTGCTTCAAAACCTCCTCCCCATCGGGGAGGAGATGCTGGGAGAATGCCTTTCGGCAATTCCGGTTAGCGAATGCCCTTGGCGGAGAGATCCACAACCTGGGCAGCCTTTTCCTTGGTAATCAGGTTCGGCCCGGACGGAACGTTGCCGCCTGGGATCAGCCCGTATTTGGCGTAGTTGGCCAGGAATACGACCGGCAGATAGCCCTGCAGGAACTGCTGCTGATCGATCGCGAAGGCTGCCTTGCCGTCGGCCACGGCCTTCAGGAAATCTGCCGAGAGGTCGAAGGTCGCGACATTGATCTTGCCGGTCATTCCAACATCCTCGACAGCCGCCAGAGACGGCTCGCCGGCGGTGCCGGCGCCGAGCGCCATGACGGTATCGACAGCGGCATTCGAACTCAGCGCCGCCTTGACCTTTGCGCGGACGTCGGCCGGATCGTTGCTGACGGGCAGAACCGTGACCTTGGCGCCAAAACCGTCGGCAAAGCCCTTGCAGCGCAGATCGAGCGCGACATTGCCGACCTCCTGGTTGACGCACAAGCCTTCCTTGCCGCCCAGTTCATGCAGCTTCGCACCGGCGGCCTTGCCCGCGGTGTATTCGTCCTGGCCGACATGCAGAAGCGCTCCCAACTCCTTCGAAACATCCGATCCCGAGTTGATGGAAATAACCGGAATGCCGGCGGCCACGGCCTTCTTGATCGACGGACCGAGCGCCGAGGCGTCCGGAATGGAGACGATAAGCCCGTCAGGCTTCTGATTGATGGCCGCATCGATGAGCTGCCCCATCGAGACCATGTCGAATGTTTCCGGCGCCCGATAGTCGACGCTGATGCCGATATCCTTAGCGGCCGCGTTGACGCCGTTCTTGACCACGGACCAGAACGGGTCATTGGCCTGGCCGTGGGTGACGGCAACGATGCGAATGTCCGCCGCGTTGACAACCACCGAAGAGCCCATCAGCGCAACAGCGACGGCGGCGCCTGCGAAAAGCGCTTTCAAACCTAATTTCATTTTACCCTCCCAAAACAGTCCGCCTCATGCGAACCAGCTGTTGCTACCGGGTGCAACTCCTTTGCTACCGGTAGCAAGCAGGGCCAAGTTACTTTATCGTCGGCAAAAATCAAGCATCCATTCCATTTTTATTTTTTTATGGAATATTCATTCCAATTGAGAGGAGAAAGGCATGCGCAAAAGGGCAACCGCGAAAGAGGTGGCGGAAGCTGCGGGCGTATCGAAATGGACGGTCATCCGTGCGTTTACGCCAGGCGCATCCATCACCGACGCCAGCCGGCAGAAGGTACTTCGGGCCGCCGAGGCGCTGAACTATTCGCCGAACCTGCTTGCCCGCAGCCTCGCGACGAACATCACCCATCAGGTCGCGGTCTTCGTCGACGACTTCACCAATCCGCACAAGCTCCCGGTTCTGGAGATGCTCACCGAGCGCCTGCAGGCGGAGGGTCTGTTAACGGTGTTGATCAATATCAACCGGCATTTCGATCATGTACACGCCCTGATCAATGCCGATCAACGACAATTCGACGCGGTGATCTTGTTTGGGACGGCATTTCGCGAGGAAACGCTCGGCGATCGACGCCTCGGCCCAGGTTTCCCGCCGATGTTCGTTCTGGCAAGAGATAGCCAGATCCCTGGCGTCCCTGCAATCGCCTGCGATGCTGAACTCGCTCTCAGCCAAATGGTCGATTACCTGTTCGACAAGGGTTATCGCCGTCCGGGTTTCATGACGGGAGCAAGAACCCTGTCGACGGCACTCGGCCGGCGCCATCACTACGCGAATTTCTGGCGGCGGAAGGGTGTCGAGAGTATCGTAGAGCTGAATACGGACCGATACAGTGCTGAGGCGGGCGCCGAGGCGGCGCGAGCCTATCTAAGCGCAACCCCCTCTTCCTCACGTATCGATGTATTGATGTGTGAAAATGACATTCTGGCGTTGGGAGCCATGGATACGGCCCGCAGTGAATTCGGTTGCCGCGTTCCGCAAGACCTTGCCGTGGTCGGCTTCGACAACATCGCGCTTGGCGCGACGCCCGCCTATGGGCTGACGACTTACGAGCAGCCCACTTATGACATGATTAACACGATAGTGGAGATGATAATCGGCGCCCGTGCTGTCGAGACAGTCATCTTGCCGGGGCGTCTCGTTCCCAGGCTATCCGCCTGATTGCCGGTTCAAGTATCCGCGCCAGATGCGAACTTATCGCATCATGCACGGTCTGCAGCTTCGACATTATCGCGCCTGGAGGCCCATGTCGGCTGGCGGCTTACAAGCCTCGGCGTGGAAGCCGTCCACGCAATTTGTATTGGACATCGGCAGTTAGGTCGACCTTAATCGTCGCGCCCGTTTTTCTGCTGCTTCAATTGAAATTTCGGTGCGTACGACCGCCTTCTGGGCAGCGGCAAAATCGGCAGCGGCTTGTTCTGCCCGCTGTTGGACGGCAAGCCGGGCGAGCTTGCGGGTCTCAAGCAACACTCCGGCATCGGCTTTACGGCTGTGCAACACGGATTGTCGCATCAGGGCGTCCTGGAGCTGCGCGCCGGAAACAATGCCGTCCTTGCGCAATTCTTTGGCGACGGGATTGCCTGCGGCCCGGCTCGCCGCGATCTCGTGCGCCTTGGAGGCGGCCGCCTCCTCTTCCCTTGCCCGTTCGGCATCCGCACGCGCCTCGGAGAGGCTGCGGGAAAGATTGTCTGCCCGCAGATGAAGCGGCCCCTGTTCCCAGGGGCCGGGCATTCATCGATCAAAATTTCATACCGCTTTCCCGCGTCACCAACCGCGACGGTCCGTGACGCGCCGGCATCAGAACTCCTCCCATGACGTGGCAGCGGCCGTCGCGGTTGCGGCGCGTCCGCCGAAGGCGCCCGCAAGCTTCTGACCGAGCGTGCGCGCCGGCGAGGCGACTGGTTTGCTTTGGGGGGTGGCGGCGCGCGGCGCCATTTGGGCGGCATCCAGCTTGAAACGGGCGATCAGGCGGGCAAGATTGGCCGCCTCCTCCGCCAGCCGGTTGGTCGCGGCTGTGGATTGCTCGACCATGGCGGCGTTCTGCTGGGTCACCTGATCCATCTGGTTGACGGCGGTCGAGACCTCGGAGAGGCCGGTCGACTGCTCTCGGGCGGCCGTTGCGATCGAGCGCACATGCTCGTCGATCTTGACCACATGGTTCTGGATATTGCCTAGCGCTTCGCCCGTCGCCGTCACCAGCTTCACCCCGGAATGGACCTCGTCGCTGGAACGGTTGATCAGCACCTTGATGTCCTTGGCGGCATTGGCCGAGCGCTGCGCCAGCTCGCGCACCTCCTGAGCCACGACGGCAAAGCCCTTGCCGGCCTCACCAGCCCGCGCCGCCTCGACGCCGGCATTCAGCGCCAGAAGATTGGTCTGGAAGGCGATCTCGTCGATGACGCTGATGATCTTGCTGATTTCGCCCGACGCCTGCTCGATCCGCCCCATGGCCGAAACAGCCTCGCTGACGACGGCGCTCGACTGCCCGGTGCTTCTCTTCGCCTCGTCGACCATATGGCTGGCTTCCGAGGCACGCTCGGTCGAGTGCTTCACTGCGACAGTGATCTCCTCCAGAGCAGAAGAGGTTTCCTCCAGCGAGGCTGCCTGCTGCTCGGTGCGCTGCGACAGATTTCCGGAGGAGATACGCATCTCGCCGGCGCCGCCGTTGATAATGTCTACAGCCGCCCGCACCTCGCCGAGAACAGAGCGCAGATTGCTCACGGTCGCGTCGACATTTTGCTTGAGTTCCCCGAAGGCGCCCTGGAACTCGCCTCTCATGTCTTCGGTCAAGTCACCTTTGGCAAGCGCCGCAATCACGCGGCAGGTTTCGGCGATGCTGCGATCGACCGACGCAACGAGGGAGTTGACGCCCGTGGCGAAACTGTTCAGGTCCTCGTAGCCGTATTCTGCGGCCGCCCGCCGCGTGAAGTCGCCGGCACCCGCGGCAGTGATGACTGCGTCGACATTCTTCTGCATTTCGATGACCTTGATCCGCTTGTCTGCGCCGGCGGCGTCCAGTTCCCGGATCTTGATGCCATTCTGCTTGAAGACCTCGACAGCGCGGGCCATCTGGCCGATTTCGTCGCTCCGGTCGGCGAAGGGGATATCGACGTCATGATTGCCGTGGGCGAGATCGTTCATGCTGTCGGTAATCCGGCCGATCGGCTTTGCGATCACCCGGGCACCGAATATGGCAGCCCCGATCAGCGTGACGATGGTCAGCAGGCCGATACCGAGATTGAGGAACAGGACGAGCGCGGCAGCGGCACTCGCTTCTTCCTCGGCTTTCTCCGCCATCGTCTTGGCCGAGTCCACGCCTTCATCGAGCAACTTGGCCGCTTCATCCGAGATCGCCAGCAGTTTTGTCTGGGCCTCTTTCTCTTTCGCATCGAGGGAGGTGTCGCCGGCCTTGAGGGCGATCTTCGCCTTGGTGATTTCGGCGATGTCGCCCGTGGCGGCGAAAAGGGTCTCGCCCAAAGCCTTGAGCTTCACGATCCGGTCCTTGTTGACCTGCATCCGCAGCCCGGCCATGGCCTCGTCAAGGTATTTCATAACCGAATGGTGGCGGGCGGCGATGTAGTCGGTAGCCTTGGCAATGTCATCGGCGGATTTGGCGAGACGCAGATCGCGCACGCCCACCTGCATGCCGCGCCATGAAGCCTTGGCGTCGACCAGATCGCGCGAAACGATCAGCTGACCCTCCTGATATTTCGCGCGTTCGTAGACATGCTGACCGCCTTGCCAGACGGTAAGGAGCATGACCGTCACCAGGAAAATGCCGATCCCGGACAACGTGGCCAGTTTAGTGCTGATGCGCGAAAAGATGCTTGCGGGCATGTTGAGTTCCTGCTTGGCGGCAACAGGAGTCGTCATATCCCCAGCTGGCTACAAAATAGGCGATCGACTTCATTCGACCGAAATATCTACGGCCGACAATCGCGATCACCTTACGGTTGAAGGAAATACGTTTGCCAAGCGGCCTGAGCCGACTAACAAATCAATCAAAATCTAATAAAAAGTTCACTTTCGCGGCCGCAAAAACTCGGCTGCGTGATTGGGATATTAAATGCCCAATCTGGATATGGCTGGCGATGATCCGGGAGATTGTCCTGAGCGGCGGCCGGCGAGACCATTGGAGCGCGCCGCCGCATCGAAGCGGCGGCGTCTCTCAAGAATGAAGCGTCAGGCCTTGCTCAGCCTCCAGGTCCGGATCTCGAACGGCATGATATCGGCAGGTCCTTTCCGCTCCATCGGCTCTTCGAGAATATTGAGCGCCTGCGATGCGACCCATCCGGAAGGCAGGGCAAGGGAGAGGCGGCCGCGGCGGCCAGCCGGTTCGTAGAGGCGCAGGATCAGGCCATCGCCCTCTTCCGCCGACTTCAGACCCGAAAAGGCGACGGGAGTGCCGTCGATGGCAAGCGGCGCGAAACTGCCCAGGGAGAGACCTTTGGCTTCCGCTGCGAGAAGCGGCTGATTGAGGTCGATCGCCTCGTCGAGCACACCGCCTTCATGCCAGGCGCCGTCATGCGGCAGCAACGCATAGGTGAAGCTCTGCTCGCCTTCGTCGGCCAGCGGATCCGGATAGACCGGCCCGCGCACGAGGCTCATGCCGATCACATTGCCGCGGGCGCTGTGGCCGTATTTGGCATTGTTGATGAGCGCCACGCCGAAACCCGGCTCGCTGATATCGACGAAACGATGGGCAACAGCCTCGAACATTGCCTGCTCCCAGGAGGTGTTCGTGTGCGTCGCCCGCTCGACGACACCGAAGGCGCATTCGAACGTCGCCTTTCGGGCTCTGACGTCGATCGGGTTCAGAGTGCGCAGCAGGGTGCGGCGGTCATGCCAGTCGATCGTCGTTTCGATGTCGAGCCGTTTGGCATTGGCTGTCAGCACATAGGTCTGCGTGACGCTCGAATTCCGGTAGCGGTGAACGACGCGGATCGCCGCGCGGTGCGGGCCGCTTTCGAGGAGGCTGATGCTTTCGGGGGCATTGAGGCGGACCGCCTTTTCGGCATAATCCGCATCCATATCCCAAGCGTCCCAATTGCGCGGCTTGTCGGCCGGATAGACCCAGAGCTGGTTGGCGGAGCCATCGACCGCTTCGCGGCCCGTTGCCTTGTGGATGAGGCTCGCAACGGCCCCGTCGCTACCGATGACGACCGAGAGATGATCGTTTTCCAGGCGATCCGGGCCGACCTTCAGCCCGCCCGCCCGCTGCAGCGCCTGTCTGTCGAAGACGGCGACTGACAAAGGGGCGACAATATCGGCTGCCGAAACCACCGTACCGTCTGCCAGCCTGGCGCTCACCGCCCTCGGCGCAAGCGAGGGATTGACGACGACGAGCGCATCGCCGACCCCGCCCCTCGGCAGATGGGCCGACAGCGTCTGCAAGGCCTTGGCCTGCTCGGCTTTGGCATGTTCGATGACGCCGCCGAGCTCCTGTTCTGCATCCTGATAGACTTCGCGGATGCTCGATCCCGGCAGGATGTCGTGGAATTCGTTCTTCAGCACCACGCGCCAATCCGCTTCGAGGCTTTTGGGCTTGTCGGCGCCGAGCATATGGGCCAGCGAAGCGAGCGTTTCGGCGGTGATCAGCGCGCGTTCGGCCTGGCGGTGCTTGCGCTTGACGCCGCTTTGGGTCGTCAGCGTGGCGCGGTGCAGTTCGAGATAGATCTCGCCATCCCAGACGGGAAGCTTCTTCTCCCCAGCAGTTTTGTGCGCCTGCTCGTAGAAGCTTTTGACAGTGCCCCAACGTGCCTGCGGGATCGCCGGGAAATCGCGCAGCTGCACTTCGCGCTCCACCATTTCAGGCGTCACGCCGCCGCCGCCATCGCCGTAGCCGACAGCCAGAAGCGAGGTATCGTGCTGTACCTTGCCGCGGAAATTCTTCCACGTCGGCACATAGCAGTCGGCCTGCACGAAGCCGTTATATCCCTGCATCGGATTGTCGAAGGTGTGGGTCAGCACCTGGCTGCCGTCGAGGCCCCTCCACCAGAAGAGATCGGAGGGGATGTGGTTGGTCTCGCTCCAGTTGACCTTGATGGTGAAGAAGCTGTCGATGCCGCCCTGTCTCAGGATCTGCGGCAGGGCGCCGGAAAAACCGAAGCAATCCGGGAGCCAGCACACCGTGTGGCGCGCACCGAAGGTCTTTTCGAAATAACGTTGGCCGTAGAGAACCTGGCGGACGAGGCTTTCGCCTGTGGGCATATTGGTGTCGGGCTCGACCCACATGCCGCCGATGGTTTCCCACTTCCCTTCCGCGACCTTCGCCTTGATGCGATCGAGAAGTTCCGGGTCTTCCTCTTCCATCTGCGCGTAATAATGGGCGGTCGACTGGTTGAAACGGAAATCGTCGGAGCGCTCCATCAGCGACAGCGCCGTATTGAAGGTGCGCCGCATCTTCCGCCGCGTCTCGCGATAGGGCCAAAGCCAGGCAAGGTCGATATGGGCATGACCTGTCAGCAGCAATTCGCCATTCGGGGGGAAGCGCTTCTGCAATTCCTTCAACCGCGCCGTCAGCGCCTCGAAAGCGGAAGCCGCCGAAGCGCTCTGCTCGTCCGAGAGGCCCGCCGGATTGGCCTCGAGCTCCGGCAGTTCCCAGATCTTCTGCTGCATGACGGCGCCCGACGTGCGGGAAATGTAAGCCGCCGTATCCGACGGCCAGTCGAGGCTGCGCAAGGCCTGCTCGGCGGCATCGACCAGATGCGGCACGACTTCATGTTCGCCGAGTATGCCGATTGCCTCGGTGACCTGCTTCAAGAGAAGATGCAGCTGATGAGCAGGACGATCGAGCCAGATAAACCGGGCCTTATTCAGCCGCGGCGCCCGGTTCGGCTCGCCGAACGGAAAGCGGGCGACGCTTTCCGTCGCGATCTTGAAGCGGCGACCTGTGACCGGGAATTCCTGGTGATAGGGATCGAGACCGAACGTCTCCGTCGCGCCGCCGGGATAGGTCAGCGTGATCAGGCTCTCGCCGCCGAGATCGAGCTGCAGGCGGATATCTTCGAGCGGCCAGTTCGCCGGCGCCTCGGCACTGACGGCAAAATGCACGACGCCCTGGCGATGCGGCCAATCCTTATGATGGGCGATCGGTTCGCCCTCGAACGTCCAGCCGTCGATCGGGCTGCTATACCGGTCCCGCCAATGCGCGAGCTCGGCGATACGGACCTTCAGACTGTCGAGGCGTTGGGCAATGGTGAGCGGCATGGCTTATCCTGTTCAAAAATCGGCGGCGCGCGATCCGGAATCATGGCTTCGGGAGATGAAGATGGTGCGACAAGGATCGCAAATGCCGGCCCCTCCTCCCAGCGGGTCCAGCCGGCGCTTAGATTAAGTAACTTTGATTTGGCGTCAAGCCTGCAAAAATCAATTGCAACGGGCACGAGCGTGGCGATGGCCGATTGTCGCTTCCAAATCTCCGGTCGCGTGGACCAAAGCAGGCATCATCGTCCATGATCCGACGACATGAATGATAAAATGCCATTCTGTGCATGGGTTTCGAACACCCTATACTCTGTCACAAGCATGTCATGAAATACGTCGACACCTCGTGCCAAATCAGGAGCGGGTACACAGATGGACTATTTCAGACGTTTCAACTTTCTGTTCGCAACGCCGACCTTTGACAACGAGGATCTGGAGGGTGCCCGCTACCGCCAGATCGTCGAGGAGATCGAACGCTCCGGCTTTGAGGTGGTGCGCGCGCGCAATCTCGAAGATGCCGAGATCGCCGTGCAGACGGACGCCGCCATCGGCTGCATGCTGGTTGACTGGGGTAAAAAGGGGCTCGAGGGGAAGACGGCCTCTCTCATCAACCTGATGCGCCGGCGCGGTCTCGAGTTTCCGATCATCCTGCTGATCCGTCGTAAACGCTTCGAGGATGTGCCGGTTGAGGTGCTCGATTTCATCGACGGCTATGTCTTCCTCTCCGAAGAAACGCCCGCCTTCATCGCCAAGAGCCTTATCAGCCGGCTAAAGCAATATGCAGAAACGCTGAAGACGCCGTTTTTCGGCGCGCTGGTCGATTATGCCGAGGAGGGCAACCACCTCTGGACCTGCCCCGGGCACAATGGTGGCATCTTTTACAGCCGGAGCCCCATCGGCCGGGTATTCATGGAGCATCTTGGCGAAGCGGTATTCCGAGACGATCTCGACAATTCCGTGCTTGATCTCGGCGACCTGCTGACCCACGAGGGACCTGCGCTGGCTGCACAGAAGGAAGCCGCCAAGATTTTCGGCGCAGAGAAGACCTATTTCGTCCTCAACGGCACCTCCACCTCCAACAAGGTCGCGCTTTCCGCGCTCGTCACCGATGGCGATCTCGTGCTGTTCGACCGCAACAACCACAAGGCCGCTCATCACGGCGCTTTGATGATCTCCGGAGGAATTCCGGTTTACCTGCCGACCACCCGCAACGCTTATGGGCTGATCGGTCCCATCGATTTTGGGGCCATGGACGAGGAAGCCCTGCGGGAACGCATCCGCACCCATCCGCTGGTGAAAGACCCCGAGGCCTACAAGAAGCCACGCCCGTTCCGCGTCGCGGTGGTGGAACAGTGCACCTACGACGGCACCATTCACAACGCCGAGATGATCCTCAAGCGTATCGGACATTTGTGCGACTACATTCTCTTCGACGAGGCCTGGGCGGGCTTCATGAAATTTCATCCGCTCTATGCCGGGCGTTTTGCCATGGGCCTTGCCGATCTCGGCCCCGACGCGCCGGGCATCATCGCCACGCAATCCACCCATAAGCAGCTCGCAAGCTTCTCACAGGCCTCCCAGATCCACATGAAAGACCGGCATATCACCGGCCAAAAACGCCGAGTGGAGCACCGGCGATTCAATGAAAGCTTCATGCAGCACGCGTCGACGTCGCCCTTCTATCCACTGTTTGCTTCGCTCGACGTGGGAGCGCAGATGATGAAGGGCCGCTCGGGCGAAGTGCTGTGGGACGACACGATCCGCCTCGGCATCGAGCTGCGCAAGAAGATCCGTGCCGTGCGCCGCGAATTCGAGGAAAAGGAACACCGCCCCGAGCGTCGCTGGTTCTTCGAACCGTTCGTGCCGGATCGGGTCGCGATCCCGGACGTGTCCGGCCCCGGCGCGGTGCACGACGTGCCGTGGGAGAGCATTGCCACCGACCAGCTCGCCACCAATCCAGCCTTCTGGCACCTGACATCGGGGGCGGCATGGCACGGATTTCCCGCCATGGAGCCGGGCTTTGCGATGACCGATCCGAACAAGCTCACACTGCTTACCCCCGGCTTCGACCGGGTAAGCGGAAAATACACCGAGCATGGAATTCCGGCCCCCGTGGTGGCGCAATATCTGCGTGAAAACCGGATCGTTGCGGAAAAGAACGACCTCAATTCGCTGCTGTTCCTCCTCACCCCCGGCGTGGAGGCCAGCAAAGCCGGCACCCTGATCAGCGGCTTGGTTGCCTTCAAAAAGCTCCATGACGACAATGCGCTGCTGGAAGAGGCAATCCCGGAATTCTATCGTCGCCGGCCGGGCCGCTACTCGGGAGTGCGGCTGCGCGATCTCTGCAGAGAAATGCACAGCTTCTTCCGTCAAGCCGATGTCAGCGCACTTCAGACAATGCAGTTTTCCGCTGACCACCTGCCGCCGATCGCGCTCTCACCCCATGATGCCGCACGTTGCCTGGTGCGCAACGATGTGGAGTATCTGCCGATAGACGCTATTGTCGGCCGCATCGCAACAACGCCGTTCGTGGTCTATCCTCCGGGTATCGCTACCATCGTGCCGGGCGAGCGGTTGACGGAAAGGGCAAAGCCCATGATCGACTATCTCAAGATGTTTGAAACCTGCTTCAACACCTTCCCCGGCTTTGAGGTGGAAATTCAAGGGGTCTATCGCGAGATCGATCCATCCGGTCGCATCCGGCTTTATACCTACGTCGTCGCGGAATAGGCTGGGAAACTCAGGTCAGTCATGAAGCAGGACAGAACGATCGTCATTCGCCCGTCCCGGGAAACCGACGTCGACGCCATGTTGGCGATCTATCACCGCCATATTCGCCGCGGCATCGACGTTGGGGTGGACGATAGCGACACGCCGCAACCGGAAGAACTGCGGCAACGGCGCAAAAATTTGAAAGACCGCCGCTTTCCACATGTCGTGGCGATCGAGGGTGAAAAGGTCGTGGGATACGCCTATGTGGTGTTGTTCCGCAAGCGCCCTGCCTACCGCTATACGGTCAAGCATTCGATCTATGTGCATCACGACCATATCGGCCAGGGCATTGGGAGCCTGCTCATGCGGGGACTGATCGATGCCTGCGCGGCGGCCGGTTTCCGGCAGATGATCGGCTATATCGCCGCCGACAATGTTGCATCGCTCGCCCTGCACGAACGCTTCGGCTTCGTTCGCGTCGGCCTGTTGCCGGGAGTTGCCTATCGTTATGACCGTTGGGCGGACAGCGTGATGGTTCAGCGCTCCCTCGCCTCCGGCTCGACGACCCCACCGCCACCGCCGCCGCTCTCCACCCGCTGAATCCAGGGAGATTGAGACCGATAGCTTCTCCGAGGTCGAGAACGCGTCAGGTTAGGGATAACGGAATCTTGATCGGCGATCGCGGTTTACCAATGCCGCACCGGCCCTATCTGCCCGGCAATGATGCTGAAATCGCTGGCCCCCGGCGAGCGATAGGGAGGGCGGGGATGCTTCAGATTCGCAAACTATTGGCAGCGGTCACAGCCGTTGTTGCGGTTGCCGTTTCGTCGTCGTGTACAACGAGTTCATATGACTCCGTACAAACCGGCTCGGTTGGCTATACCGGCGCTGACTATGCGCTCCGACCTGCCTGCCGCGATGGCTTCGGCAACGATCGTCCTTGCAGCTATTAGACCGACGGCCGCTCGATGAGGCCACGCTCTTGCGCGTGGAACGCATTGATCCAGGAGAGGCATTGAAGATGCCTTCCGGATGGGTGTCGCCATGTCGGGTCTTCCCGAGAAATGATCACTTCTCCTGAACACCGCGCTGCCCATCACCAATCCAATACCCTGATGCAACTGATTTAGTTTGTGACGCCTCTCTTGGAAAACCGTTACGAACACCGACAAGCGTGTTACACAACCGAAATGTTGCTTTAGGAAAGACGGTTATGCGGTATCTTCGGTCAGGGCCGCGTCGGCTTCACACCCAGGAGGTCGGCGTTCCGCGCGCCAAAACGGTTGGCCTGAGGTCGGGGGAGATCGCCGACCGGAATATTCGCGTCATCCTGGAAGCCATCCGCCGGCATGGGCCGCTGACGCGCACCGAGCTTGGGCAGCATAGCGGGCTGACCGGGCCTGGCATTACCAATATTCTGCGGCGGCTGGCGGAAGAGAAACTCGTCACGTCGAACCGTCGCAACGGGCTTGGCGGTGGGGCGACGGCCACGGAATTCGCGCTTCGGCCAGAGGGCGCCTTCTCGGTCGGGGTCAAACTTCGACAGAGACGTGGCGAAATGGTGCTCATCGATCTGAGCGGCCAGGTGCATGACCGGGTCTATTTCGGCCTGGAGCCAGCAGACAAGGTCAGGCTGGTGCATGCGGCCGCCAGGGATATGGTCGACCGCCACGCGGCGTTGCCGATCATTGGGCTCGGCATCGCCGCCAACGACTGGATGGAGGGTGAGAGCGACGCGATCGCCGCGATGTCGACGATTGCGCGTCCCTACGTCGAGAACGAATGCACGGCGGGCCTTCTCGCCGAGCGCACCATCGGCAGTTCCACGCGGGAGGGCGCACTGGCGATGATCATCATCGATGACGACGTCCAGGCCGGCTTTCTCATCCGGGGCATTCCTTATTCCGGCGTGCATGGCCGGGCAGGCAGCATCGGCGAAATGCTGACCGGCCCCGACAATCTCCGGCTCAACACCGTCGTCGGTTTTTCCTCCCTGCGTTCACGCATCGGCGACGACGAATTCACGCGCCTGCTCCAGGGCGAGGAATTCTCTTCCCCGTCGCTGTCGCAGTGGATACGCGAGGCCGCCGGCCATCTGCTCGATCCGATCATCGCCATGGCCGGCTTCATCGCCCCGAGCGTCGTCATGATCGGCAGCGATCTGCCGCAAGGCGTGATCGAAGCGCTGATCCATCAGCTTTCCGTCGAGCGGCGAGACACCGCGACGAGACCGCTGTTGACACCCTGGATTTCGCCGATGAAACCGGCGAGCTTCAGCGGCGGCGGCGTGGCGCTCGGTGCTGCCCTCCTGCCCTTCCTCAACACGCTGCTGCTGCCGCCCGCTTCGGCTTGAGGCCAAAACGCTACGCGCTTTGACGGGGTCAGGTCAGCGTTTCGTCGGCGTGGCTGAGATCGGAGGCCAGCGCCTTGTCGAGGACCTTCTGGATATTGGCGGCACGGCGGAAGGATGGTTCCTGCGTCCGGCCCGCCCGCACCGCTTGAACGAAACGCTGGTAGTTGGTCTCGACGGGATCGAAGGGCACGTCGCGCCACGTTGCGGTGTGCACGTCTTCGCCGAGACAGGCGCGCAGCGTCGATTGCCCGGTGTCGTAGATCATCTCGATCGAGCCGGTTTCGCCGTAGACCCTGAGACGCAGTTGATCCATCTGGCCGGCGGCGGTGCGCGTCGCCTGGATCGTGCCGATTGCGCCATTGGTGAAATCGACATTCATCGTGAAGCTGTCATTGGCGTCGAGATCATATTCGCCGATCTTATCATCGGGCGCCTTGTTGAAGGTCTTCAGCCGCGCGAAGACATGGGCGACGTCGAGGCCTGAACCGTATGAGGCGAAATCGACGATATGGATACCGATATCGCCGAGCGCGCCGTTCGAGCCGTGCTTCTTGCTCAGCCGCCACAGCCATTTGCTTTCGCTCTTCCAGTCGCCCCAGTGGCGGCCGACCAGCCAGCTTTGCAGATGCGACGCCTCGACATGGCGCACCGCGCCGATCTCGCCCGCGAGCACCATCTGCCGGCCCTTCTGCAGCGCCGGCGAATTGCGATAGGTGAAATTGACCATGCCGACCTTGCCGGCCCGTTCGATCGCCTCGGTCATTTCCATCGCCTTGACCGCATCGGTGGCGAGCGGCTTTTCGCAAAAGACATGTTTGCCGGCAGCAATCGCCTGAAGCGTCGTCGGGTGGTGGATGCTGTCGGGCGTGACGTTCGCCACCGCATCGAATTCGCCCCAGGCAAGCGCCTCCTCCAGCGAGGTGAAATGGTTGGCGATTCCGTGTTCGGTGCAGAAGGTGGCGAGCCGCTCCGGGACGACATCGACGCCGCCGACGACGCTGACGCCTTCGATCGCCTTGAAGCGCGCGGCGTGCTGGTTGGCCATGCCGCCGGTGCCGAGAATGAGTAAACGCATCTTCTCCTCCATGGACAGTTTCCGGCCCCACGCAGCCGGGCAAAACCAAACCCTGCCATCGCGGCCATCCGCGATCGCTCGTGCTTTCTTCAGGAAAATTGCGGGGGCGATGCGCCGCGCGTCCGACCGGATGCCGCATCACTTTAATTTGGCGCAGATCCCTTCCGAAAAGGCGGGCGCGCGCTAGCTGCTGTTGAATGTCGCCAGCATCTCAACCTCCCAAGCTCTGGCTTGACATCAAATCAAAGTAACTTAATCTAATTAATGCAGCACGGAAATGAGGAGAGGTCAACCGACCGCCAGGCTGTATTCGTTCAAAATGGGGAGGAGACCCATCATGAAGAGCGCGACCGTCAGCGCATTGGCGCTGAGCACGATCTTGTTTTCAGCATCGACGATTTTTGCCCAGGAACTTGCCACGAAAGACCGGATCGGCCTTGCCGATGCGGCCAAGACCCTCGTCGTCCGCCTGACGAACGACAGCCCGAACAATTCCGATCCCGCCATCGCCGAGGGCTATCAGAAGCTCTTCGTCGATTTCATCAAGAAGCACCCGGACTGGAAATTGCAGATGCAATTCATGTCCTCCGACATCGGCACCGAACAGGCCAAGATGCTGGAGCAGGCCAAGGCCGGCAATGCGCCCGATTGCGCCGCCGTCGACTCCTTCGTGCTGTCGCAGTTCATGGTCAACCACGTGCTGGCTGACTTCACGCCGTATTTCTCCAAGGAAGAAGTGGACGATCTCTTCCCCTTCATCCGCAACGGCATCACCGACAAGGACAAGACGGTGCGCGCCTGGTGGTGGGATACCGACCTTCGTGTGCTCTACCGCAACAAGTCTGTGGTCGCAGATGCGCCTGCGACCTGGGACGATCTGAAGAAGGCGGCACTTGCCTCCACCAAGGAGGGCATGGAAGGCGTGCTCTTCAACGGCGGGCGCTGGGAAGGCACGACCTTCGACTGGCTCGCCAATTACTGGGCGCTCGGCGGCAAGCTCGTCGACGACAGCGGCAAGCCGGTCTTCGGCGAAGGCGAGAACAAGGAGAAATTCCTGAAGGCGCTGAACTACTTCAAGGATCTCGTCGATTCCGGCGCGGCCCCCAAACGCGTCAGCACGATCGCCAATTACGACGATATGAACGCGGCGGCAGCCGCGGCGACCACAGCCCTCTTCATCGGCGGCAATTGGCAATATGCGCAGCTGAAATCGACCCTCGACGAAGACGATTTCAAAAACTGGACCTTCTCGCCGATCCCCGGCCCGACGGCCGATCAGCGCTCGACAGGCACCGGCGGCTGGACGATCGCCTCTTTCAGCAAGGACAAGGACAAGGTCGAAATGTGCGCCAACCTCGCACGCGAGGTCTATATGGGGCCGGCAAACGCGCTGCAGCAGCAGCTGCCGACCCGCAAATCGCTGTTCGACAAGTATGAGGTCTTCTCGACGGAAGCCAACAAGACCTTCGCCAAGGCGCTCGTCGACGGGCAGGCCCGCCCCGGCGTGCCGATCTATCCCGAGATCTCCAACCAGATCCAGATCATGATGGGCGACGTGCTGTCGGGAACGAAAAAGCCGGAAGAAGCGCTGGATGCCGCGTTCAACGCGGCGATGGAGGCTTACAAGCGGCTGTGATGCTACGGTTAAGCTCAGGAGATTGGCGAGAGCAGCCCCTCATCCGGCTGCCGCCACCTTCTCCCCGTAAACGGGCGAAGGGACAAGCGGCGACCTCTCCGTCCCTCACCAGCGCCTCGCAGGGCACGTCCCCTCTCCCCGTTTTTACGGGGAGAGGGTTAGGGTGAGGGGCCGCCACCCGCACGACAACGGCGGCGCCTGCGCTTGAGGCGCCGCCGACATTGTCAAGTCAGGACAGAGAAGCCAATGAGCCCTATTGCCATCGAGGTTGACAGCCCGCCTCAAAGCAGAACGTTCATGCGCCGTTTCGCCGGCGCTCCCCTGCCCTGGATCATGCCCGTGATCGTCGTCATCGGCATCTTCTATCTCTACCCCGTCATCGACGTTTTCCGTCTTTCCTTCACCAATGCGACGCTGATCGGCGACAATCAGCAATATACGCTGGGCTCGATCGCCAATGCGCTCAGCTCGCCGCAACTGCCCGACATTCTCTGGGCCACCCTGATCTTCGTCGGCGGCAGCGTCATCGGCCAGCAGATCCTCGGCCTTGCGGTCGCCGTCACGGTCATTCGCGGCGAAAAGCGTGGGCTGTTCGGCACCACGATCCTGAGGACGACGGCGCTTGTCGCCTGGGTCGTACCCGGCATTGCCGGCGGCATCATCTGGCAGATGTTGTTTTCCGAAGCGCCTTACGGCGCGCTGAACAGCATATTGAGGCTGATGCACATGCCAACCGTCGCCTGGCTTTCCGATCCGGCGATCGCGCCGTGGTCGACGCTGATTTCCAACATCTGGCGCGGCACGGCCTTTTCTATGGTGGTGATGTATGCGGCGCTGAAATCGATCGATCCCTCGCTCTATGAAGCGGCCGAGGTCGATGGCGCCACCGCATCGCAGCAGTTTTTCTTCGTCACCCTGCCGCAGTTGCGCGCCGCCATCCTCGTCAACATGATCCTGATCACCATCCAGACGGTAAATACTTTCGA
Organism: Rhizobium sp. CIAT894; assembly: GCF_000172795.2. Classification (NCBI taxonomy): domain Bacteria; kingdom Pseudomonadati; phylum Pseudomonadota; class Alphaproteobacteria; order Hyphomicrobiales; family Rhizobiaceae; genus Rhizobium; species Rhizobium sp. CIAT894. Next base: position 710,049 of record NZ_CP020952.1, read on the forward strand.
TGCGATCATCACGCTCACCGGCGGTGGTCCGGGGCGCGCGACCGAGGTGATCTCACTCTACGTCTTCAACATCGTCTTCAGAAACTATGATCTATCGGGCGGCAGCGTGCTTTCCGTGCTCATGCTGATCATCAGCCTCGGGCTTGCCGTCGTCTACGCGTCGTTCCTGCCCAAGGAGGAAGAGCAATGAGCGGACGCACCGGAAGCCGGCTCGGCGATGCCATGAGTTATCTCTTCATGCTGGTGATGTTCGTCTTCTTCGCCGGCCCCCTCACCTATCTCCTGTCGATGGCGCTGCGTGACAAGCGCGAGGTCTATCGCGGCGCAGCGCGCTATATTCCCGACAATCCCACCATCCAGAATTTCATCACGGTTCTGAACAACAGCTACTTTCCGATCTATCTCTGGAATGGCCTCAAGCTTGCCGCTCTGAGCGGGATCGGCGTACTGATCGTTGCTCTGCCTGCGGCTTACGCCTTTTCCCGCTTCCAGTTCCGCGGCAAGGGCCTGTCGATGATGGGGCTGCTGCTTTTCCAGATGATCTCGCCGCTGGTCATCATGGTGCCGCTCTACCGCTACATGAACAAGCTCGGCCTGCTGGATACGCATTTCGCCGTCGTCATGGTCTATATCGCGCTCGGCGTCCCCCTGGCGACCTGGCTGCTGAAGAGCACGGTCGACGGTATTCCGCGCAGCCTCGACGAAGCAGCGATGATCGACGGCTGCAACCGCTTCTCGGTCTTCTGGCGCATCATCCTGCCTTTGTCGGCGCCCGGCATCGCCTCCGTCTTCATCATCACGGTGATTGCCGGCTGGTCGCAATTCCTGGTGCCTTTCCTGCTGCTCACCAAAAATGACCTGATGCCGATCGGCGTCGGAATCTTTAACTTCCGCGGCATGCAGACCGACTCGTCTATCCAACTGCTTGCCGCCGCCTGCCTGATCTCGGTCGTTCCGGCGATCGTGGCCTTCCTGTCGCTGCAGAGGCTGATCCTCGGCGCGATGACCAGCGGCGCGGTGAAGGGATGAGGGTCGGTTTCAATCCCGATGTGTGATGAAGGACTAGACCCCATGAACCAGATGCTCGGCGCCAGGCTCTCTCCCGATCTGACGGGCGCCAATGTCGAGGATGCGGGCGAGCACAACAGGGCGGTGGTACTGCGCTGCATCCATCGCCAGGCGCCGATTTCACGTGCCGAAATCGCCCGGCAGACGGGTTTTACCAAACCGGCGATCGCCCGCATCGTCGATCGGCTGCTGGACGAGGGTCTGATCATGGAAGCCCGCCGGCGGCATGGGCTCAGAGGCCAGCCGGCAATCGAACTCGAGATCAATCCGGATGCCTGTTTCGCGATCGGCATCAATATCGATCGCGACCACCTGACGATCCTGGCGGTCGACGCTGTCGGCAATGTCCGCGCCCGCGTGCACCACGAAAAGCGCTTCATCCTGCCGGCGGAATTCCTGCAGCTGACCTCAGATGCGATTTCGCATTTCCAGCGCAGCCGACTGATCGACGACGCGCGGCTCGCCGGCATCGGCCTGGCCATGCCGGATTGGCTTGGGGAGATTTCGCTGCTCGGCAAGCCCGAGGCCTATCAGGAATGGACTGAATTCGATGTGCGCGCGGCGCTGGAAAACTTGACGCAGCACCCTGTCTTCATCGAAAATGAAGCCAATGCCGCCGCCCTTGCCGAGCTCGATTATGGACTGGGTGCCGAGAGCAGCAGCTTCTTCTATATCGCCATCAATGCCTGCCCCGGCGGCGGCCTCGTGCTCGACGGCAACGGCCATCGCGGCGCCATGGGCCTTAGCGGCGAGATCGGCTGGCTTCCGATTGCCGATGACCGGGACGAAAAAGCCCATAAGGTTCAGCTTCTCGGCGAGATATTCTCGCTGTTTTCCCTCTATGATTTTCTGGCGCGCAACGGCGTCGCGGTCAGCGTTCCCCACGATCTTCTGACGCTCGATGCGCATGGCCGGCGTCTGGTTTCGCAGTGGCTGAAGGAAATGAGCGCGCATCTGGCCGTCGCCGTCAAACATATCGGCATGATCGTCGACCCCGACGCCGTGCTCGTCGGCGGAAGGCTGCCGATCCGCATCGTCGACGAATTGCTGCGTTATGTGCATGAACATCTCGACGCCGAGGATACAAACCTGCCCTCGCTGCATCGCGCCTCGATCGGCGAGGACGCCTCGGCCATGGGTGCCGCGGCGATGCCGATGGCAGCCGCCCTCATGCTCGCATCGGCAGATGCTGTTCAGCGCACTCGTTCGCCCTTGAAGAATATGGATCGCCTGAACAGCTGAAACGGACGGCGACGCCTCGGGGATTTGGTGAAGATCGGAGGATTTGGTGAGGATCGGCTTTTATACCTCGACATTCAACGACCGCCCGCTGGAAGAAGTGGTGGACTTCGCCGCCTCGGCGGGTTTCGACGCCATCGAAATCGACGTCGGCGGCCATATCAATACGCCCGACCAGGTGGAGGCCGCCGTCGCACTTGCCCGCAGCCGCGACCTCTTCGTCTCCTCGATCACCTATTTCGGCAACCAGCTTGATGCCGACCGCGACAGGCGCCGGGAGCTTCGGGCGAGGACATCTGAATTTGCGAGCGCAATCGGCGAGGCCGGCGTTCCGATCTTCGTGATCTTCCCCGGCCGGGACGACGCGGCCAGCGACGAGGCCAATTATGACGACTTCGCCGCCTTCGTGAAGGAGCTGATCGCGAAGACGCAGTCTTTCGGCCTCACCTTCGCAATCGAAAACTGGCCGGGGCCGAAAGATAATTTCATCGGAACGACGCCAGGGGGTTGGCAGGAGCTTTTCCGCAGAATCCAGGATCGCCGTTTCGGCCTGGAATTCGATCCCTCGCACCTCATCCGCATCGGCGTCGATCCCTATTGGGCGATGGAGACGGTAAAAGATCGCATTGCCATCCTGCACGCCAAGGATACCGCGATCGACAGGGAGAGCCTGCAGGCCGTCGGCTATCACGGCAAAGGCTGGTGGCAATACAAGCTGCCGGGGCTCGGTCTGCTCGACTGGCCGCGCTTCCTGCGGCAGGCCCGCGGCTACGGTTTTGACGGTACGCTGTCGATCGAGCACGAGGATGCCGCTTACGGCTGGCCCGGCAAGGATCTCTCCGCGCGCAGGCAAGGCGAGCGCCTTGGCCTCGATTATCTCAAGAGTGTCTTGAACGGACTTTGACGGCGAATTCGGGAGGAATTTCATGGCCCATGTTTCGGTCAGCAATGCGCGCAAGGATTACGGAGCGTTCAAAGCCATCAAAGGCGTGTCCGTCGATATCGGCGACGGCGAATTCGTCGTCCTGGTCGGCCCCTCCGGCTGCGGGAAATCGACGCTTCTCAGGATGATCGCCGGCCTGGAAGGCATCACTTCGGGCAAGATCCAGATCGGCAAGCACATCGTCAACGAGCTTGCGCCGAAGGATCGCGACATCGCCATGGTGTTCCAGAACTACGCGCTCTATCCGCACATGACGGTGGCCAAGAACATGGGCTTCTCGTTGCGGATGAAGCGCATGCCGAGATCTGAGATCGACCAGCGGGTCGGCAATGCAGCCAAGATCCTAGGCCTCGAAGCTCTGCTGGAGAGGTATCCGAAGCAACTGTCGGGCGGCCAGCGGCAGCGCGTCGCCATGGGCCGGGCGATCGTGCGCGACCCGGCCGTCTTCCTGTTCGACGAGCCGCTGTCGAACCTCGACGCCAAGCTGCGGGTACAGATGCGCTCGGAGATCAAGGAACTGCACCAGCGGCTGCAGACGACGACCATCTACGTCACCCACGACCAGATCGAGGCCATGACCATGGCCGACAAGATCGTCGTCATGAAGGACGGGCTGATCGAGCAGTCGGGCTCGCCGCTGGAGCTCTACGATCGGCCGAACAATCTGTTCGTCGCCGGCTTCATCGGCTCGCCGGCGATGAATTTCATCCGGGGCAGCATGACGGACGGCGGGTTTAAAACCACCGACGGCCTGCTGCTGCCGAGTGAGCGCCGTCCGAGTGGTGCCGTGACCTACGGCATTCGCCCCGAACATATAAGACTCGATCCCGACGGCATCGAGGTGACGACCGTCGTGGTCGAGCCCACAGGGTCGGAAACGCTCGTCATCGTCCGGCTGGGCACCCAGACGCTCACTTGCGTCTTCCGTGAGCGCATCAGAGCCGCCCCCGGCGAGGTTCTGAAGATTGCGCCGGTCCACGATACCGTCCACCTGTTCGGCGAAGACGAGCAGCGGATCACATCAGGCGAAGCCGCGCTGAACTGATCCGGCCGATTGCCCCCTCCCCTTTTGGCCGGTGCCGGCCGGGGGCGCGTTTTCCGCGCCCCCGGCCACGAAAGCTTCGTCCTCCCCCAGTCATTCAGCTGTTCCAAGTGCTTGAACGAGCACTGAAAAGGTTAATATGCGTTAACCTTAAAATTCTTGGCCGGCATCGGAGAATCGCGGATAATAACGGTTAGACGGGCTTTTGATCCCGAAAATCGTTATCTGGAAGATTGCTGCCAATGAACGCTAATTTGACGGCCTTGAACAAGGCGACGTTGCATTTCGAGGATCAGATCCTCGAACAGGGCGACGTGATTTCAAAGAAGCTCCACCTGCTCAGTGTCCAGCGTTTTCCGCCCAATGCGAAGAAGACGTTGCGCAGCTTCTCCCTGGCAGAAGTTGCGACCTATGTCGGCGCCTCGCAAAGCACGCTGAAGAAACTGCATCTCGAAGGCAAAGGCCCCTGCCCACAGACCTCGCCCTCCGGGCGCCGTTCCTATACCGCCGAGCAGATGCTGGAACTCAGGCGCTATCTCGATGCTCATGGCCGCTCCGAGAGCCGCATGTATGTGCCCCATCGCCGCGGCCACGAGAAGCTGCAGGTCATCGCCATCGTCAATTTCAAGGGCGGCTCGGGCAAGACGACGACGGCTGCCCATCTTGCCCAGCATCTGGCGCTGACCGGCCACCGCGTGCTTGCCGTCGATCTCGATCCGCAGGCATCGCTGTCATCCCTGCACGGCTTCCAGCCGGAGTTCGACCAGGCCTCGTCGCTCTATGAAGCGATCCGCTACGACGGCGAGAAGAAGCCGCTCTCCGAGATCATCCACAAGACGAATTTTCCCGGCCTCGATATCGTCCCGGCCAATCTCGACTTGCAGGAATATGAATACGATACGCCGCTCGCCATGGCCGACAAATCGACCAATGACGGCAAGACCTTCTTCACCCGCATTTCGCGCGCGCTCGCCGAGGTCGACGATCGCTACGATGTCGTGGTCATCGATTGCCCGCCGCAGCTCGGTTACCTCACGCTGACGGCGCTGACGGCAGCGACCAGCGTGCTGATCACCATCCATCCGCAGATGCTCGACGTCATGTCGATGGGCCAGTTCCTGCTCATGCTCGGCGGCATCCTGAAGCCGATCCGCGCCGCCGGCGCCGAAGTGAACCTCTCCTGGTACCGCTATCTCATCACCCGCTACGAACCAACCGACGTGCCGCAGGCGCAGATGGTGGGCTTCATGTCGACGATGTTCCATGAGTTCATGCTCCGCAACCAGATGGTCAAATCAACGGCGATCTCGGATGCCGGGATCACCAAGCAGACACTCTATGAGGTCGAACGCGCCTCGCTGAACCGGGGGACATATGATCGCGCGCTGGAGGCGATGGACGCCGTCAACGCTGAGATCGCAGCGCTTATTCATCAAGCATGGGAGCGGTGAACTTGTCGGCTGACAAATTCACGCTTTCCTCAAGCCGAATCAAATGATTGACCGACATCGGAGGAAACGATGGCACGAAAGAATCTTCTGGAAGGGCTCGCCGAAATGCCCGACGAGAACGCCGACGCGCCGAATTATCCGATGCGCGGGGCAGGCCGCTCGCTCGTCCGCTCGCTGGATGAACTCGCCAAGCAGGCCGAGAAATTCCTCGAGGGCGAAGCGGTGGTCGATCTCGATCCCGATGTCGTCGAGGCCTCCTTCGTCAAGGACCGCCTGACGGAGGGTGACGAGGAATTCCGCGCGCTGGTCGAAGCGATCCGTGCGCGCGGCCAGGATACGCCTATTCTGGTGCGCCCCCACGCCAGGATCGACGGCCGCTATCAGGTCGTCTTCGGCCATCGGCGGCTGCGCGCCGCCCGCGAGCTCGGCCGCAATGTCCGCGCCGTCGTCAAGGCAATAGACGACCGGACCCATGTGATCGCTCAGGGCCAGGAGAATTCGGCCAGGGCCGACCTCACCTTCATCGAACGCGCGCTCTTTGCCCGTCGGCTGGAAGAACTCGGTTACGACAGGGAAGTCATCTCATCAGCGCTTGCCGCCAATGCGGCGTCGATCTCGAAGATGATCTCGGTCATGGATCGTATCTCGCCGGAGGTCGTCCAGGCGATCGGCCCTGCACCCGGCATCGGCCGCGAACGCTGGGTGGAACTGTCGCTGCTCGCCGGCAAATCGGCCAATGCAGCAAGTGTCGCCCAGGTCCTGCAAGACGACAGCTTTCATCAGCTGCCTTCCGACAAGCGTTTCGAGTCGCTCTACACGGCGCTGAACAAGAGCGCGCGGCCGGTGCGAAAAGCGCAGGCCGCAGCAAGAAAGGTCAAATGGCAGCCGCTAGATAAGGCGGTCCAGGCGGAAATAAAGAATGACGGCAAGGCGTTCTCGCTTTCGATGAAGGCGAGGAATGCCGGCCGCTTCGGGGAATTTCTCTCCGGCAGGCTGGATGCGCTCTATGAGCAATTCCTCGCCGAGGAGAGCAAACAAGGAGACTGAAACCGCAAAAGAAAAAGGCCCCCAAACGACCTGAGTCGTGGAAGCCCTTCTCCTATCCTTAAGCAAGACAGAGAATCGCATTTTCACGAATCCCAGTCAAGAGTCCTGCAGCGCCCCTGCGCCTTTCCAGACGCACAAATGACGCCGTAGCACTTTTCTCCTCGCATCGTTTCGGTGAGCGGATTTCTTTTGCCTGATCAAAGGTGAAGGAAATGGAGAGTGAATCTGTGACGACGCCCTTCGGGCGGCGGCCGATGACGCTTGGCATGCTGCTGAAACAGCGGCGCGGCGAAGCGATCGAGGCCGGGACGCGGCGCAACAAGTGGAAGCTGTTCAGATCGGTCTGCGAGGCCCGGGCGGGTCTCGGCGTCAGCGATCGGGCGCTGACGGTACTCGATGCGCTGCTGTCGTTTTATCCGGAGGACGAACTATCAAGCGAAAAACCGTTAGTGGTCTTTCCCTCGAATGCGCAGCTTTCGCTGAGAGCACGCGGCATGGCGGCCGCCACCTTGCGCCGACATCTCGCTGGGCTCGTCGAAGCCGACCTCATCTCCCGCAAGGACAGCCCGAACGGCAAGCGTTATGTCCGCCGCGGCAGGGAAGGCGGGATCGACGAGGCCTACGGCTTCAGCCTGGCGCCGCTCCTTGCCCGCGCGAGCGAGATCGAAGCGATCGCAGCACGCATTGCCGCCGACCGGCAGATGTTGCGGGTGATGAAGGAGCGGCTGACCATCTGCCGGCGCGACATCGCCAAGCTCGTTTCCGCGGCCATCGAGGAAGCGATCCCCGGCGACTGGGAGCATGCCTCTTCGATGCTTCATGCACTGCTGCAGCGCATCCCGAGGGCGGCAACGCTCGAAAACCTCCCGCCGATCCTCGAAGAACTCGAGACGATCCGCCTCGGCATCATCAACGCATTGGAATTACAAGAAAAAATTCAGACAGCGAGCACCAATGAATCCCAGATTGAGCACCACATACAGAATTCGAATCCCGAATCCACATCTGAATCTGAACCGGGCTTGGAAGCCGGGCAGGAGGGGAACCGGGATCCTGAGCCGAGGGCAGGGCTGGAAAGGCGCGAACCGGGAATGGCTGGCGAGGACGGGGAGGGGGCGCGGGCCATTGTCCGGACAAATGCCGGGAAATTGAAACCCTTTCCGCTTGGCATGGTCCTCCACGCCTGCCCTGATATCGCCGACTACGGGCCGGGCGGCGATATCGCCAACTGGCAGGATCTGATGATGGCGGCGGTCGTCGTGCGCTCGATGCTGGGCGTCAGCCCTTCGGCCTATGAGGAAGCGGCCTCGGTGATGGGACCGGAGACCGCCGCCACTGTCATGGCCTGCATCCTGCAGAGGGCAGGGCACATCAACTCCGCCGGCGGCTACCTCAGGGACCTCACGCAGCGCGCCGAACGCAACGAGTTCGCGCTCGGCCCGATGCTGATGGCGCTGTTGCGGTCAAAGAACCGGTTTCTGCTGGAGGAGCCTGGCAAGCAGGTCAACGTCGGGAAAGAGCCTGGAGTGCCTGCTCGGCAAAACGGGGGGAGGTGA